>NZ_JAVIIR010000024.1:0-54780 GCF_033977325.1 Mesorhizobium vachelliae
GGCCGTGTCGGCCGCGCCGGTGCCATGCGTGCTCGTGCCGGTCTCGACATTGCCCGTCACCGTCTCGCCCGACTGCGCCGCGTCGGTGTCGGCCTTCGCCGTCGGCACGTCATCCTTGATTGAGATGGTGATGGTCGAGGTGTTGGTGTTGCCGAAGGCGTCCTGCACCGTATAGGTGAAGGCGTCCGTGCCGCTCTGGATGTTGGTGCCGTTGTTGCCGGCCGGAACGTTGGCCTCCGGCGTCGTCAGTGTGTAGGTGTAGTGACCCGCGCTGTCGATCGTCAGATAGCCGTATGTGCCCTGGATGTGGGTCGCACCGTCGGCCGAGCCCGAGCCGCCCGTGCCGCTCGCGCCGGTCACGACCGGGCTGTTCGGATCGCCAAGCGTCAGGGTGCCGGTCGCCGTGATCGGATGCGTCGGATCCCCGGCATGGCTGCCGATGATTGCAAGGCCGGACTCGTCGACCTGGCCCGTCGCGGCCACCGGCTGCGGCTGGCCGTTGGTCACATTGATCGTCAGCGTCGAGGGCGAGGTGTCGCCGTCGCCATCCTTGATGGTGTAGGTGAACACGTCCGTTCCGGAGGTGTTGGCGAAGGCCTTGTAGCTGTAGCTGCCATCGGCCTGCACCGTCAGCACGCCATAGGTGCCGGTGACCGTCGTGATGCCGGCGTTGGTGACCGAACCGGTCCAGGCGATCGAGGCGATGCCGTCGGCTCCGGCCGTGTCGGCCGCGCCGGTGCCATGCGTGCTCGTGCCGGTCTCGACATTGCCCGTCACCGTCTCGCCCGACTGCGCCGCGTCGGTGTCGGCCTTCGCCGTCGGCACGTCGTCCTTGATGTCAATGACGAGATTGGCAGAGGCCGTGGTGCCGCTGCCATCCGTCACCGCCAGGGCGAACGTGTCGCCGGGACTGACGGTGTCGGCGCCGTTGTTCGGCGTCGCGTCGTGAACTGGGTTGGTCAGCGTATAGGTGTAGGTCGCATTGCCCGTAGCCGGATCGTAGCCGGTAATTGTCACCGTGCCGTGCGCGCCGCCACTGGTGAAGTCGAACGTCTTGCTGCCCGCGCCGGTGATATCGGAGATGTTCACCGTCTGGGTCGAGGCGCCGAGGCCCAGCGTCAGCGTCTTGAGGTCGCTCGCGCCGTCCGGGTCCGTCAGGTGGATCGTGCCGGTGGCCTGCGTGGCGGGAACCGACGGGTTGGAACCGATCGGAAGACCGGACTCATCCACGATATTGAAACCGTCCGCCGGATTTGGATTCGTCGGCGTCACGTCGATCGTCGGGGTATGGTTGCTGCCTGTAATCGTCACCGTCAGCGTCGTGTGCGACAGGTCGCCGTCGCCATCGGCGATCGTGTAGGTGAAGGTGTCGGTCAGCGTCTGACCCTTCGGCAGGTCCTTCACCGCCGCGTCATTGGGATCGAGCGTGTAGGTGTAGGCGCCGCTCGCGCCCAGCACCAGCGTGCCGTGTGCGCCTGTCACCCCGGTGCCGCCCAGCGTGCCGGTGTCGTTGAGATCTGCGCCGGTGTCGCCCTTGGCCACACCCACAACCCCGCCGCCGGCGGCATAGCCGTCAGCGCCGGGGGTGTCGTTGCTCTCGACATTGCCCGTGACCTGGGGCGCCCCGGCCGCAATGCCGCTGGTGTCCGCGACCGCATGAGGCACGTCATCCTTGATGTCGATGACGAGGTTGGCGGTGCCGCTCGCGTTGCTGGCGTCCGTTACCGTCAAGGTGAAGGTGTCGCCGGGGCTGACGGTGTCCGCGCCGTTGTTCGGCGTCGCGTCGTGAACCGGATTGGTCAGCGTGTAGGTATAGGTCGCATTGCCCGTCGTTGTGTCGTAGCCGGTGATGGTCAGCGTGCCGTGCGCGCCGCCGCTGGTGAAGTCGAACGTCTGGCTGTTCCCGCCGGTGATGGCTGAGATGTTCACCGTCTGCGTCGAGCCGCCGAGGCTCACCGTCACCGTCTTGAGGTCGCCCGCGCCATCGGCATCCGTCATGTGGATCGTGCCGGTGGCATGGATGGCGGCATCCGACGGGTTGGAGCCGATGACCGGCAGGCCGGACTCGTCCACGATATTGGAGCCGTCCAATGGGTTTGGATTCGTCGGCGTCACATCGATCTCGGGCGCGTGGTTCGGCGCCAACCCCGGGAACAACTCGCGATGCTCGGGCTGACCGAACGCCAGATCCGTCGGCGGCAGAAGCGGGCTGAGACCGAAGCCGTTGCCGATATCGCCTGCTGGATGGTCGAAATTGCCGCCGGCGCTGCTCGGCGAGCCGTTTCCGCCGGCCGAGATCGAGCCATCGGCGCCGAAGGCGACATTGATGTGGCTCGATTCCAGGGCGGCAATCAGGGCGACGCGCGGCACCTCGACGTCGCCGAGGATGAAGGTCGGCACGTTCAGCGCGCCGTCCTTGATGATGATCTCGGATCCGTCGGGCTGCACCAGGACGAGGTTGTGTCCGTCGACCTTGATGTCGTCGATCGAGACATTGGCCGGGAGCTTCACGACATTGCCGGCTTCCACGACGTATTCGTGCTGAGCGTTCGAAGCCGCGGCATTCGTCGCCGGCGCATTTCCGGCCGGCGCGTTGCCTGCGGCCGCATTGGGGGCCGGGGTAGCGGGAGCATTGGGCGCGGAGGCATTGGCGTTAGCCGCCGGCTGGTTTGTCGCTGGCGTATTGGCCGCGCCCTGCGCCGGCGCGCCGCTGCCGACATCGACAGGCACTGGTTCACTCGCACCCTGGCCGTTGGCGGCCTGGGCGACCTGGACACCGGTCGAGATGTGATTTTCCGCGGCGCTGGTGTGCTCGTCCCAGGAATTTGAAACGGCATCGAATTCGATATTGGTCGTCATAGCTCAAGCCCCTCCGGCGTTTCCCGGAAAAAGACATGTCGGGCTCAGACTTTGCAACAGACCTTCAATCTATTTCATATATTTGAATATGTAGAGAATCGCATTTTTTACACTTGGTAAATCGCCATGATATATCCAGTTATGCATGTTCTTGACGAATGCCGAATTGACCGCGGCGAGCGTCGCAGGGTTGGTAAATGAAAGTATAAATTTGAATAAAATTTGAATGAAAACAGAATAGAGTGATTCGCGGAAATTTACCCACCTTCCTTTCCGATAATTTGAGACAAGATTGGTAGCGTCCACAGTCGAAGGTGGGCGTCATGAAAATACAAAAAGCAGCCTCGGGGATGACGGGGATCAAGGTTCTCTTGCTGGCGATCGGTCTCGCCGCTTCGGCAAATCCATCATCCGCCAGCGTGAATTCGGGCTCGGATCCGGCCCCGCATAACGTGGTCGCGCCAGCCAGTCTGGGCGGCGTTTCGCTGAACCGTCCGCGGCCCTGGCAGCCGGCAGGCGCATATCGGATCGGCGCTGTTGCCTCGGCCTACAGTCCGCTCGAGGCGGCAGGGGTCGCTTCGGGCGCTCCGGCGGGAGTCGATCCGATCCAAACCGCGGCGATCGTCCCCGGCGTGTTCGGATCGGTTGCGCTGTCGATGCATAATTTCCCGGTCTCGGCGCACTGGGCTCCGGTCTACAAGGCGATCCTCGATTGCACGGCCGGCAGCCCCTGCGACCGCAAGAACGCGGCTTTCGGCGAGATCGTCGACATCGCGAGCAAGAAGGGCTTCCGCGAGAAGCTGTCTTTCATCAACAGCAGCATCAATCGGCTGATCACCTACAAGTCGGATATGGCTGTCTATGGCGAGCTGGATCATTGGGCTACGCCTTCGGAAGTCCTTGAACATCGCGCCGGCGATTGCGAGGACTACGCCATACTGAAGATGGCGGCGCTGCTGCGCGCAGGGATTCCCGCGCAAAGCATGTCGCTCGTGGTGCTCCAGGATCGCCGCCGCAAGTTCTTCCACGCCGTTGTGTCGGTGAGCACGGGAAGCGGCAACTTCATCCTCGACAGCCTCAGCAACCTTGTCCTGGCTGATACCCAGCTGCCCGACTATGTTCCGCTCTATTCCTTCAGCACCGATCGCGCCTGGATCCACGGCTCGAAGTCCGGCACGCAGGTCGCCGATATCGCCGGCGGCCTTGCGGCGGTGGCGCCCGGCGAAGGGGTGCCGGAAACATCCGTTGCTTCAAATCTGAGGCAGTAGGCCGGAGCGGTTGACCGTTTCATCGAAACGCAGAACCGCTCTCTTGCTTTAGCCTGATTTGTCCGACGCCAAGCGATTCCGCTTGGCTGCTCTAGCCGTTGAAGACGAAGGCCATGAGGAGTTCCGGCTCGGTCACGGGCGCGCGCACGGCGCTGAGTTGGCCGCGATAGCGGCGCTCGCCCGCGCCGATGACGAAGCCGCTGGTGACCGGTGTTTCGCCATTGGCGTCGAGCCTGGCGAAGATGTCGGTGACATTGAGGTCGAGCGCCAGCTTGAGGTCCTGCCGTCCGTCGTCACCCGGTACGTTCGGCAACTGACGCCTGACCAGTTGCTGGAATGGCGCGTTGAACGTCAGGATCTTCTTCGATGACGACAGCGCGAAGGCGGGCGAGGGACAGGCGACCAGGATCGCGTTGATCGTGCGGATCGACGCGAGCTTGCGCAGCTCCATGCTTTCCTCGGCGAGGCCCCGCATGCAGGCGACCCGGATCGCCGATGTGAGGTTGCCCTGGTCGGGGTGATGTTCGGCGATCTCCTCGACCAGCATGCCGATCGTGCATTTGCGGCTTTCCGCCATCTGCTTCAGCGACACCCAGAAAGCGCGCTCCAGCCGGATGCCGCGACGCACGCCGCCACGTGCCACGACGCGGAATTCCGGGCCGAAATCCTCGGCCGCGAGCGCCGGCAGCAGCCGTTCGCGCGGAGCGTCTGGGTGGATGGCGCTATCGCTCACTCATCGCCTCCTGACGCGCCTTGTTGATCGGCTTCAAAAGGTAGTTGAGGATCGTCTTGCGTCCGGTCTTGATGTCGACCGAGCAGATCATCCCAGGGATGATCGAATAGGTCTTGCCGTTCCTTGTCAGCGTCGACTTCTCGGTGGCGACGCGCACCTGGTAGTAGGGCTCGCCCGTCTTCTGGTCGACGAGGCTGTCGGCGGTGATGTTGGAGACCTTGCCCTCGATGCCACCGAAGATCGAGAAATCATAGGCAGTGACCTTGATCAGCGCCTCCTGGCCCGGCTGGATGAAGGCGACGTCGCGCGGCGAAACCCGTGCCTCGACCAGCAGCGTCTCGGAGGTCGGCACGATGCCGGCCACGACCGCGCCTGGCTGCACGAAGGCGCCGAGCGTGTTGACGTCCAGCGTGTTGACGATGCCGTCGACCGGCGAACGTATGTCGGTGCGCGCCACCTTGTCGGTGGCGCCGCGGATGGTTTCGTCGACCACGGAAAGATCGGCGAGCGCCTGCGTCAGGTCGCTCAACGCCTCCTGCTGCAATTGCAGGCCGAGCTCGTTCACCTGCAGCTGCGCCTCGGTGATCGCCGCCTGGCCCTTCTTGATGGTCTCGCCGGCGAGGTTGAGCTGGCCATGCAGGTCCGTCTGCTCGCGCTCGACGCGGATCTGCTCGGTCCTGGCCATCAGGCCCTTCTTGACCATCGGTTCGATCAGGGCCACTTCCTGGTCGGTAACGGCCAGGCTCTTGGACAGGCGGTCGGAATTGGCGTTGGCCTCGTCCAGCTCCTTTTCACGCTGGTCGAGGCGCGATTTGAGGACCGAAAGCTTCACCTCGAAATTGTCGCGGCGCGCGACAAGCAGCTTTTGCTCGTTGTCGCAGATTTCCGGCGCGGCCTTCTGGATCTCCGCGGGGCAGGGGAACGACCCTTCGACATTGCCGCTCTGCTCGAACTGCAGCCTGGCGATGCGCGCCTGCAGCGCGCGCGCCTTTGCCTTCTCCTCGCCGAGGCTCGACGTGTTGCCCGAATTGTCGAGACGGATGATGAGGTCGTTCTTCTTGACGGTCTGGCCGATCTGGACGGCGATCTCCTGCACCACGCCGGGCTCGCTGGCCTGGATGATCTGCGTCTTGGAAGCGGGTATGACCTTGCCGTCACCGCGCGCGATCTCATCCACCTCGGCAAACGACGCCCAGCCGGTGAAGCACACGAACAGCGCCCCGATGATATAGACGGACACCGAGGCGAAAAGAGGCGGCCGATCTTCCCTTGCAAGCATGTCTACGTTCCGATCAGGCACTGCCCTTCTGCAGTGCCTGGATGACTTGTTCCTTCGGCCCGTCGGCGACGACGCGACCCTGTTCGATGACGATGAGGCGGTCGGCAAGCTCCAGCATGCTGTAGCGATGGGTCGACACGATCAGCGTCGTGTTGCGGTCGAACGCCACCTTGAGTTGCTTGATCAACTGCCGTTCCGAGGCGAGGTCCATCGAACCCGATGGCTCGTCCAGGAAGACGATCTTCGGTTTGGTCAAGAGCAGCCGCGCGATTGCCACCGACTGTCTTTGACCGCCCGACAGATTGGTGCCCCGCTCGCCAACATTCATGTCGTAGCCGCGCGGATGCCGCGAGACGAAGTCGTCGACGCCGGCGGCTTTCGCCGCATCGACGATCTCTTCGTCGGTCGCTTCCGGCGCCGCCATCAACAGGTTCTCCTTGATGGTTCCCGAAAACAGATCGCCGGCCTGCGCCACGATGCCGACCGCGGCGCGGACCTCCGAGGGGTGATACTGGCGGATGTCGATGCCGTCGAGCAGCAATTCCCCCGACGTCGGCAGGAAAAGCCGGCCGATCAGCCGGCCCATCGTGGTCTTGCCGGAGCCGATGCGGCCGATGATGCCGACCCGCTCGCCGGGCCTGACCGCGATGTTGAGCCCGCTCAGAACCTCGTTCTCGGTGCCCGGATAGGCGAAGCCGACATTCCTGAACACCAGCGCACCGCTGCGGATCGGCCGGTTGACGAAGCCGACCGTATCGGGGCGGTCCTCCGGCTGCGACATGATCGTGTTGATGATCCTGAGCGACAGCATGGCCTGCCGGAACCGGGCAAGCGTGATGGCGATCTGGCCGAGCGGCGCCACGGCGCGGCCGGCGAGCATCACGGTGCCGATGATGGCGCCGGTCGAGACCTGGCCTTCCGAGAAAGCATAGGCGCCGGCCACCACCAGGGCGACGGTGACGAGTTGCTGGATGGCGCCCGTGACGTTGCCTGCCGCCGCCGAAAGCTCCTTGATCTTTTCCGACGTGTTGGCCGCGTTCTTGGAGTGCTCGCCCCATTTGCGCAGCAGATAGGCTTCCGCGCGCAGCGACTTGATCGTCTCCAGCGTGGAGATGGATTCGACCAGCAGCGCCTGGCGCTGCGAGGCCTCGTTCATCGAGGCGGCGACCCGCTTGCCGATCCGTCGCTGCGTGATCAGTCCGACAACGACGGAGATGACGAAGGCCAGCGCCGGTATGATCACCAGCCAGCCGCCGATCGCGTAGATCACAGCCAGGAAGACGAAGACGAAGATCGTGTCGATGAAGACGCTGATCGTGTTGGAGGTGAAGAACTCGCGCACGAATTCGTATTGCGTGACACGGTTCGCATATTCACCCGTCGACCCCGGCCGCGCCGAAAGCGAGGAATTCAGCACTTTTTCGAACAGCAGATAGGAAATCCGCAGGTCCGCCTTGCGTCCGGCATAATCGATCAGCGACGCCCTGGCCGTCTTGAGAAGCAGGTCGAACAGGATGGCCGCGCCGATGCCGAGCGCCAGCACCCAAAGCGTCGAGATCGCCTTGTTCGGCAGGATCCGGTCATAGACGTTCATGGTGAAGATAGGCGAGGCGATCGCCAGCAGGTTGATGAAGACCGCCGACAGCACGACCTTCGAATAGGTGCGCCAGAACGCTCCCATCGTGCCGGTCAGCCAGTGGCGCCGTTCGATCCGCGCGGCGGTGCCGACCGTCATCTCTTCGGCCTGGTTGGCATAGGTGATCGAGAAGGACGCGCCGCCGCTGATATAGCTTTCGGCGAGTTCCGTCCTGTCGATCGTGGTGCGGCCGTTTTCCTGTGGCGCGGTCAGATATTGCCCGCCCTCGATCTCCGCCAGCAGAGCGATCGGCAACTGGCTGGCTCGGAAAATGATCGCCGGAAGATCGAAGCGGCCGCGCAGGAAATCGCGATGGCTGAAATCCTGGACCTCCAGGCCGATGCGTTCGGCCAGATGGCGGATTTCATCCGGCTCGATGCGCGTCTCCGAGATCGGCACGCCGGCGAACAGCACGGTTTCCGCGCTCGGCCTGCCGAGATAGCCCGCGACAGCGCAGAAGCAGGCCTTGAAGGCCTCCTTGGGCGAAAGGATATTGGGTTGCTGGTTCACGATCCGCCCCGAAGGACTGAAAGATCATGCTTACATCGGCTACTTTTTCCTGACAGGCGCGAGGATGTCGAACGGCAGGTCGTTCTTCTGTTCCGACGGCGTCCGCGCGTAGGTCTCGGTATCGGCCGTTGCCGGCACGCCGAACTCAGTCTGCGCATAGGCCGTGGCCTGCTTTGGCGGCTGGATGTTGAGCGTCTTCAGCAATTCTCCGGTTGCGGCCAGCAGCCTGTATTCCGCAAACAGCGACGCGTAGGACGACGTGTCGGCCAGCGTCGCGGTATTGAAGCGCGTGTTCTGGGCATCAAGCACATCAAGCAGCGAGCGCTGCCCGACCTTGAACTGCTCGCGATAGGAAGCGACGAGCTTTTCATTCGTGGCTGCCTGTTGCCGCAGCGTCTTTGCGAGATCTGCCTGGCGGAAGCGGCGGTCCCACGACGTGCGGACGGCTTCCTCGATCTCGCGCAGCACCTGGTGCATCGCAAGACGCTGCTCGCTGGTACGGCGGATCTGTTCCTGCTCGTTGGCCTTGTCGATGCCGCCGCGATAGAGGTTCCAGCGCAGCACCACCCGGGCCTGCAGGTCGCTCGCATCGCCATTGTCGCCATCGATATCATAGCCGCCCCGGGCAACGCCCTCGGCGGTGATCGTCGGGCCGTATTTCGCCCGCGCCGCATCGACGAGCGAAGCGGCGGCGTCGATATCGCTGTTGGCCATATGGACGCGCGGATTGTTCTGCCTGGCGAGCCCGATCGCATCGTCCAGCGACCGCGGCAGAGCGGCCGCGACGTCGGCCGGGCGCGATGGGTTGGTCAGCGGCTTGCCGACATTCTTGAAGAAGCGGATCTTGGCCGCCTCGAGTTCTTCGGTTGCCTCCTGCATCCGCGCTTTGGCGGCAAAGAGGCGTTCCTCGGCCTGCTGCCGGTCGGCCTCGTTGAGCGCGCCGCCCGCGATGCCTTGCTTGATGTCGCCGAGGATCGACTGATGGAAGCCAAGGTTCTTCTTGGCCTCGGCCACGATCGAGGCTTGCAGCATGTATTCAAGATAGTCCTGGACCACCGCGAGCCCGATGAACTCGGACCGTTCCAAAACCCGGAAGGAGGCTCCGTCGACCCGCGAGGCCTGGCGGTTCAGTTCCGCGCGCCGCGCGCCGCTGTCATAAAGCGTCTGCGAAACCGTGAGATCGGCCTCGTTCGGATAAAGCGGGTCATGAGCCTGATCGAGCGCGCGCCTTGTATCATTGTCCAGGCGGCGCACGCCGGTCGACGCTTCCAGATCGACGCTGGGAAGATAAAGGCCTTTCGCCTGGCGCAGCTCGAATTCGGTCGCTTCGCGATTTTCGATCGCCTGTCCAATCTCCGGATTGGATTCCACTGCGACGGCAACGGCTTCTTTGAGTGTGAGTGCGCTGGCGCTTCCGCAAGCCAGCATCGACACCGTAATGGCAAGCGCAAACCGCCAGCCGACGGTCACTTTACCCGTCCTGGTCATTTCTACCCCGTGACTATCCCCGCGCCATTTGTTTTTTTATTGGCGCTTATTTGCCCAAGCCTGCCACCGGAGCTTTCGGCGAGTATCTATCAGATTTTTCGAGGATGTGAGCATATAATGGATTAGACACCCCTCAAAAGTGCGATTCCGGGCATTAGGGTTAAAAACTGTAGCAAAAATGGCACAGAAGCCGGGTGTGGCGGGCCACCGCATTCCGGTCCGGACCAGCCGCAATCGCGTCAAGACAGACCGCCATGGTTAATAGTCTGAAACAAATGGCGAATCGCAGGGCCGCCGCGCATAGACTCAGCAGTATTAGTTCTTCCGAAAATTAGTTGGTTGCTACGAAGGCCGGAAAGCTGCGGGTTACTGGGGGAAATCTGCTGCGGCCTTGCAAAGCGTGCGCAAGAAATCGCCATGTCCGTCTGGTTTGGTTGGCAAACAGGGATCGTTCCCTGTATTGCGGGCCGGAGGCAAAAGCCGTGGATCTTCTCGAATGACCAATGTCGCTCTGACCGGGCTTGCCCGCGATCTTGCCCGACGCGCCGCCGAGGGCAGGCCAATCCGCATCGGCGTCATCGGCTCCGGCGAGATGGGGACCGATCTGGTGACGCAGGGCATGTTGATGCCGGGCATCTCGATCGCGGCCATTTCCACGCGGCGCCCGCACACAGCCCGCGAGGCGATCCGCATTGCTTATGGCGACGAGGCGATGGCGGTAGAGGCCGAAACCGCTTCCAGGGTCACCCGGGCGATCGAGGACGGCAGGATCGCCATCACCTCGAACGAGATGCTGGTCACCAACCCGCTGATCGACGTCGTCATCGACGCCACCGGCAAGCCTGGCGTCGCCGCCGATTTCGACCTGATGGCCATGGAGCATGGCAAGCATCTGGTGATGATGAATGTCGAGGCCGACGTGACCATCGGCTGCTACCTGAAGCAGCAGGCCGACCGGCTGGGCGTCGTCTATTCGGTCGGCGCGGGCGACGAGCCCTCAAGCTGTATGGAACTGATCGAGTTCGCCTCGGCACTCGGGCTGAGCATCGTGGCGGCCGGCAAGGGCAAGAACAATCCCCTCAACCACGACGCCGTTCCGGACGATTACCGGGAGGAGGCTGCCCGGCGCAACATGAACCCGCGCATGCTGGTCGAGTTCGTCGACGGCTCGAAGACCATGGTCGAGATGTGCGCCATCGCCAATGCCACCGGCCTGGTCCCGGATGTTTCCGGCATGCACGGCCCCAAGGCCGACCGCGATCAACTGGCCAAGGTGCTGATCCCGAAAGAGGATGGCGGCCTCCTGTCGAGGAAAGGCGTCGTCGACTACACGATCGGCAAGGGGGTGGCGCCCGGCGTCTTCGTCATCGTCGAGGCGATGCACCCGCGCGTCGTCGAGCGCATGGACGATCTCCATGTCGGCAAAGGCCCCTATTACGGCCTGTTCCGGCCCTATCATCTGACCTCGCTGGAGGTGCCGCTCACCGCCGCCCGCATCATGCTCCATGGCAAGCCCGACATGGTGCCTTTGCCGAGACCGGTGGCGGAAGTCTGCGCGGTCGCCAAACGCGACCTCGCCGCCGGGGAGACCTTCGATGGTATCGGCGAGACCTGCTACCGCTCCTGGACCATGACCGTTGCCGACGCCCGAGCCAGTTGCACCGTTCCGGTCGGCCTGCTCGAAGGCGGCAAGGTGCTGAAGCCGGTCAAGAAGGGCGGGTTGCTGACCGAGGACAATGCCGCGCCGGACCGGACGACGAGGCTCTACGCGCTGCGCCGGCTGCAGGACGACATGCTCTACGGAGCGAAGGTTACTTCCCCAGCTCTATCGACCTGAGCCGCGCCGCCTCGACCGCTTCGGTGACGAGCTTGGTCAGGCGGTCGCCGCCCATCAGCACGGCAAGCGCGGCGGCGGTGGTGCCGTTGGGGCTGGTCACCTGCTGGCGCAGCACGCCCGGCTCCTCGTCGCTTTCGGCGGCGAGCGAGGCGGCGCCGAACACGGTCTGCATGGCAAGCAGCTTGGCGGTTTCGGCGGGGAGGCCGGCCTTCTCGGCCGCGACTGTCAGCGCCTCGATGAAGTGGAAGATATAGGCCGGGCCGGAGCCGGAAACCGCCGTCACGGCGTCCATCAGGCCCTCGTCGTCGATCGTCGTCACGACGCCGCTTGCCGAAAGCAGTTCGACAACGAAGCGGCGAGCGTCGTCGGAGACAAGCGGATTGGAAAACACCACCATCATGCCCTTGCCGATTGCCGCTGGGGTGTTCGGCATGCAGCGGATCACCGGCGCAAGCTCGCCCAGGACTTCCTCGAAGGTGGCGACCGGCGTGCCGGCGGCAATGCTGACGAAGGTCGTCCTGCCGTCGCCGAAGCGCTTGTACCGCGCCGTCACCTCGCGGATCACCTGTGGCTTCACGGCGATGACGACGAGATCGGGCAAGGCGTCGACCGGGATGGCTGCGGCTTCGGCGGCGGCGCGGCAGCCGAGATGCTCGGCGCGCTGGCGCAGTTCCGCGTTGGGTTCGACCACGAACACCGCCTGCGGCTCGAGCTTCGCGGATTTCAGCCAGCCCGAGAGCATGGCGTAACCCATATTGCCGCAACCGGCGAGAACGAGCCTGATCGTCATGAAAACCTCCGCAAGAAAGCTCTCCTTAGACGTTTGCGCCGTAGCGGAAAAGTCCAGTTGCGGAAGATCGACAGTCCAGGATCAGCGAGATAGGCGAACCGGAATCGGCCGCAGCGAGACTTGTCTCAAGCCAAGCACGCCCAGCACGAAGAACAGCCAGACGGGATCGCCGCGGTGGAAGAAGAAGCTTTCCAGGAAAGCGTTCAGCGCCGTGAACAGCACCACCATCATGAAGAAATCGCCGAGGAAGATGTTTTCCTTGCGCGCCGGGATGCGCATGTAGTCGCGCAAGGGGGCGATCAGAAAGGTGTAAGCGGCGACGCAAAGCGCGGGGATGCCCATCAGCACCGCGATGTCGAGATAGCCGTCATGGCCGTGCACGATGGTGCGGATGTCCCAGGGCCGGTCGAAGGGCTGGTCCTGGTTGAGCAAAAGCGGCGTTCCCCAGAAGCTTTCGTAGCCGTAGCCGGTCCACGGCCTCTTCGCCAGCATCTCGCCAGCGAACTCCCAAAGCGTCGTGCGCCCGGTATAGGTGAGATCGGGGAAATAGATTGCCGCCAGGTGCTTCACCGGCGGAATGAAGACGATGCCGAGCGTGCCGACGGCGGTCGCGATAATCGCCAGCGCGAACAGGATCGGCGTGCCCAACCGCATGCCGATGAGGCTGGGCAGCACGACGATCATGATCGAGAACGGGACCAGCCCGGCGGTCGTCTTGGAGCCGGTGTGGAGCATGAACACCATCGCCGCGCAGAAGATGCCGGCGCCCCACCAGCGCTGGCCGCGCCGGAACAGATAAAGCCCGGCGAAGCTGAAACAGGCCATCACCGGACCGGCGATGTTCTTGTGCGTGAAGACGCCGCGCCACAGGCCGGCATGCTCCGGCTCCTGCGAGTCGGCCGTGTGCAGCGCCTCATGCGGGAAGACGACCAGGCCGATATAGGAAAGGCCGATCACCACGACAGCCGTGAAGATGATCACGCGCGCGAAGGATTCGGCGTCGCGCGGCAGCACCAGGATCGTCGCCATGGTGATGATGCCGATCATGGTGAAGGAGGCGGCGCGCATCGCCGCGGGCGGATCGGTGGCGAGCACCACCGACAGGAAGAAGAAGCCCAGCATCAGCGCCCAGGAAGGGCTGACCAGCGAGCGCACCACACGCGGGTCGGCGAAGGCGAGCAGCGCGAAGATGGAGACCGCGCCGAGTGAGCCGAAGCCGAGCTGGTTGACGATGTCGCCGCCGTCGCCGGTCAGTTCCGCGCCCGCCGGCTGGAAGGGCCGGAACGAGACCATGATGACGGTGAACAAGAGCGCGGCGATAGCCGTCGCCACACCTTGCCTGGTGAAGGCTGCGCTGAGCGGCGCGCGCTCAATTCTTCTCAGGCTGTCGGTACTGCTCATTGGCATATCCGAATTCGGCGAGCACCCGGCCGAGCGCGACATGGACCGGGTAGAGGCCGCTCGTCAGCGAGCCGGTGCGCGCGAGCCGGATGGCGCCGCGCAAAGGCGAGGCCGCAAGCAGCGCCAGGCTTTTCAGGAAAACTTTGGCGCCGGCAAACGGCGTGCCGGCCCGCTTCTTCTTTTCGACCAGCGTCGAGATCACGCCGTTGCGCAAGGATCGGGCGCGGATCCAGTCGGCCTCGACGCGCCTGGCCGGCACGGTCTCGTTGACTTTTGCCTCGGCGCACCAGCCGAGCACGAAGCCTTTTTGCGCCGAACGGCTGAGGAAGTCGGAATCGCCGCCGCCCATGAAATTGAACCTGAGATCGAGAAAGGGCGGTCCCATAGCCTTCAGCACGTTGCGACCGAGCAGCAGGTTGCCGGATGAATAAAGCGCCGGCACGCGGCCCGTTTCCCGATAGGGCGGCGCAAAGACCGGGTGCTCGGCCCATCTGGCGTGGCTCGGATCGGCAAAGACCGGCACTTGCGGGCCGCCGACAATGTCGGCGCCAAGGGTCTCGGCCGCCTTGCACATGCGCTCCAGCCAGTCCGGCTCGGCGATCTCGTCATCGTCGATGACCAAAAGGTGCTTGAAGTTGGGAAACTGCAGGATCGCCGTCTGCCAGCCGGCATTGTAGGCGCTGCAATTGCCGCGCTCATGCGCGATGATCACCAGGCCGGACATCTCGCCGCTCTCGAACAGCGGCAGCATGGCCTTGGCGCCCTCGCGCGCTTCGGCCTCGTTTTCCATGACGATGACGGCAAAGCGCCTGTCGGTCCGCTGCGCCTTGAGCGAAGCCAGGGTTTCCAGCACCTGCTTCGGCCGCTTGAAGGTCGGCAGCGTCACCACAGCCTCGACGGTCTCGGCGGCAAGTCCCGGCGACCGTCCCGCGATCGATACAGAAGCGTCGGACGGCAAAGGGATCATCCGTTTTTGAGCCGCGTGGGTTTAAACCCTCGATAGCATCGCGGTGATAACGCTTCGTTAATCACCTTCTCGCCCGGCTGTCGGAAAAGGCGGGTCTTGAGCCTTTGACAGTGCCATTTAATCAAGGCTTCACCGCGTTTTGCTACCGGCTGCAGCCAAGGATAGGTGAGATGCATCTGCTGTTCGCCACATCGATCGTGCCTGATGGCGCTCTCGCCTCGGGCTACGAGATTGCCAACGCCGCGATCATCGACGCGCTGCGGCGCGCCGGGGTGCGCGTGACGGTGATCGGCTTCATTTGGCCGGGAAAGGTCCCCTCCGATCCCGAGAACACCATCGTGCTCGATGCCGTCGAGGTTCGCACCGAAAGCGCTTCGCCGCTGCAAAAGCTTGCCTGGCTGGGCAAGGCGGTTCTCTCCGGCCTCACCTTCTCCTCGATCAAGCTGCGCGTCATCCCGGATGCCGAGGTCCGCGCTGCCATCGAGCGCGCCGGTCCCTTCGACGGCTATGTGCTCAATTCGGTGCAGTTCGTCGGTGCCTTTGAGAAGGTGCTCGCCGATCGGCCGTCTATCTTCGTCGCCCACAATGTCGAGCATCGCTCCGCCGAGGAAAATGCGGCGGCGGCCGGCAGCGCGCTTCAGCGCTGGATGTTCCGCCGCGAGGCCAGGCTCCTCAAGGTCATGGAGGAGCGCCTCTGCGGCGCCGCGCGCTTTGTCTTCACGCTGGCCGAGGAAGACCGCGCCGCCCTTGGCGTCGCCTCCGACAGACGCTCGGCGGTGCTGCCGCTGGTAACGCGCGCGCAGGCGCCGACAGGCAAGGCGCCGCGCCACATCGATTGCGACGCCGCGCTGATCGGCACCTGGACCTGGCAGCCGAACCGCATCGGGCTCGACTGGTTCCTGACGAAGGTGGTTCCGCATCTGAAGCCGGATTTCCGCATCAGGATCGCGGGCAACATGCCTTCCGGTGTCAGCTCGTCGCATCCTGGCGTTTCCTTCGTCGGCAGGGTTCCTGACGCGCAGGCCTTCGTGCGCGGCGGTGCCGTCATTCCCTTGATCAGCACCGCCGGCAGCGGGGTGCAGCTGAAGACCATCGAGACCTTCGAGCTCGGCCTTCCGTCCGTCGCCACCAGCCGCTCGCTGCGCGGCATCGGCTATCGTCCCGACAATTGCGTGGTGACCGACGATCCGATTGCTTTCGCGGCCGCCCTGCAGGCGGCAGCGGCAAGCGTCCGCGACGTGGATGGCAGCGCCTTCCATCGCCGCCAGCTCAAGGCGCTCGACGCCGCGATCGAACTTGGCCTGGAGAAGCTCGGTGACGTCAGGTGGGAGGTCGCCGCATGAACATGCACACCGCGCGCGCCGCCTTCGGCTTCGACACGCTCAAGACCATCTTGGGCATTCCGGTGCTTGCCATACGCTGGGACGAGGCCATCGCCTTGCTCACCAGGCTGATCGACGAGCGTCGCTTCACCAAGGTGAGCTTCCTCAACGCGCATAATGCCAACCTTGCCTGCACCGATGCGGTCTTTGCCGAGGCGCTGGAAAACTTCCTCATCCTCCCTGACGGCGTCGGCGTCGACATGGCGGCAAAGCTGCTTTACGGCGCGCCTTTCCCCAGCAATCTCAACGGCACCGATTTCATTCCGGCCTTCCTGCAGGCCTCCTCGCACCCGCTGACGGTTGCGCTGCTCGGCACGACGCGCGCCAACGCCGAAGCCGCATCCGCGAAGCTTTCGACGCTCGCCATGCAGCACAAATTCGTCGTCATCCATGACGGCTTCTTCTCCGCCGCCGAGGAGCCGGCGATCCTCGAGCGCATCGCCAGGCTGCGGCCGGACGTGCTGCTCGTCGCCATGGGCGTGCCGCGCCAGGAATTGTGGATCGAGCGCCACATCGACAGCCGCCACTGCACGCTGCCGGTCGCCGTCGGCGCGCTGCTCGATTTCATGAGCGGCTCGGTGCCGCGCGCGCCGCTGTGGCTGCGCCGGCTGCGGCTCGAATGGCTGTTCCGCCTGTGGATCGAACCGGGCCGCCTGTGGCGCCGCTATATCGTCGGCAATCCGCTGTTCCTGTGGCGCGTCGTCAGGCAGAAGCTGTCGCTCGGGCCGCGACCGCTGGAGGCGCGCCGGTGAACAGCCGCTTCGTGCCGGATGCCGCCACCGCTATAGAACCGCTGCCGCGCATGCCCCTGGCTGCGATCGTCACGGCGAGCTATGCGCCCGATTTCGAGCGCTGCCGGCTCTTGTGCGAAACCATCGATCGCCACGTCACCGGCATGGCGCATCACTATATCCTTACCGAGCATCGCGACGTCGCGCTGTTTCGCCAGCTCGAAGGCAGCCGCCGCAGCGTCGTCGACGAGCGGGACCTGCTGCCGAGTTGGCTGCGCGTGTTCGACGATCCGCTGAGCGGCTTCCGCCGCCGCGTCTGGCTGAGCCTGAAGACGCAGCCGCTGCGCGGATGGCATGTGCAGCAGCTGCGCCGCATCGCCATTGCCGGGCAGGCCAAGGAAGACGTGCTGGTCTTCTGCGATTCCGACGTTGCCTTTCTGAAGCCGTTCGACACCGGCGCCTTCTGGCGCGACGGCAAGGTGCGGCTGTTCCGGCGCGACGGCGTGCTCGCCAATGAAGGTCATGACGAGCATCGCATCTGGTCGCGCAATGCCGGCACAGCACTTGGCATCGATCCTGCCAATCAATCGAGCCACGACTACATCTCGACGCTGATCGCCTGGCGCCGCGAGACGGTCAACGCGATGTGCGGGCGCATCGAGAAGATGCATGGCCGCGGCTGGGTTGGCGTCGTCGGCTCGGCGCGCCAGTTCTCCGAATGCATGATCTATGGCCGCTATGTCGACGACGTGCTTCAGGGCGCCGGCCATTTCCACGGTTCGGAAGAGTTCTGCCGCGTCCACTGGAACGGCAAGCCGCTCTCGGATGACGAGTTCCGCCGCTTCGTCGACACCATGGCGCCGGAACAGGTGGCGATCGGCATGCAGTCCTTCATCGGCACCGATATCGGCCGCATCCGCCGCCTGATCGGGCTTTCCGCGTAGGGCTTAAATTGCTTTGGCCGGCCGGCGCATCGCCGAGTAGGTCAGCAGCATCGAAGCGAGATAAAGCAGCAGGAAGACGATGTTGAGCGACAGCACCAGATTGGCGGTGTCGGGGATCGTTGTCAGCACATAGGTGAGCAGAACCGCCTTCAATCCCGCGAGCAGGCCGAGATTGATCGCCCGCACGGCCGTCTGGCCGCGCGCGAAGAGCAGCTCGGCCTGGTATTCGACGAGGTTGCGCAGGCCCGGCACGCAGACCGCCAGCGCCACCAGCGGCGCCGCCTCGGCGACATTCTTGCCGAGCGCGTTCGGGAAGAAATGCAGCACGATGCCGAGCGACACGAGCGCGAGCGTCGAGACCAGGAACACGCCGCCTTCGATGCCGCTCTTCACCGCCAGCCGCGACAGAAGCTCCGGCGCCCGCATCATGCGCCGCACCAGCATCATGGAGAAGGTGCGGATCGGGATTGCGGTGAGATCGACCAGCCGCATGATGATGGCGTAGATGCCGGCCAGATGCGGCCCGCCGATCGACAGCACCAGGAGCTTGTCGAACTCCATCTGCAGGTAGAACAGCACTTCGGATCCGGCGACATAGATGGAATCGAGAAGTCGCCGGAAATAGAGCTCGGCGCGCAACCGCAGCCGCTGGCGCGGATAGAAGAAGACGAAGGCGACGATGAGCGAGGCGGCATTGGCGCCGATATAGAACAGCGACCAGACGCCGATGCTGTGCTGCGCGGCAAGCGTGAACAGGATCGCGCCGACGGCCCTGAGCGCCGTCGCCAGGATGGCGAGCACGGCTGCCCGCCCGAACTTGCCGAGCCCGTTATTGACGATCAGCGCCACTTCGACCGGCCGCCATAAAAGCGCCTCGGCGAAGACGACAGCGGCGAAGGCCGACAGCGGCATCGTGCCGGCGAAGAAGACGAGGTAGACGACATACGAGGCGGCGGCGAGGAACGGCAGGGACAACACGCCGAGAAGCAGGAAACCGGCGGTGAACGTGCCGATCAGGTTGGGGCGGATCGTGGCGGTGCGATAGAGCGCCGAGATGAATCCGAAGGCAAGGATGCGCGACAGCATGACGCCGGCGGCCGAGGCGGTCGCGAACATGCCGAACTCGGCGATCGAAAGCGTGTTTGCCAAAGCCACGAAATAGGCGAGCGAGAACACCAGCCGGCCGCCGGCGCCGCTGATCGCCGAGAAATAGTCGAACACCAGTTTCCGGCGCGTGGCCACGAAGTGGCCGATCCGCGCGAAGCTCCGCCTTTGCGGCATGTCGCTGGCCTGGGTCATGTCGGGGCGATAGATAGGCTGGAAAGTTTAACGCGGCGTTCTGGCGCCTGTCCTGGCGGCGCCGGAATGCCGCGAACAAGGCCGGAAACCGTGCGGGCGCGGGTGCAAAATTAACCGTTTGTTTCCTATGCCCGTTTAGCGTGGCTTAACGATTGGCGGATCCGCCGCGCCCAAGCCGTCAGAGAGCAAGTTCCAGGACAATGGTCGACAGGGATAACCGTGATGACTGGAGGCGCGAGCGTTCCCTGCTGGCGCTCGGCCAGGCCATGCGTGGCGACGACAACACGGTTTCGATCGGCGACCGGGCCAATTCTTCCTGGCGCGAGGACGCAGCCGCCCGCCATCGCGCCGCGCGTTCCGAGCGTGAAGGCAAGTTGAATCCGCAGCCCGCCGATACCGACGAATTCGGCCGCGATCAGGCGCAACCGGAATCGGAGCCGGTCGAAACCGAACATGACTGGCGCGGAAGAAACCGGTCTGCGTCGCCCGAGCCGTTCTATGAAGCCTCACCCGGGAGCCAGCAGCCGCAAGCCGCCCCCGAACCGCGTCACACGAGCCGGTCGCCGGCCGGCCACGATTCCCAGGAATGGAAACCGCTGATCGACCCGATGCAGGTCGTGCACGGCATCACGCGATCCAAGGCGCTGATCCTGTCGACGACCATCCTGGGCGCCGCGCTCGGCGTCGCCATCGCCCTGTCGACGCCGAAGAAATATGAGGCCACCACCGACGTCATCGTTGACCCGCGCGACCTCAAGCTCACCGACCGCGACCTCACGCAGAATGTGGTCGCTTCGGATGCGACGCTCGCCATCGTCGAGAACCAGGTGCGCATCCTGACTTCGGGCACCGTTCTCAACAAGGTCGTCACCGACCTCAACCTCATCAACGATCCTGAGTTCAACGGCCAGGGCAAGGGCGGCTTCGGCTTGATGTCGACGCTCCGCTCGATCCTGTCGCGGCAGGATGTGGGCGCGGCGGACGAAGCGCGCAAGCGCGCGCTGGCGGTCGGCAATTTGTATGAAAGCCTCGACGTCGAGCGCGGCGGCAAGACCTTCGTGGTCTCGGTCAGCGCCACCACGCAGAACGCCGAGAAATCCGCCCTGATCGCCAACACCATGGTCAAGGCCTTCAAGCAGATCTCCAGCGAGATCCAGTCGAGCACGGCGGGTCGCGCCAATGACGAGCTCACCGCCAGGCTCGACGAATTGCGCAAGGGCGTCGAGACGGCTGAACGCGCCGTCGAGGATTTCAGGGCCACGCACGACCTTGTCGACGCGCAGGGCCATCTGATCAGCGACGACCAGATGCTGAAGCTCAACGAGCAGCTTTCCGTCGCCCGCGCCCGCACGCTCGAGCTCAACGCCCGCGCCGCCTCGGCGCGCGCGCTGAACGTCAATTCGGTCCTCAGCGGCACGTTGCCGGAAGAGATCAACTCCAACATGATGAGCGAGCTGCGCTCGCAATATGCCGCGCTGAAGCAGGAAGCCGACCGCGCCCAGGTCAAGCTCGGGCCGCGCCATCCGGAGATCGAGGCGCTCAACGCCCAGCTCGCCGGCGCGCGCGAGCGCATCAGCGCCGAGCTGCAACGCATCGCTTCCTCCCTGCAGGTCGACCTGAAGCGCTCCGTCCAGCTCGAGCAGGACCTGTCCTCGCGCCTGGCCCAAGCCAAGGTGCAGAGCGGCGACGTCAACAACAACCTTGTTTCGCTGCGCGAGCTGGAGCGCGAGGCGGCCGCCAAGCGCTCCGTCTACGAGCAGTTCCTGCTGCGCGCCAAGGAAACTGGCGAGCAGAAGGACATCAACACCGCCAATATCAGCGTCATTTCGGAGGCTTATGCGCCGCTGCAGGCCAAGGGGCCGTCGCGTGCCGTGATGGCCCTGGCGGGCCTGTTCGCCGGCCTGTTCGCCGGCATCGGCCTTGGCGGGCTGCGAGGCGTCTATGCGAGCCTGCGCGAGACGGCCGATACCCGCTCACGCCGCAGGGTCGATGAGCGTGATCCCAGGGCGGAGGGCAATTCCAAGCGAGCGGCCCCGCCGCCGGCGCCGCCACCGCTTGTGACGCCGCCGCCTGTTCCGCCTGTCGCTCCAGTGCCGGCCTCGTCGTTCGCGCCGCCGCCGGCCTCAGCCCCGGCTCCTCCGCCGGTCGCGGCGGCTGCGCCGCCTTCGCCCCCGCCCTTCACGCCCCCACCGGAGCCGGCCAATGACGCCGGCCGTCCGGGACTTTTGGGCTCGCTGGCCTCGGCGGTTCGCTATTTCGTGCGTCGCGGGCCGGCTGATACGGTGGATTTGGACACTGTCCCGCCCGAGAGCGCCTGGCGCGCGCCCAGCCGGGAAGAACGCTATCCTCGGGCCCCGGCGCGGGAGAATTTTCAGCCGCCATACGAGCAGGGATATTCCTATTCGTATCGGCCGGACCACGCGCGGACCGATCCCTACGAGGATCATTATCCGGTCTCGCCGGCATCCTATCATCCGCAACCGCCGGTCCCGGACGACGCTCGCCAGTCGTCCGTCGATCAGGGTGAGATCGACGACATCCGCGCCAGCCTGCGTGAATTCCGCGAGGCGGTGCGCGAGCTGACCGAAAACCGCTCGCGTCGTCGCTATTTCTAAACCATCCGTATTTCTTAACCGCCTGACCTTCGATAAAAGCAGCCGGTTTCGGGTTTACGGCATCCGACGACGCTTTGACGGGATTGCCTTGTCGAATTTTCGTGAAAATGCCGCGCGGCATTTCGGCCGATTGCGCTTTGCGTCGGCGGATCGAGATGCCGGATTGAGGCATGGGGCATGCATCGATGCGGCCTCAAAACGGAGAGTTCGTGATGACCGAAGTGATCGACGGAAAGCGTGTCGCCGAGGATGTGGTTTCGAAGGTCAAGGCGCTGACGTCGGAGCTTTCGGCCAAGGGCGCCACCAAGCCCGGTTTGGCGGTAGTCATTGTCGGCGAGGATCCGGCGAGCCAGGTCTATGTCGCCTCGAAATCGCGCACGGCCAAGGAATGCGGCTTCCATTCGCTCCAGCATACGCTGCCGGCTGACACCACCGAGGAGCAATTGCTGCAGATCATCGGCGACCTCAATGCCGACAAGTCGATCCACGGCATCCTCGTGCAGCTGCCGCTTCCCGGCCATATCGATGCCGGCAAGGTGATCCAGACGATCGCGCCGGAAAAGGATGTCGACGGCTTCCACTTCATCAATGTCGGCAAGCTCGGCACCGGTGAGCTCGAGACAGCCTTCGTGCCCTGCACGCCGGCGGGCTCCATGCTGTTGATCGAACGGGTGCGCGGCAAGGACCTGTCCGGCCTCAACGCCGTCGTTGTCGGTCGCTCCAACATCGTCGGCAAGCCGATGGCCAATCTGCTGCTCGCCGCCAATTGCACGGTGACCATTGCCCATAGCCGCACCAGGGACCTGCCGGCGCTCGCCCGCACCGCCGATATCCTGGTCGCCGCCGTCGGCCGTCCGGAGATGGTCAAGGGCGATTGGGTGAAGCCCGGCGCGACCGTCATCGATGTCGGGATCAATCGCATTCCGGCGCCCGAGAAGGGCGAAGGCAAGAGCCGCCTGGTCGGCGACGTCGCCTATGCCGAGGCGGCCAAGGCCGCCGGCGCCATCACGCCGGTCCCCGGCGGCGTCGGGCCGATGACCATTGCCATGCTGATGGCGAACACTGTAGCTTCCGCCTACCTCGCGGCCGGGCTGAAGCGGCCGTCCTTCTGATTTGAGAAAGCCCTGGCATTGCCGAACCTGACTGCTTCCGAGCATTTTGCAGCCAAGTGGGATCACTTGGCGTTGCACAAATGCGGCTGAAATAAAGGGATAGAGCGGGATGCCCCACTCGACCCAGTCGCATCACGCTCTCGATCGGCCGATCACGAACGATCCCGCTCAGGGCGGCCGCCAGTTCGGCTTTCTGCTGGTCGATAAATTCTCGATGTTCTCGCTGGCCGCGGCCATCGACTGCTTCCGCTCGGCGAACCGCCTGCTTGGCCGCGACTTCTATGGCTGGACGACGATTTCGGCCGATGGCGACGCGGTCATGGCCTCGAACGGCCTGCCACTGAAGATCGACTATTCGGTCGCCGACATGCCGCCGGTCGACATCCTGTTCGCCTCGGTCGGCCTCACCACGGAATTCCCCGGCAAGAGCAAGGTGCTGGCGGCGCTGCGCAGCTGGGGCCGGCGCGGCAATGCGCTGGGGGCGCTCTCGGTCGGCTCCTATCTGCTGGCCGAGGCCGGACAGCTCGACGGCTATCGTTGCACCATCCATTGGGAGAACCGCGCCGGCTTCATGGAGCGCTTCCCCGACATCAATTGCACCGGCAACGTCTTCGAGATCGACCGCAAGCGCTACACCTGCGCCGGCGGCACCACCTCGATCGACCTGATGCTGGAGATCGTGCGCGGCGATTTCGGCTCCAACCTCGCCAATGGCGTCGCCAACCAGTTCCAGCACGAGCGCATCCGCTCAGCCGGCGACCGCCAGCGCGTCGGACCGGAGCGCGACCTCACCGGCAAGTCGGAAAAGCTGCGGCGCATCGTCGAATTGATGGCCGACCATCTCGACGAGCCGCTCTCGGCCGTGCAGCTCGCCAAGTCGGCGGGCCTGTCGGTGCGCCAGGTTGAGCGCCTTTTCCTGCGGCACCTCAGTGTGACGCCCGGCCGCTATTACATGCGGCTC
Organism: Mesorhizobium vachelliae; assembly: GCF_033977325.1. Lineage (NCBI taxonomy): Bacteria > Pseudomonadati > Pseudomonadota > Alphaproteobacteria > Hyphomicrobiales > Phyllobacteriaceae > Mesorhizobium > Mesorhizobium vachelliae. The sequence continues at coordinate 23,813 of NZ_JAVIIR010000024.1, forward strand.
AGGCTCGAACGCGCGCGCGAATTGCTGCGCCAGACCAACATGCCGATCCTCGACGTGGCGATCGCCACCGGCTTCACTTCGCATTCCTATTTCGCGCAGAGCTACCGGCTGCAGTTCGGCCGCCCGCCATCGGAAGAGCGCCGCACCACCTACTGATATTCAGGCTCCGCAAGCGAGTACCGAGCAGGGCCCGCCTGCAGGCTTGTATCCTGACGCCGCGTCAAATAGTTTTCCGGGCGCGGACGGGGGTTCACTCAGGAGATTTCCATGGCGGGACTGGCACGGAGCGTCGCTGCGGCGGTCCTCCTTTTGTCGATGACCAGTTTCGGCTTTGCCGCCAACAAGGTCATCATCATCCTCGATGCATCGGGCTCGATGTGGGCGCAGATCGACGGCAAGCCGAAACTGGAGATCGCGCGTGAATCGCTGCGCACGGTGCTGCAGTCGGTCCCGGCCGACGACGAGATTGGCTTCATGGCCTATGGCCATCGCACCAAGGGCAGCTGCGACGACATCGAGCTGATCGTGCCGCCGCAAGCCGGTTCCGCCAGCGCCATTTCGGCGGCGGCCGACAGCATGAAATTCCTCGGCAAGACACCGCTCACGGCCGCCGTCAAGCAGGCCGCCGAAGCGCTGAAATACACCGAGGACAAGGCAACGGTAGTGCTGATCACCGACGGGCTGGAGACCTGCGGCGGCGATCCTTGCGCGCTCGGCAAGGAGCTCAAGGAAAGCGGCGTCGATTTCACCGCCGATGTCGTTGGCTTCGGCCTGAGCGCCGACGAGGGCAAGCAGATCGCCTGCCTCGCCGAAAACACCGGCGGCAAATACATCCAGGCCTCCGACGAGAAGGCGCTGCAGGAAGCTCTGGTCGAGACCGTGGCGGCTCCGGCGCCGGCGCCCGCGCCGAAGGCAGCGGAGGTCGACTACAATCTCGTCCCGACAGCGCTGCTGAAGGAGGGAGGCGAGGCGCCGAAGTCGGACGTCTACTTTGAGATATTCAAGGACGACGCCAAGGGAACCGGCGGCGAGCATGTCGACTACGGCTACAACACCGTCAAATTCCATCTTGCAGCCGGCAACTATATCGTCGTCGCCACCAGTGGTGCGGCCAGGGCCGAGCAGAAGGTCTCGCTGACGGCCGACAAGGCGACCGAGCCTGCGCTCAACCTGAACGCCGCGGAGATCTCCATCCACGCCCGGCCGGCGCCGGGCGCCGATATCGACCGCGGAGCTCAGATCAGCATCGCCTATCCTGGCGGCGCGTCGGACGCCAATTATGGCGAGGTCAAGTACGTCGTCCCCACCGGCGAGACCAAGGTCACCGTCAGCCTGGGAGCCGGCGAGGCGAGCGAGACGATGCAGCTCGTCGCTGGCCAGGTCATCGACAAGGACATGATCGTCGGCGTCGGCAAGGCCAAGGCCAACGCCTTCTACACCCAGGGCGGTGAGAAGGCCGGCACGGACGTGTCCTGGAAAGTGTACAAGGCCGCCAAGAAGCTCGACGGCACCCGCGACCAGGTAACTTATGCCTATGGTCCCGACAGCCAGTTCGACCTGCCGCCCGGCCACTATGTAATGGGCGTCGACGTTCAGGCCGTGTCTACAGAGCAGCCTTTCAGCGTGACGGTCGGGCAGATGAGCGATGTCAACGTGACGCTGAATGCCGGTGTCGTGGCTGTCGACGCGCCGGGCGCGGACGGCTTCAAGATCTATGAGGCCAGGAAGGACATCCAGGGAGAGCGCAAGCAGGTCACCTATGCCTATGGTGAGAAGATGCAAACCACGCTTGCCGCGGGCGACTATGTGCTGGTGACCAACTTCACCACCGACAAGGCCGACAAGGAAACGTCCTTCACGGTCAAGGCCGGCGAGCGCAACGAGCTCACCGTGCAGTAGTCACCGCATGCCGGTCTTCCAGTTGGGCTGTCCGACATTCCGCGAACGGCTCGCGGAATGTCATCTCGGTAACGCAGCGAAACTTGGCTTCGCCGATCAGGCAGCTTCCGAGACGCGCACTTCGACATGAAGCCCGGCCGCGACCGCCATATTGACGAGGGTGTCGAGCGCGAACAGGTTGATCTTCCCGCGCAGGAGATCGGACACGCGCGGTTGCGTCACGCCAAGCCGCTGCGCGGCTTCGGCCTGCATCCAGCCCTTTGCTCGGATGTGCTTCTCCAGCGCCATCATGAGCGTGGCGCGGAGCTTCATGTTCTCTGCTTCGGCGGGAGTGTCTTCGATGGCATCCCACACGCTTGCAAAAGTTTCGTTGTTCAATGGCCTAGCTCCTTCATGAGATCGCTGTAGCGCTTTGCGGCCAAATCCAAATCTGTTTTGCTGGTCTTCTGCGTCTTCTTCTGGAAGCAATGCAGTACGTAGATCGCCTCGGCAAATTTGACGGTGTAGATGACCCGAAACGCTCCGGTCTCATCCCTAATTCTGATTTCCAGTACCCCCTTGCCGACCGTCGTCATCGGCTTCCAGTCGGTCGGAGGTTGCTCGTTCTGTACCTTATCGAGCTGATAGCCTGCTTCACGCCGTGCCGAGTTCGGAAAGGCGCGCAGATCGGTTAGGGCGCTGCCCCGGAACACAAGCATTTTCACACGGCTGACTATACAAAATTTTGTATAGTCAGCACAAGTAGCTTCTCACACGAAACGAGATTAGGCGTTGCCGAAGGCAGCGGCGCCATGGTCGGCGCGGCCGACCAGTTGCCGGAAGCCTGCGAACAGCTCGCGGCCGAAGCCGAACTCGTTGCCGATGAGGTCGGCGTCGGCCGTGCGGCGCAGCGCAAATTCCGTCCCCGGCACCAGCACCTCCAGCGTGCCGGCATCGGCGTCGAGCCGGATGACATCGCCGTCATGGATCCTGGCGATCGGGCCATCCTCGACCGCTTCCGGCGTCACATGGATCGCCGCCGGCACCTTGCCGGAGGCGCCCGACATGCGCCCGTCGGTCACCAGCGCGACGCGTTGGCCGCGATCCTGCAATATGCCGAGCACGGTGGTCAGCTTGTGCAGTTCCGGCATGCCGTTGGCTTTCGGGCCCTGGAAGCGGATAACGGCGATGAAGTCGCCGGTAAGCTGGCCGGCCTTGAAGGCATCGTTCAGCGCCTGCTGGCTGTCGAACACCTTGGCCGGTGCCTCGATGACGCGGCGCTCCGGCTTCACGGCGGAAGTCTTGATGACGGCATGGCCGAGATTGCCGCCAAGCACTTTCAGGCCGCCGGTTGGCTGGAACGCCTTCTTGACCGGCGCCAGCACCTTCTCGTCGCCACTGTTGAGAGGCGCCGCTTCGCGCACCACGCTGCCGTCACCGCCAAGCCGTGCCTCGACCGCATAGGGCCGCAGGCCTTCACCCCAGACCGTCTGCACGTCCTCATGCAACAGGCCTTCGTCGAGCAGCTCGCGGATCAGGAAGCCGAGTCCGCCCGCGGCGTGGAAATGGTTCACGTCGGCAAGCCCGTTCGGGTAGACGCGCGCAAGCAGCGGCACTGCTTCCGACAGGTCGGAAATGTCCTGCCAGGTGAGCGCGATGCCGGCGGCGGCCGCCATGGCGATCAGGTGGATCGTATGGTTGGTCGAGCCGCCGGTGGCGTGCAGGCCGACCACGCCGTTGACGATCGAGCGCTCGTCGATCATGCGCCCGACCGGCGTATAGGCATTGCCGAGCGCGGTGATCGCCAGGGCGCGCTTCGCCGCTTCCCTGGTCAGCGCGTCGCGCAGCGGCGTGCCCGGATTGACGAAGGAGGCGCCGGGCGTGTGCAGGCCCATGATCTCCATCAGCATCTGGTTGGAATTGGCGGTGCCGTAGAATGTGCAGGTGCCGGGTCCGTGATAGGATTTGGACTCCGCCTCCAGCAACTCGGCGCGGCCGACTTTGCCTTCGGCATAAAGCTGGCGAACCTTGGCCTTCTCGTCATTCGCGAGACCGGTCGTCATCGGCCCGGCCGGGATGAAGACGGCCGGCAGATGCCCGAAGGTGAGCGCCGCGATCACCAGCCCGGGCACGATCTTGTCGCAGACGCCGAGGAAGACGGCGGCGTCGAACATGTTGTGCGACAGGCCGATCGCCGCCGCCATGGCGATCACGTCGCGCGAGAACAGCGACAGCTCCATGCCTGGCTGGCCTTGCGTGACGCCGTCGCACATCGCCGGCACGCCGCCGGCCACTTGCGCGATGCCGCCCGCTTCCCGCGCGGCTTCCTTGATCAGCGCCGGAAACGTCTCGAAGGGCTGATGCGCCGACAGCATGTCGTTGTAGGAGGTAATGATGCCGAGGTTGGGCACGCGGTCGCCGCCCAGCGCTATCTTTTCGGACGGGCTGCACACGGCAAAGCCATGGGCAAGGTTACCGCAACCCAGCACCGCGCGGTTGGCGGTGCGGCCGGACGCCTCCGCGATACGGCCGAGATAGGCTTCGCGGCCGGCTTTCGAACGGTGGCGGATGCGTTCCGTGATGGCTTCGATGTCGCGTCTGGCTGTCATGGTCCGTCCTTTCGAGCCCGACGACGTCCTCCCTCTGCCGCCGGACTGTCCTCATCTGAAATCAGGGTGCCCAGAACACCTCTGCGGGTCGCGGCGCCGCCTCGAGCACTCTGCGGATCGGCTTTTTCGCGCCGGGACCCATCGCGCCGTTGAATGCTGCGCGCTTATCCTCGCCTTCGATGTGGAGCGCGAGGAAGCCGGCGGCGACGATGCGCGTCATCGACAGTGTGAGCCGCGGCTCGCCGCCGCTCGCCGCATGCACCGGCAGCACGATCCGCTGCGAGACCGGGTCGAGCAATTCCTCGAGGTTGCCGGCATCCGGGAAGAACGACGCCGTATGGCCGTCGCCGCCCATGCCTAGGATCACCACGTCGAGCGGCCAAGGCAGCGATCTGAGCGCCTCGCTGTCCGCCGTGGCTGCGTCCTCGATGCTTGCCGCCTCATGGTAGAGCGGCACGAAGCGCGCCGCCGCGGCCTCGTTCTGGAGCAGGTTCGCCGCCACCAGGCCGGCATTGGAGCGCGGCGAGGAGGGCGGCACGAAACGCTCGTCGACCAGTGTCACGGTGACCTTGTCCCAGGCGATCGGCGTGGTCGAGAGCACCGCGAACAGCTTCGCCGGCGTGGTGCCGCCCGACACTGCGAGCAGCGCGGTGCCGCGTTCCGCGATGGCCCCGGTCAACCGGTCGGCGATCTCACCGGCCAGCGCCGTCGCCAGGTCCTGGCGGTCGGCAAAGCCGTTCCAGCCGTAGCGGACTTCGCTCAATTGCTCTCGTGCCATGTCCGTCCGTCACGTTCGATAAGAGCGATCGAGGCCGACGGCCCCCACGTTCCGGCCGTATAGCCCTGCGCCTCCTGCCTGGCGCTTTCCCAGGCGTCCTGGATCGGGTCGATCCATTTCCAGGCCGCCTCGACCTCGTCGCGGCGCATGAACAGCGTCTGGTTGCCGCGCACCACGTCCATGATCAGCCGCTCATAGGCATCAGGCGCACGCCCGTCGAAGGACTGCGCGAAGCTCATGTCGAGCGAGATCTGGCGCAGCCGCATGCCGCCCGGCCCCGGGTCCTTGATCATGATGAACTGTTTGACGCCTTCGTCGGGCTGCAGCCGGATCACCAGCTGATTGGCGAAGATCGGCCCGGCGCTTTCGTCGAAGATCGAAAAAGGGATCGGCTTGAACTCGATGACGATCTCGGAGACCCGGCTCGCCAGCCTTTTGCCGGTCCTGAGATAGAACGGAACGCCGGCCCAGCGCCAGTTGCCGATCTCGGCCCTTATGGCGACGAAGGTCTCGGTGGCGCTGTCCTTGCCGAGTTCCTCGACATAGCCCTTGACCGGGCCGCCCGCCGAGGCGCCGGCGCGATACTGGCCCCGCACCGTGTGCTTGGGCGCTTCGTTGCCGTTGATGCGCTTCAGCGCCCGCAGCACCTTCAGCTTCTCGTCTCGCACGGCATCGGCGTCCATCGAGGACGGCGTTTCCATGGCGACGAGGCAAAGAAGCTGCAGCATATGGTTCTGCACCATGTCGCGCAGCGCGCCGGCCTTGTCGTAATAGGTGACGCGGTCCTCGAGGCCGACGGTCTCGGCGACCGTAATCTGCACATGGTCGATATGGGCGGAGTTCCACAGCGGCTGATAGAGCGCGTTGGCAAAGCGCAGCGCCATCAGATTCTGCACCGTTTCCTTGCCGAGATAATGGTCGATGCGGAAGATCTGGCCTTCGTGGAAATCGTCGCCCACCGCGTCGTTCAGCGCGCGCGCCGAGGTCAGGTCGCGGCCGATCGGCTTTTCCAGCACGATGCGCGAGTTCGGCGTGATCAGCTTGTGCTGCTTGAGCTGATGCGAGATATCGCCGAACAGCGCCGGCGCCACCGCGAGATAAAAGGCCCGGATGCGGTCGCTGTCGCCGATCGCCTTCTTCAGCTTGTCGAAGCCTGTGCCGGTGGTGGCGTCGGCCGAGACGTAGGAAAATCTGGCCAGGAAGGTTTCCAGTTCCTTCTGGTCGATATCGGCCGGCTTGACATGGGACGAAATTGCCTGCCTGGCGAAAGCCTGGAACTCGGCGTCGGTCATCTTGGCGCGCGAGGTGCCGATGATGCGCGTTGGTTCGGAGAACTGATGGTCGCGTTGGCGATAATAGAGCGAAGGCAGGAGCTTGCGTTCCGACAGGTCGCCGGTGCCGCCGAAGATGATGAAATCGAAGGGATCGACAGGGATGATCTGGCTGGTCATGGTCAGTCCGATTTGATGCCGGATGCCGGCAGCGTGGTTGGTATATTCTAATCGATTTAAATTTTCCAGTGCCATGGTGTCACAGGCAGGACCAATCGCTTGCTATTGCATCGGTCCACCTGTTTCCCGACACTGCGCCGCCGACAGGCCTGTCGGTAAAGCCATGGCTTCCGGCAACGTTCGCGGCCGCACCATAGAACGCGAATGTGACGAAAGCTAAAGGAGATAGCTGCGGAAATCCAATGAGCGGGAAAGCCATGCGTCTGGAAAACAAGGTCGCCATCATCACCGGTGCCGCGTCGGGCTTCGGGGAGGGTATGGCAAGGCGTTTCGCCGAAGAGGGCGCGCGCGTGGTCGTCGCCGACCTCAACGCCAGGGGTGCTGAGCGAGTGGCCGAAGAGATCGGTCCCAATGCGATCTGGACCCAGACCGATGTGTCCATGCGCTCCGAATTCGACGAGATGATCTATGCCGCCAAGAGCGCTTTCGGCCGCATCGACATCATGGTCAACAATGCGGGCTTCACCCATCGCAACGGCGATATGCTCGGCGTCGACGAGGAAACCTTCGACCTGATCACCGCGGTCAACATGAAGGCGATCTATCACGCGGCCCTTAGCGTCGTGCCGATCATGGACCGGCAGGGCGGCGGCGTCATCTTGACCACGGCCTCGACGGCGGGGCTTCGGCCGAGGCCAGGCTTGACCTGGTACAACGCCTCCAAGGGCTGGGCGATCACCGCCACCAAGTCGATGGCGGTCGAGCTGGCGCCGAAGAACATCCGCGTCAATTGTCTCTGCCCGGTCGCTGGCGAGACCGGCATGCTGGAAAAATTCATGGGCGCGGACACGCCCGATATCCGCGAAAGATTCCGTGCCTCGATCCCGCTCGGCCGGCTCTCGACACCGCTCGACATCGCCAATGCGGCGCTGTGGCTGGCCTCGGATGAAGCCGCCTTCATCACCGGCGTGGCACTGGAGGTCGACGGCGGTCGCTGCATCTGAGCCGCTTCATGCGGCGAACGCAGCGTTGGCGCCGTAGGCCGGGTCCCGGTTTGACCTCATGGTCCGTCAAAACGATAACGGATCGGGGCGGGGGAATTGGCGCGTGGTTAAGGTCAGGCTGCGTGAGATTCGCGACGATCTGGGCTGGCGAGTGCGTCGCTATCGGGCAAAGCGCGCGCGTGCCCGAAGCAAGGCTGTCTTCATCGGGATAACCGGCAGTTCCGTCAGATGCTGGATTCCGGCGTGCGGCAAGCAGGAAGGGTGTTACACTTGCGGCCTCTACGAAGTGCCGTTCGAGGAACACGAGTCCTTCGTAGCAAATCGCAGGCTCGAGCGCAGAAAACGTCGATACGAACGGCTGCTTGGCGGGTTAGGTTTCAGGCGCCGGTCTTGACGTAGCTTTTGTAGACCCAGCCGTGCTTGCCGTTATAGACGATCTCGCACCATTGCTTGCAACCGATCACCTGCACCGATGCCTTGGCCGGCACCGTGACGATTGCGGCGGCACCTTTCTTCGGGCCCGAGCGCATGGTCACAGCCCTCAAAATGCGTCCGTTTGCGGCCGCGCCGGCTTTTTGAGCTTTCGGCTTGGCCGCGCCGTCCGTCGCCGCCGGCTGCGGATCTGAAACCTGCGGCTTGGCTTCGGGAATGGCGGCGGTTTGGGCGCCATCCATCTTGTCGCCCGGCTTCTTCACTTCCATCGGCGTCTCGCTCGCGGCAGCCGCGACCTGCGACAGCGCGTTCGAGGCGTCGTTCTCGGCATTAGCCTCGGCAAAGGCCGTATCGGCGGGTTGCGCGGGACCTGTGCCGGCGGCCTGCTTGGATGGAGCTGGCTGGTCCTCGGTCGGGGCTGGCGGCGTCTGGGCGTCGGAAGCCGTCCAGCGGGGGCTGCTCGGCGCCAGGGCCGGAATGCTGGCTTCGCGGGCCGCCGTCGTGGGCGTGACCGCATCCGCCTTGCGCGCGGCCTGCGGCGCCGTCACCACGGTGACCGCCGCTGCCGCCGGAGCGACTTTCGTGGTCTTCACCGGAATTGTCGGAACGTTTTGCGCGGCAGTTGCAGCAGCCACTTGCCGGTCACTGCTCGGAAAGCACAGCCACAGCGCCACCGCGGCCACGCCGAGCAGCGCGGCGGTGCCGATCGCCGCAATGACCAGATGGGCGTTCGACTGCACCCTCTGCCAGAAGGATGGCCGTACGCTATAGCCGAATTGCATTGTAAAGCGCTGCCGTTCCGGCGTGCCGAAACTAAAGGGCCCGTTCACTCAAACCACCTCCAACAAGCGGGCCGACGTTCTTTCGATCATTGCCGCAACGATTGGCTTAGATCGGCATCGGTCCCGAAATTATTGCGGACAAGGCCCGCGAAATCCCCGGATTTTCGCCCATGATTGCATCTTTTATTGCTGATTATGGCATGAGTGAGCCAATTTGCGAAATTCTGTGCGCCTGTTAACGCTTCCACAACCCACGGCGTGGAAGCCGCGAGCGTCGAATCGGCGGCTTCGGCTGGGCAGCCAGCTTCAAATCCTGTCCCGCAGCGCGAACCAGTTGAGGGCGAGAAACAAGAGCGGCGCGCGGAAGCGCCGCCCGCCCGGGAAGGCGGGGATCTTCAGATCCTCGATCAGTTTCAGCCGGTCGCGGTTGCCGGCAACGGTCTCGGCATAGAGCTTGCCGAAGAAGTTCGACAGCATGACGCCGTGGCCGGAATAGCCGCCTATCGAAATCACCTTCGGCATCACCTCGCGCACGAACGGCTTTCTCGGCATTGTGATGCCGACATAGCCGCCCCAGCCATGCGTGATCTCGACATCCTTCAGCGCCGGGTAGAGCTCCGCGATCTGCTTGCGGATGTGGATATGGATGTCCTTCGGATCGTTGACGGCATAAACCTCGCGGCCGCCGAACAGGAGCCGGCCGTCTATCGACTTGCGGAAATAGCGCACCACGAAGCGGGAATCGTCGACCGACTCGCCGCCCGGCAGCACTTTGGAGGCGGCGCCGAGCGGCACGGTCGCGCCGATGAAGGAGCCGATCGGCATGATGTGCGCCGCGCTCACCGGCTCCAGATTGCCGCCATAGGCATTGACCCCGACCAGGCATCTGTCGGCGGTGATCGTGCCCCTGGGCGTCGTGACCGTCACCTTGCCGCCGTTGGAAACGATGCCGGTGGACGGCGTCTCCTCGAAGAGATGCGCGCCGGCGGCCGCCGCTACTTTCGCCGTGCCGATCACCAGCTTCAGCGGGTGGATGTGCCCGGTGCCGGTGTCGCGCGTGCCCCCGAAATAGCGCGTCGAGCCCAGCCGTTCCGCTGTCTCCGCCGCGTCCATGAAGCTGACATGCGGATAGCCGAAGCGGCTCGCCATGATCTCGGCATGGCGCTTGTAGTCGTCGACGTAACGCCTCTTGTGCGCCACAGAAAGCTGGCCCGGCATATAGTCGATGTCGATCGCGTTGGCGGCGGCGAAGTCGAGCAGATGCGCCTTGGCCTCTTCGGCCATGTCGAACAGCGCCCTGGCGCGGGAGAGGCCATATTCGGCCTCCAGTTCTTCGGCCCAGGCGCGCTGCCCGGTGCCAAGCTGGCCGCCATTGCGCCCCGACGCGCCGTCGCCGAAGCGATAGGCCTCGATGAGGATGACATTCGCGCTGGCCTTGGCCAGGTGCGCGGCTGCCGACAAGCCGGTGAAGCCGCCGCCTATGATGACGACGTCGCAGGTTCGGTCACCATCGAGAGGCGGGTATTCAGGGCGGGGCCCGGCGGTGTCCTCGTACCAGGAACGGCCGGGGGAAATGGGAGATTGGTAGGGCATGATCTGTGCCCTATACGTTCAACAACAGATACTCCCGCTCCCACGGGCTGATCACTTCCATGAAGGTCTCGAACTCGGCACGCTTGATCGCGGTATAGGTGGCGGCGAAGGATGTGCCGAGGATGGCGCCGAGCTCCTTGTCGTCTTCGAACAGGCCTACGGCCTCCAGAAGGCCGCGCGGCAGGTCGATTTCATCCGCATTGGCGGTCGTCAGGACCGGCGGCTCTGCCTTGATCTTGTTGTTCATGCCGACCAACCCGCAGGCCAGCGATGCCGCTAGCGCTAGGTAGGGATTGGCGTCCGATGACGGGATACGATTCTCGACGCGCCGCGCCGCCGGATCCGAGCGCGGCACGCGGAAGGCGGTGGTGCGGTTGTCATAGCCCCATTTGTTGTTGACCGGGGCCGATGCCTGCTGCGTCAGCCGGCGATAGGAATTGACGTAGGGCGCCAACATCACCAGCGCGTTCGGCACATGCTTCTGCATGCCGCCGATGAAATGGAAGAAGGCGTCGGTCTCGGAGCCGTCCTCGGCCGAGAAGATGTTCTTGCCGGTCTTTTTGTCGACCACCGACTGGTGGATATGCATGGCCGAGCCCGGTTGCCCCTGGATCGGCTTGGCCATGAAGGTGGCGTAGATCTCGTGCTTCAGCGCCGCCTCGCGGATGGTGCGCTTGAACATGAAGACCTGGTCGGCGAGCTCGATCGGGTTGCCGTGGCGCAGGTTGATCTCGAGCTGGCCGGCGCCTTCCTCATGGATCAGCGTGTCGATCTCCAGGCCCTGCCGTTCCGAGAAATGGTAGATGTCGTCGATCAGTTCGTCGAACTCGTTGACGCCGGCGATCGAATAGCCGGCGCCGCCGCCGATCGGTCGGCCCGAACGGCCGACGGGCGGCGTCAGCGGATAGTCCGGATCGGGGTTCTTGCGCACCAGATAGAATTCGATCTCGGGCGCCACGACCGGTTTGAGCCCGCGCTCGTCATAGGCCGCCAGCACGCGCTTCAGCACGTTGCGCGGCGTGAATTCGACCGAGCGGCCGTCCTGGTGAACGAGATCGCAGATGACCGCGGCCGTCGGGTCTTCTTCCCAGGGCACGACGGTCAGCGTCGAAAGATCGGGCAGAAGCTTCAGGTCGCCGTCATCTTCGGGATAGTGGAAGCCGTTGCCGTCCTCGGGATAGCCGCCGGAGATCGTCGTCATGAACACGGCCGAAGGCAGCGCCAGCGAGGTGTTGGAGGTGAATTTCTTCGACGGCATCATCTTGCCGCGGGCGACGCCCGCCTGGTCGGGCGTGATGCACTCTATGTCCTCGATGCCGCGCCATTCGAGCCAGGCGCTGGCCTCCTTCCAGTTCTTCACGCCGCGTTGGTTCTTCAGGAAGGCAGGCGTGCGGGCGCGTCCCCCCCGGCTTGACGGACGGACTTCCTTTTTCTCAGGCGGCATCATTCACCAGATTGTGTTGCGGATTTCGGACTATAGCCGGGCGCCACGGGGGAAGGGAAGGGGAGGCGGGCCGGGCATACCAAGCGGGTGCCCGAGAAAAAGTCGTTCGGCCGCTGCCATTTTCTGCTTGCTGGCGGCGCTGCAACGTCTAGATGTGCCTGTCAGAAAAGAGTGAGCGCGCTAATGTCCGCTTCCCGGTTGACCACAATCGGTTTCGATGCCGACGACACGCTGTGGCAGAACGAGCAGTTCTTCCTCATGACCGAGCAGCGCTTCCTCGCCATGCTTGCCGAGCATGGCGATGCAAGCCGCATTTCGGCGAACCTGCTTGCCGCGGCCAAGCGCAATCTCGGCCTCTATGGCTTCGGCATAAAGAGCTTCACGCTGTCGATGATCGAGACGGCGATCGAGGTTACCGAAGGCCGTGTTCCGGCCTCGACGATCGCGGAAATCCTGGCTGCCGGCCGCGACATGCTCAGCCATCCGATCGAGCCCCTGCCGCATGCGCGTGAGACGGTCGAGAAGCTCGCCGGCAGCTATCGGCTGGTGCTGATCACCAAGGGTGACCTCATGGACCAGGAGCGCAAGCTTGCGCAATCGGGACTGGGCGAGCTTTTCGACGCCGTCGAGATCGTCAGCGACAAAAGCGCCGCCACCTATGCCCGCATCTTCAGCCGCCATGGCGACGGGCCGCAAAAAAGCATGATGGTCGGCAATTCGCTGAAGTCGGATGTCGTCCCTGCCATCGATGCCGGCGGCTGGGGCATCTATGTCCCGCATGAATTGACCTGGGCGGCCGAGCATGCCGAGGCGCCGGTCGCCGCGCCGCGTTTCCGCGAGATCGCCGATCTGGGCGAACTACCCGCGCTGATCGAAAGCATCGCCGCGGCGGGCTGATCAGGTTCAGGGGCGCACTTTTCTTGGAATTGCTTTAGCCGCGCCCGACCAGGCGATCGACCACGGGTTGCAGCCTCTCGGGCGTGATCGGTTTGGCAACCACGGCATCGACCACGCTCGACAGGCCGAGGCTCTCCGGCGTGCCAGTCCTGGTTGAAAGCAGGATCACCGCGGGCAGTGGCTTGCCGGAGGCGCGCCGCAGCGCGTCGATGGCCGACATCAGCGGGTCGCAATCCTTGTTGTCCGGGCCGCCGTCCAGGATGACGGCGCCGGGCAGTTGGCCGGTCAGTGCCTTCTCGGCGGCCTCGGGCGGTTCCGAAATCGGCTTCAGTCCCGATTTCTCGACGATTTTCGACACCACGACCCGGTTGATCGATGATTTCCCGACGACGAGCACCTTGGAAAAGTCCGCCGCGATCGCGCCCGTCCGGGCTGCCGGTCTCGGGTGTCTTTCGGAATGGTCGTCACGGTCGGCGGGACACATCGGCGGGCAGGCACTCTGGTTCAATGCAGGGTTGAAACCTGAGGCACAATTGGGTGAGATCGCGGCCGGTGTCAAGCTGAAACGATCGCGGTCGAAAATATAGCAAGAAATTCTGGAATTCAGCGCAAGTCGTAGCCCTCGGCGACGAAGGCAAATCGAAAAAATGCGACAGTCTCCCGAACGTATAGGCGCACGGGAGACATTCGCCGAAACTGTTGACGTTACGTCAGGTGTGGCTCTGCTGGGTAACGATCACCGGGATCAAAAGGTCGCCCCAGTTGCCGTCGCCGCCATGGTGCCTGGCCGAACGCACCAACTCCACCGAGACGCCGGCTTCGACTGCCTTCATGACCGACTGGTTGAGCCTGTGCAGATCGTTGGCGAGCATGCGGATCGTCGCCTGCTGGTCGACGCTCATCGCGCTCGATTGTTCTTCTGCCCTTTCCTTGACGCGGCTTATCGATGCCATTGGTCTTCTCCTCGATGTAGGTGCCCTGCGGGCGTTTCCTCTGGTTGTTATCCGTTACTCGGCCGCCGGCCTGAACTGGGCGTGCTCGGTCGATTCATGCATGGCGGTGGTCGAAGACTGGCCGCCGGTGATCGCCATCGACACGGCGTCGAAATAGCCGGTGCCGACCTCGCGCTGGTGCTTGGTCGCGGTGTAGCCTTTGGCCTCAGCCGCGAACTCTGCTTCCTGCAGTTCCGAATAGGCGGCCATCTGCCGGTCCTTGTAGCCGCGCGCCAGCTCGAACATGCCGAAGTTCAGCTGGTGGAAGCCGGCGAGCGTGATGAACTGGAACTTGTAGCCCATCGCGCCGAGCTCCTTCTGGAACTTGGCGATCGTCGCGTCGTCGAGATTCTTCTTCCAGTTGAAGGACGGCGAGCAATTGTAGGCGAGCAGCTTGCCCGGATGGTGCTTGTGCACGCCCTCGGCGAATTTCCTCGCCTGCGCCAGATCCGGCTTCGACGTCTCGCACCAGATCAGGTCGGCATGCGGCGCATAGGCGACGGCGCGCGCGATACAAGGCTCAATGCCGTTCCGCACATTGTAGAACCCCTCGACCGTGCGGCCGGCGTCATAGTCGACGAAAGGCCGGTCGCGCTCGTCGATATCGGAGGTCAACAGCTTCGCCGCTTCGGCGTCCGTGCGCGCCACGACCAGCGTCGGCGTGCCCATGACATCGGCCGCAAGGCGCGCCGCGTTGAGGTTGCGGATATGCGCCGCCGTCGGGATCAGCACTTTGCCGCCGAGATGGCCGCACTTCTTCTCCGACGCCAGCTGGTCCTCATAATGGACGCCGGCCGCCCCCGCCTCGATGAAGGCCTTCATGATCTCGAAGGCGTTGAGCGGACCGCCGAAGCCGGCTTCCGCATCGGCCACGATCGGGGCGAACCAGGTGTCGACCGACAGTCCGTTGCCTTCCGAGGTCTCGATCTGGTCGGCGCGCTGCAAGGTGCGATTGATGCGCTTGACGAGTTCCGGCGCTGCATTAGCCGGGTAAAGCGACTGGTCCGGATACATTGCCGAGGCGGTGTTGGCGTCGGCGGCGACCTGCCAGCCCGAGAGATAGATCGCCTTCAGCCCGGCTCGAACCTGCTGCATGGCCTGGTTGCCAGACATGGCGCCCAGCGCGTTGACGAAATCCTCCTCGTGTATGAGCTTCCACAGCCGGTTCGCGCCCATCTCGGCCAGCGTCTGACGAATCTGCACGGAGCCCCGCAACCGCTTCACATCCTCTGGCGAATAGGGGCGCTCGATGCCGTCGAAACGGCCTTCCGGCGCGGAGGGGACGAGGTTGTAAAAATCGGTCATGGGTCACTCCGGGTCATTTGGTAATTGCGTCAGCGCTGCATCGCAAAGGCATATCCTGCGACGTTTGCGTATGACATCGTTTACATTGCAGTGCGAAAGGCGCCTAGAAAAACCGCCAGATATCTCGGAAAATAAAGGAAAAGCTGTGTTGCCATTGACAAGCCAGCTCTGTAAATTTGTCACGATTGTAAAAGCGGCGAAGCGAGCGCCGGACTCGATATCCATGTAAATTCTTGTCAAGGGTGGCAGGGATGGCCGACCAGAAGATCTTCGCCGGGCCGCGGCTGCGCCGGCTGCGCAACGCCAGGGGCCTGACCCAGACGGCGATGGCCGAGGGGCTGGGCATCTCGCCTTCCTACCTCAATCTGATCGAGCGCAACCAGCGGCCGCTGACGGTGCAGCTCATTCTCAAGCTCGCCTCCGTCTACAAGGTAGATCCGCACGAACTTCAGGGCGAGACAAAGGGTTCGATCGCGGCATTGCGCGAAGCCTTCAGCGATCCGCTTCTTGCCGGTGAGCTGCCCGGCGATCAGGAGCTGATCGACCTTGCCGAGACGGCGCCGAATGCTTCGGCGGCGATGGTAAAACTCTTTCGCGCCTATCGCGAGCAGGCCGAGCGCCTGTCCGACCTCAACCAGCTTCTGGCCAGGGAAGGCAGGGCGACCGCGCTGTCCGGCGCGCGCCTGCCTGCCGACGAAGTCCACGAAGTGTTTGAGCGCCGGCCGAACCACTTCGCCTCGCTGGAGGAGGAGGCGGAGGCTTTCACATCGGTGCTCGATCCCGGCGACGACCTGTCCGGCGCGCTGAAGGCCTGGCTGAGGCGCGAGCACGGCATCGTCGTCAAGGTGCTGCCGGTCGCCACCATGCCCAACTGGCGCCGCCGCTACGACCGACATTCGCAGCGCCTGTTCCTGTCCGAGCGGCTGTCGCCCTTCGACCAGCTGCGCGAAGTCGCCATGGAGGCGAGCCTGATGCGCATGTCGGTGGCCATCGCGGGCGAGGTCCAGGCGCTGAAGCTCGGCACCGACGAGGCGCGCCGGCTCGCCCGCTTCGAGCTCGGCCGCTATGCCGCGCATGCGCTGATGATGCCCTATCAGCCTTTCCACGCCGCCGCTATTCGCGCCCGCTACGACATCGACGTCTTGCGCTCCCGCTTCGGCGTCTCTTTCGAACAGGCGGCCAACCGGCTGACCATGCTGCAGCGGCAGGGCGCGTCGGGCGTGCCGTTCTTCATGCTGGAAGTCGACAATGCCGGCAACCGCTTCCGCAAGGCCGGCAGCCAGGGTTATCCGCAGAGCCGCTTCGGCGGCGGTTGCCCCAAGCTTCCCGTCCATGCCGCCTTCTCGCAGCCGGGCCAGATACTGGTCGAGGCGCTGGAAATGCCCGATGGCGCCGAGTTCCTTTGCATCGCCCGCACGCTGGAAGGCCCGCAAGGCGCCTTCTCCGAGCGGCCGCGGCGCACCGCGCTCCTGCTCGGTTGCGATATCGGCTTCCGCGATGAGATCGTCTATGGCGCGGCGCTACCGGCCGGAGCTGCCGGCAAGCCCGGGCAAGGCTTCGCCACGCCGGTAGGTCCCGCCTGCAGGCTTTGCGAGCGGGTCGGCTGCCTTGCGCGCGCCGAGCCGCCGGTGACGCGCCCGCTCGGCCTCGACGAGATGGTGACGGGCCTCAGCGCCTTCGATTTCCAGGGATGACCTCGGCGGATGTGCCCCAAGCCTCGCCGAATGCTGGATCACGCCGGTTTTGCGCCTTTGCGCTACGCGATTGAGACGCAGTTCTTTGTGATCCTTGGTGCATCGTGTCGAACGCAACTCGCTGACAGTCATCTGCCATGACCGATACCGCCTCGCCATCTGTCGCCTCGTCCTCCACCGCCTTGCCGGCCGTCTCGCCGCGCGAGGAGCGGATCGGCATGCTCCTGGTCTTCCTGTCGGCGCTGATGTGGAGTTTCGGCGGCACCATCGCCCGTTTCATCCATATCGGCGACAGCTGGACCGTGGTGTTCTGGCGTTCGCTCTGGGCCGTGGCCTTTCTCATTGCCTTCATGCTGTGGCGTGACGGTTGGCGCGGTACCCTGAAACTCTTCCGACACATGGGCCTGCCAGGCCTTGGCGTCGCCTTCTGTTTCGCCACCGCCTCGACCAGCTTCGTGGTGGCGCTTGCCTACACGACGGTCGCCAACATCCTGCTGATGCAGGCCGGCGTGCCACTGCTTGCGGCGCTCCTTGCCTGGCTGCTGTTTCGCGAACGGGTCGGCCCGGCGACCTGGATCGCGATCGCCGCCGTCATCGCCGGCGTCGCCATCATGGTCTCCGAATCCCTCGGCGGCGCCGTCTCGCCGATCGGCGACGGCCTGGCGCTGCTGATCGCGGTGATGTTCTCGCTGGCGACCGTGATTACCCGCCGCTTTGCCCATGTGCGCATGGTGCCGGCCAATTGCCTTGCGGCGCTGCTAGCCGGCGCTTTCGCCGCTTCTCAGGCCTCGGCATTCGCGGTCTCGGCGCGGGATATGGGCTTCCTGTTCGCCTTCGGTGTCGTCAACCTTGGCGTCGGCCTCGCCTTTTTCGCCATGGGCGCGCGGCTGGTGCCGGCGGCGATCGCGGCGCTGCTCGGCACTTTCGAGCCGATCCTTGGGCCGATCTGGGTCTGGCTCGTCCATTCCGAAGTGCCGTCGGTGCGCACCATTATCGGCGGCGCCGTCGTGGTCACGGCGCTGCTCGTCCATATCGGCCTGGAGTTCAAGCGCCAGGCTCGACCGGCGCGTCCCGGCGTCACCGGCCTCCCGTCGCCCAATTGACCAATGCATGTCGCCCAGAAGTGTGCGGCGGTTCTGGGACAACGACATGCATCAAGGACGATAGGCAGCGTTCCCCATTGACAACCCAGTCGCCGGGCGGGCAGGCTGCGATTACGGCAACAACAAGACAGGCGTATCTTGCCAAGTGTCTCCGCCGGCCTGCTCAGGGCCGGACAGCATCGTCATAGCTCTCAATACGCCACGGTGCATGCCGTTGACGCCGCCCGGGCGCCTCGCCGGGGAGGCCGGGACGCCTCTAACCTTGATGCCATGATCGAGCCTGGCGTGGACAGTTCACGCTTGTCGCTCTCCGGAATGCTCAATAGTCTGAAACCAACGCCGCCCCGCCATATCGCGACGAGCCGGCGAGGGAACACTCACCAAAGGAGAACACCATGATCCGCAAAGCGCTTTTGCTTTCGGCGACGTCGGCATTTCTTACGCTTTTCACACTAAGCGGTCACGCTGAGGACCGCGTCGTCAACGTCTACAACTGGTCGGACTATATCGACAGCTCGATCATTGACGACTTCACCAAGAAGACCGGTATCAAGGTCGTCTACGACACCTTCGATTCCAACGAGATACTGGAGACAAAACTGCTTGCCGGCGGCAGCGGCTATGACGTCGTCGTGCCGAGCGCCAACTTCCTGGCGCGCCAGATCCAGGCGGGCGTGTTCCAGAAGCTCGACAAGTCGAAGCTGCCGAACCTCTCCAACATGTGGGACGTCATTTCCGAGCGCACCGGCAAATACGATCCGGGCAACGAATATTCGGTCAACTACATGTGGGGCACGGTTGGCCTCGGCTATAACGTCAAGAAGGTGCAGGCGGCGCTCGGCACCGACAAGATCGACAGCTGGGACGTCTTCTTCAATCCGGACAAGCTGGCCAAGCTGAAGGATTGCGGCGTCTATGTGCTGGATTCTCCTGCCGACGTCATTCCGGCGGCGCTGAAATATCTCGGGCTCGATCCCAACAGCACCTCGCCCGATGACATTTCCAAGGCCGAGGAGGCGTTGCTGAAGGTGCGGCCCTATGTCCGCAAGTTCCATTCGTCCGAATACATCAACGCCTTGGCCAATGGCGACATCTGCCTGGCGATCGGCTGGTCGGGCGACGTCTTCCAGGCGCGCAACCGCGCCGTGGAAGCCAAGCAGGGCGTCGAGATCGGCTATTCGGTGCCGAAGGAAGGCGCGCAGATGTGGTTCGACCAGATGGCGATTCCCGCCGACGCGCCGCATGCCGCCGACGCGCTCGAGTTCATCAACTACATGATGACGCCCGAAGTCATCGCCAAATCGTCGAACTATGTGCTCTATGCGAACGGCAACAAGGCCTCGCAGCAATTCATCGACAAGGCGATCCTGGACGATACGTCCGTCTATCCGGATGAAGAGACGACGAAGAAGCTGTACACGGTCGCGCCATACGATCCCAAGACACAGCGTGTCATCACGCGCACCTGGACCAAGATCGTCACCGGCCAGTAGGCATCGAGACGCGACCCCGGCAGCCAACTGCCGGGGTCGCTTTCTTTTGGGGAATTTAAAAGTAACGGAGTGGGGATCATGAAATCGCTTGGCAGCATCCGCAGGGATTTCGCGCCATGGAACGACCCGAGTGCCAAGCCATATATCCAGTTCGACAAGGTCACCAAGAAGTTCGGTGACTTCACCGCCGTCAACAATCTGTCGTTGACCATCTTCGAGCGTGAATTCTTCGCCCTGCTCGGCGCTTCCGGCTGCGGAAAGTCGACGCTGCTCAGGATGCTCGCCGGCTTCGAGGAGCCGACGGCGGGCCGCATCCTGCTCGACGGACAGGACCTGCGCGGCATCCCGCCCTACAAGCGGCCGGTCAACATGATGTTCCAGTCCTACGCGCTGTTCCCGCATATGACGGTGGAGAGGAACATCGCCTTCGGCCTCAAGCAGGAAGGCATGCCCGGGCCCGATATCGAAAAGCGTGTCGCCGAGATGCTGAAGCTCGTCAAGCTCGAGCAGTTCGCCAAGCGCAAGCCCCACCAGCTCTCGGGCGGCCAGCGCCAGCGCGTGGCGCTTGCCCGCTCGGTCGCGAAGCGGCCGAAGGTTTTGCTGCTCGACGAGCCGCTCGGCGCTTTGGACAAGAAGCTGCGCGAGGAAACCCAGTTCGAGCTGATGGACCTGCAGCAGGAGCTCGGCCTCACCTTCGTTGTCGTCACCCACGACCAGGAGGAGGCCATGACCATGGCCGACCGTATCGCCATCATGGACAAGGGCGAGGTGATGCAGGTCGCGACGCCTGCCGAGATCTATGAGGCGCCGACGTCGCGTTTCGTGGCGCATTTCGTCGGCAATGTGAACATGTTCGAGGGCAAGGTTGCCGAGCGCACGGCAAGCACCACGCGCATCACCGGCGCGACCGGAGCCGAGATCGTCGTCGACAATGGCGGCAATGCCACCGCCGGCTCCGACATCGTCTTCGCGATCCGGCCGGAGAAGATCAGGGTTTCCTCGAAAAAGCCGGCCGATGCCGTCAACGCGCTGGAAGGCGAGGTCTATGACGTCGCCTATCTCGGCGACATGACCGTCTATCATATCAAGCTCGACGACGGGCAGATCGTGCGGGCGAGCGCGCTGAACGCCTCGCGCATCACCGAGGACCCGCTCACCTGGAACGACCGCGCCTGGGTTTCCTTCCGGCCCGACGCCGGCGTCGTGCTGACAAGGTAGGAGGGCTGAGATGACCGATATCGCAGCGACTGCCGCCCCATCGGCTGAAACCGCGACACTGCCGGCGAGGCTGGCAACAGGCTTCGTCAACCGCCTCGTCATCATCATTCCCTATCTCTGGCTGCTGTTCTTCTTCCTCGTCCCCTTCATCATCGTGTTCAAGATTTCGCTGTCGCAGACGGCGATCTCGATGCCGCCCTATACCCCGGTGCTCGACTTCAAGGATGGCGTCTCGGGATTCTTCGCCGGCTTCCGCGCGCTCAACTTCGACAACTACACCTGGCTCACCCAGGACGCGCTTTATTTCAACGCCTATGTGACGAGCTTGATCATCGCGGCGATATCGACGATACTCACGCTGATCGTCGGCTACCCGATCGCCTATGGCATGGCGCGCGCGCCGGCGACGATCCGCCCGACCTTGCTGATGCTGGTGATCCTGCCCTTCTGGACCTCGTTCCTGATCCGCGTCTACGCCTGGATCGGTATCCTGAAGCCTGAGGGTCTGCTCAATCAGGTCCTGCTCGCCACCGGCCTGATCAGCCAGCCGCTGGTCATCCTCAACACCTACACCGCGATCTTCATCGGCATCGTCTATTCCTACCTGCCCTTCATGGTGCTGCCGCTCTATTCCTCGCTGGAGAAGATGGATTATTCGCTGATCGAAGCAGCCCAAGACCTCGGCTGTCCGCCGACCGGCGCCTTCTGGAAGATCACCTTCCCGCTGTCGCTGCCCGGTGTCGTCGCCGGCTGCCTGCTGGTGTTCATCCCGGCCGTCGGCGAGTTCGTCATCCCCGATCTCCTCGGCGGTTCGCAGACGCTGATGATCGGCAAGACGCTGTGGAACGAGTTCTTCTCAAACCGCGATTGGCCGGTCTCGTCGGCCGTGGCCGTCATCCTGCTTCTGGTGCTGACCATTCCGATCATGTTCTTCCAGCAGGCCCAGGCAAAGGCACAGGAGCAGGGCAGATGAACTCGACCTGGAGCCGCTTCAACATCACCTCGATCGTGCTGGGCTTTGCCTTCCTCTATCTGCCGATCGTGCTTCTGATCGTCTTTTCCTTCAACGAATCCAAGCTCGTCACCGTCTGGGGCGGCTTCTCGACCAAATGGTACGTGTCGCTGTTCCACAATCAGGGCCTGATGGATGCGACCTGGGTGACGGCGCGCGTCGGCGTCATCTCGGCAACGGTCGCCACCGTGCTCGGCACGCTCGCGGCCATCACGCTGACCCGCTACACCCGCTTTCGGGGGCGAGTGCTCTTTTCGGGCATGGTGTTCGCGCCGCTGGTCATGCCGGAAGTCATCACCGGCCTGTCGCTGCTTCTGCTTTTCGTCGCCGTCGGGCTCGACCGCGGCTTCTTCACGGTGACGCTCGCCCACATCACCTTCACCATGTGCTTCGTCGCAGTCGTCGTGCAGTCGCGGCTGGTCTCCTTCGACCGCTCGCTGGAGGAGGCGGCGATGGACCTCGGCGCGCCGCCGGTGAAGACCTTCTTCCAGATCACCTTGCCGGTCATCTTGCCGGCGATCATCTCCGGCTGGATGCTGGCTTTCACGCTCTCGCTCGACGATCTGGTCATCGCGAGCTTCACCTCGGGTCCCGGCGCCACCACGCTGCCGATGAAGATCTACAGCCAGGTGCGTCTCGGCGTGACCCCGGAAATCAACGCCGCCTGCACGATCCTGATCGCGGTGGTGGCGGTCGGCGTCATCATCGCCTCGATCGCAAATAAGCGCCGCGAGATCCAGCGCCAGCTCGACGAGCAGGCCGCGCAGCGCGGTTGAGTGTGAGCGGGCGCCGTCGGCGCCCCCTTTACTGGCCCGTGACGCCGGGTGCGATCGGCGAGATGAACGGCGCGCTCCAGTTGCCGCCAACGAAGAACAGCGACTGGTTCGGCGGAGGGGGCGGCGGACTGGCCGCCTGGCCGTTGGCCTGCTGGGGCTGCTGCGCCGGCTGTCCACTGGGCACCACGCCGCCCGAGAGCGCCAGACCGCGTCCGACATAGGAGGCAATGCCCGACAGCCAGATCTTGTATTTCTGCGCATTGATCTCGGCCTTGTCCAGGCGCGCCACACCCTTCGATATGCTCGCCTTGATCTCGGCGCCGTCGATCGGCAGCGATCCGTTGGCGACGTCGTCGAGCGCGAAGAAGCCGCCTTGCTGGTTGCGCTTGAGGAAGGCCTGCAGGTCGAGCCCGTTGATCGTGCCCGGCCCGAACGTCGCCGAGAACGATCCGTCGGCATTCTCGAAGATGGAATTCCAGGCCTTGCCCGGCCCCTTGAGGATGACCGATACCGTGCCCGTGCCGGCCGGCACCAGCCGCGTCATCCCCGCCGCCGTGGCAAAGGCTCCCGTGTCCACATCCGATGCCAGGAGCCGCATCTCGACCTGCGTGCCTTCCGGCTTGCGGTCGAAGCGCAGGCTGCTCTGGATGGTGCCGTTGAAGGCCGCCGCGTCGGATATGTCGAACACGGCAAGACCGTTCTTGACCTGCGCGGTCGCCGCGACATCGGCAAGCTGGACCGGTCCCACCGTGGCATGCGCCGCCGACAGCCTGAGGTCGAGGTTGATGCGATCGGCGAAGCTTGTGTCGATGTCGCCGGGGCCGGTTTCGCCGGTCGGCGCGACAGGCGTGAAAGCCGACAGGAAGGATCTCAAATCCAGCGTATCGAAAGCGAGCGTCCCGGCAATCACCGGGCGCCCCTCGGCGAAGGAGAAATCCAGCGCTCCCATGCCCGGATTGTTGTTGAGCGTGACCGTGGTGTTCTCGAACTTCGCCCGTCCCGCCGAGGCATTCACCTTGCTGCTGACCGCGACCGCGCCGATGGCCGCGCCGGGCGCGATGCCGGTCTGCGACCACTCCAGCACGCGTCGCAGCGACGGCGCGGCGAACTTCGCCTGGCCGTCCAGATAGGCATTGTCCGACATCGAGGCCGTCCCGTCGAAGGAGAATGTCGCGGGCGCGGCCTTGAAGGAGAAGGTGACGGGTGCCGCGCCCCCGGCAAACAACACCAGCGGTTTCGCCGAGGAGAAATCGACCTGCACGCTTTCGCCGCGCCAGATGCCGGTCGCGGTCATCGACGCATCGCTGTTCATCGCTTCCCAGTTCACCTGGCCGTTCAGGCTGCTCAGGATTTCGGTGTCCTTGCCGTCAACCGAAGTCACTACGCGGCCATCGCGGAATTCGACGGTGCCGAACGGATCGGAAGGCAATCTGCCGAGATCCGGCTTCTGCGGGTTGGCGGTGACCACGCCGCGCGCGGTATCGATCGAGCGCGTGATGCGCCCGCCGGTCGGAAGCGGCGGCAGATAGAAACCGCTCGCCATGCGCTGCACCCTGATCGTCGGGCGCACCAGCCTTGCGGTCGAGAAGGCGACGTCGCCCTGCAGGGCGGCCATGGCTGAGAGGTTGACTTCGACGCGCTCGGCTTCGACCACCGGCGGCGCGTCGGTCTCGGTCCATTGCGACAGCGTCACATCGCTGAGGATGGCCCGGAAATTCGGCCACACCTCGATGCGCGGCGAGCCGTCGATCGTGACCCTGAAGCCGCTCCAGGCGCTCAATTCCCAGGCGATGCGGTCGCGCACGATGCGCGTCGAGGCAATCAGCGGCAAGGCGGCGACGGCGAGCGCGATGATGAGCACGGCAACGCCGATCGCCCACACCCCGCGCCGGATCAAAGATGATGGCATTTCGCCCCGTTATGCTTTCATTGCCGATAAAATCGCCCGACGGGTGTAACCGAGCGCCGACGCTTTTCAAGTCTTTATGGCCTTGCGATGGCATTTGCGCAGCTGCAGCCACGGGCCGCCTGAACAAAATCTTGCTCTGCTGCGCTGCAATATGCATAAGCGGTCTGCACGATCCCGATCCGCAATCGCACGCCGTTTCTGGGACGATGGCATAGGCGACGTTGGGCTTAACTGGCTCGAACGCGACGCGCTTTGGGAGGAGCGATCAT
The DNA here is from genome assembly GCF_033977325.1 of Mesorhizobium vachelliae. Classification (NCBI taxonomy): domain Bacteria; kingdom Pseudomonadati; phylum Pseudomonadota; class Alphaproteobacteria; order Hyphomicrobiales; family Phyllobacteriaceae; genus Mesorhizobium; species Mesorhizobium vachelliae. Next base: position 48,452 of record NZ_JAVIIR010000024.1, read on the forward strand.
GGCCGCCGACACACCTTTGTGGACCCCGACGCAGGAGCGCGTCGACGCAGCGCCCTTGACCGCGTTCATGAAAGCCGCGGAAGCGAAGGCCGCGCTTTCTTTCTCCTCCTATGCCGAACTCCATCGCTGGTCGATCGATGACCGCGAAGCCTTCTGGAGCCTGGTCTGGGATTTCTGCGGGCTTGTCGGCGACAAGGGCGAGCAGCACCTCGTCGACGGCGATAAGATGCCCGGCGCCAGCTTCTTCCCCGACGCCAGCTTGAATTTCGCCGAGAACCTTTTGCAGAAGACCGGCGGCGGCCCGGCCATCGTCTTTCGCGGCGAGGACAAGGTCGAGCGCCGGCTCTCCTGGAACGAGCTCCATGCGCTGACCTCGCGGCTGCAGCAGCTCTTCCTGTCGCTCGGCGTCAAGGCCGGCGACCGCATCGCCGCCATGATGCCCAACATGCCCGAGACGATCGCCGCGATGCTGGCGGCAAGCTCGATCGGCGCGGTCTGGTCGTCATGCTCACCCGATTTCGGCGAGCAGGGCGTGCTCGACCGCTTCGGCCAGATCGAACCGGTCGTCTTCATCGCGCCGGACGGCTATTGGTACAACGGCAAGGCGATCGAGGTGGCCGACAAGGTGCGCGCCGTGGCCGAGAAGCTCGCGAGCGTGCGCAAGGTGCTCATCGTCGACTATCTCGGCACGTCAAGCGACGTCGCCGCCACCATCGAAAAGGCGGCCGCGCTCGAAGAAGCGCTATCGCCCTTTGCCGCCAGGACGGTCAGCTTCGAGCGGCTGCCCTTCGCGCATCCGCTCTACATCCTGTTCTCATCGGGCACGACCGGCATTCCGAAATGCATCGTCCATTCGGCGGGCGGCACGCTGATCCAGCACGTCAAGGAGCATCGGCTGCATGCCGGCTTGCTCGACGGTGATCACCTGTTCTATTTCACCACCTGCGGCTGGATGATGTGGAACTGGCTGGTCTCGGGGCTGGCCTCCGGCGCGACGCTGCTGCTCTATGACGGCTCGCCTTTCTACCCCGACGGCAATGTGCTGTTCGATTTCGCCGATGCCGAGAAGATGACCTATTTCGGCACCTCGGCCAAATTCATCGATTCGGTTCGCAAGGCCGGCCTGAAGCCGATCGCGAGCCACGATCTGTCGAGCGTGCGCACCATCTCCTCGACCGGCTCGCCGCTGTCGCCGGAGGATTTCCGCTTCGTCTATGACGGTATCAAGAAGGACGTGCATCTGGCCTCGATCTCGGGCGGCACCGACATCGTCTCCTGCTTCGTGCTCGGCGTGCCGACCGAGCCGGTCTGGACCGGCGAGATCCAGGGCGCCGGCCTTGGCCTGGCGGTCGACGTCTGGGACGACGACGGCAAGCCTGTCCGGCAGGAGAAGGGCGAGCTTGTCTGCACCAAGGCCTTCCCGTCGATGCCGATCGGTTTCTGGAGCGATCCCGAAGGCAAGAAGTATCACGCCGCCTATTTCGAGCGTTTCGACAATGTCTGGTGCCATGGCGACTTCGCCGAATGGACGGCCCATGGCGGCATGATCATCCACGGCCGCTCCGATGCCACGCTCAATCCGGGCGGGGTGAGGATCGGCACGGCCGAGATCTACAACCAGGTCGAGCAGATGCCGGAAATCCTCGAGGCGCTCTGCATCGGCCAGGATTTTGACAATGATGTCCGTGTCGTGCTGTTCGTGCGGCTCGCCGCCGGCGCGAGACTGGACGAGGATCTGGAAAAGCGCATCCGCGCCAGGATCCGCACCGGCGCCAGCCCGCGTCACGTGCCGGCCAGGATCGTCGCCGTCACCGACATCCCGCGCACCAAGTCCGGCAAGATCACCGAGCTCGCGGTGCGCGATGTGGTCCACGGCCGCGCGGTCAAGAACAAGGAAGCGCTCGCCAATCCCGAGGCGCTGGAACTGTTCCGCGACTTGCCCCAACTGGCAAGCTGACGCCCCGATATGGTTAACGAAATCTGTCCGGCGAATTTACCTAGATTTCATGGGTGGTACACATTCGTAAATTTTTTTGCCGCCCGGTAAGGACTTGTTAAGGGACGACCCCGATAGTCGCGTGTAACTTGAGGGAGAAATCCCGTTCCTCATCCCCTGAGGTTCAGCTCAAGCCCCCGTTGTGACAGCATCCCATTTCTCAAGGCGTCCTCCAGGACGCCTTTTTCTTTGGAGCAATTCCAGGAAAAGGGTGAGCGGTTAGGCTCGGCGACTTCGCCGTAGCCTTCCGTCCGGAATTGCGTCAACATAAGGCGGTAGAGCCGGTTCGCCGTTTTCGTGAAACGGTCAAACTCTTTAGCAGGCGGTTGAGGAAGTCTGACGCATTGCCTGAGGATGGCCGGTCTCGCTGCTACGTTCCTCGTAAATGTCTCACTGAGATCGTTCCCGAGTCACCACGGTGCCGATAAGTTTGGTCCGGGTTTCTATAGCGGATTCGAAATCCGCGGCCAGTCCTCTGTTCTTGTCGAGCATTCGCTGCATGGCGTCGGCGGGAACGTTCATGACCTCGCTCTCGGTCTCAGCCAGCAAGTCGACGGGACTTTTCGCACCGCGCAGCATTTCGCGGATGACGAACATCTGACCGGCGTCCAGGCGCTCAACCGCGACACGACCCCGACCTGTCGTCACAGACAGATCGCCCGAAAGGAGAATGAAAATGTTCTCGGCCGGCTCCCCGTGCCGCTGAAGGTATTCTCCCTCGGCATAACGCTCGATACGGATAGCGGCCGCGAGTTCGTTCAGTCCCGCAACGGTTCCGCGAAGACCGGCCATTCTCACGAAAATCTGCTCGCGTCGCGGAATTTCGGTCTCGTCGGCTTCGGCGCCGGCATTGCTGCTATCCAGACCGCGACGGCGGCAGACATACCAGATGCGCTCCAGCATTGCCGCGCGCACGGCAGTCATAGCGGCAGGATCGGCTACCGCAATGGAAACTGAATAGGCAATGGAACCGTTCGAAATCTCGTCGGCAGTCGCGTGCGCCGTTCCCGGCAAGCCGCCTTCGATGCTTTGGGCCGCCTCCATAAGGGCCGCCTTGACCTTCTGTGGCGAATGAACCGCTGGGAAGCTCAACGAAACCTGAACCGATCGGGGTTGCTGCCCCTGCCGGATGCGCAGTGTCGAGGAAGACAGTTGAGAACTCGGCACAACCACCCTGGTATCGCCGTTTTCCAGCGTGACGGAGCGCCAGTCAACCTGGACGACCTTCGCAAATTCGCCATCGACTTTCAGCCAGTCTCCAATCGAGAAGTGACGTCCCGACAGCACGATCAGCCCATTTGCGAGCCCTCCAATGACGTTCTGCAGGGCGAGACCGAGTACAACCGAGCCCACGCCCAAGGCACCGAACAACGTTCCGAGGTCCACATCCCAGACCGCCGATATGATCATCGCGCCGCCGACCACGGCGATTACCAGCCCGCCGAGTTCGTAGAACAGCTTGGGTGCGGTTAACCTGCCATTGATGCGGCTGCGCACTGCAAAAAGCGCGGCTTGTGCAATCAGCAGAACGGCATAGAGCACCAATATGCCGACGATCGTGTCGATGATCTTGATCCAGAAGCTTTGCTCGGGAAGCGACATCAGCTTGTGGATGAGCACCCAGATAACGGCCGCCGGCAGCACGGCAAACTGCAGCACACGCAAGAAGCGCGCGCCGTCAGAGCCGCTTTCCTGCGGTGTCCGCCGCGATGCTTCCGAAAGTGCAATCGTAAGCAATGGATAGCCAACAACGATGACGGCGGTCCAGGCGACCATCGCTGCCCAACTCATGTCCGCAATGCCACTCACTGCGCCGCAACTCCCGTTTCGGTCTGCTGCAGGATCGGACGCTTCCAGGTAACGACCGTACCGGCGTTGTGAATATTGAAGGACTGACCTTTGGCGAAACCCTCCGGATCAGGCAGTTGGTCGAGCACTGCCTTCGTGACATGGACCTCACCGGGCGCTGCGTCGAAGACCATCCGACGGGCAGTCAGCATCGTAACGCCCCAAACTTCGTATACGGTACGCTGACGGCCGATCAGGCCGACCTCGGCATCGCCGATCGCGACGCCGCCCCTGATTGAGAGTGGCAAGCTCCAACTTTGGGCGTGCCGATCGACGATGAGCGCGGCTTTCCTCACGAACTCAAGGGCTCGGTTCGGCCCATCCAATCGTGGCGACGACAGGCCGCAAGCGGCCAAATAGGTTTCCCCGACGGTGCAGAGCTTCTCGATCCCCGCTTCCGATGCCGCCTGATCGAAATCGCCGATGAGTTCATTCATGCGGCGGACCGTATCCTCGGCAGAGTTGGTGATGAGCGCGTTCACCCCTTCGATGCTGAGGACTATGATGGAGACGTTCTTGACGACTTCCGCGGCCGTTTCATCGCCGAGCTTGATGCGCTCGGCAACGATGTCGGGATACACATTCCGCAGCAGCGTCTCATATTCGAGCGTCTTGTGCTCAATCTTTTCCGTGCGGGCTGCAATCTCATCGGCCATCGAATTGAAGGCCTGGCCTAGCTCGCTGAATTCGTCGTGGCCGGAAACGTCTATGCGGGTGTCTTCCTTGCCGGCAGCAAGGCGATTGACGCCGTTGAGCACCTCCCTGATCGGATGCGTGAATATGCCGGCGGCCAGCAGAGAAAATAAGGTCAGCAAGGCAGTTGCCGCGGCTCCTACCTGCAACAGGCGCTGCCGGAAATTGCCGATCGGGGCCAGCGCCTCGCTCGTGTCCATCTTCGCCACGATAGCCCAACGCGATCCAAGGACATCGATGGGAGACCAGGAATCGAGAACCTCGGCGCCACGATAATCGGTGAGGATGTCGGTGCCGGATTCTCCCTTCAGGGCCAGATCCACTGCGCTTGAAATGGTGGGCTGATTGAGAATGACGGAACCGAAGCGCTTGATACGGGCGATATCGGTTGCGGCGACACCGTTTTCGGCAAGGTCCTTATAATATTGGTCTGGGTTTTCGTCGTGAAAGCGCGAGCCGCTTCGCATCGTCCGATCCGCGCCCGCCAGGTAGACTTCACCGGTTTTGCCCAGACCGGCATCCTCCCAGCGACGATCCGCGCTCATCACGGCCTCGAGATCATCCTTCATCACCTCCGCGATCAGGACGGCCTTCATGCGGCCATCCTCCATCACCGGCGTGGCGATGAAGGCTGCGGGTGCAAAGTAGCTCGGCGCGTAGGGGCTGAAATCTTCAAATACCACGCTGCCGCTGTGGATGGCTGCCTCGAAGGCCCGCGCAATGCCCGTCTGAGCGAGCGGGCCTTCCTTCAGGTTCGCGCCGAACTCGGCCCCCTTGTAGACCGTGTAGACCACATAACCTGTGTTGGGATCGACTACGGAGATATCGCTCAGATTGCTCGCATCGGCCATACGAGCCAGAAAGGGATGATAGAACGCATGGGCCTTGTCGTAGGCGCTGCCGTTGCCAGCCGAGACAAGCTTATATTTCTCATCTGGGGGATATGGATTGTGGGCTATGTAGTCCGTCTGAAGACGCAGCGACAGCGCACTTGTCGGCATATAGGACTTTGGCGTCTCATCGACCCCTAGCCCGGTAATATGGGGAATGAACTTGTCCTTATAGAATGCCTGAAGATCGGTTGGGGAGACGTTGGCGATGTCTTGTTCGTCGAACCCGCGCGTGAACGCATCGGCGGCGGAAACGGTATCGGGGCTTTTCGACAGCGCCACGAATTGCCGCTCAAGCTGGCCGAAGTAACGTTCGACCTCCGCTTTTTTGCTTTCCCGCAATGTCGTGAGCTGGCCAAAAATTGACTGGCGTAGCGACTTCGTTCCGCTCCGGTCCGCGATCAAGCCGGTTACCGCGATGCAGAGGACGCCACTCAGCAGCAACAGCGCCAGGAGTTTTGAGCGGATCGAAAGATGGCGTAACATCGGCCCTCTCATACGTATTGCCCTGGTAGACAATGGCACCGGAAGTGCCTGCGGCCAAAGCGCTTTCTACTACATCCTAATAAAGGTCAGTTTAATGTAGAATAGGCGACAATTGGCATGAATTAATCTTCCGCTCCAAAAAATTATATTGCAAGTCATAATGACGAGTTCTGGATATGTTTTCCTCTGCCTCTCCGATGTATTCTCGCGTTTGCCCTGTGCCCAACGCTGCACGACATTAAGGGGTGAGAACGGTGGCTGATGATTCACCGTCACAGGGGCGCTGGTGTCGACCGGATGTCTTCGGGTTGTGTGCGTCAAGTTCAGCAAAAAGGGGCGGCCCTGTTGCTGGTCATGCGGCTTGGCGTAGGGCGAGCTTCTTGTGCTCGCGCAGGTCGTCCATGTTGATGTAGCGA
>NZ_JAVIIR010000025.1:0-47806 GCF_033977325.1 Mesorhizobium vachelliae
AGTCTTGGTCATGGTGGCGTTCCTTCGCGGGAATCGGTGACGTGAACAATCACCAGCCTGCCATGACCGCCCTCTCTCGGCGAATTTGCAGAACTCTCAGCACACTACCTGATTCGGCATAGGGCGTTCCCTGCCCTGTCCCGACTCCAGCGGGACACACTGAGCCCCGCCGGGTCCCCTCCCCGGCGGGGTTTTTTGTCTTGAAAACCGGCCCCGTCTGGCCGAAATACCCTCTATCGCAATTCGATCGGAGCCTTCATGAAGCGTCTCGAACTCGCCATCGAATCCGTCATCCTGGCCTCGCGCTGGCTGCTGGTTGCCTTCTATCTCGGGCTCGGCGTGGCGCTCGCGACATATGCCTTGTCCTTCGGCAAGAAGCTCTACGAGTTTGTGTTCAGCGCCTTCACGCTCGGCGACACCGACACGATCCTGAAAATGCTCGGTCTGATCGACGCAGCCCTTGTCGCCTCGCTGGTGGTGATGGTGATCATCTCGGGCTACGAGAATTTCGTCAGCCGCTTCGACGAGCAGGACGGCGAGGTCCATTGGCTGGGAACGATCGATGTCGGCTCGCTGAAGGTCAAGGTCGCCTCGACCATCGTCGCGATCTCCTCAATCCACCTGCTGCAGGTCTTCCTCAACCACGCTTCCTACACGACGGAGCAGCTGATGTGGCTGACCATCATGCACTTGGCCTTTGTCTTTTCGGCGCTGATGCTTGCCTATATCGACCGGGTGATGGCGCTGGCGAAAGGCAAGAAGGTGGAAGAATAGGCTATTCTTGTCAGCTTGACCGCGTCTTGATACCATCTATTGGTATTGGAGATGAGAAATGCCCAAAAACACCTCCGTGACTCTTGGCGATCAGTATGATGCTTTCATTCAACGGCAGATAGCGAAAGGCCGCTTCGGCTCGGCGAGTGAAACCGTTCGTGCCGGTCTTCGCCTTCTCGAAGAGCAGGAATTGAAGCTCGAGCAGTTGCGTGCAGCTATCGACGAAGGAGACATGTCGGGCAACCCCGAGCCGTTCGACATTGAGGCGTTTCTCAAGGCAAAGAAACGTGGGTGAAAAGAACGGTCCGGTTTTCGCCAAAGGCGAGGCGGGACCTAGATGGTATCTGGGACTATTCGCTGAGTCAGTGGGGCGCAGAGCGGGCAGAGGCCTACATCCGCTCCATCCATTACACGATGAATTTAATAGACCAGTTTCCGGCGATAGCGCGAAACGCTTCGGATATTCGACCCGGCTTGCTGAAATATTCGGTCGGCTCTCACGTGGTGTATCTGCGGATGAGTGACCAATCCATCGATGCCGTGCGCATTTTACATCAACAGATGGATTACCCCAGACACCTCTAAAGCATGTCTCCCGAAAGTGGGAACCGGTTTCGGGATAAAGACATGCGTAAATCAAAACCTAAAGCGCATGGAGCGAATCTGAAAGATCGCGACGCGCTTTAGACGGCTCGTCTTATGTTCGTGTCCGAACTGGCGAACACCTCGTCCGGCACAAAGAAATCGCCGGCAAGTGCCCCTTTGGCGCCCGGCGCATAGACCGAAAAGTCCGTGACGCCCTCGGCGCGCAGAACCTCTTCGTCGATGTAGAAATTGCCGGTCGCCTCGCGCGACGGGCGCAGGAAGATCGCATGCGCGGCATCGGCCATGATGTCGGGCGAGCGGCTCATCGCCGCCACCGTCGCCCCGCCCAGGAGATTGCGCACCGCGGCCGTGTCGATGGTCGAGATCGGCCACAGCGAATTAACGGCGATACCGGCTCCGGCGAACTCGGCGCTCATGCCGAGCGTGCACATCGACATGCCGAACTTGGCCATCGTGTAGGCGACGTGGTTCTTGAACCACTTGGCCTTCATGTCGAGCGGCGGCGCCAGATTCAGGATGTGAGGGTTCTTGGCCAACTTCAAGTGAGGAATGCACATTTTGGAGACCAGGAAGGTTCCACGCGTGTTGATCTGGTGCATCAGGTCGTAGCGCTTCATGTCGGTCTCCAGCGTGCCCGTAAGCTGGATGGCGCTGGCATTGTTGACGCAGATGTCGATGCCGCCGAACTTCTCGACGGTCCTTGCCACCGCATCGGCGACCTGGGCCTCGTCGCGAATGTCGCAAAGCACCGGCAGCGCCCTGCCGCCGGCCTGCTCGATTTCCTCGGCCGCCGTGTAGATCGTGCCCGGCAGCTTCGGATGCGGCTCGGCGGTCTTGGCCGCGATCGTCACATTGGCGCCGTCGCGCGCCGCGCGCAGCGCGATCGCGAGGCCAATGCCGCGCGATCCACCCGACATGAACAGCGTCTTGTCCTTGAGCGACATTTCTCGCCTCCCTCTTCAACGTGGGAGGCAACTTGCGCGGGGGACAGGCGTGGCGCAAGGCCCAAGGCACCGAAACGAGATTACGCTGCGTCGTCCTGAAAAAGGAAGCCGCTGTGGTGGCTCAAACCAATACCAGCCCCTGTCGCATGGCAATCGCGATCGCATCGGTGCGGTTGGCGGCGCCGAGCTTGATCAGGATGGCGGCGACGTGGAACTTCGCCGTGTGCACGGAAATGTTGAGCCGCCGGGCGATCACCTTGTTCGGCGCGCCTTCGGCCAGCAGCGCCAGCACTTCCGCCTCGCGCGGCGACAGGGCTGGATGCGCCTGATTATCCTCCGGCACGTCCTCTTCGGCGAGGCCATCATGGAAATCGCCATGCGCGACCTCGGACTGCGCTGCCCTGCTGACGCGATAGCCGGAAGCGGCCAGCCGCGCCGCGGCGACGACCAACAGGCTATCGGCCGACGGCGGCAGCACGGCGACCACGTTACCGGGAAGCCGCTCGTGCCCGCTACGGCGGGACAGCAGGACAACGGGCGTCGTCGAACCGACGGCCCGGCTTTCCAAGGCCGCATCGTCGGTCACCGCGACATCCGTTGGCTGGCCGGTGCTGCTCCCGGCCAATGTCGGCAGCAGATCGTCGCTCGCAGCCAGCGCATCGGCAAGCTGCTCGGCGCGCTGGGTATCGCCGAGCGCCACCAGCACCGTCAGCCGGTGGACTGACGGTTCTGGTCTCGCAATCGTTTGTGCCGTGCTGCTGGCCATCGATCCTCTCAGCTCAGCGGCTTCTCGCCGATGGTGATCGACACCTCGCGCTCAGCGCCACCGCTCGAAACGCCGAGAGTCACCGTTGTGCCGGCGCTGTCCGGCCCGAGCTTGCGGATCAGCTCGCGCGGCCCATGCACGGCCTCGCCGTTCCAGGCGACAACGATGTCGCCGACATGCAGGCCGGCTGCCTTGGCCGGACCGTTGTCGTCGAGGCTCATCACCATGGCGCCTTTGGTGTCGCCATTACGGATCGGATGCAGCCCGGCGCCGAGATAGCCGCGCGCGACGTGACCCTTCTCGCGCAGCGTTGCCACCGCGCGCTCGATCGTCTCGTAAGGCATCACCAGCGCGCGCCCGCGCGGTCCGAACAAAAGCATGCCGATCAGACCACCCTTGGCGTCGAGCACCGGCCCCCCCTCGAAGCGCCCGCCGGTGTTGATGGCGAGGTTGATGCGCCGGTCGATCGTGCCGCCGCGCATCGAGCGCCAGGCCGGACCGACCTCGCCTACCGTGCCGAACACGGCAAGCGCGGCGCCATCGCTGTTGCCGACGGCGATCGCCAGATTGCCGGGCCGCACGGCGCCTGCCCGGGCGAGTTGCGGCAGACCGGCGGAAGCGGAAGCCGGCTTCAGCAGGGCAACGCCCGTCGACGGATCGCGGCCGACGAGTTCCGCCTTGGCGGTTTCGCCGGACGCCAGCGTCAATTCGATCTCTTCGCCGGCCTCCACCGCTTCCTCGGCGGTGACAAGAAAGCCGTCGCCCCAATGGAAGGCGCTCGCGGTGCGATGGTGATGCGTGACGAAACTCGCCACCGCTGGGGCAGCGGTGGCCGCGACATCGGCGATCGCGTCGGACAAGGCACTGAGATTGAAGTCGCTCATAAGACTGTCTCCTGGGTTCGGTGACCCAGATATCGCTCCGGAACGGCGCCGCGGGTACTCGCCTGACGGCTAGTCGCCGGCTGGACTGGCCACATGGTCAGGTCGCGGCTGTCGAGCCCGCTCCGCACATATAGTCATCATTCCGCAAGATCACGAGGGAACACGCCGATGGCTTTCGCCGCCGAAAAACTCCAATCCGACGACACCTTGCTCGATGCCTACTCGGCATCCGTTGCCGACGCCGTCGACCGCATCGGGCCGGCCGTGTGCCGCATCGAGCGCATCGGCGCGGGCGGCCACGGCTCCGGCTTCGTCATTGCGCAGGACGGGCTGGTCGTCACCAATTTCCATGTCGTCGGCGATGCGCGCGCCGTGCGCGTCACCATGCCGGACGGCGCCTCACGCGAAGGCCATGTGCTTGGCCGCGATCCCGACACCGACATCGCCCTGGTGCGCGCCGACGGCAGTTTCGCCGACGTCGCGCCGCTCGGCGATTCCAAGCGCCTGCGCCGCGGCCAGATCGCGATCGCTATCGGCAATCCGCTCGGCTTCGAATGGACCGTCACCGCCGGCGTCGTCTCGGCGCTCGGCCGTTCGATGCGCGCTTCGACCGGCCGGCTGATCGACGATGTCATCCAGACCGATGCCGCGCTCAATCCCGGCAATTCTGGCGGACCGCTGGTGTCGTCGGCGGGTGAGGTGATCGGCGTCAACACCGCCATGATCCATGGCGCGCAGGGCATCGCCTTCGCGGTCGCCTCCAACACCGCCAATTTCGTCATCTCCGAGATCATCCGCTTCGGCCGCGTGCGCCGCGCCTTCATCGGCGTCTCGGCCGACACCACCAACCTGCCGCGACGGGCGGCGCTCTTGTCGCAGGTCACCACGAACACGGCGGTGCGCCTGCGCAGCGTCGAGAAGAACGGCCCCGCCGCCAAGGCCGGGCTGAAGGAAGGCGACATCATCGCGGCGATAGACGGCCGGCCGGTGACCGGCGTCGACGACCTCGTGCGCATGCTCGACGCCGAGCGCATCGGCCGCGAGACGCTCTGCACCGTCGTGCGCCGCACCGGCGTCAGCCAGGTAGCGGTGACGCCGGTAGCGCGGACGAACTGAGATCGCCGTCCAGCCTAGCTGCCGGCCGCCCCTTCGGCGTATTGCGCCAGGAATTCCTCGCTTGGGGGGACCGGCTTGATGACGTCGATGAGCACGCCGTTGGGATCCCTGGTGATGAAATGGCGCTGGCCGAAGGGCTCGTCGCGCAAGCTGCGCAGGATCGGCAGGCCGGCGGCGACGGCGCGGGCATAGACGGCGTCGGGATCGCGGACCTCGAAATTGATCAAAAGGCCCGACGTGCGTCCCCGCCCTTCTTCCGGGATTGTCTCATGGTCGCCTTGCACGATGCCGAGATTGACGCGCCTGTCCTCGGCCGACTGCAAGTGCACATACCAGTCGCTCTCGAAGAGCGGCTTGAAGTGGAAATGCGCGACGTAAAAAGCCGCAGTGCCTGCGACATCGTCCGTCATCAGCACCGGATAATAGCTCGTCGTCTTCATCTTTCCTTCTCCTCTCATTCAACATACAGTCTGTATGTAAGCGCATTAACATACAGGCTGCATGTATGCAACAAGAGTCCGGACGCCGCTCCAACCGCGACCGCACCGAGGCGACGCGCGCCGATCTGATCCGCGCGGCGCGAAAGCTGTTCACGGAAAAATCCTATGCCGAGACAGGCACGCCGGAGATCGTCGCCGAAGCCGGCGTCACCCGCGGCGCGCTCTACCATCACTTCGCCGACAAGCAGGCGCTGTTCGCGGCGGTCATCGAGCAGGAGGCGGCGGCCGTGGCGGCGGAGATCGAGCAAGCCTCGCCGCCCCCGCTATCCGCGCGCGACGCGCTGATCGCCGGATCGGACGCCTATCTCAAGGCAATGCATGCCCCCGGCCGCACGCGGCTTCTGTTGCTCGACGGCCCGGCCGTTCTCGGCCGCGCTGCCATGGACGAGATCGACAACCGCCACGGCAACCGCTCGCTGCGCGAGGGCCTGGTCGCCGCGATGCGCGCGCAAGCGATGACCAGATTGCCGGCCGAGGCGCTGACGGCCCTGCTGGCGGCCGCCTTCGACCGGGCGGCTTTGGCCATCGAGGCCGGCGGCGCCGCCGAGGATTATCGCGTAGTGCTCATGTCGCTGATTGATGGATTGGCTCCGGCTCGGGCACCGGGCCCGGCTCGAACTCGTTGAAACAGCCGAGCTCGCGCTTGAACTGATCGATCAGCCACGCAGCCACCGGTTTCGGGCTGCGATCGTTGCGGTGCATGGCAAACAGTGGGGCGCTCGTTTCCCTGTAAGGTTCGAGATCGAGTTCGACCAATCGACCGCTCGCCAAATCGTCGGCGATCAGCCAGCGCGGCAAGCCGCCCCAGCCCAGTCCAGCCCGCATGAGCGTGTGCTTGGTGCGCATGTCGGTGAGCCGCCAGGTGCGGTAGGCAAAGACGCCGTAGTCGCGTCCCTTGGTGCGCTCCGACTGGTCGGTGACGACAAGCTGGGTGTATTCGCGCACGTCTTCGAGCGCCACCGGCTTCGGCAGTCGCGCCAGCGGATGGTTGGGCGTGGCCGCCGGCACCATCGACATGGAACCGATGGCAACGAGATGCACGTCGACGACCTCGCCCAGCAGGCCGCCGATGCCGAGATCGGCCTGGCCGCTCAGGACATAATCCGGGATCAGGCCGAGCGAGCCGACATGCAGACGTAGCATCACCGTCGGGAATTGCGCTTCGAACGCCCTTAGCACCCGCACCAGCACCGGCGATGGCAGCGCCACGTCGACGGACAGCGCGACCTCGACCTCGAGTCCCTGATTGTAGCCGTCGACGCGTGAGCGGATGCGCTGCAGGACGCCGATCATGCGCCGCGCGTCCTCCAGCATCGCCTTGCCGACATCGGTCAGCTGCGGCTCGCGCGTGCCTTCGCGTTCGAACAATTTCAGGCCGAGCTGCGCTTCGAGATTGGCGATGCCGTAGCTCACCACCGACTGCGCCCGGTTAAGCTTGCGGCCCGCCGCCGAGAAGCTGCCGGCATCGGCCACGGCCACCAGGATTTGGAGCTGATCCAGGGTCGGGTTTGGTTGCATGGTCGATCCATCCATTTTATTGATAGATTGTATCCATATTATACCAGTTATCCTGATGGAATGGAATCCCATATTGGCGGGGAAAGTTCAATCCAACCCCAAGGGGACACCGCCATGTCTATTCTTCTCGTTACGTCCAGCCCGCGCGGCGACGCTTCGCACTCGACCCGCGTCGCTACAGATCTTGCCCAGAAGCTCGTTGCCGCCGATCCGTCCAACACGCTCGTCGTGCGCGACCTGGTCGCCAATCCTCTGCCGCATATCGATCCTGATTACGCCACCGGCATCTACACGCCGGCCGAAGCCCGCACGCCGCGCCAGGCCGAGGTCGTCGGCGTTTCCGACGCCGTGCTCGACGAGCTTTTCGCCGCCGACACCGTGATCCTCGCCACCGGCTTCATCAACTTCAACATCTCCTCGACGTTGAAGTCCTGGGTCGACCACGTCGCCCGCTCGGGCAAGACCTTTGCTTACGGTGAGAACGGCCCGAAGGGGCTCGTCAACGGCAAGAAGGTCTATATCGTGCTTGCTTCCGGCGGCATCTATTCCGAAGGCGCCGCGGTTCATATGGACCACGCTGTTCCGTATCTGCGCAGCGTGCTCGGCTTCCTCGGCATGACCGACGTCGAGGTCATCCGTGTCGAGGGTGTCGGCATGGGCGCTGACGCGATCACCGCAGCACTCGCCAAGGCCACCGCCAAGGTTGACGCCATCGCGGCCGCCAATGCCGATCAGGTCGCGGTCGCGGCCTGATCACTGATGCCAGGAAATGAAAGAGGCAGGCGCCCGCCAGCGCCTGCCTCTTTTTGCGTTTCGGCCCTCGCGCTACAACGGCGGCAGCACCACGGCCGGATGGCGGTCCTCGCGCAGGATAAGCCCAAGGCTGTAATCCAGCGCCAGCTTCATGGCGCCGAGCGCGGTCCCGACATCTCCGAGCGTGCTGACCGCGATCGGCGTCGGCCAGGCCAGCTCGCCGGCCACCCGCTCGACCTCAGCCGTCATCAGTGCATTGCGCCCGACGCCGCCGCCGAGCACGATCAGGCCTGGGTCGAACATGCCGATGCAGCCGGCCGCGAGCCGGCCGATGTCGGCCGCATGGCGCGACACCGCCTCGGCGGCCGGGCGCGACCCGGCCAGCGCCAGCGCGAACAATTCCTTGGCCGAGCTCGGCGGCGCCCCCTCTTCCGCCGGCCAGGTCTGCTGGCTGCGCTCGACCAGCGCCCGCGAGCCGAGATAGTGCTCCAGCCCTTCGCGATAAGGCACTTCGCTGGCCGACCACGGAAAAGGCATGCGGCCGACTTCGCCCGCAGCGCCGCCTGCACCACGATAAAGCCGGCCTTCATTGATGAGGCCGAGACCGACCCGTACGCCGACCTGCAGGAAGGCAAAGGTCTGGTGGCCCTGCGCCGCCCCGAAATGCATTTCGCCGATCGCCGCGCAGTTGACGTTGTTCTCCAGGATGATCGGCACGTCGATCTTGCGGAGAAGGGTGCGGAGCACGGCGTCCGGCCCATTGCCCTGGCCATTGCCGAGACGACTGTGCGAGACGATGCGCGGCACCGCGACCGCGATGCTGCGCAGGATCCGGAACGTCTTGCCGACCTTTGCCGGGATCGATTTGGCGACCGACAGAATGACCGCGCCGATCTCGTCGGTCGTCGCCCTTTCCGGAATGCTCTCCTCCACCGTCGCCAGGGGCTGGGCATCCATCGAATAGGCGACGGCGCGCACCTGTGCAGCGCCGACATCGATGCCCACCACATAGCCGGCACCAGGGCCGATGCCATAGATGGTGGCGGTCCGCCCGATGGCGCCGCGCTCCGTCCCGCGCGACGCGACGAGGCCGAGCGCGCTGAGCTCGGAAACGGCGGCCGACATGGTCGGCTTGGATAGCTCCAGCATCGACCCTAGCTTCGGCCGGGTCACCGGCCCCTGCGACGCCAGCAGCCGCAGCACGGCGCGGGCGCTTTCCGTCAGGCTGGGGATTTCGGATGGAGCCATTTGCGACGTTTGTTCCGCCTTCATCCTCTCGGCGCTCGGCAAGGCGCGGCGGATCGCATATCACGAATCAACCGCGACAATCGCCATTGTGATGCGTTTCGGTGGATTGCGCGAATGCCCCCTACTGAGGAACAAGTCTGGCGGCCAGAGAAAGCTAAAGCTCCGTCGGCGACCACGGCTTCAGCTTGGTGTCGGTCTGCCGGTAGCGGAAGGTGATATCGGTCAGGCCGGCCTCATCCTGCATGTCTGCGACGATCATCTGCAGCGCGATGATCTCCATTATGCCGTCCGCGATCGCATTGCCCAGCGCCGGGATGACGATCACGGCGAGCTTTTCCGTCGACGCGACACCGGTCCTGCGCGTGATCAGCACCGAGGGGCAACCGAAGCCGGCGACATCCTGCGCGATCTTGACCTCGCGGTCGTCGCCGAAGGCGATCAGGCCGGTGGCCGCGTCCTGCGATTCCATCGGACCGTGCAGGTAGTTCAGCGTGTCCCAGCCGGAGGCTGGAACCCGAACCGCCTCGCGGATCAGCATCGCCGCCTCGCCCGCATTGGCAAAGCCGATGCCAGCGCCGACAATGTCGATGGCGGCGCGACCGGCCAGCAGCCTTGCTGCCCGACCTGCACCCTCCCAGCCATCTGCCAGCAGGCGCTGGACCGCCCTGGGCAGTTGTCCCCAATCGAAGCCGCCGCCGGCGATCCTGTCCACCAGCATGCCGAGCGCGAGCAGGGTGCCGGTATAGCCGGTCGAACTGGCGCCATTGTCGGCGCCCGAGTCCATGGCGATCACCGCGCCGGTGATATCGGCCAGCGGATTGTCGGCGCCGCGGCAGATGGCAAGGCGGGGATAGGCTTTGGCCTCCAGCATCACATCGGCGATTTCCCGGCTCTGGCCCGAGGCCGACAGAGCGACAAAGGCGTCCGCCGCTGCATCCGTCCGGCCATAGAGCTCGGTCGGCAGGAAGGCTAAGCCCCGCCTGCCGGACTGACGCAGATAAAAGGCCCCGGCGAGCGCCGCCTGGTAGCTGGCGCCGATGCCGGCAAAGCCTACAGTGCCACCGGCAAAGCCAGACAGGTCCAAAATGTCAAGCGCCCGCGCCACGGCCTGCCTGCCGACTTCCAGGCTTTCGGCCTGGCGTGACACCGCGGGGCGGTAACCGATACGCTTCATCTTCGATACTCCATCAACATCGGCGGTCACTATGCGCGGCCACGGGACTGAGCTTCGTCCGCGACAAGGCGCGCGGCCAGCGCGACCGCGCCAATCACCGGCGGCTCGCGCAGCAGGATCACGCGGCTTGCCGGCGACAATGACGCCATGGCCTCGACGAAAGCGTCCATCAGCATCGGCTGCTCGGCAATGACGCCGCCGCCGGCGACGACCAGCGAGGCATTGGCGCCGCGTTCGATCAGCAGTTGCACAAGTGCCGCAAGCCCCTCCCCGCCTTCCTTGATGACGCGGGACGCAAGCGGAGAGCCAGCATTAGCCGCATCGAAGACGGCGTTGGCATAGCGGCCCCAGGCCGCGGCGCCCCTCGTCTCGTTGAGCAATATGCCGAGCTTGGTCTGGTCGTCGGTGCCAATCTCGCGCATCAGCATGGCAATCAGCGGATCGCCCTCTTGGCCGCGATCGAGCGTCCGGCGGATCGCCTTGGCGGCTTCGCGCACAAGCGCTGCCGCGCTTCCTTCGTCGCCCAGGATCCAGCCCCAGCCGCCGGCGGCAAGCATCTTGCCATCAGCGGTGCGGGCGACCGCGATCGAGCCGGTGCCGGCCACGACGCCGATGCCGTCATCATAGCCGGCGGCGGGCACCATCAGCTCGGCGTCGTTGACCACCTGCACGCTCGTCTTGAGATGGGCCGACAGCAGCGCCTGAAACCGCCGGCATTGTTCGTCGGTATCGCAACCATGCGCGCCGACGGCCATGGCAGCCGGCGATGATCCCCCGCACAGTTCCGCCACGATGGCCGCCAGTTTCGCCGCATCGACCTCCATCTGGCGGATCCGCCATTCGTCGGTCACGAGCGTCTTGTCGAACAGCAAGCTGCTCCCTCGGCGCCCCATGATGCGCGTCTTGGTGCCGCCTATGTCCACGCCCGCCAATAGGTTCTGATCCACGAACATTCCCTTCGTCGGACGGGCCACTGAAGCCGCGCACAACGTTCCAATCACATTAGTTAGGAAACTTTACAAACTATCTTTCCAGACGGCAAGAACTATGATTTGGTAATTCCCGTCAAAGCGCATGCAGGCGCACTGGGAGATTATGAAAATGAGCAGGAGAAGGATCGGCCTGGCCCTCGCGGCCGCCTCTTTCGCATGGGGATTCGCATCAAGCGTGGCGCATGCCACCGACATCTCGTTCTGGACCTGGCGCCAGGAAGACAAGGCCGCCTACAACGAACTTTTCGCCGATTTCACCAAGGCCAATCCGGACATCCACGTGAAGTTCGAGTCGTTCCCGGACGAGAATTATCCGACCATCGTCTCGACGGCGCTGGCCGGCGGCAAGGGTGGCGACGTCATCCACACCCATGCCTATGGCTGGCTCGAGCAGTTCGTGAAGGCCGGCTATTTCGAGCCGCTGGACATGACAACGGTGCCGTCGCTCGCCAACCAGTCGGCGGACGCCTTGGTGTCCGGCACCTACCGCGCCGACAAGAAGGTCTATTCGCTCCCCTTCGCCTCGCAGACGCTTGGCCTGTTCATCAACAAGGACGTCTTCGCCAAGGCCGGCCTGACGCCGCCGACCACCTGGGACGAGTTCATCATCGTCAGCAAGGCGCTGAAGGAAAAGGGCATCTATCCGCTGGCCAACGGCATGGGCACCAGCTGGTTCAACGAGATGTTCGTGGCCATCTTCACCAACCCGTTCTTCGGCCAGGACTTCGTCAGCGACCTGACCAGTGGCAAGACCACCTTCAAGGATCCGCGTTATGTCGCGGCGCTCGGCAAGCTGCTCGAATTGCGTCCCTATATGCCCGACGGTTTCGAAGGCATCGACTATGATACGGCTGGGCAGCTGTTCCTCAGCGGCAAGGCGGCGATGCTCGCCGGCGGCAGCTTCGACATCGCCACCTACCGGTCGCAGAACCCATCCATCAACATGGACTTCGTCGCCCCGCCGATGGCCAAGGCCGGCGACACGCCGCAGGCCACCAAATTCTTCGACGGCGGCTATGCGGTCAACTCCAAGTCGGCCAACAAGGAAGCCGCGCTAAAGCTGGTCAACTGGATGGGCACCAAGGAATTCGGCGACAAGTTCTCCGCGCTCCTCGGCAACATCTCGCCGATCAAGGGCGTGGTCATCAAGGACGAGTTGCTTTCGCATGTCGCCAAGTTGAACGAGACGGCGATGCCGCATATCAATGTCGTCTATTTCCGCTTCGAAAAGCCGACGGGATCGGAACTGCTGCAGGGCGACATCACCAAGATGATGTCCGGCTCGATCACGCCGGACCAGCTTGCAGCCGACCTCACCGACGGCCTCGCCAAATGGTACAAGCCGTTCCAGGGCAAGTAACATGACAGCCGGCTGGCGCCACACCGAAAGACCTTTTCCGTGGCGCCGGTCGCTCTGGATTGCCGCGCTGCTGACGCCGGCGCTGATGGTCATGGTGCTGTTCGTGCTGTGGCCGCTTCTGTCGGCCTTCCGCCTCGCCTTCTATGAGTTCAACGGCCTGCGGCCGTCCGGCTTCATTGGGCTCGAAAACTTCCGCCAGGTCCTGTTCGAAAAGCCATACAGCGACTGGACCTACAATGCGCTGAAGCACAATGTCATCGCCTTCGTGGCGCTGATGGTCTTCGAGAACGGCACCGCCTTCCTGATCGCCTTCGCGTTGCTCAAGGCGCTGCCGGGGCGCCGCGTTCACCAGGTCATCGTCTTCCTGCCGGTGGTTCTGTCGGCGGTGATCGTAGGCTTCCTGTGGAAGCTGTTCCTGCATCCGCTGTTCGGGCTGGTGAACCAGCTCCTTGGCCTGGTCGGGATCGGCGCCATTCCGTGGCTGGGAAACGAAAACACCGCGCTCGGCAGCATCCTCTTCGCCAACATCTGGCACTGGCTCGGCTTTCCCACGCTGGTGCTGCTCGCCGGCATGCAGCGCATCAGCAAGGACGTGCTGGAGGCCGCCCGCCTCGACGGTGCGGGCGACTACGCGCTGATGACCAAGATCGTCTGGCCGTTGATCGCGCCAAGCGTCACCATCGTCACCATCCTGACCTTCATCGGCAGCTTCAACTGGTTCGAGATCCCCTATGTCATGGCCGGCCTGACCGGTTCGCCGGGCGGCTCGACCGATGTGCTCGGCCTGTATTTCTACCGCACGGCCTTCGGCAGCACGACCACCGGTATCCAGGATTTCGGGCAGGGCAGCGCGCTGGCCGTGCTGATGTTCATCTTGGTCGCCGGCGTCACCGCCATCGCGCTGCGTTACCTGCGCCGCCGCGAGATCGAGCAGTGAGGGATCGCGGCGAGACTGTCAGGAACGGCGCCATCCAGCTCTTGCTGGCGGTCAACGCCGTCATCATGATCTATCCGCTGTTCGTCATGGTGACCTCCTCGTTCAAGACCAACGCCGAGATCTTTTCCTCACCGCTTTCGCTGCCGACGCATTTCTCGACCGCCAATCTGGAAAAGGTGTGGACCGAGACCAACTTCGTCCGCTATCTGGCAAATTCGGTCGGCATCACCGCCGCGTCGGTCGCGCTGATCCTTCTGTTCAGCACACTCGCCGGCTATGCCATCGCGCGCTACCGGTTCAAACTGAGCTCGCTGGTCCTGATGTTCTTCCTGAGCGGCATGACGGTGCCGCTCAAGCTGGCGATCATCCCGCTGTTCATCCAGCTCGACACGCTCGGCCTCGTCGACAGCTATCTCGGGCTGGTGCTGGTCTATGTGGCGATGGGCATCCCCTCGGCCGTCTTCATTATGACCGGCTTCCTGCGCACCTTGCCGCGCGAGCTGGAGGAATCCGCCCGCATGGATGGGGCCAGCGAGCTCCGCATCATGTGGTCGATCATGCTGCCGCTGGCGCGCCCGGCGCTGGTGATCGTCGCGATCCAGAACGCGGTGCCGATCTGGAACGACTTTTTCTTCCCGCTGGTCCTGATCACCTCCGACAATTTGAAGACACTGCCGCAAGGGCTGACCGTGTTCGTCGGCGAATTCACCACCGACTGGGGGGTGCTGTTCACCGGGCTGACACTGGCGGCGCTGCCGATTACGCTGCTCTACGTCGTGCTGTCGAAGCAGTTCATTTCCGGCATCACGCAAGGTGCGGTCAAATAGGGCGCGGTCAAATAGGCGCGATCAAACAGCGAAGAGATCGAGGATCATAAGTGGCGAACCAGAACAAGATCATCATCACCTGCGCCGTAACCGGCTCGATCCACACGCCGTCAATGTCGCCGCATCTGCCGGTGACGGCTGAGGAGATCGCGACCGCAGCCATCGAGGCGGCCGAGGCAGGTGCCGCGATCGTCCATCTTCACGCGCGCAATCCGGTCGATGGCCGCCCCGACCAGTCGACCGAGGCATTCGCCCCGTTCCTGCAAGTCATCAAGCAGCGCTCCAACTGCGTCGTCAACATCACCACCGGCGGTGCAGCGACGATGAGCGTGGAGGAACGCGTCAGGCCGGCGAAGGTATTCGCGCCCGAAGTGGCGTCGCTCAACATGGGCTCGATGAATTTCGCGCTGTTCCCGATGCTCGAGCGCTTCAAGACCTTCGAGCATGATTGGGAGCGGCCTTATCTGGAATCCTCGCGCGACCGCATCTTCCGCAACACCTTCGGCGACATCGAGCACATATTGCGCACCTGCGCCGACAACGGCACGCGCTTCGAGATCGAGTGCTACGACATCGGCCATCTCTACACGCTGGCGCATTTCGTCGAGCGCGGCCTGGTCAAGGCGCCGTTCTTCGTCCAGAGCGTGTTCGGCATCCTCGGCGGCATCGGCACGCATCCGGAGGATGTCGCCCACATGAAGCGCACCGCCGACCGCCTGTTCGGCAACGACTATCACTGGTCGGTGCTGGGCGCCGGTCGCCATCAACTGCCGATCGCCACGCAGGCGATCGCGCTCGGCGGCAATGTGCGCGTTGGCCTCGAGGACTCGCTCTGGATCGGCAAGGGCAAGCTCGCCCGCTCCAGCGCCGAACAGGTGACCAAGGTGCGCCAGATCATCGAAGGCCTCGGCGCCTCGATCGCCACGCCCGACGAGGCCCGCCAAATCCTGCAGCTCAAGGGCGGCGACAAGGTCGCGTTCTGAGCAAGGAGAAGCTGGCCGGCGCAGCCGAAGCTGGGCAGCTAGCCGAACATCCTTTCGCCCTGCTCGTCGACGAGCTGAATGCCCTTCTTGATCGAGATGTCGACGGCGTCGTCCAGCCCGGCGAAACGGTCGGCGCGGATGAAGCGGTGCTCCTTCATGACGCCGTCCACTTCCTTCGAGACGACGCCGCAGGTCTGGTACTGGCCTTCGGCCTTGTAGGGCGTCGCGCTGATCAGGAATCCCTTGTGCTCGACCTGCTTGGCCGGCTTGGCACCGCCGGTCTCCGCAGCCTCGCCACCGCCGCCGCCGAAAAGCTTTTTCAGAAAAGACATTTTTCAAAACTCCATTTCACGCGGGCACCGGAGGGTACACGGGTGCCCCTGTTCATTCAGACTTTGTCTCAGCATGCGCGAATGCGCCGCCGTGTTCCAGTCCCTTGACGAAAACGCCGACCAGAAGCTCGATCTGATGCCAGATTTCCTCGGCCTGGCGGTTGTTCGAATTCGCGACATAGCCGCTGGTCACGATGCCATGCACGCTTGACCACAAGGTCCGCGCCGCAAGCGCGCGGCGCTTGTCGTCGAGGCCGAAATCGCCTGCCTTGAGCACGCCGGCGACGATGTCGAAGAGCGCGTCGAGCAGCGCATCATAGGCGTCCGGGCCGGGCCGCGTCGCGCGGCGCCGGTTGAAGGCAAGCACCGCCGGCCAGCTGCCGGGATGCGCCTCGACGAAACGCACATAGGCGGCCGCCATCGCCAGGATGCGGTGCTGGACATCGGTCACCCCTTGCCTTTCGAGATCGGCCATCGCCGCTAGGCCTGTCGCGCCGAGCCGGTCGAGCAGCCGCATGTTGACGGCGCGATGCACCTCGTCGAGATCGGTGAAGAGGTTGTAGACGGATCCGACCGAAATGCCGGCCTGCTCGGCAATGGTGCGCGCTTTCAGGTTCTCGGCGCCGCCCTCGTTGAGCAGCGCCTCGGCGATGGCGAGCACCTTCTCGCTCATTTCTTCCTTGTCCAGCGCCATGCTCTTTCTGTCCTTGTCTTCGGAGCCAGCGCCCCGGCCCGGATTCATTCCATTTGCCTGCGTTTACCATGTCCAACGCCTCATGAACAGCGTTCAAATTACTACTTGAACAATGTTCATTTCCTGTTATGTTGGTTTCGTGAACATCGTTCACATCAACAGGGAGAAGACCATGCTTAGCCTGATCAAGACATTGCTGGACGGCGCCAGCGCACGGGCCGAGGACAATCTGAAGGATCGTTTCGCCATCGACCTCCTGGCGCAGCGCATCCGCGACGCGGAGGCGGGCCTCGCCGCCGCCAAGCAGACGCTCGCCTCGCTGATCGTGCGCCAGCGCGCCGAGCAGACCAGCCTCGACCAGCTCGACCGCCGCATCGCCGATCTGGAGAGCCGCACGCTGAGCGCGCTCTCGGCCAACAACCAGGCGCTTGCAGAAGGCGGCGCTTCCGCAATCGCCGAACTGGAGAACGAGCGCGAGGTCCGTCGCGCCACGGTCAACAGCCTCGGCGAGAAGACCTTGCGGATGCGTCTATCCGTTGAACAGACGCACCGCCGCATCGTCGGCCTGAACCAAGGCATGATTTCCGCCAGGGCGATCGATGCCGAACGCAAGGCGCAGTCGCGCCTCAACCGCTCGATCGGCCGCACGGCGAACATCAACGAGGCGGAGGAACTGCTCGCCCGCATCAAGGAAAGCAGCGACCCGTTCGAGGAGGCCTCGATCCTCGACGAGATCGACGGCGAATTGCGCCACGAGGCGATCCGTGAGCGCCTCGCCGACGCAGGCCACGGACCGGCCACCAAGGTGCGCGCCGAGGACGTTCTGGCACGCCTGAAATCGCTGAACTGAACCCGCAATTCCCAGACAGATCAAATCCTCTAAACGGATCAAACCAAGGAACACGACGATGAACGGCAATCAGACCTACATCCTCTTCAACACCATATCGGTAGGCGCCGCCTACTTCATGCTGGCCTTGTCGCTGTGGCTGGCGCCGGTCGACCTCTCGACCAAGGGCTATTGGGGCATGGGCGTGCTGTTACTCACCGGCAGCCTGGTGAACCTGGTCAAGTACCGCACCGACGAGCGGATCGCGGCCGAGACCACCGCCAAGATCGAGAAGGCGCGCAACGACAAGCTGATCAGCGAGTATGTCGGCAAGGATTGATCGCGTCCCGGTCGATAACGAAAGGCCCGGATCGCTCCGGGCCTTTTGCGCTGAACCGAAGAACTGCAGGCAGCATTAGCGCCGTGCCAATGCCTCGATCGCCTCGGCGGCGTCTTCCAGGATGCTGATCGCCTCGGCCTGCTTGTCTTCCGGCGCGTCGGCGATGTCGCCGAGCGCGGCGCGCAGCCGGTGGCGCAGCGCGCGGAAGCGGTCGCGCGTTTCCGAACGGCCGCGGCGCCCCTCGTCCTTGTCGTCGCCCCAGCCGAACCATTCGCGCGCCGCGGCCATCTTGCGGCCGAAGCGCTCGAGATGGTCAAGCACGCTGTCGATCATCTCGCGGTTCTCCTCGAGATGCGCCCTGCCGGCCTCGGTGATCGAAAACACCTTCTTGTTGCCTTCGCTGGACGACACCGCGTAGCCCGCCTCCTCCAGGAAGGTCAGCGTCGGATAGACCACGCCCGGGCTCGGGCTGTAGATGCCACTGGTGCGCTCTTCCAGCGCCTTGATGATGTCGTAGCCGTGGCGCGGCGCATCGGCCAGAAGCGACAGCGTGATGAGCTTGAGATCGCCGTCGGCCAGCATGCGTCCGGCGCGGAACATGTCGCCCGGGCCGCCGCGGCCGCCGCCCCTGCCGCCATGGCCGAACGGGCCGAAGCCGCCGCCGCGGCCGCCGAATTTGCCAGCCATATGCATGAACATGCGTTCGCCGAAATGATTGTGCCCTGATTGGTTATGTCTGTGCATTGATTGCTCCTTAAGTTATATCTTACGATACATCGTAAGTAAGGCGCGCCGCTCGCGAAGTCAAGATATATCTTACGATGTATCGCAGAATGCGCCAAGACCCCTGCATCGCTGCAATTTGGGAAGTGGAGTTGCCGCCTACCAACGGCCTTTGCGCCGGTTCCAGGCGTAGAGGAGGTCGGCGAAACGGTCATAGGCTATGCACGTCCAAGGCAGCGCGACAGGGTTGCCGAACAGGGACGCCAGCCACCCCTCGCTCGGCGTGAGCCGCCAGACCGCGACCGCAACATCGGCGCCGACCAGCAGCCGTCCTTCGGCATCGGTGGCATGCAGGCGCCGGCGGATATCCTCGAGCGAGGCGCCGAAAGCCGAAAGCGCTTCGGGCTCGAAATTGATGTCACGGAATTCGATGCGGCCCGCCTTGACCGCCTCGATCAGCCGTCGCTTCTGGTGATTGATGCCGGCGTCGCACACCGGACAGCGCGTGTTGTACCAGACGGTGAGCAGCGGCTTGGGCATGACGCGACTATCGGGAATGCGGCGCGGCTTCGCAACAGCCGCGCCGGTCCCTAAAGCATGTCTCCCGAAAGTGGGAACCGGTTTCGGCATAAGACATGCGTAAAATCAAAAACCTAAAGCGCATGGGGCGAATCTGAAAGATCGCGACGCGCTTTAAGTCACCCTATCCCAGCGAGCTGATGATCTCGCGGTAGGCGAACTCCGGGAACGCCTTCATCGTCCGCGTCTTGACGTTGCCGCCCGACGACAACAGCAGCGCGAAGCGGGCGAGCACCGCATCGTCCGGGGCTTCGACGATGGCGACCATGTCGCATTCGCCCATGGTCAGGTAGAACGACTTGAACGAGCCGCCCATTTCCCCCAGCAGCTTCTTGGCGGCATCGAGCCGTTTCGGCGACTCCCGCACATTCCTGGCGCCCAGTTCGGTCCAGTTGATAAGCACGATGTAGGTTGTCATGGCACACCTCCCACCGGGAGCCACGGAGCGCGACGCCGTTACGACCGGCGCCGGGGCGGGCATCCGGCTTGTCGCCCACAAATGCATCCGACCCTGAAATTATCCTCCTGTCGGGCGAACCCGGCAAGGCGGCATGAGAGGTGGCCGGAAACGAAAAAAGGGCGCCGGAGGCGCCCTTTGGATCTTGGTATATTTGCGTTCAGCTCAGCTGTCGAGGAAGCTTCTCAGCTTGCGAGACCGGCTCGGATGCTTGAGCTTGCGCAGCGCCTTGGCTTCGATCTGGCGGATACGCTCGCGCGTCACCGAGAACTGCTGGCCGACTTCCTCCAGCGTGTGGTCGGTGTTCATGCCGATGCCGAAACGCATTCTGAGAACGCGTTCCTCGCGCGGGGTGAGCGAGGCCAGCACGCGCGTCGTCGTCTCGCGCAGATTGGCCTGGATCGCCGCGTCGATCGGCAGGATCGCCATCTTGTCCTCGATGAAGTCGCCGAGATGCGAATCCTCCTCGTCGCCGACCGGCGTTTCGAGCGAGATCGGTTCCTTGGCGATCTTCAAGACCTTGCGCACCTTTTCTAGCGGCATGGCGAGCTTCTCGGCCAGTTCCTCCGGCGTCGGCTCGCGGCCGATCTCGTGCAGCATCTGGCGCGAGGTGCGCACGATCTTGTTGATCGTCTCGATCATGTGCACCGGAATACGGATGGTGCGCGCCTGGTCGGCGATCGAGCGGGTGATGGCCTGCCGAATCCACCAGGTGGCGTAGGTCGAGAACTTGTAGCCGCGGCGGTACTCGAACTTATCGACCGCCTTCATCAGGCCGATATTGCCTTCCTGGATGAGATCCAGGAACTGCAGGCCGCGGTTGGTGTATTTCTTGGCGATGGAGATGACCAGGCGCAGGTTCGCCTCGACCATTTCCTTCTTGGCGATCGCGGCCTCGCGCTCGCCCTTCTGCACTTGGTTCACGATCTTGCGGAACTCCAGGATCGAGATCGCCGTTTCGGTGGCGAGGTTCTGGATCTCGGCGCGCAGCTCCTTGATCGAGTCCTTCTCGTTCTTGGTGAATTCCTTCCAGCCGCGCGAGGTGAGATTGGCGATTGAGCGGGTCCAGTTCGGATCAAGCTCCGAGCCCTGATACTCCTTGAGGAATTCCTCGCGGCGCACGCCGTAGCTTTCGGCGAGGCGCAAGAGCTTGCCCTCGTTCTGCACCAGGCGCTTGTTGATGTCGTAAAGCTGCTCGACCAGCGCCTCGATGCGCGCGGCATTGAGCGACAGCGACTTCACCGCCTTGATCAGCTGGTCCTTCAGCTCCTTCAGGCGGCGGTCCTGGCTGGGCGAGAGCGTGCCGGCCGCGGCCAGGCGGTTCTCGACCTGCTGGTCCTGCAGCTTGCGCAGCTTCTTGTAGGTGTCGGCGATGACGTCGAGCGTCTCCATCACCTGCGGGCGCAGTTCCGCTTCCATCGCGGCCAGCGACAGGCTTGCCTCGTCCTCGTCGTCTTCCTCTTCTTCCAGCCCGCGCGTATCGCCACCGACATTGGTGATGTCGTCTTCTTCCTCGCGTGCCGCCGCGCGGCCGCGCGGCTTCTCTTCGGGCTTGGGCGTCTCCTCGATCCGTTCGACGACGGGCGCCTGCTTGGCCTCGGGGCCGGCATAGGTCGCCTCGAGGTCGATGATCTCGCGCAACAGGATCTTCGATTCGTTGAGCTCGTCGCGCCAGATGATGATGGCCTGGAAGGTCAGCGGGCTTTCGCACAGGCCAGCGATCATCGTCTCGCGGCCGGCCTCGATGCGCTTGGCGATCGCGATTTCGCCCTCGCGCGACAGAAGCTCGACCGAGCCCATCTCGCGCAGATACATGCGCACCGGATCGTCGGTGCGGTCGGTCGGCTCTTTCTTGGTGGTCGTGGCGGCAACCGCGGTGCCGGTCTGCTCGGCAAGCTCGTTGGCGTCTTCCTCGCTGTCGGCAGGCGCTTCGGCTTCGCTCTCTTCACCCTGCTCGTCGTCCTCGACGACATTGATGCCCATGTCGTTGAGCATCGCATTGATGTCTTCGATGCGGTCCGGATCCGTCTCTTCCGAGGGCAGCACCGCATTGAGCTCGTCGAGCGTGACATAGCCGCGTTTCTTCGCGGCCTTGATCATCTTCTTGACAGCATCGTCGGAAAGGTCGAGCAGAGGGCCATCGGTGGCGCCTTCACGTTCGGTCTCGACCTCTTCCTTTTCCTTTGTCGCCATTCTTTGTCGTCTCCAAGCGGCCGTATATCGAGGCCGCGTAAACTGCCGGACCGGTCATGCCGGACGCGCTCGCACCAGAACGCTTTCTACCGGCTCACCAACCGCATCATCTCTTTTGTTTTGTGCATCTCGTTTGCCCCAAACCGGTTTCCACTTTTGGGCGACATGCATTAAGTCCAGATTAACCCTGATATCTGGAGCAGGCATTCTGCCTGTCCAGCCGTCACCGGCACCTCACATCGCTCAAATTTCCCGCCGACGCCGGGGCACGGTTAACGTTTCGAATCGTCCTGATTCCGCCAATCTGCCAGAAGGTCAAGCGCCTCTGGCATGATTCGCATGAAAAAAGCGAATCAATTACCCGACTTAAAGGCGTCGATTCGACGCGCCGCGCATTCCACTTCACTTCCAATGGGCGGTGTTCGGCCTTAAACGCGGCCAACCCTGCCCGACGAAACGCCGAACCCTTCGATCAGCGCTTCCGTTGCCTGCACATCGTTGAATTGCGCTTGAATCTCGACGAGATGCCGGAAATTTTCGTCCGAAGGGTCTGCGTCGAGCGCCGCCTGCGCCTGTTTCAGCTCTCTATGTAATGTGCGGGCGCTGCGCTGCAAGTGCAGCGCCTGGTTGAAGGCGTCGCGGGCATCGTCGAGCGCGGCGGTCTCCAGCGCCGGCCATTGCCGCGCGCGCTTGATCAGCTCCACCGCCCGCTCCCAGATGCCGCCGCATCCGGCACGCTCGATGGTGGCGATGACCGCGCCGCGCTCGTCGGCCGCGTCATGCGCCATGGCGTCGAGAATGGCCGCGTGGAGTTTCAGCAAATCCGAATTGGCGAGGTCGAGGAATTCGACATGCGCGAAATTCTCGTCGATCAGCGCCGGATGGTTGACCAGCGCCACGATGATCGTCGCCTCGCGCACTGACATGCCCTCGCCGCCGCGCTTGACCAGCGCCGACTGTCCAAGGCTTTCGGTGATCGCGATGCGGCCGCTTCCGCCCTTGGCGAACTGCCCACCGGGCGCCGCGGCCTTGCCCTGGCCGCGCTCTCCCGGCCGGCCGCCATCCTGGCGACCCTGCCGCGTGTCGCGCTGCGAGCCGAAGAAGCTCCGCACCCGCTTACGCATCTCCTGTTGATATTGATAGCGCGTGCTTTCGTCGCGGATGCGGCTGGCGAGCTCTCCCACCGTCTTTTGCAGCCCCGCCCGCCGCTCCGGCGTATCGAAGACGCCACCCGCCGTCTCGCGCATCCATAACAGATCGACAAGCGGCCGCGCTTCCGAAAGCACCGCCCGAAACGCGTCCGGCCCCTCGGCCTTGACCAGATCGTCAGGGTCCTTGCCTTCCGGCAGCAACGCGAAACGTGCCGAGCGCCCGGCCTGCACCGAAGGCAGGGCCAGATCAGCGGCCCGCCATGCCGCCTTCAGCCCGGCCTTGTCGCCGTCGAAGCACAACACCGGCTCCGGCGCCATGCGCCACAAAAGCTCGAGCTGGTTTTCGGTGAGCGCCGTGCCGAGCGGCGCCACGGCGTTCTCGAAGCCGGCCTGCGCCAACGCGATCACGTCCATATAGCCTTCGACCGCGATCACCGTGCCGCCCTTGGCGAGCGCCTTGCGGGCCCGGGCGAAATTGTAGAGCACGTTGCCCTTGTGGAAGAGCTCCGTCTCCGGCGAGTTCATGTATTTGGCTAAAGCATCAGGCGCCAGCGCGCGCCCGCCGAAAGCGATGATCTTGCCGCGCGAATCCGGGATCGGGAACATGATGCGGTCGCGGAACCAGTCATAGGAGACCGGAATGTCGTCGCCATGCCGCACCAGGCCGCAAGCTTCTATGTCGGCCTTCGGCACGCCCTTGGCGGCGAGATGTTCCTTGAGCGCGTTGCGGCTGTCGGGCGCATAGCCCAGCCGGAACGACTGCTGCGTCGCCGGCGTCAGCCCACGATCACGCAGATACGCGCGGGCTTTGGCACCGTCGGCGCTCTGCAGCCGCTCCTGGAAGAAGGCGGTCGCCATCTCCATCACGTCGGTCAGACTGGCGCGTTCCTTCTCGCGCCGTTCCTCCCGTTCGTCCCGCACCGGCATCGGCACGCCGGCCATCTCGGCGATCTTCTCGACCGCCTCGGGGAAACTCATGCCGTCGAGCTCGGTGAGGAACTTGAAATGGTCGCCCGAAACCGAACAGCCGAAGCAGTGGTAACGGCCCTTCTTGTCCTCGCAATGGAAGGACGGGCTTTTCTCGCCATGGAAAGGGCAGCAGGCCCAGTAGTCGCCGCGCGACGTGTTGGTCTTCTTCCTGTCCCATGCGACGCGCGCGCCGATGACCGATGAAATCGGCACGCGGTCGCGTATCTCGTCGAGGAAGGCGGGCGGAAATCGCATCGGGAAAGCTCGTTTGCCCTCCATATAATCATAATCAAGCCGCCTGGGCAGGGCGACTCCGTCCGCCCCATCGTACCCGCTTTTCACAGACGAAAAGAAGGCGGCCGGGCGGCCGCCTTCTTTAATTTCCGGATTGCCGCGATTTACTGCGCGGCGATGGCGCCGAAGATGATGCCGGAAAGGATGCTGACCAGCACATAGTCGTTGCCGACGCGGATCCACTCCTGGCCGGGGCCGGGACGGCGCAGGCCGTAGCGGTTCCAGTCGCGGATCGGCTGGTGACGCTTCCAGTTGGAATAGCGCTGACCGTTGCGCCAATGGCTGCGCCTTTCCACCTTCTTCTTGACGATGAAGCGCTTGTCGACATGCCGGTCGGGCTTCTGCCAGTCGACCTGGGTGTAATTCGACTGCGGCGCGCTCGGCTGGGCGAGCGGCGCGGCCTGGCCGGAGAAGGCCGAGGCGGCCAGCATCGAGGCGGTGACGGCGGAAAGTATGAGACGCTTCATGGTCGGTACTCCTTGTTGTCGATAGGCGGAGGAGTAACCGCCAATGGATGAACCGAAACTGAACGCCAGAATTACAATTCTGTAATGGTTTCCGGTGCTTGTGCAAGCTGCTTCAACAACGCTTCGGATCGCTTCCGGTCACGCCGCCGGGCGTTGGTCAGTATGAGACGAAGCGCCGCCGCCAGGCGCATGCAACCAATGCTTCCTCCATTCATTTCCGACATGCGCCGTCGAGCCGAGACGATCATCGCATCAGAAAAATCTATTATTCGGCTAATCTTAATTGGTATATTTCGACGCGTTGAAATGGCTAAGAATCGTACTCCTCTCCTCGTCGCCGGAGCCAACTCGCGAGGTCGGTTGTGAGCGGCTCCGTCGTCCTCCTGCACCTTGCCGGCGCGGTGGCGCTGATGTTGTTCGCCACCCGCATGGTGAAGACAGGGGTCGAGCGCGCCTATGGCGACGTCCTGCGCCACAGGCTGCGCGCCACCATGCGCAATCCGGTCATGGCGGTGCTGGCCGGCTGTGGGCTGGCGGTCGCGCTGCAGAGCTCGACCGCGGTGACTCTGCTGGTCGGCTCCTTCGCCGGCGCCGGCATCGTTTCGGGCGCCGCCGGGCAATTGGCGGTGCGCGGCGCCGAGATCGGCTCGGCGCTGGTGGCCAAGCTGCTCACCTTCGACCTCACGCTTCTGGTGCCGCTCTGCCTGATCGCGGGCACCGTCATGTTCATGGCCACCGAGCGGCGCGACTGGCGGCAACTCGGCCGCATCCTGATCGGTGTCGGCCTGCTGATCCTGTCGCTGGAGATGATCGGCCAGGCATCGGAGCCGCTGCGCAACAGCCAGTTGATGCCGCTGATCATCAATTATTTCTCAGGCGACTCCATCACCACCTACCTGTTGGCCGCGCTGGTCACCTGGCTGTTCCAGTCGAGCATCGCCGCCGTGCTGCTAATGGCCACCCTGGCGGGTCGCGGGCTGATCACGCCGGAGCTCGGCGTGGTCCTGGTGCTTGGCGTCAACCTTGGCTCGTCGCTGATTGCGCCGATGCTGACGCGGTCGGCGCCGCCGGAGGTGCGCATCGTGCCGGTCGGCAATCTCCTGATGCGCGGCCTCGGCTCGCTGATCATGCTGGTCCTGATCATGACCTTCAAGCCGGATGTCGCCTTCCTCGGCGGGACAGCGCCGGATCAGATCGTCAACGCCCACATCCTGTTCAACGTGCTGATCCTGCTGGCCGGATTGCCGCTGGCCGGCCTCGTCTACCGCGCTTCGGAAAAGATCGTGGCGCTGGGCACCAAGCCTCAACCCGCCGCCACGCTCGAGGTCGTGGAGCTTTCGGCGCTGAACGAGAGCGCCCTCGACACGCCGAGCCAGGCGCTGGCCAACGCGACGCGCGAGGTGGTGCGGGTCTGCGAGACGGTCGAGATCATGCTGAAGCGCATCATCGAGCTCTACGAGGATGCCGATCCCGCCAAGATCAAGGCGCTTGCAGCGCTCGACGACCGCGTCGACAGGAAGCATGCCGCGATCAAGCTCTACCTCGCCAAGATCACCAGGAATCCGCTGACCGAGGACGAGGCGTTGCGGTGCCAGGAACTGATCGGCGCCTGCGTCAAGCTGGAGCAGGTCGGCGACATCATCGTTCGTAACATGCTGGTGCATGTGAAGAAGAAGCTGGAGCGCGGCCTGGAGTTCACACCGGAAGGCTGGCAGGAGCTTTGCGCCTTCCATACCTCGGTGCTCGCCAATGCGCGGCTCGCCTTCAACGTGTTGGTCTCGCGCGATCCGGAAACCGCCACGCAATTGGTGCTGGAAAAGGATCTGTTGCGCGAGCGCGAGAAGGAAACCAGCGCCAGCCATTTCCTGCGCCTGCGCGAAGGCACCGCCAAGAGCGTCGAGACGAGCTCGATCCACCTCGACACCATCCGCGACCTGAAGCAGATCAACTCGCTGCTTGCCTCGATCGCCTATCCGGTGCTCGAGGAGCGCGGCCTGCTTGGCGGCTCGCGGCTGAAGGCGAGTTGAGGCGATCGGGGTCAGCCTGAAAAATTAGTCTTTGCTCATCCTCGCTTCCGTCGGCTAAGGATCGCCCGAGGACCTGTTGGGAGATGATCGGTCGATGGACACGCATTCGCGCAGCTTCGCCAAGGCGCTTTCGTGGCGGGCCACCGGCACGATCGACACGATGATCATATCGCTGGTGGTCACGGGAAGCGTCAAGCTCGCGGCCACCATCGGGCTCACCGAAGTCGTCACCAAATCGCTGCTTTACTATCTGCATGAGCGGGCTTGGCTGAAGATCCCGTATGGACGCAAAACCCCTGCGTAGTTGGGGCGGCAGGCCGGCTTCGATCGGTCCAGTCAAGAAAAGCTAAAGCGCCATCGCCAATTTCTGCATTGCCGCGCCCGCCCGGGCGTGGTTTGAGGCCATGCATTTCCTCGCATATGTTTTGAATCATGCTGCCGCTCATTGCCCTTTTCCTTGCCGCCTTCGCCTTCGGCACCACCGAATTCGTCATCGCCGGCGTGCTGCCGGAGGTGGCGCAGGGTCTCGGCGTTTCGGTGCCGGCCGCCGGCTATCTCGTCTCCGGCTATGCCTGCGGCATCGCCATCGGCGGCCCACTGCTGGCTTTGGCCACCAGCAAGGTCTCGCGCAAGACGCTGCTGATCGGCCTGACGATCGCCTTCACGCTTGGCCAGGTGGCCTGCGCGCTGGCCCCCGATTTCACCGCGATGCTTCTGCTGCGCATCGCCACCGCCGTGGCGCATGGCTGCTATTTCGGTGTCGCCATGGTGGTCGCCGTCAGCCTAGTGCGCGAGGACCAGCGCGGCCGGGCGGTCGCGGTCATTCTCTCGGGGTTGACGGTTTCCAACGTCATCGGCGTGCCCGCCGGCACCGCGATCGGGAGCCTGTGGGGCTGGCGCGCGACCTTCTGGGTGATGGGCGCGCTGGGTCTCATCGCGATCGTCGCTATGCTGGCGCTGCTGCCGCGAACGGCGGGCGCCGCCAACCGGCCGGCCGGGCTGGCGCGCGAAGTTCGTGTGCTCGGCCGCCAGCAGGTCTGGACCTCGCTGATCCTCATGCTGATGCTGATGATCGGCCAGTTTGCGCTCTTCACCTACATCACACCGATGCTTCTCGAAGTGACCGGCCTCGACGAGAGCCTGATCCCGTGGGTGCTGCTGCTCAACGGCGTCGGCGCCACGATCGGCGTTCTGGTCGGCGGCAAGCTCGCCGACTGGAAGCTGATGCCGTCGCTTATCGTCATGCTCGCCCTGCAGGCGGTGGCGCTGGGCGTCATCCATCTTGTCAGCCCCTACCCGGTGCCGATGATCGCCGCCATCGTCATCTGGGGCGGTCTCAACTTCGCCATCGGCGCGCCGATCCAGACGCGCATCCTCGCCTGGACGGCTGATGCCTCCAACCTCGCCTCCTCGCTGATTCCATCCGGCTTCAATGTCGGCATCGCTTTAGCCGCGTCGCTGGGCGCGGCGATGCTCAATGCCGGCTACGGCTATCGCAGCCTGCCGCTCGCCGGCGCCTTGGCCATGCTGGTGGCGGTGGTGGTGGCTGTCGCCTCGCAGGCCTGGGAATGGCGCAGCCGTGCGACGCCACCGCTGCCGGCGGCGGCCGAGTAACGGGCCGCGCCAAGCTTTCGGTTTGTTGCCTCAGACCTTTGGTCGCGAGGAGCCTGGCGACCCCGAAAGGATGGAAGCCAGGCTTTGAAGGCCTTCCTTCAACCGTTCGCGGTTGGGGGTAGCGCCCAGCGCCAAACGGAAACCATTGGCGAGCTCTGCCCCGATGGCGAACTCTTCCGCGGGGCTGATGGCCAGTCCTCGACGCCGGGCGATGTCGGCCAGTTCGGCGGAGCGCAATTCGCTCTTCAGCGAATACCAGAGGTGCAGGCCGGCATCTGTTGCCGCGAGACCTTTGGAGAGGATGTTGCGGGCAATCTCTTGCCTGGCCTGCGCTTCGGCGCGCACGGCGGCGGTGATTTCCGCGGCAAGGCCGCTGCGCAGCCACTCGCAGGCGAGGCCCGTCATCAGCGGCGGCGCCATCATCGTTGTGCCGCGTATCGCTGCCGCGATGCGCTCGGCAGCCTGCGGGTCGGGCGCCGCCAGGAAGGCCGTGCGCAGGAAAGGCGAAATGCATTTCGCCAATGTCGCGACATGGAAAGTCCGCGCCGGCGCCAAGTTTAGAAATGACGGTGGAGGTGCCGCCAGCAGCCGGCTGTAGGGGTCGTCCTCGACGATGATCAGCTCGAGCTTGTCGGCCATGCGGGCAAGCTCGCGCCGCCTGCCTTCGGGCATGATAGATGCGGTCGGATTTTGCAGCGTCGGATTGAGGTAGAGAACGCGGGCGCCGTACCGTCGCGTCGCCTCTTCGAGATCGCCCGGCCGCATGCCCTCGCCGTCGCTTCGGACAGGGGCGAGCTTGCGTCGCGTGGCTTCGGCAAGCGCGATCAGCCCTGGATAGGTCAGCGCATCGGCAAAGATCGTGTCGCCCTCGCGGGTTTGAGACAGGACGATGGCTGTCAGCAACGCCTGCGCGCCCGAGCCGACAACGACCCTGTCGACCGGCAGCCTGTCCCCCGCTTCGCCGAGCCATGACGAGCCCACGGCGCGCTCCACGGGCGAGCCCGGGCCGGGATGATAGGATAGCAGCGCTTCCGCGCTGGAGCGCTTGAGCAGCCCTTCGACACCCGTCCGGATCAAGGCCGGCAGATTGAGGCCGGCGGGTGCCGGCGGAATGTTCATGCTGAGATCGAGGATCGGCTCTTCCGGTTCGCCGGGCGTGACGAAGGTGCCGCGACCCGCCGTCGCATCGATCAGGTTCCTGCGCCTGGCTTCGGAAAACGCCCGCGTCACGGTCGTAAGATCGACCCCGAGCAGCCGGGCGAGCTCCCGCTGCGGCGGCAACCGGTCTCCAGGCTGCAACCGGCCGCTCGAGCGGGCATCCGCAAGGGCGTCGACGATCTTCAGATAGACCGGCCGCGGCCCTGCCTCCAGGACCGGGAGCCAGCCCAGCTCACTTTCGCCGGTCATATATCGTCAATCCATACATTTTGTCGCATTGTATGCATACAAGTATGATATATGTATGTATCCGAGACCTCAAGGCCAGGCTGGCCGTCACGCGGGGTCCATTTGGAGCGACGATCATGGAAGACCATGCGCATTATCCACCTCTGGTACCTTGGCAAGTAGGGATCCGGGGCCGCTGTCCGCGTTGCGGTGAAGGCCACCTGTTCGAGGGATTCCTGAAATTGGCGCCGAAATGCGATGTCTGCGGGCTCGACTTTTCCTTTGCCGATCCCGCCGATGGCCCGGCCTTCTTCGTCATCTGCTTTGCCTGTGTGCCTTCGGTGCTGTTCGCGGTCTGGGCGCAGGTGACCTTCGAGCCCTCCATGTGGTTCCACGCTTTCGTTTCGATCCCGATCGTTCTCGCCAGCTGCATTCCGCCGCTCAGGCCGCTCAAAGGCTGGCTCGTGGCAAGTCAGTTCTACCACAAGGCGGAAGAAGGAAGGCTGGCAAGGCCCGGCGAGTAACCGCCGAACCGCTTCGATCTAAAGATCGATCCGATATTTGAGGCTTTCCGCGCCACCATAGGCGGCGACCTTGGCGAAGCGCCCGACAAGCATGCCGCCATTGGCGAGGATCACCTTCTGGGATGCAGGATTGTCGAGATCGGTGGTGATTTCGACATGGTCCAGGCCCACGGCCCTTGCCTCGTCGAGCATCAGCCGCAACGCGTCGGTGGCGTAGCCGCGCCCCTCCTTCCACGGCACCACCGCATAGCCGATATGGCCAAGCACATGTGGCGGCAGCGCCGATGTGCCTCTTTGCCAGCGCAGCCCTATCGAGCCGGCAGCCTCGCCATCCCAGATCCAGCGCCGAAAGCCGGGCAGGCGCGGCACGGTCGTGCCATCGGGCAAGGCGATGGGCGGCCCCTTGGCTTCGGGATCGTCAAGACCGGCTAGAAAGGCCACCGGATCATGCTCGATCGCCTCGAGCTGCTCGCGCGTCGCTTCGAGGAGCCGCACATTGTCGGGCGACCACCCGCGCTCGAGCGCCGCCTTGTAGGACGGCAAGTGTTGGAGCGCGGGTTTGACGATCTCGATCATGGTTTCGTCTCTGTTGAGACCACATAGCCGCCACGCGGATCGCTCTCAAGTCGCCTGGAACTGGATCTCGCCCTTGTTGAGGAAACAGGCCTTGTCGAACAGCGACAGATCGAGCGGGTTCGGCAGCCGGACATCGTCGATATCCGGGAACGGCTTCCGGGCGGGGTCGTACGACCTATGGATCTGCGAGATGAAGACCAGCACCAGCCCGCGTTCCCGGGCAAACGACCTCAGCGCGCGGATCTGGACCATGAGCTCGGGATTCTCGCGCCTCTGGTCGAGCAGTTGCAGATAGTCGATCACCGCCAGCGTTCCGCGCGGCGCCGACCGCAACGCCTCGATGATGTAGGAGGCGCTGATGGCGTCGGAATTGTCGAACTCGAACAGGTCGTCGAGACCGGCAGGGTCGACGCCGATGTCCCGGAACCGGTCGAGGATGTCGGCATGCGTGTATTCCAGGGTGAAGAATACAGCGCGACTGCCCTGCTTCATGGCCGCCACGGCAAGCTCGAGGCTCATCAGCGTCTTGCCCTGGCCGGGCCTTGCCGCCACCAGAACCATGTCGCCGGGCATCAGCCGCGCCAGCAGCCTGTCGCCCGGCGCAGCCTCGGCGGCCTTGGCCGCAAGCAGGCTCCAGTTGGCAAAGCCTTCCTTGGCGGCAACGCGGTCGAGCGCTGTGTGGAGTGGAACATTTTCCCGGCGGGACAGGAGCCTCGCCTGACGTTTCAGATGATAGACGGGTGCGGAAAGCCGCATCGAGAAACCTCCTGCCGCGAGCAATCTTGGCAACCCCTCCTTATGCCTGGCGCTCGAACAGTTGGTCGGGTGATCGACTGCCCTGCTTGAACGATGCTTTCCCGATGGAGGGAGGAGGCGTGGGCGCGCCGGAATCAGATCATAGCTCAATCGAAGCGAGCCGGAAATCCGACCTCCAAAAGGCGTCGCTAAACTAGATGTGTTTCGCCGATGGATGCGAGACCTTCTATGATCGGCACGGGTGATTCACGGGGACGAGACATTTGGACGGGAGGGGCAAAGGAGTGCGGTTGAGATCTGTTCCGCTGGGCGTGGCCATCTTCTGCCTTGTCGCGATCCTCGCCGCTTTGACGGCATCGGTCAGCTCATTCGCGGCCTTGCGGCCCTCTACCATTCCCGATTGGCTGCAGCGCCATGTCGGCGACGGCGAGGGCCAGATCTCTCAGGTCGTGCTGGAGCGGGCACGCGCGCTCTACCTGAAGAAAGTCAGTGAAGGTTCGGTCAGCAACCCCTGCTACTTCGCCATGGATGCCACCCGTCCCGGCGATCTCGGCAACAGCGTGCTTGGCCAGCGATATTACGTCATCTGTGAAGCCAAGCAGCTCTTCCGGGCGTTCTCCGCCGGTCATGGCGGCGGACGCAACCTCAAGGGTGTTGCCGATTTCTCCAACGGCAGGCGTTGCGCCAAGAACTTCGGCAACGCGATGGACTCCGAGCTGACGGCCGGCGGCGCCTATATGACCGCCGAGACCAAGACGTCCTTCAAGGGCTACTACCGTGTCGGCGCGCAGAACGCGGTGTTCATGCGCAGCTTCATCCAGTTCGATGGCGAAGGCGAAGCGGCGAACGCCAGGCAGCGCGTGATCGGCGGGCATCCGGCTGCCTTGCTCAGGGGCATGTGCATGCGCAAGGACCCGAGCAGCTCATACGCCGACCATGACGGCCTCGTCCCGTTCGGCAAGCTGGTGAATTATGCCGGCGGCCGCAGCAACGGCTGCACCAGTTGGTCGCCCGCCGATGCCGAGCAGATCATCCCGATCGTGAAGAACAACCCGACGACGCTCTACATCTATCCTGAATCGCGCGACATCGCCGCCGTTGCGCGCGCCAAGTCAGGCGGCCAGGCGCTCTCAGCCGCGGGCGTTTATTGGAACGCCTCCTGCCTGAAGGAGATCGGCACCCCCAAATTCTGGCCGAAGAAGATGCTGGAGCCGATCATCGCCCAGTACAAGAAGGATCATCCGGCGCCACCGCCGCAGCCGGTGCCGATGTGCAAGGATTAGAGCAATTCCAGGAAAAGTGAGAAGCGGTTAGGTTCGGCGCCTTCGCCGTAACCTTCCGTCCGGAATTGCGTAAAAACAAGAAGATAGAGCGGTTCGCCGTTTCCATGAAACGGTGAAACGCCCTAACGAAGCCGCCTCCCTACTAAAGCAGCCCCTTGATAATGGCGCTCGCCTTGGCGAAGTCCATCTGGCCGGCATATTTCTGCTTCAGCGCGCCGATCACCTTGCCCATGTCCTTCTGGCTGGCGGCGCCCGTCGCCGCGATCGCCTCGCGCGCCGCGGCCGTGATCGCCGCGTCGTCGAGCTGCGTCGGCAGGAATTCGCGGATGATCTCCATCTCGCCGCGTTCCTGCGCCGCCAGTTCCGGCCGCTTGCCGTCTTCGAAGGCCTTGGCCGATTCCTCGCGCTGCTTCACCATCTTGGCGAGTATCTGCAGGATCTCCTCCTCGCTCGCTGGCGGCTTGCCGGCGCCGCGATTGGCGATGTCGCGATCGTGGATGGCAGCCTGGATCAGCCGCAGCGTCGGCAGGCGGTGCTTGTCCTGCGCCTTCATCGCGCTCTTCATGGATTCGGCGATTTTCTCGCGCATCGTGCTTCTCCTTCGAATGCGGCGGACAATAGCTTTGCCGAACGGCCAACGCAAATCCCGGCAAGCCACTGATATTGCAGGACGAAAACAAATCAGCCGTGGCTCGTGGCCACCGCATTGACCGCTCCCGCGCCTTCCCCTATGTACTCGGTCCTGCATAAGACAATGAAACCGACGCGTGGGAGCTGAAATATCCAGCTCGCGCGCCTTGCCGCGCAAACGGTCCTGCCGACCGCTTTTGACGCGACAGACAGGAGTGCCGAATGGCCACGATCACCGCCCCCTGGGCCACCGAAAAGCCGACCGCCCTTCTGGTGCTCGCCGACGGCACGGTGATCGAAGGCCGCGGCCTCGGCGCCACCGGGTCGGCCGTTGCGGAAGTGTGCTTCAACACCGCGCTGACCGGCTACGAGGAAATCCTCACCGATCCTTCCTATGCCGGCCAGATCGTCACCTTCACCTTCCCGCATGTCGGCAATGTCGGCACCAATGACGAGGATATCGAGGACTTGCATCCGGCCGCCCGCGCGGGCGCCGTCGGCGCGATCTTCAAGGCCAATGTCACCGACCCGTCGAGCTATCGCGCCGCCGGCCATCTCGACCAGTGGCTGAAGCGGCGCGGCATCGTCGCGCTGTCAGGCATCGACACCCGCGCATTGACCGTGCTGATCCGCGAGAAAGGCATGCCCAATGCCGTCATCGCGCATGCGCCCGACGGCGTCTTCGACATCGAGGATCTGAAGCGGCAGGCGGCTGCCTGGTCGGGCCTGATCGGCCTCGACCTCGCCAA
Organism: Mesorhizobium vachelliae; assembly: GCF_033977325.1. NCBI lineage: Bacteria > Pseudomonadati > Pseudomonadota > Alphaproteobacteria > Hyphomicrobiales > Phyllobacteriaceae > Mesorhizobium > Mesorhizobium vachelliae. The sequence continues at coordinate 33,956 of NZ_JAVIIR010000025.1, forward strand.
GGAAGTCACGTCGGGCCAGTCCTCGGTCTGGCGCGAGACGCCCTGGGTCTGGAACGAGGGTTACGGCGAGCAGGACGCGCCGTCCATGCATGTCGTGGCCATCGACTATGGCGTGAAGCGCAACATCCTGCGCCTGCTGGCCGGGCTCGGCGCCAAGGTCACCGTCGTGCCGGCCAAGACGGATGCTGAGGAAATCCTGGCCATGCAGCCGGACGGCATCTTCCTGTCGAACGGCCCGGGCGACCCGGAAGCGACCGGCGAATACGCCGTGCCGGTGATCCAGAACCTCCTGAAGACCGACATCCCGGTGTTCGGCATCTGCCTCGGCCATCAGATGCTGGCGCTGGCGCTCGGCGGCAGGACCGAGAAAATGCATCAGGGCCACCACGGCGCCAACCATCCGGTCAAGGACCACACCACCGGCAAGGTCGAGATCGTCTCGATGAACCACGGTTTCGCCGTCGACGCCGACTCGCTGCCGGAAGGCGTCGAGGAAACCCATGTCTCGCTCTTCGACGGCTCGAACTGCGGCATCGCGCTGACCGGCCGGCCGGTCTTCTCGGTCCAGCATCACCCCGAGGCCTCCCCCGGCCCGCAGGATTCGCACTACCTGTTCCGGCGTTTCGTCAACCTGATTCGCGAACGGCGCGGCGAGGAAGCGCTGGCGGAACGGGCCTGAGCCGAAACCGCCAGCCTAGGCAGCGTCTGTCACCGCCTCCTGCGTGTGCATGCGCTCGACTTCCTTCGGCGTCGGCCTGGCCACTTTCGTCACGAAGACGATGACCGCCAGCGTCAGGAAAATCGCGCCGAGCACATAGGGCGCGCCGCCGAACACGATCGGCGCGGTCGGGCTGGTGAACCAGGAAAAGATCGCCGTGTAGAGCAGCGGCGTGATGATCGAGGTGATCGAGAAGATCGAGGTCATCGCTCCCTGCAATTCGCCCTGTGCCGAAGGCGGCACCTTGGCGGCGGCGAGGCTCCTCAACGGCGGATCGGCCAGCGCTTCCAGGCAGCCGGCCACGATCACCGCATAGATCATCCAGCCTTGCGTCGAAAACGCGTAGCCGAAGGCGCTGAGCGCGGTGAATGTCAAGCCGATCGCCGCCGTCTTCCACTCACCGAACTTCACGATGGCCCGCGGCAGCACCGTCGCCATGATGATCGCACCGCACAGGCCGAAGGCGCCGAGCGAGAAGCCGATCTGCTGCTGGTTCCAGCCATAGCGATAGTTGGAGACGAACGCCCACACCGCCGGATACATCATGTGCCCGAGCGTCATCAGGAAGAACACCAGCCCGATCCAACCGATGCCCGGATAATTGCGCATCTGCATCAGCGTGCCGACCGGATTGGCGCGCTTCCACTCGAAGCGGCGGCGGTGCTGTTCGTCCAGCGTCTCGGGCAGGAACACCATGGCGATCAGGAAATTCGCGAAGGCAAGCGCGGCGGCGAAATAGAACGGCACGCGCGGCCCGAACGTGCCAAGCAGCCCGCCCAGCACCGGGCCGATGACGAAGCCAACGCCAAAGGCGATGCCTAGCAGGCCGAAATTCTTCGCCCGGTTCTCGTCGTTCGAGATGTCGGCGATGAAGGCCGACGTCGTCGAATAGCTGGCGCCGGAAATGCCCGCGAGCACGCGGCCGATGAATAGCATCGGATAGGACCAGGCGATGGCGCAGATCAAGTTATCGATCGAGAAGGTCAGCACAGAGGCAAGCAGGACCGGCCGGCGCCCGAAGCGGTCGCTCAGGCCGCCGATGATCGGCGCGAAGAAGAACTGCATCGCCGCATAGACAAAGAACAGCCAGCCGCCCTCGATCGCGGCCTCGCTGACGCTGACGCCGCTCAGTTCCTCCAGATAGGCCGGCAGCACCGGCATGATGATGCCGAAGCCGATGACATCGAGCAGCAGCGTCGTGAAGACGAGCGCAAGGCCCCGCTTGGCGGTTTTCGGGTCGATCATGACGATAAGCTCCTCATCCGCCTTGGGACACGGGCGGGACGGACCTTATAGGCGAGGTTGGCGGCAGGAACAATCCGCGAACGAAGGCAAACGTCTTATGCTGACATCACTTGCCAGCTGCCGCCGATCGTCACCCGGAAGGAAGCGGAAGCGCCGCCTCAGATCGGACCGCTCATCGTGTTGCAGTCGGACAGCTTGCCGCTCTTGAAGCCCCGCGCGAGCCAGGTCTGCCGCTGCTGCGAGGTGCCATGGTTGAAGCTTTCCGGCACGACATAGCCCTGCATCTTCTTCTGCAGCGTGTCGTCACCGATCTGCTTGGCGGCATTGAGAGCGCTTTCGATATCGCCCTGTTCCAAAATACCCTTTTGCTGGGTGAAATGCGCCCAAACGCCGGCGAAGCAATCGGCCTGAAGCTCGATGCGCACCGATAGCTGGTTGGCGTCGGCCTCGCTCATGCCTTGCCGCATCTGATTGAACTTGCCCATGATGCCGGTGAGGTTCTGCACGTGATGGCCGACCTCATGCGCCACCACATAGGCGCGCGCGAACTCGCCGGAAGCGCCGAACTGCTGGTCGAGCTGCTGGAAGAAGGTCATGTCGAGATAGACCTTGTGGTCGCCGGGGCAATAGAATGGGCCGGCCGCCGCCGAGGCGAAACCGCAGGCCGAACGAACCTGGCCGCTGAACAGCACAAGCTTGGGATCCTCGTAGGTCAGCCCCTGGGATTTGAAAATGCCCGTCCAGGTGTCCTCGGTGTCCGCAAGCACCGTGGCGACGAACTGTTTCATCTCGTCATTGGCTGGCGAATTGCCACTACCCTGCGAGCCGCTGTTGTCGGTGATCTGGCCGCCGCCACCCGGGAGCAGTCCGCCGTCGCCGCCACCCAGGATCTGGGACGGGTCGAAGCCGAAATACCATCCTGCGAGCACGACCAGGATAACCAGGAGGATGCTGCCGCCGCCGCCGGTACGGCCGCCGATCGGGATGCGGAACTGGCCGTCGCCGCCCAATCCGCCGCCAAGCCCGCCGCCGCCGTCGCTGCGGTCATCCTCGATGTTGTCGCTCTGACGACGGCCTCTCCAAAGCATGGCAACTCCTCGCAACGAGTATGTCCTGGAGGGACCGGCCCGCGACCGTCCCCTGCAGATAATTATCGCAACGGCTGGCCCGAGTCACAGAATTTTTCGCGCTCCGCAACGTCTGATGCGTAGGCAAACTCCAGTCATCAGGTAAATTTCCGCTGACTATAAACCGGCAAAAAATCTCAACTTTTCTGCCTGGCGCCGGCGCTCGCCGTCTGAACTTTTTGAATGTTCCTCGAACACGCCGCGCCTTCCTTGGGCGGATGGCCGGTCTAGGCCCCGGTCTTCCACTAGCGATGCGTCATCGCCCGGCGGAAAGCTTCCAGCGTTTCGGCGCTGACATGGTGCTCGATGCCTTCGGCGTCGATGCGCGCCGTCTCGGCGCTGACGCCGAGAGAGCGCAGGAAGGCCTCAACCGTCTGGTGGCGGATGCGGCTTTCCTCGGCGACCTTGCGGCCGGCCTCGGTCAGGAACACGCCGCGATAGGGCTTTCGCGACACCAGCCCATCGGAGCATAGCCTCGTCAGCATCTTTGCCACCGTCGGCTGCGCGACGCCGAGCCTTGCCGCGATATCAACCTGCCGCGCTTCGTTGCCATCCTCGATCAGATCGGCGATGAGCTCGACATAGTCCTCGACCAGCGCGCTGCGGCGCGCCTCGCGCGTGTGCCGGAAACCCTCCGAATGGATTTCGGCATCGGGAAGCGGCTCCTCGCGTCGAACCGGTTTGTTCCTCAGCGCCAATATGCGCTCCTCCTTGAATCGGGATCGCATCCATAACACGAACCCCAGATGGTCCGGCCGTTTATTTGCATTCCCGCGCAGGCGCAACCGGCGTTTGCGGCAACCCGTCGCCAGCCTTGCTCCGGTGCATCACGAAAGCATGATCAATGAAATATAGCCTATTGCATAATGTTGAGCCATGGCGTAGATAAAGGGTACATTCGATATATTCCCGCGGAAATCCCCATGTCCGATGCCGATGCAGCAACCGTAGCCCGACCCGCATGGCGTTTCGACAGGCCCGACGACGAGCAGCCGAGCCTGCGCGAAGTGAATGCCTCGATCGCGGTGCCGCGCACCGGCGCCTGGTTCCGCCGCCTCTTCGCCTTCATGGGACCGGGCTACATGATCTCGGTCGGCTATATGGATCCGGGCAACTGGGCGACCGACCTCGCCGGCGGCGCCCAGTTCGGCTACACGCTGCTGTTCATCATCATGCTGTCGAACCTGATGGCGATCCTGCTGCAGGCTCTGGCGGCGCGTCTTGGCATCGCCACCGGCCGCGACCTCGCCCAGGCCTGCCGTGCCTACTATCCGCGCCCCGTCAATCTGGTGCTCTGGATTGCCTGCGAGCTGGCGATCATCGCCTGCGACCTCGCCGAGGTAATCGGCACGGCGATCGCGCTGCAGCTCCTGTTCGGCATTCCGCTGATCGGCGGCGCCATCCTGACCGCGCTCGATGCCTTCCTGGTGCTTCTCTTGATGAACAAGGGCTTCCGCTATCTCGAAGCCTTCGTCGTCGCGCTGCTGATCATCATCTTCGGCTGCTTTGCCATCCAGATCTTCGTCGCCGCGCCGCCGGCCGGCTCCATCCTGCATTCGATGTTCGTGCCGTCGTCCGAGATCGTCACCAATCCGGCGATGCTCTACATCTCCATCGGCATCATCGGCGCCACGGTCATGCCGCATAATCTCTATCTGCACTCCTCGATCGTGCAGACCCGAGCCTATGAGCGCACCGACAGCGGCAAGCGCGACGCCATCAAATGGGCGACGACGGATTCGACCATCGCGCTGATCCTGGCGCTGTTCGTCAACGCGTCGATCCTGATCGTCGCGGCGGTCGCCTTCCACGACACCGGTCATCACGACGTCGCCGAGATCGGCCAGGCCTTCGAGCTCCTGTCGCCGCTGCTGGGCCTGAGCATCGCCTCGATCCTGTTCGCCGTCGCGCTGCTTGCCTCCGGCCTCAACTCGACCGTCACCGCGACGCTCGCTGGCCAGATCGTGATGGAAGGCTTTTTGCGGCTGCGCATCCCGCAATGGGCACGTCGCCTCCTGACGCGCGGCGTCGCCATCGTCCCGGTGGTGGCCGTCACCGCGCTCTATGGCGAGAAGGGCACGGCCGAGTTGCTTGTGTTCAGCCAAGTGGTGCTGTCGATGCAACTGCCCTTCGCCGTCATCCCGCTGGTGCAGTTCGTGTCGGACAAGAAGAAGATGGGCAGTTTCGCCATACCGCGTGCCGTCGCGTTCCTGGCCTGGGTGGTGGCCGCAATCATCCTCGTTCTCAACTTCAAGCTGCTCTACGACACCGTCGCCGGCTGACCGCGACATTTCAGCCGGACGCGCTATTCTTGGCGCCATGGCCGAACCGGACGAAGCCCGCAGATTCTACGCCAGGCTGATGGCCGCGCAGGCGCGGTCGGCCGACCCGCGCATCGAGGAGGTGTTCGCCTCGGTGCCGCGCGAGGCTTTCCTGGGCCCGGGGCCATGGACCGTCTTTGCCGGAGAAGGCCGGTTCGAGACGCCGAGCGCCGATCCTGGTTACATCTACCAAAATGTGCTTGTCGTGCTCGATGCCGATAAGGGCATCAACAATGGCGAGCCGCTCCTGCACGCCATGTGGCTCGCCAAGATCGAGCCGAGACCTGGCGAGCACGTCACCCATATCGGCACGGGCACCGGCTACTACACGGCGCTGCTGGCGAGGCTGGTCGAGCCGGGCGGCGGCGTCACCGCCTTCGAGCTGGAGGCCGGTCTCGCCGCGCGCGCCAAAGCGAATCTTGCCCGATACGCCAACGTCGAAATTATCGAGGGCAACGCCGTCGACAATCCGCTGCCGCTATCCGACATCATCTATGTCAATGCCGGCGTCGTCGCCCCGCCGGCAGCATGGCTGAAAGCGCTGAAACCCGGCGGCCGCATGATCTTTCCGTGGCGCCCCTCTGAAACCATCGGCCTCGCGGTCCTCATAACGCGACTGAAAAACGGCTTCACCTGCCGGCCCTTCATGGGCTCCTGGTTCATCCCTTGCGTCGGCGCTTCTACCGCCGAGCCGGGCGCGAAGATACCGACCCGCGAGCGCGCAGCGCGCACCCGCTCGATCTGGCTGAGGAAAGACAAGGCGCCCGACCGCACCGCGACCGCCATCTTCGGCGATGTCTGGTTCTCGTCACGCACCATTCGCGCTGACAACACGCGATAGAAATTCGCTGGGCGCTGTCGGAGAGCGGCCTTGCCGTTCGTCCTAGGAGCAATTCCAGGAAAGTGCGAAGCGGCTTTCCGTCAGGAATTGCGTCAACCACTCTAAGCAGAAATCCGGCCGCGACGGCGCGGACCAGCGAAAAAGGAGAAGACAGATGCGCAAGATCATCGCCGCCACGTTTGTCAGCCTCGACGGCGTCATGCAGGCGCCCGGCGGGCCGGAAGAAGACCCGGTCGGCGGTTTCAAATTCGGCGGCTGGACCTTCCATTACTTTGACGAGGTGGCGGGCACGGCAATGGAGGAGCTATTTTCCAAACCCTTCTCGCTGTTGCTCGGCCGCAAGACCTACGACATCTTCGCCGCGCATTGGCCGTATCAGAACGACGCCATCGCCGACATATTCAACCCTGCGGTGAAATATGTGGCGACGCATCGGCCGGATTCGCTGACCTGGCAGAACACCCAGTCGCTTGGGCCCGATATCGTTGCAAGGCTTAAGGAACTCAAGCAGGAAGATGGGCCAGACCTGCTCATCCAGGGCTCAAGCACTCTGATCCAGACCTTGCTCGCCAACGGGCTGATCGACGAGTCCCGGCTGATAATCTTCCCACTGGTGCTGGGCAAGGGCAAGCGGCTGTTCGGCGACAACGCGATGCCGGCGGCCTTCAAGCTCGTCAAATCGCAGGCTTCCACCACCGGCGTCATTATCGCGACCTATGAGCGCGCAGGCGAAATCCGCGTCGGCTCCTTTGCCCAGGAGAAGCCGTCGCAAGCCGAGCTCGAACGGCGCAAGAACTGGAAATAGTCAAAAGCGATCTCGCGGCGGGCTGGGCCTGCCGCCTATTCGCATTATGAAGCCGCTTTCGCAACGATGATGGAACGGTCAGGAGCCGCCGATGATCCCCACCATTACTGCCTTCGAACGCTCGCCCGATGGCGGCAGGGGGCTGGCGCGCGACATGCAAGTCCGTTGGGCACTTGAGGAAGTCGACCAGCCTTATGACGTTCGCCTCGTTTCGTTCGATGCGATGAAGCAATCCGCGCATCTTGCGCTCAACCCCTTCGGCAGTATCCCGACCTATGAGGAAGGCGATCTTGCTCTGTTCGAGTCAGGCGCGATCGTCCTTCACATCGCGGAGCGTCACGCCGGCCTGTTGCCGGAGGACGCGAACGCACGGCCGCGCGCGATTGCCTGGATGTTCGCAGCCTTCAGCACCATCGAGCAGCCGATCCTCGAGCGCGCGACCGCCGTGATCCAGGAGGGCGACGCGCCATGGCGCGACCAGCGCCTGCCCTTGGTCGACGACCGGATCCGCAAGCGGCTGGCCGAACTCTCCCGCTGCCTCGGCGACCGCGACTGGCTCGACGGCGCCTTCAGCGCCGGCGATCTTGTCATGGTGGGCGTTCTGCGCCGGCTGCAGAGATCGGGACTGCTGAACGAATTCCCGAACGTTGCCGCCTATGTCGCCCGCGGCGAGGCTAGGCCGGCCTTCAAGCGCGCTTTCGACGCCCAATTGGCGGTCGCCATGGCGGCGGCGAAGGGCTGACCGGCGATCGGCTCATGCCGCCTGGCGATAGCGGGAAAGACCCTCGCGGATATGGCTGGCAAAGGCCTGCGCGGCCGCCGGACCGGCATGTTTCGGCAGATGCAGGTTGACGGAAAAATTCGGCAGCGCCGGAAGGCCGGCATCGGACAGGATGTCGAGATCGGCCGGAACCGTCGAGGCAAGCCATGTGGTCACGGCAAGGTCCGACCGCACCGTCGCGGTCGTGGCATCGATGTTGCCGTTCTCGAACACGGTGCGCCAGTCGAGCCCATGCTCGGCGAGCGCGGCGAGCACCGCCGGCCGGAAGGCGCAGGTGTCGGCAACGATGGAAACCGGCAGTGGCCGCTTCATGCGGGCCGCCCCGCCTCTGGCGCCGACCCAGACCAGCCGATCGACGAGCAGGCATTCTCCGGTGGTCGGGCCGACGCGCTCTTCGATGACGGCAAGGTCGATCGTGCCCGCCGCCAGGGCCGCCGCGAGTTCCGGCGAGGAGGCGCAGACCAGCGAAATCTCCACCTGCGGACAGGCCTCGGCATAGGCCTTCAGCACCGGCGCGAGCAACGTGCCGACCAAATCATAAGGCACGCCGATCCGAACCTGCCCCGCAACCGCCCCGCCCCTGATCTCGGCAAGGATCTCGTCATTGAGCTGCAGCAGGCGCCTGGCCCTGTCGAGCAGCCGCTCGCCGGATCGCGTCAGCTTCAGGCCGCGGCGGTCGCGCTCGAACAGGCTTTGCCCCAGCACCTCCTCGAGCCGCTTAACCTGCTGGCTGACGGCGCCTTGCGTCAGGTGAAGCGCATTTGCCGCCGCCGTCATGCTGGCCTTGTCGGCCGTCGTGACGAAGGTGCGGATCAGGGTCGTGTCGAGGTCGCGGATCACAGACGGCATTATAATTCGTAATGCAAAACATATCAAACATTGCATTTACTGATGGCCGGCCATGTCTAGCATAACGCTTCCATAAGGAACGCGTCATGCTCCAGCCTATCCTGCCCCTCATCCTGTTCGCTTTCGTGGCCACCGCCACGCCCGGCATCGCCACCACCTTGTCCACCGCATCGGGCGCCCAATTCGGCTTCCGCCGGTCCGTGCCGCTGATGGCCGGCAGCGCGGCGGGCCTCGCCACGGTAACCGGCGCGGCGGCCGCGGGGCTGGCTGGCCTGCTGCTTGCCATGCCGTCTTTGCAGCTTGTGATGAAGATCGCCGGCTCGCTCTACCTCGTGTGGCTTGCAGCCAAGATCGGCCGTGCGGGGCCGCCCAATCTCGACGTGACCATGGCCAAGCCGAACAGTTTCTTCGGCGGCGCCGGCATCCAGTGGATGAACCCGAAAGGCTGGGCAGTGGGTCTGGGGGCGGCCGCTTCGTTCGCCGCATTGGCCGACGGGCCGGCGCAACTCGCTTTGCTGCTCGGCTCGACCTTCGGCCTCACCGCCGCGATCTCGCTGTCCATCTGGTGCGTGGCCGGCATGATCCTGGCGCGGCTGCTCAAGACGGAATGGCAATGGCGCGCGCTCAACGTCGCGCTGGCGCTCGTGCTGGCCGCCTCGATCGTGCCGATGTGGCGGCCGGTATAAACGCTGGTTCCTCGCCCCCACGAAGGTGGGGGAGAGGTGGCTCGGCGAAGCCGAGACGGAGAGGGGGACTGGCGCCCAACGCAACAATTGTCGGGCGGAGGGATTCGCCCTACGAAGGCCCCTCTCCGGCCGCTTCGCGGCCACCTCTCCCCCGCGTTGCGGGGGCGAGGAAGAACTGCCGCAACCCTCAGACGGCGTAGCGCGCCGCCGGCTTGCCGGAAAACAGGCTGCCGAAGAAGTGATCCCTGGCGCCGAGATAGGTGTTCAACTCGGAAGGATCGGCAAGGCCGGGCGCGGTGACGGTCTCGCCCTGGGCGAACCCGGCAAGTGCTGCGTCGACCAGATCTTCGGCGCTCATGATCCGGTCAGGATTGACCTTGTCGAGGCTGATGCCGGAGACGTCCCACAATTCGGTGCGGATCGGTCCGGGCACCACTGACTGGACTTTCACATTGGTGCCAGCGACTTCCTTCTGCAGCGCTTCCGTGAAGTTGGCGACATAGGCCTTGGTGCCGCTGTAGATACCGCCGACGGCAATGCCATAGGCGACGACCGAGGCGATGTTGATGATGGCGCCGCGGTTGCGCGCAAGCAGGCCCGGCAAAACCGCCCTGGTCAGCCTGGTCAGCGCCACGACATTGACCTTGATCATGCGCTCCGCCGTGTCGGCGTCGGCGTCGGCAATCGTCTCCAGGCCGGCCACGCCGGCATTGTTGACCAGCAGCGTCACGCTGTCGTCCGTCGACACCGCCTGCTCGACGCGGCGCAGATCGGCATCGACGGAGAGATCGGCGACGATCACCTCGACCTTGCGGCCATAGGCATAGGCGAGCTTGTCCGCCAGTTCCTGCAGCCTGTCGGCGCGCCGCGCCACCAACACCAGGTCGTAGCCCTGCCCCGCCAGCCGGTCCGCATAGACCGCGCCGATGCCCGACGACGCGCCGGTGATGACGGCTGTGCCCTTGTTGTCCTTCGTGCTCATTGTCCTGTTCCTTTGTTCGCTTCGATTGATCCGGCGCCGATGGTCAGTTCATCCGCCGAGCCTCTGATTTCAATTAGTGGCATATGCCACTTTTGTCGAAGTAGGTATATGCCACTATCTTGTCAACGGCAGCGGCGAAAACTATTTCTGCGGCAGGCTGGCGCATCTCTTCGCCAGCGAGGAGTGATTATGACCGAAGCTCGGAAGCCAGGATTCAGCGACTGCAACAACGCCACGCTGCGGCGCGCCGCGCGTAGCCTCGGCCGCTTCTACGACGATGCGCTGGCGCCCTCAGGCCTGAAGAGCACGCAGTTCGGCCTGATCTTTCAGATCCACATCAGCGACGAGCCGGCGATGGGCACCATCGCCGAGGCGCTGATCATGGATCTCTCAGCACTTGGCCACACCCTGAAGCCGCTGATCCGCGACGGTTATGTCGAGACTTTTGCCGACAAGGACGACCGCCGCGTCAAGCGCGTGCGGCTGACACCGCGGGGCCAGGCCAAGCTCGACGAGGCGCTCAAGCTGTGGAGCGTCGCCCAGCGGCAATTCGAGGACAAGGTCGGCGCGGAACAGGCCGCGAAGCTACGCGCAGCGCTGGACGCTGTGGCTGATCTGAACCTGGAAATGCCGGCGGCCGCTCCCTCGCTTTGAAGAAGCGGCCGCTATTGAGGTTTGGAGCTGCTTTTACTCAGCCGGCATCGCAACCGGCCGGGCCAACATCCGGCCGGCAAGCACCACGCCCAGACCGATGATCGGAAACACCGCGGCGATCAGGCCGAGGTCGGCCGGCGCGCCGAAGCGCAGCACCGCGGCGCCGACCACCGCGCCCAAGGCGACGCCGAGATAGAGCGCCGAGGCGTTGAGCGACAGGACGATGGGCGCGGCATCGGGCGCAAGCTTGATGATGCGGCTCGCCTGCGCCGGCGGGAAGGCCCAGCCGACGATGCCCCACGGCACCATCATGCCCATCAGCGCCGGCCCGGCAAGATGATGCGGCAGGAAGGTCGGGATCAGCGAGAAGGTGACGAGCATCGCGGCCGACAGCGTCAGCGACCAGGCGACGGTGCGGGTGGCGCCGAAGCGGTCGGCGGCCTGCCCGCCGGCGATGTTGCCGATGACGGCGCCGACGCCGAAGGCAAGCAGCATGCCCGGCAGCGCGATCGGGGAGAGCCCGCCGCCTTCGATAGCCAGGGGCGCGATGAAGCTGAACACCGTGAAGGCGCCGACCAGCGCAAGCGCGGTCGTCAGAAGGATCGGCATCACGCCGGGGCGTACTGCCGCCGCCAGCCTGCGCTTCAGCGGCAGCCTGGTGCCGATGATGCCGCGCGGCAGCCGCCACCACAGGATCGCGCCAGCGAGCGCGCCGAGCCCGGCGATGGCGAAGAAGGTGCCGCGCCAGCCGGCGATCGCCGCGACCAGCGCGCCGAGCGGTGCGCCCACCGCAACCGCCACGGTGGTGCCGCCGACGACGACGGCGATGGCGCGCGCCCGGTGATGGTCATCGACCAGGGCCACGGCCGTCCCTTGCGCGGTCGCGGCGAACAGGCCGGACGACAGCGCCATGACGATGCGCGCGATCAGAAGCAGCTCGAAGGACGAGCTCACCGCCGCGACCAGGTTGCCGATCACGAAGAACACCAGCGTCCACAAGATGACGCGCCGCCGGTCCCATTCGCCGGTCAGCGTCGCCAGCACCGGCGCGCCGATCGCATAGGCGAGCGCGAAGGCGGTGATCAGCGAGCCGGCGAGCGGCACGGATATGCCGGCATCGGCGGCGATATCGGGAAGAAGGCTGGAAATGACGAAGCCTTCGGTCGAGATCGCGAACGACCCGAGCGCCAGCCAGAAGATCCGCTTGTCCATGGGGCAACTGTCCTTAGTTCAAAAGTTATTGAACAATTGGACATAGCAGGGCATGATGTCAACCGAGCCTGGACAAAATAGCTGAACCCTGCTGACAGCCCTGTGTCAGGACCGGGCCGAAAGGAAAAGGCTATGTCTGTCGGCGGAAAAGGAAGCCGCGTTGAAGTTCGTGCCGTTTGTGCTTAATTCTGGGTCATGAGCCTGCCCCATCCAACCGCCGACCAGATCAGCCTGCCGATCGTGCTTGCCGTGCTCGGCGATCCGACCCGGCTTGCTATCGTGCACTATCTGGCAAGCAAGGAAGGCGTGCCGCTGAACTGCAGCAAGTTCCTCGACCTCGCCTCCAAGACCAATCTCAGCTACCACCTCGCCAAGCTGCGCGAGGCGGGCGTCACCCGCAGCGAAGCGGCCGGCACCAGCCGGCTGATCACGCTGCGCCGCGACGATCTCGACAAGCGTTTTCCCGGCCTGCTCGACAGCGTGATTGCCGCGGCAGAGGGCGACAAGGGTCTGCCGGCCGTCGGCACCGCCGAAGTCGAGGTTTCGGCCTGAGCGACATTTGCGCGCCTCGGGCCTCATAATCGCCGCTAAATTGAGGATGACATCCGGCAACCCCGCCGCCTATATCTGGTCGCGCCTTGGAAATTGCAGCTAGAAGATGAAGCGCAAAGCTACGCTCCGACTGACGCTGAAGGCACTCTTCGCCGTTCCCTTGCTGCTCGCCGCCCTGCCAGCCTTGGCTCAGGATGCGCCCGGAACAATCATCTCGATCATCGGCGGGCTTGCGCCGGACGATCTCCTCAACATCCGCGCCAGCGCTTCACCGGGTGGAAAGATCGAAGCACGCCTGCCTAACGGCGCGGCCGTGAAGAATTACGGCTGCAAGGCCGTCAACAATTATCCATGGTGCAAGGTCGAGGACACGCAGGACGCCCACATAACCGGCTGGGCGCCGGCCCGCTATCTCAGTCCCAACAACCCGGCGCCGCCCCCTGAAGACAGCGCCGCGCCGGCGACCGCCGATGTCGCATCTCAACCGCCTCCTGAGGAGCCGCAGCCGGATATAGCGGCGCGCCTGGGCGGCGGTGAGCCGGCCGAGCCGCCTTCCGCGACCGAGATCGGCAAGACCGCCATGCAGGATGCCTATGGTCTCGCTTTCGCGGCCGCGGCAAACGCCGAGTCCGATGCCCCTCCCCCCGATGCCGCCGCCGACATCCCCTGCGCTCGCCATGTCGGCCAACCGATGACCCGTTGCGAGATAAGCGTCGCGCATACAGGCGGCGACAGCGTCGTGACGGTGACCTGGCCGGATGGCGGCAGCCGCGTCATCAATTTCCGCGACGGCAAACCAAGCGGCTCCGACTCCTCCGACGAATTCCGCTTCACCCGCGAAGGCACCCTCAACATGATCCGCATCGGCGTTTCCGAACGCTTCGAGATCACGGATCAGGTGGCGCTGGGGGAATAGAAGCAGGGGAGTAAGGGAGTAAGGGAATAGGGGAGTATGTTCACAACGCGCGGTAGTGTGCTGAGAGTTCTGCAAATTCGCCGAGAGAGGGCGGTCATGGCAGGCTGGTGATTGTTCACGTCACCGATTCCCGCGAAGGAACGCCACCATGACCAAGACTGA
>NZ_JAVIIR010000026.1:0-47655 GCF_033977325.1 Mesorhizobium vachelliae
GCCGAGTTGCAGGACGCGCTGGTCGAGACCTGGGATGCGCTGGGCATTCCCTATGCCAACTCCGGCCGTCCCGCCGTCGCCGAGACCGATCGGATCGTTCCGCTGCTGGTGAGCAACGCGGGCGGGTGAAGCATGTCTCCCGAAAGTGGGAACCGGTTTCGGGATAATAGATTGAAGGATGGCAAAGATGACACGCTCTGTTTCGCACACTTCCCTTATCCATGCCGCCGAGCAGGCGCAGCAATGGGTGAACGAACTCGCAAAGGATCTGGACTGGAACGAACAGAGCGCATTTCGGTTGTTGAAATCAGTGCTGCATGCTTTGCGCGACTGGCTCTCGCCCGAGGAAATGGCCGATCTGTCCGCCCAGTTGCCGACATTGATCAGGGGCATCTACTTCGAAGGGTGGAACCCGGCCGAACCGACTTGGGAACGAAAGAAGCGCGACTTCGTCATCTGCGTCCGCGACAGCTTTGGCTACGAGCCGGAGATCGACGTCGACAAGGCCATCGGAGCGGTGTTCAGGCTCCTTGACCGGCATATCTCCCGCGGCGAGATCGTCCAGGTCCGAAACTCGATGAAGAAGTCGCTGCGCCAACTCTGGCCGGAAGGATGAGCGATGTTTCGCGATCGCCAGGAAGCCGGACAAATGCTCGCGGACGAGCTTGCCAAGCTGACCCTGCAGGATCCTGTGGTCTTGGCCTTGCCGCGGGGCGGCGTTCCGGTCGCCGCGCAAATTGCGAAGGCTCTCAAAGCTCCGCTGGACCTGGTCATCGTCCGCAAAGTCGGAGCACCCGACAATCCGGAACTGGCGGTTGCCGCCATTGTGGACGGCGAACCACCGGACGTCGTTCTCAACCGGGAGATCGTGGAAGCCTATAGGCTCGGCGACGACGCGCTGCGCGTCCTCATCGCGAAAGAGCGTGGGGAGTTGGAACGCCGTCGCGCTGCATATCGCGGCGAACATGCGCCCTTGTCGGCTGAAGGCAAGACGGTGATCCTTGTCGATGACGGCGCAGCCACCGGAACGACGATGAAAGTGGCCATCCGCGCCTTGAAGCACCGCTCGCCGCGCCAAATCATTGCTGCGCTCCCGGTCGCGCCGCCGGAAACTGTCGGCGAGCTTGCGCAGGAAGCGGATCTGGTCCTCTGCCTCAGTCAGCCGGCGCATTTCCGCGCGCTCAGCTATTACTATCTCAACTTCCAGCAGCTCTCTGACAACGATGTCCTCGGCACCTTGGAAGAATTTGCGCAGGCACGCAAGGCCGACCTCGGCGATGGCAACCGGCGCTCCGCCGGACATGCCGTGAAAAAATCAAGGCACGCGTCCAGCCAATAAGGTTCGCTGAAACCTGTCCGAACGCCTCCGTCCTTGGCCAATCGCGCCGGCCTGGCGAAGGACCGGCAGCATGGACCGTCCAACATCCTTGAGATCCATATCCCTCCCATGCGGTCATCGGCGCAAGACAATCGGAATTGACCAGCATCAAGGCCGGCGGCTCCGTTTCCTGTTGAATCCTCCCACTTTTCCAAATCTGGGAGGGCATCTTGTCCACGACAACAGAAGTCAACATTCCGACCAGGGAAGCGTCGACCGCGGCATCGACGAAGTTAAGACTGGGTTCCCTGACGGCGCTCGTAATCGGCTCGATGGTGGGCTCAGGCGTGTTCAGCCTGCCCCAGAACATGGCTGCCGGCGCCGGCCCGCTTGCGATCCTGATCGGGTGGGCCATCACCGCGGTCGGCATGCTCGCGCTTGTGTTCGTCTACCAGTCGCTGGCGGTGCGTCGGCCCGAGCTCGACGCCGGGCCCTACGCCTATGCCAGGGCCGGCTTTGGTCCGTTCATCGGCTTCAACAGTGCCTGGGGCTATTGGATCAGCGCTTGGGTCGGCAATGTCTCCTACGCGGTGGTCGTGTTCAGCGCGCTGTCCTATTTCTTTCCTGCCTTCGGTGACGGGAACACCTGGCAGGCGGTGCTCGGCGCATCCATCCTGTTGTGGGCCATCCACTTCCTGATTCTTGCCGGCATTCGCCAGGCTGCGATCGTCAACACCATGGTGACCGTGGCCAAGATTGCTCCTGTCGTCCTCTTCGTCGGCGTCGTCGCTGTCGCCTTCAAGCTCAACGTCTGGTCGCTCGACTTCACGGGTCTCGGCAACGCTTCGCTCGGCACCATCGCGGCTCAGGTCAAGAGCACGATGCTGGTGACGCTGTGGGTGTTCATCGGCATAGAGGGCGCCAGCGTTTTCTCTGCCCGGGCGGAGCGCCGCAAGGATATCGCGACCGCGACGGTGCTCGGCTTCTTCACCTGCCTCGCGCTTTACGCGCTGGTCTCGCTGCTTTCGCTCGGCGTCCTCAGCCAGCCCGAGCTCGCCGCCCTGAAGAACCCCTCGATGGCAGGCGTGCTGGAGGCGGTGGTCGGGCCTTGGGGCGCCGTGCTCATCAATCTCGCGCTCGTCGTCTCGGTCGTCGGCGCCTTCTTGAGCTGGACCTTGCTTGCGGCCGAAATCCCGCATGTGGCCGGCAAGGACGGAACCATGCCAAAATTCTTCGGCCGGGAAAGCGAACGCGGCGTTCCCTCGACCTCGCTGCTGATCACCAACCTGCTCGTTCAGGCCTTCCTGGTGATCACGCTCTTTGCGCAAAGCACCTACCAGGCGCTGTTCTACATCGCCTCGGCCGCCATCCTCGTGCCTTACATCTTCTCCGGCGCTTTCGCCGCCAAGTTGGCATTGACCGGGGAAAGCTATCAAAGCGGCGAAGGTCGAACGGCGCCGCTCGTTGCCGGCATCGTGGCGACGATCTACGGACTGTGGCTCGTCTATGCGGCGGGACCTGCGTATCTGTTCATGTGCGCGATCCTCTACGCACCGGGCATCGTCTTCTACATCTGGGCTCGCCGCGAGGCCCATCAGCACGCCTTCCACCCGGTGGAGGCCGTCATCGCCGCCGCGCTCGTCGCAGTCGCAATCCTTGCCGTCTACGAGATGTGGACCGGCGCCGTCAGCGCGCTTTGAGAGCCGTCCCATGGCAAATCTGGGGGTTCATTCGGAAGTCGGCCGCCTGCGCGAGGTGATGGTCCACAGGCCGGATCTCAGCCTGCGCAGACTGACGCCGGACAACTGCAAGTCGCTGCTGTTCGACGACGTGCTGTGGGTGAAGCGGGCGCGCCAGGAGCACGACGTCTTCGTCGATGCCTTGCGAGAGCGCGGCGTGGTGGTGCATTCGTTCGGCGAGCTCCTCGCCGAGACCATGGGGATCGGCAAGGCCCGCGACTGGCTTCTTGATCGCCGCGTGCATGCCGGGGTGGTTGGCCTTGACATGGTCGACGAGATGCGAGGCTGGCTGAACGAGATGTCGGCCGGCCTGCTGGCAACCTGCCTCGTCGGCGGCATCGCCCGCGCCGAACTGCCATTCGAGCCCAAGGGGCTGACCGGGAGAACGCTTGCGCCTCAGGACTTCGTGCTGCCGCCGCTGCCCAACCAGCTGTTCACCCGCGACAGTTCCTGCTGGATCTATCGCTCCGTCTCCGTGAACCCCATGTATTGGCCTGCCAGACGGCCGGAAGCGGCCAATGTCGAGGCGGTCTACCGCTTCCACCCGCATTTCCGTGACGGTGGCATTCCGTTCGTATCGCCGCAGGCCGGAGCGGGTATCAGCCTGGAAGGCGGCGACGTCATGCCCCTCGGCGGAGGCGGCGTTCTCGTGGGCATGGGCGAGCGCACCACGCCGCAGGCGGTCGGCGATCTTGCCCGCAGCCTGTTCGCCGCCGGCGAGGCCACCCGCGTGATCGCGGCGCTGATGCCGCGCGACCGCTCCTTCATGCATCTCGACACCGTCTTCACCTTCTGCGACCGGGACCTCGCCACCATGTATCCGCCGGTGGTCGAAAGGCTGCGCACCTTCTCGATCCGGCCCGGAGACGGCGATGCGGCGGTCGAGGTCAGGGAAGAAAAAGCTCCCTTCGTGGCAGTCGTTGCCGAGGCCCTCGGGCTGAAATCGCTGCGGATCATCGCCACGGGCGGCGACCGCTGCGAGGCAGAACGCGAGCAGTGGGACGACGGCAACAACGTCGTCGCGGTCGAGCCGGGCGTCGTCATCGGCTACGATCGCAACGTCTACACCAACACGCTTCTGCGGCGCGCGGGTATCGAAGTGATCACCATCGAGGGCGCCGAGCTCAGCCGCGGCCGGGGCGGCGGTCATTGCATGACCTGCCCCATCGCACGCGACCCGATCTGAAAGGATATCCAATGTCGATCAACCTTCATGGCCGCTCGGTGCTTTCACTGGATGACCTTTCGGCCGAAGAAATCCGCTTTCTCCTGAAGTTGGCGGCCGACCTCAAGGCGGCCAAGCAGGCCGGGCACGAGATACCTCGCCTCGCTCGCAAGAACATCGCCCTCATCTTCGAAAAGGATTCGACACGCACACGGACCGGCTTCGAAGTCGCCGCTTACGATCAGGGCGCCCACGTCACGTATTTCGGACCCACCGGCAGCCATATCGGGCACAAGGAATCCATGAAGGACACCGCGCGCGTGCTCGGCCGGATGTATGACGCCATCGAGTACCGCGGTTTTGCCCAGCATCAGGCCGAAATGCTGGCGGCGCATGCCGGCGTGCCCGTCTACAACGGACTGACGGATGAAGCGCATCCGACGCAGATCCTCGCCGATTTCATGACGATGCGCGAATTCACGCACAAGCATCTGTCGGACATGACCGTCGCATTCGTCGGTGAAGGTCGGGACAATGTCGCCCAGTCGCTGGCGTTGGGGGCAGCCAAGGTCGGTATCGACATGCGCATCGCCTCGCCGAAGGAGCTGTGGCCGGACGAAGCATTTTGCGCTCACATCAAGGAATTGGCGGAAAACAGCGGCGGCCGCTTCCGGCTGGACGAAGACGTTGCCGATTGCGTCCAGGACGCCGATTTCATCTACACCGATGTCTGGATGTCGATGGGAGAGGACAAGTCCGGATGGGCGGAGCGCATCCGACTGCTGACGCCCTATCGGGTTACGAAAAAGGTGATGGCGGCCAGCGGCAATCCGCACGTCAAATTCATGCACTGCTTGCCGGCATTCCACGACACCGACACCGAAGTCGGCGCCTATGTCGCGCGCGAATATGGGATCGACTGCATGGAGGTGACTGACGAGGTGTTCGAGTCCGGTGCTTCGATCGTCTTCGACCAGGCGGAGAACCGCATGCACACGATCAAGGCGCTGCTCGTCGCCACGATCGGCAACTGAGATGCTGATCGTCGTCGCGCTCGGCGGGAACGCGCTGCTGCGGCGCGGCGAACCCATGACCGCCGAAAATCAGCGCAACAACGTCAAGCGCGCCGCGTCCGCCCTGGCCGCGCTGATCGGCGAAGGCCATTCGCTCGTGATCACCCATGGCAACGGTCCGCAGGTCGGCTTGCTCGCGCTCCAGTCGGCTGCCTCACCGGATGGGGCTTTCCCTCTCGATGTTCTCGGCGCCGAGAGCGCCGGCATGATCGGCTATCTGATCGAGCAGGAGCTTGCCAACCTCGCCTCTCAGAGACTGTACGCGACACTGCTGACACAGATGAGGGTCGATCCGCACGATCCCGCATTCTCGCGTCCGACAAAGCCGATCGGCCCGGTCTATGACGAAACGACGGCGCGACGGCTCGCGGGAGAGCGCGGCTGGTCTATCGCGCCCGATGGCGACAGATGGCGCAGGGTGGTGCCCTCGCCTCGTCCGGCCGAGATCCTGGAGGCACCCGTCATCTCCTTCCTCGTCGACCATGATGTCATCGTCATCTGCGCAGGTGGCGGCGGCGTTCCCGTTATCGCGCGCGAGGATGGCGGTATGATCGGCGTCGAAGCCGTCATCGACAAGGACCTGGCCAGCTCACTGCTGGCGCGCCAGCTGAAGGCTGACATGCTGCTGATGCTGACGGATGTCGATGCGGTCTATGTCGGCTATGGCAGGCCGGAGGCCCGCGCGCTTCGCAGGGTCGGGGCGACAGAATTGTCCGGAAGCGGCTTTCCGGCCGGCTCGATGGGGCCCAAGGTCAGCGCCGCGATAGAATTCGTTCAAGCGACGGGCAACCCTTCGGCGATCGGCCGGCTCGAGGACGCGGCGGAGATCGTCAAGGGCCGGCAGGGCACCTTGTTCGAAGCATAGCGTCGTCGTTTCTCCGTAGGGCCATTTGCCCGAAGCCTGGATCGATCCGGGATGGCCGGGGCCAACCATCCATCACGTCGGCAACGGCGCCTTCGTGGACGACGGCGAGGCGATCCATCTCAAATCCCGCATGCCGTGAAGATCGGCCCGGCCTGGAAGCGACTTTGATCCGCATCAAGGCGCGCGCGCTCTTGCGAAATAGGGTTCAGCCTATCGAGAGCAATCAAGCCGAAAGCGCGTGCGATGAGCTACAAATCAATTCTCCTCAACCTCAATATCGATGGTTCGATCGAACCGCTTACGCGGATCGGCGTGAACCTCGCCAAGCGTTTTGACGCCCGCTTGATCGGGTTCTGCGCTGCGGATGCTCCATTGCCGGTGACGATGGCGCCGGAGGGCGCGGCCATCGCCGCCGAGATCTGGGAACAGTCGAGGGATGAGATCCGGCGCCGCCTGAGCGATCTGAACGGCGCGTTCGGCGATCTCGTGGCCGGAGCGGTCGAGACGGATTGGCATGGCGCGATCGAAAATCCGGATCATGCCCTGGCCAGGGGAGCTCGCAGGGCCGACCTGGTTGTGACCAGTGCCCCCAAAGGCGCGTCTACAGGCGATTCCTACCGCACCGTCGATCCGGGGTCGCTGGTGTTGCGCGCCGGCCGGCCGGTCCTGGTCGCCGCTGATGGCGCGGCGGATTTGCCGGCTCGCAGGATCGTGGTGGCCTGGAAGGACACGCGTGAAGCAAGGCGTGCGGTGGCGGACGCTGTGCCCCTGATGGCCATGGCAGATGAAGTCACAATAGTGGCGGTCGACCGCAACCCGGATGATTGGATCAGGGACGGTGTCGATGACGTGGCGAGCCTGCTGGCCGGTCACGGCATCAAGGCGCGCACCGAAGTCATCAAGACGGACGATGATGAAAGCAATTGTCTCGTCGATTTTTTCACCTCGGTGAGTGCCGAACTGGTTGTGTCGGGCGCGTACGGGCATAGCCGGTTGAGGGAATGGGTGTTCGGCGGCGTTACCCGTTCGCTGCTGGACGAGGTGTGGCTCAATCGGCTGATGTCGAGCTGACGCCGGCTTGATCCTTGCTGAAGGCGGGCCTGGCTGAACGCGGGCCGCATGAGATTTCCTTGTTGAACGGCGACGTGAGACGGAGCTTGGAGGCGGCATGGACCCGCCTATGCCTCGCAGCGAGGAGACGCGGTGGGTGACACCGTGGGACTGCATTCGACGTTTTTGATCGAAATCAAACCTTTGTCCGGAATTCCCGGTCATACGTTTTTGAATCGGGCGCTCAGGTAATTCCGTTCAATGACCAACATGATTGCGAGGCTCGTCGTTGCGTGCAACGACGAGAGAAAAAAGGGATCGGACTTTCCAACGATCTGGAAGGACGTCCTCAAGGCACATCCTTATGTTCGCGGATTGCCGATACAAGACAGCGGCGAGGACGGCCCTGTCCTGAAGATTCCTCTGATCACCGGTCAGTTTCTCGTGTTCCTGGGCTCGCATTTCGCTCTTTTGTAGTTCAGCGTCGTCAATGGCTGACCGTCGCCGCCGATCAGCCTGCCCTCGACCAGCTCGATGATGCGGTCTCATTGGGGGGCAGGATCATGGTCGCGAGCGTCGCCCAGGAAGGCCGCGCCCCGTGTCGGTTGCAGCTATCGCCGCTGATCCGCCCGAGCAAGGATGCATGAGCCAAGATGCACGTCGCCATCCATGCGACGATGCTTGATTTTCGCTCAGAGCATGGCCCCGAAAAGTGGTAACCGGTTTCGGTATAAAGATATGCGTAAGGTCAAAGATCTAAAACGCATGGAGCGAACCTGAAAGATCGCGACGCGCTTTAGGCTATCGAAACGGCGAACTTGATCGCCTCTACCGAATGCTTGACGAAATCCTTGCCGATCTCGCCGGTCAGTTTCGCACTCAATGAAGGCTGGTAGTGCTTGCGCATTTCACCAAGCGTGCGTGGATCGGCGATCACCAGTATATGCTCGTATGCTTTCCCACGGGCCTGATCGTTGAGATAGTTCGCGATCGATGCGGCAAAGTCATCTTCACGCAGCCGCGACTGGTCCGGATTGGCGGTTGAGCTGCGATGCCTGGCGCCGGATCCGGCGTGGGCCATTTCAAGGACAGGGTCCTCGACTTCGATCAGATCGAGATGAGGTTCGTGTCCCTTGTTATGGAACAGCCGCAGGCTCTCGCCATCGGTGACCGCGACAAGAGTGCCATTGTTCAGGATCATGTATTTCTCCATCCTCGGATCAGTTGAGTGCTGCGCCGAGGTCCGATCATTTTGTTGCCATTGCCAGGCAGATAACCCCGGATCGGGTGGCATCGCCTTGACCTCGATCAAGGCCCGGCAAGGTCATGACCGATCGATCCATGACGGCGAAAGAGGTCAAGGGCTCTGCGCCAGAGCCTGGTCGTCCCGGCGATCCACGCGATGCCGCGCTACGGGTCCGCATGCCGGCTCCAGTCTTGCCGGGCACAGCTCCGTCGAAACGCCGCTGCCTGGGCGGCCCGCCAGGCCGGCAAGCCGTGAGCTCTAGCGGAAATCGCTGGAGACGCCGAACACGATCAGGATCGCCGCCAAAGAAATCAAAACTGACGGACTTCCCGTCACATTGACAACAGCCGCCCAGGCGCTCGTGACTGCGCCGGCAACGACGGAACGCACAATGGTCTCAAGCCACCTCGGCACCGGCCATGCTCCCGCCCTGGGATTGGTAGGGGCCGCGCACCGTGACACCGCGGTCGAGCAGGCGTTCCAACGCCGCCGAGCGATCGGACGGCAGATCAGACAGTTCGATTTCCCGGGCGAGGTCGGCTGCAAATTCGCGGAACGGCGCGAGGTTGATGACGGGAACGCCGATCAGCACCGGCACGGAAAGCTCGAGCGCCTTGGCGATCAAGGCCCTGAAGCCGCCACCTTCAGCCTCGGTCTTGCCGAATTTGCAGAGAACCAGGAGATCGGTCTGGCCGGACAACGCCGCTTCGGCAGCCTCGCAGGCGCCGAGCAGCCTTTCTATGTTCAAAACGCAGCCTCGGGCATGCGGGCCTCGATCGTCGGATATGCCGTAGAGCTTGCTCGTCGCGAGATCGCTCAGATGCATGTCGCATTTCACGCGATCCGGTTTCGGCTCGCTCAGTTGGACAAGGCCGGCCAACCGCATGCCTTGCTCGGCCATGACGGCAGTAGCTTGCCGCAGGAATGCCTCGAACTCGGAACCGTTTGAATAAACGATTGCGGTAATCGGAAAGTCGGGACGAACGTCCTGCATGGGGGAATCTCCTTCAGCTTGAATTTGCCTGCCGGGCAGAACGGCTTCAGTCCTTCCGATAGGCCGGCCCGCGACGCGCTTTAGGTCTCGCTCACCGCGGGCAGCGCCTTTTCGAGAATCGCGCGCATGGCGGCGAGGCCCGGATCCTGCGAGCTGTTCATGAGACCGATAAGCTGTATCCACAGATCGTCGGAGGCAGTGTCGATGAAATTGCGGATTGCCGAGCCGACAAGGTCGGCTGGCGAACGACCGGTTTTGTCTGCAGCCGCGGCCAGGCGCGCGACCAGGTCAGGCGCATCCATGGCGGCAACGATGGCCATCGCCGCGTCCGGATCTTCCAGCGAAGCAATGAGGTTCCCGAGCATCGCCTCCTCCTCACTGCACCAGCGGCGAGGATGCGCCGTCGAGGGCAATGCCGCCGATGTCCGCCCGGCCGACAAGCAGCGAGACATATTGCGCCGTCGCCTGCCGGCTGACGTGTTCTGCCAGATAGGACGCGATGCGTTCCCGCACGGCCTCGAACGGCAGCTGGCGGCCATCGATGCGCCGCGTCAGGCGGATGAGATGGACGCCGTAGCGCGTCTCCACCGGCGAAGAAATCTCACCCGGTGCAAGATCGCCGAGAGCGGCCTCGAATTCCGGCGTCGTGTCGCCCGGCCCGATCTGGCCGAGGCTGCCGCCGAGGGCTCCCGACGGGCAATCCGAGCAGTCCCGCGCCAGCGCCGCGAAACGCTCGGGCGCCGCCGTCAGGCTGGACCGCATCGACAGCGCCTTTTCACGCGCGCCGTCGAAGGCCTCGCGATCATCGCGGCGGGCCGCTATGAGGATATGGTCGGCTTCATAGAGCGCCGGCGTCACGAAGCGGCGAAGATTGTTCTCGTAGAAGCGCCGCAGCATGTCCTCGTCCGCCTCGGGAACGCGAACCTCGCGCTCGATCAGGTCGCGCACCAGCGCGTCCTCGACGGTCTCCCTGCGTCCGTCCTGGTCCGTCCGCTGGTCCGCGGCGATATCGAGACGCCGCGCCTCCTGCAGGAGCAGCTCGCGCACGACGAGCGCGCGGGTCGCCGCGCGCCAGCCCTCGCCGGGGTTGCGGACGGGAAAATTCTGCACCTCGGCGGCGATCGCCTTGCGCGATATCGCCACGCCGTTGACGGTCACCGGCGGCATCGCCACGCGCTCGCGCGACGGCGTCGTGTCGAGGGTTGCAGGCCGGTGTTCGTGCGGATGTTCGGACGATTTGCGGCCGGACGAATGATCGATGACAAGCGCGGCCATGGTCTACTCCGCGGGCTGGTGGGAGGGAGCGGCAGCGGGCCGCCGCGTCGGCGCGGACGACCGCACCGCGGGCACGGGCGCGGGTGAGCGGCGGGTCGCGAAGCGCGTGCGCACCACCTGATAGCCGGGACGGCCGAGATACCAGACCGGCGCGCTCCACACGTGAACAAGCCTCGTGAACGGGAACACCAGGAAGATCGTCATGCCGAGCAGGAGATGTGCCTTGAAGATCGGGTTGACGTCGGCGACATAGGCCGCGGCCGCCGGCTGCAAGGTGAGGATGCCTTGCGCCCAGTTCATGAATTTCACCATCTCGTGGCCGTCCATGTGGCCGAGCGAGACGAAGATGGTGGAAAGCCCCAGCGTGAGCTGCAGCCAGAGCAGCAGCAGAATCGCGATGTCGCCGGGGGCGGACGTGTTGCGGATGCGGGCGTCGAACAGGCGGCGATGGGCAAGCAGCGCGATGCCGATGAAGCAGGCGACACCGGCGATGCCGCCGACGGTGATGGCAAGGCCCTGCTTGAAACTGTGCGAGACGCCAAGCGCATCGAAGACCCAGATCGGCGTCAGCAGGCCGACAAAATGGCCGCCGAAGATCGCCAGTATGCCCACATGGAACAGGTTGGAGCCCCAGCGGAGCTGGCGCCGCCGCAGCAGTTGGGAAGAACCTGTCTTCCAGGTATATTGCTCGCGATCGAAGCGGATCAGGCTGCCGAGCAGGAAGATGGTCAGGCAGAAATAGGGATACCAGCCAAAGAGCGCGTGGTTGATCGTGTCGGACATGGCTTGCCTCCGTCAGGCCGCGTTGTTGCGCGCATCGCGATTGGCGGCGCGCATCTGGATTCTCAACCGGTCGACGGAACAGCCGTCCGTCGCGTTTCCGGGACCGAATGCGACGGCGGTCTCTTCCCAGGCGGCGTCGATGGCAGCCAGGTCGTCGGGCTCGTCGATCTCGGCGGTGCCCGCGATCATGGCGGGCTCGCTGGCAATCGAGCATATGGCCGTGAACACGGCGGCATAGGCTCCGCTGCGCTTGGCGAGCCGCTCTTCCAGCAGCGAGAAGATGTGGGCGGCTTCATTGAGCAGGCCGCGCGCCTCTTCGAGCGGACGAGCGGAAAGAAACTCCAGGAAGAGCGGGATGAAGTCGGGCAATTCGTTTGCCGCGACGGCAAGCCCGCCACGCCGGTAATGCTCGGCCAGATCGACCATCGCCTGGCC
Source organism: Mesorhizobium vachelliae (assembly GCF_033977325.1). Classification (NCBI taxonomy): domain Bacteria; kingdom Pseudomonadati; phylum Pseudomonadota; class Alphaproteobacteria; order Hyphomicrobiales; family Phyllobacteriaceae; genus Mesorhizobium; species Mesorhizobium vachelliae. The sequence continues at coordinate 11,944 of NZ_JAVIIR010000026.1, forward strand.
GCGGTCGCGACTCTCGCCGTGGATGTGCTCGAAGAGATGCAGCGAGTGACGGCGCGTCTTGTCGAACAACTCGACATAGCGCTCCTGGAGATCGTAGAGATCCAAGGTGGCCAGGTCGGCAAGCAGGGGCTGCAGCTGCTTGGTCGCTTCGTCCGACACCAATCCCTCGGCTGCGATCGCCGCGGCGATTTCCGGGATCGCCGCGCAAAGCTCCTTGGTCGGATAGGAAAGCAGCGCCGAGAGCGCCTTGAAGGTCCGGTTCGAATGCGGCGCCGTCATCACGCGATCTCCATCGGGTTTGTCGGCCGCTTGGTCTGCTTGGTGCCGAAGAGGTTGGTCTCCGTGGAACCGCCCGAGCAGCCATTGCCGAAGGAAAAGCCGCAGGAGCCGCGCATGTCCTGCGCGTCCTCGCTCCACTCGCGGTGCGATGTCGGGATGACGAAGCGGTCCTCGTAATTGGCGATCGCCATCACCTTGTACATTTCGTCGATGGCCGCACCCGTCAGGCCGACCCGCGCCGCGATCTGCTCGTCGAGGCGGCCGTCGATCGTCTTTGCCCGCATATAGCTTCGCATCGCCAGCATGCGTTCAAGCGCGAGAGCCACAGGCTCCTCATTGCCCGCCGTCAGCAGATTGGCGAGGTACTGGAGCGGGATGCGCAGGCTGCGCACGTCGGGCATGTCGCCGTCCACCCCCATCTTGCCGGCGGCTGCCGCCGACTGGATGGGCGAGAGCGGCGGCACGTACCATACCATCGGCAGGGTGCGGTATTCCGGGTGCAGCGGGAAGGCGATCTTCCACTCCATCGCCATCTTCCAGACCGGCGACAATTTGGCAGCCTCCAGCCAGTTGTCGGGAATCCCGTCGGCGCGCGCCTTAGCGATGACGGCCGGATCGTTCGGATCGAGGAAGACGTCGAGCTGCGCCTGGTAGAGGTCCTTCTCATCCGGCGTGCTGGCGGCCGCCTCGATACGGTCGGCGTCGTAAAGGATCACGCCGAGATAGCGGATGCGCCCGACGCAGGTTTCCGAACAAACCGTCGGCTGGCCCGCCTCGATGCGCGGAAAGCAGAAGATGCACTTCTCCGATTTGCCCGACGACCAGTTGTAGTAGATCTTCTTGTAGGGGCAGCCGGAGACGCACATGCGCCAGCCGCGGCACTTGTCCTGATCGATCAGGACGATGCCGTCCTCCTCGCGCTTGTAGATCGCGCCCGACGGGCACACCGCCGCGCAGGCCGGGTTGAGGCAGTGCTCGCACAGCCGCGGCAGATACATCATGAAGGTGTTTTCGAACTGGCCGTAGATGTCCTTCTGGACGCCCTCGAAGTTCAAGTCCTTCGAGCGCTTCTCGAACTCGCCGCCGAGGATCTCCTCCCAGTTCGGTCCCCATTCGATCTTCTCCATCCGCTCGCCGGTGATGGCCGAGCGCGGACGGGCCGTGGGGAAAGCCTTCGATTCCTTGGCCGTGTGCAGGTGCTGGTAATCGAAGGTGAACGGCTCGTAATAGTCGTCGATCTCGGGCAAATCAGGGTTTGCGAAGATGTTGGCGAGGACGCGCCACTTGGCGCCGATCTTCGGCTCGATCTTGCCGTTCTTCTTGCGCCGCCAGCCGCCGTTCCATTTCTGCTGGTTCTCCCACTCCTTGGGATAACCGACGCCCGGCTTGGTCTCGACATTGTTGAACCATGCGTATTCGACGCCTTCCCGATTGGTCCAGACGTTCTTGCAGGTAACCGAGCAGGTGTGACACCCGATGCATTTGTCGAGGTTCAGCACCATCGCGATCTGAGCGCGGATCTTCATTCTGCGGCCTCCTTGGCAGCATGGTCTTGCAGGGGTTCCTCGAGCCAGTCGACGGCCGCCATCTTGCGGACGACGATGAACTCGTCACGGTTGGAGCCCACGGTTCCGTAGTAGTTGAAGCCGTAGGCTTGATGGACGTAGCCGCCGATCATGTGCGTCGGCTTGAGCACCGTGCGCGTCACCGAATTGTGGATGCCGCCGCGGTTGCCGGTCATCTCGGAGCCCGGCGTGTTCACGATCTTCTCCTGCGCGTGATACATCAGCATCATGCCCTGCTTGACGCGCTGGGAGACGACGGCGCGGGCGGTCAGCGCTCCGTTGGCGTTGAAGACCTCGACCCAGTCGTTGTCGACGATGTCCGCGGCCTTGGCGTCGGTCTCGGAAATCCACACCACCGGACCGCCGCGATTGAGGGTCAGCATCAGGAGATTGTCGGTGTAGGTGGAGTGGATGCCCCATTTCTGGTGAGGCGTGATGAAGTTGAGGACGATTTCCTTGTTGCCGTTGGGCCTCATTCCCTTGACCGCGGGGATAGTCTTCAGGTCGACCGGCGGCTTCCAGGTGACGAAGCCTTCACCGAAGGCCCGCATCCACAGATGGTCCTGGTAGAGCTGCTGGCGCCCGGTCAGCGTGCGCCACGGGATCAGTTCGTGGACGTTCGTGTAGCCGGCATTGTAGCAGACCTTCTCGCTCTCGATGCCGGACCAGGTCGGCGAGGAGATGATCTTGCGCGGCTGGGCCTGGATGTCGCGGAAGCGGATCTTCTCGTCTTCCTTCGGGATGGCGAGATGGGCGTGATCGCGGCCGGTCGCCTTGGAGAGCGCCTCCCAGGCCTTGACCGCGACCTCGCCATTGGTTTCCGGCGCAAGCATCAGGATGACTTCGGTTGCGTCGATGTCCGTCTCGATCCTCGGCAGACCCTTGGCGGTGCCGGCGGCCTGGATGCCGTTGAGCGCGCCGAGCGCGTCGACCTCATGCGCGGCATCCCAGCCGATGCCCTTGCCGCCATTGCCGATCTCGGTCATCAGCGGGCCGAGCGCGGTGAATTGGGCGTAGAGGTTCGGATAGTCGCGCGTGACGACGTTCACCGCCGGCATCGTCCTGCCCGGGATCGGTTCGATCTCGCCGCGCTTCCAGTCGGCGACGTCGAAGGGCTGGGCGATCTCGCCGGGCGTGTCGTGCTGGATGGGGATGAGGACGACGTCCTTTTCCACGCCCAGCACCTCCGGCGCGACCTCGGAAAAGACCTTGGCAAGGCCCTTGTAGATGTCCCAGTCCGAACGCGCTTCCCAGGCAGGGTCCACCGCCGCCGACAGCGGATGGATGAAGGGATGCATGTCGGAAGTGTTGAGATCGTTCTTCTCGTACCAGGTCGCGGTCGGCAGCACGATGTCGGAGTAGACGCAGGTCGTCGACATGCGGAAGTCGAGCGTGACCAGAAGGTCGAGCTTTCCCTGCGGCGCCTCGTCGTGCCAGACGACCTCCTTGTTGCGCACCTTGCCTTCGGCGCCGAGGTCCTTGCCCATGACGCCGTGCCTGGTGCCGAGCAGGTGCTTGAGGAAGTATTCGTGGCCCTTGCCGGAGGAGCCGAGGATGTTGGAGCGCCACACGAACATGTTGCGCGGCCAGTTGGCCGGATCGTCCGGGTCCTCGCAGGCAAGGTCGAGCTCGCCCGACTTCAGCGCCCCCGCCACATAGTCCTTGACCTCGAGGCCGGCCGCCGAAGCGCGCTTGGCTAGGTCGAGTGGATTCTGCTTCAGCTGCGGCGCGGAAGGCAGCCAGCCCATGCGCTCGGCGCGGACATTGTAGTCGATGAAGCTCTGGTTCCAGTCTCCCTCGGGCGCGGTCGGCGACAGGATCTCCGCCGCCGTCAGCGTCTCGTATCGCCACTGGTCCGTGTGCGCGTAGAAGAACGACGTCGAGTTCTGGTGGCGGGGCGGGCGGTTCCAGTCGAGCGCGAAGGCGAGCGGCGTCCAGCCGGTCTGCGGGCGCAGCTTTTCCTGGCCGACATAATGCGACCAGCCGCCGCCCGACTGGCCGATGGCGCCGCAGAACACCAGGAGATTGATGATCCCCCGGTAGTTCATGTCCATGTGGTACCAGTGATTGAGACCGGCGCCCAGGATCACCATGGAGCGCCCGTTGGTCTTTTCGGCATTGGTGGCGAACTCGCGCGCCACGGTGACGATGGCGTCGCGCTTGACCCCGGTGACGCGCTCGGCCCAGGCGGGCGTGAACGGCACATCCTCGTCATAGGAAGAGGCGACATTGGCGCCGCCGAAGCCGCGGTCGAGGCCGTAATTGGCCATGAGCAGGTCGTAGACCGTCGCGACCTTCACCGGCCCGTCGACTGTCTTGACGGTACAGACCGGGATGTTGCGGGTCAGGATCTCGCCATGCTCGGTGGCCACGAAATGCTCGCTCGCCCGGCCGCCGAAATAAGGAAAATCGACCTCCGCGATGTCAGCGCCGTCGCCGGCAAGGGTGAGCTTCAGCCGGACGTCCCGTCCCTTGCCGTCCTTTTCCTCGAGGTTCCACTTGCCTTGCTCGCCCCAGCGATAGCCGGCCGATCCGAGCGGCGCGGCCAGCGCGTCCGTCGCCTCGTCGATGGCGACGGTCTTCCATTGCGGGTTGTTCTTTTCGCCGAGGGCTCCCCGGACCTCGGAGGCGCGCAGCAGGCGCTCCGGGACGAGCCGGCCGTCGCGCTCCGCAAGCCGCACCAGGAAGGGCATGTCGGTGTAGCGCCGGACATAATCGTCGAAATAGGCGACGCTGCGGTCGAGATGGTATTCACGCAGGATGACGTGGCCCATGGCGAGCGCCAGCGCGGCGTCGGTTCCCTGCTTCGGGTTGAGCCAGATGTCGGCGAACTTCGTCGCTTCGGCATAGTCCGGCGACACGACCGCGCTCTTGGTGCCTTTGTAGCGCACCTCGGTATAGAAATGCGCGTCGGGCGTGCGCGTCTGCGGCACGTTGGAACCCCAGACGATGATGAAGCCGGCATTGTACCAGTCGGCGCTCTCGGGAACGTCGGTCTGCTCGCCCCAGGTCTGCGGGCTTGCCGGCGGCAGGTCGCAATACCAGTCGTAGAACGACATGCACACGCCGCCCATCAGTGACAGATAGCGCGAGCCCGCCGCGTAGGAGACCATCGACATGGCGGGGATCGGCGAAAAGCCGATGATGCGGTCCGGGCCATGCTTGCGGGCGGTGTAGGCATTGGCGGCTGCGATGAGCTCGTTCACCTCGTCCCAGGTGGCGCGCACGAAACCGCCATGGCCGCGGATCGAGATATAGGACTGGCGCTTGTCCGCATTCTCGACGATCGAAGCCCAGGCCGCGACAGGCGTCATCTTGGCGCGGGCCGCCCGCCACAGCTTCAGCAGCCGGCCACGGATCATCGGGTATTTCACACGGGCGCCGGAATAGAGATACCAGCTGTAGGAGGCGCCGCGCGCGCAGCCGCGAGGCTCATGGTTGGGCAGGTCGGGCCGCGTGCGCGGATAGTCGGTCTGCTGCGTCTCCCAGGTGACGATGCCGCCCTTGACGTAGATCTTCCACGAGCAGGAGCCGGTGCAATTCACACCATGGGTGGAGCGCACGATCTTGTCGTGCTGCCAGCGCTTGCGGTAGCCGTCTTCCCAGGAGCGGTCCTCATTGGTCACGATCCCGTGGCCGTCGGAGAAACTGTCGACGGTCTTGCGAAAGAAGGTTAGCCGGTCGAGAAAATGCGACATTGCTTTGTCCCTGGTTATTCGGCTGCGGCCGGATGGACGGGCGCGCCGCGCTTGGCGCGCTCGATGGCGTGGAGAAGGCCGCCTTTGCGGGTATAGACAGCCCAGGTGATGGCAAGGCAGCTCACATAGAACAGAAGGAACGCCCACAACGCGGCGTTGGGCGAGCCGGTGAGCGCGATCGAGGTGCCGTAGCTCTTCGGGATGAAGAAGGCGCCGAAGGCCGCGATCGCCGAAGTGAAGCCGGTGATGGCCGCGGACTCCTTCTCCGCCTGCTGGCGGCGCGCTTCCGCGTTGGCCTTCGGCAACAAGCGGCCCATCTCCTTGGCCATGATCACCGGGATCATCTGGAAGGTGGAGGCGTTGCCGACGCCGGTGGCGAAGAACAGGAGCAGGAAGGAAGCGAAGAAGCCCATGAACGCGCCCGGCTGATCCTTGATGCCGATGAACCACAGGACCCCGGAGACTCCCGCGATCATCAGCACGAAGGCGAAGAAGGTCACGCGCGCGCCGCCATATCTGTCCGCCAGCCAACCCGAGCCCGAGCGCGAGAGGGCGCCTACGAGCGGACCGAGGAAGGCGAACTGGAGCGCGTTGACATCCGGAAACAGCATCTTCGTCAGCAGCGGGAAGCCGGCCGAATAGCCGATGAAGGATCCGAAGGTGCCCGTGTAAAGCCAGCACATGATCCAGTTGTGACGGCGCTGGAAGATCACGGCCTGCTCGGAGAAGGACGCCTTGGCCGAAGCGATGTCGTTCATGCCGAACCAGCTCGCGAAGGCCGAGACTATGATGAACGGGACGAAGACGAAGCCGGCATTCTGCAGCCAGAGCGGCGCGTCGCCGGTGGGTCCCTTGACCATGGCCGGATCGCCGCCGAGCCAGCCGAATATCCCGCTGGCGATCGCCAGCGGCACGACGAACTGGACGACGCTGACGCCGAGATTGCCGAGGCCGGCATTGAGCGCGAGCGCATTCCCCTTCTCCGCCTTCGGGAAGAAGAAGGAGATGTTGGCCATGGAGGAGGCGAAGTTGCCGCCGCCGAAGCCGCAGAGCAGTGCTAGGATCAGCAGCACGACATAGGGCGTGTCGGGGTTCTGCACCGCATAGCCGATGCCGACGGCCGGTATGATCAGCGACCAGGTCGTCAGCGTCGTCCAGAGCCTGCCGCCGAAGATCGGCACCATGAAGGAATAGAAGATGCGCAGCGTCGCCCCTGAGATCCCGGGCAGGGCAGCAAGCCAGAAGAGCTGGTCCGTGGTGAAGGTGAAGCCGACGAGCGGGAGCTTGGCGACGACCACCGACCACACCTGCCAGATGGCGAAGGAAAGCAGCAGCGCCGGGATCGAGAGCCACAGATTGCGCTTGGCGATGCGGCGGCCGGTTTCAGCCCAGAAGGTGTTGTCCTCGGGACGCCAGTCGGTAAGCGCGCCGCCGGGGGCCTTTGCCACCGGCTCTGGCATTTGCTGCATTTCGGGGAAAGGCGGGAGCTTGGCGAGAGCCTCGCCGACGGTTCCACGCTCCATCTGGCGGATGGCCATATGCATCCACAGCAGCGCGCCGGAGACCAGCAGGAAGAGCGCCATGAAGCAGCTCGTCCAGAGGCCGGTCAGGTCGAGCAGCAGGCCGAACAGGATCGGCAGCACGAAGCCACCGAGGCCGCCGATCATGCCGACGAGTCCGCCGACCGAGCCGACATGGTTGGGATAGTAGACCGGGATGTGCTTGTAGACGGCGGCCTTGCCGAGCGCCATGAAGAAGCCGAGCACGAAGATCGTGACGATGAAGCCGAAGAGGCCCATCTCGATGTGGAACGAGGTCGTCGTGTCGTTGACGCCGTGAACGATATAGTCGGTCGGCGGATAGGACAGGACGAAGGTCGCCACGACCGACACGAAGAAGGTCCAGTAGAGCACGCGGCGGGCGCCGAAGCTGTCCGAGAGGTGCCCGCCATAGGCGCGGAACAGGCTCGCCGGCACCGAGAAGAAGGCCGCGATCATGCCGGCCGTCTTGATGTCGAGGCCGTAGACATTGATGAGATATTGCGGCAGCCAGAGCGCGAGCGCGACAAAAGCGCCGAAGACAAAGAAATAGTAGAGCGCGAAACGCCAGATCTGGACGTTCTTCAACGGCTCGAGCTCGAGCCAGGCGCTTTTCGGCTTGATGCCGGAGCGCCGGCGTTCGACGATGACCGGATCGTCAGCCGTCGTAAGCCAGAAGATGACGGCCATGACGACGAGGGCCGCGGCCCAGACCTGGGCAACCACCTGCCATCCGAAGGCGACGAGCACGAAGGGGGCGAGGAATTTGGTGACCGCGGCGCCGACATTTCCCGCGCCGAAGATGCCGAGCGCCGTGCCTTGTCTTTGCGGCGGAAACCAGCGCGACACATAGGCGACGCCGACCGAAAAGGAGCCGCCGGCGATGCCGACGCCGAGGGCCGCGACCAGCATCTGCGGATAGGTGTGAGCGTAGGACAAAAGGAAAGTCGCGGCCGCGGCAGCCAGCATGTTCGCGGTGAAGACGATCCTGCCGCCATAGCGGTCGGTCCAGATGCCGAGCGCGACCCTGAGAAGGGAGCCCGTCAGGATCGGCGTGCCGACGAGCAGGCCGAACTGCGTCTCGGTGAGGCCGAGTTCCTGGCGGATACGAATGCCGATGATGGAGAAGATGGTCCAGACCGCGAAGCAGACCGTAAATGCGGCCGTGCTTGCGCTCAGGATTTGACCGGACTTCGCATTGACGGTCGTTTTCATCGCCGGCTGCCCCTTCGACAGTTGCTCTCAAGGATCGGACTCTCGCCCGCTCGGGGCCAAGATGGCTAAGCCGGCATCGTCCGGCATTGATCCAAATCAAGGCGCGGCGTGACATTTGTCACAGACGATGCGGCGATGACCGGAAGGCTGAAGTCGGAGAAGAAGTATTTGCTGGATGAAATGACGCGTGGGGATATGGCGCCGGAAGAGTTGCCGCTGTTTCGGGGGCTGCCCGCATCCCGCCGGGCCGAGCTGCTGCGACATGCCATGGTGCACAGCGTTTCCCCAGGCACCGTTCTGTTCGAACAAGGCGACGTGCCGAATTTCCAACTGGTCGTGCTGGCGGGATCCGCGCAATTGTTCGGACGATCGGCCGAAGGTCGTGAAGTCTTGATCGAGGCTGCCAGGGCTCCGGACCTTATCATCCCTGCTGCCGTCCTGACCGATGCGCCTTATCTCATGCAGGCCCGGGTGCCCGAGCCTTCGCGGTTCTTATTGATTCATGCGGCAGCGTTTCGCGCGGCAGTCGATGCGGACCCTTTGCTGGCGCACGCCGTGATCGGAAGCCTCGCGCACCAATTTCGACGCATGGTCCGTCAGATCAAGAACCTCAAGCTGAGGACAGCGACCCAGCGTGTCGGATGTTATCTCCTGGCGCTGTCGAAGCGGCAGGGCACGCCGGACCGGGCCGTTCTGCCGTTCGAGAAGACGCTCATCGCCTCCGAGCTCGGCATCACGCGCGAATCATTTTCGCGCGCATTGTCGAGCCTGGGACAGTCGGGCATCAGGGTCGACGGCCAGACGATCGCAATTCTCGACGCGCGCCGCCTTGCCGCCGCATGCACGCCCGACCCGCTTATCGATGGAGCGGACGCCGGGGACTTTCTGATCTGATCGGTCGCTGCCGAGGGGCCAGAACATCTATCGGCCATTGGCCGGAAGAATGCGACGCCCAGAAAACGTCGCGTTCTTTGCGCTGGCGCAAAGAGCCAATTGATCCGGCAAATAAGTAGACAAACATGATCATGTTATCGACCTGTCGATCTGGGAACAGATCGAGATCGTTTCAATTCGGAAATACCGCTGAAGGCAGGTCCATGCCGTCGGCAGCCAGGAGGCCTGGTATGTCATGTCAGTCGATTTTGTTCTCATCCATCGCGGCCTTGCTGGCCGGCGCTTCAAGCGTCTGCGCGATGGAGTATCCCATCGGCAAGCCTCAGCTCATGAACGGCATGGAAATCGGCGCCGTGTACCTGCAGCCGATCGAGATGGAGCCGGCAAATATGATGAAACCCGCCGCCGATTCCGACATCCATCTCGAGGCAGATATCCATGCAGCGCGCGGCAATGCCAATGGCTTTGCCGAAGGCGATTGGATCCCCAACCTCCAGATCGAATATCGGCTGATCAGGATTGACGACAATCAGCAAAACGGCGGCGTTTTGATGCCGATGGTCGCCAGTGACGGTCCCCACTACGGCGACAACGTGAAGCTGATGGGACCAGGCAAATACAGGCTGGACTACACAATTTCCTTTGAGGAATCCGGCGGGCACTCGCCGTTCGGAAGGCATGTCGACAAGGAGACGGGCGTCGCCGCGTGGCCCGAACCCTTCCACATCGAATATGAATTCACCTTTGCCGGGGTGGGCAAGAAGGGCGGTTACTAGTGAGGTCGCTCGGCCGCATCACATCGGCGGCGGCGATTGTTGCCGGCGCCTGCCTGCTGGCGACCGTCGCGGTCGCGGATGAAAGTCGCACCTTCGTGATCGACCTCAAGGATGGGGCAATCACGCCGCCTTCCCTCGAAGTGCCAGCCAACTCCCAGTTCAGATTGGAGCTTCGCAACAGCGGGTCCAGCCCCGCGGAATTCGAAAGCATCGAGTTGCGCAAGGAGAAAGTGCTCGGGCCTGGAGCGAATTCGTTTGTCGTGATCCGACGCCTCGATCCCGGCGAGTACCGGTTCTTCGACGATTTTCATCCCGACATGCCGCCTGCCACGCTTGTCGCCAAGGAGCCGGCGGCTCGATGACTGCTCTGTTCGGACAGGTCGCCTTCGTGGTCTGGCGGGAAAGCACCGAAGCAATCCTGGTCGTCGGCATCCTGCAGGGATGGCTGGCGCATCACGCGGACGCCAAAGCCGCAACAGCGCGATATTTCCTGTGGGCCGGCGTCGTCGCGGGGCTGGGCGGAGCCCTTTTGCTGGCCGGGATCATCCTGTTCCTGGAGAGCCTGCTCGACGGAGAGCGCGCGGACTATTTCCAGATCGGCATGGCCGCGCTCGCCGCCTTGCTCATCCTGCAGATGGTGGTCTGGATGCACCGGCAAGGCAGAGGGCTCAAGCAGCATCTCGAGCGCGGCGCCGAGCGAGCCCTGACCGCCGGCAATTGGGCGGGATTGTTCCTGTTGGCGGCGATCGCCGTGATGCGGGAAGGCAGCGAAACCGTCGTTTTCCTCTACGGCCTCCTGGCATCCGCCAGGCAGGCGACATTTCCCGCAGCGCTGGCGGCTGTCGCCGCCGGATTTGCCTCGGCCGCCGCGTCCTACTGGCTGATCCACGTTGCCGCCAAACGCTTTCCCTGGAAGGTCTTCTTCAGGGTGAGCGAGGTTCTTCTGCTGTTTCTTGCGGGATCGCTTTTGATGACCGCGCTCGACCGCGCCATCGGGTTGGAGCTGGTCCCGCCGCTGTCCCGGGCAGTTTGGGACACGTCCTGGCTTCTGGACGATACGGGCAGGCTGGGAGGCCTGGTTGCCGGCATGACCGGCTATCGTGCCCGCCCCGAGCTCGCAACCATCCTGGTTTACGCAATCTACTGGATCGCCGTGCTGGCGCTGCTGCGTTCACCGCGCCTGCATCGCATGCAATCTTCCCCATGACGATAACGATCGTTCCGCCGCACGCCGCTTCCGTTCAATCCGACGACGTCTGGCGCAAGGCCGGCGATTGGCTCCAACGTCACCAGGCGACCATCCGGACGATTCAATGGACGATGGTGCTCGTGTACGGCGCTCTTCTGATCGTGCCCGTCTTCCTGCCGCTTCCTGGTCGTGCGGCCTATCTGTGGACCAACTTCACGCGCTTCGCCCAATTCATCTTCTGGGGTGTCTGGTGGCCGCTCGTGCTCCTGAGCACCGCGCTGGTCGGACGGATATGGTGCGGCATCTTCTGCCCCGAAGGCGCGATAAGCGAATTTGCCAGCGGCCGCGGGCGCGGCAGGGCTATACCGCGCTGGCTGATATGGCCCGGTTGGCCCACCGTCGCATTCGCCTGCACGACGATCTACGGCCAGATGACGAGCGTTTATCAGTATCCTCGACCGACGCTCTTCATCCTCGGTGGCTCGACTTTTGCCGCCGCGCTGATCGGCTTTCTCTATGGGCGCAACAAGCGGGTGTGGTGCCGCTATCTTTGCCCGGTGAGCGGGGTTTTCGGCCTGCTGGCGAAGCTTGCCCCGCTGCATTTCCGTGTCGATCCGCCGCTTTGGCAACTTTCGCAGCTCTCGGGAATCAAGCCAAAGGCGGTCAATTGCGCGCCGCTCGTGCCGATCCGGACCATGCGCGGCGCCAGCGACTGCCACATGTGCGGACGCTGCGCCGGGTTTCGCGGGGCAATCCGCCTGGCCCGCCGCTCGCCAAACCACGAAATCGTCCATGTCGCGGGCACTGTCGCCAAACCCTGGGAAACGATCCTGATCGTGGTTGGCCTGATGGGCCTGGCCGTCGGCGCGTTTCAATGGTCGGTCAGCCCGTGGTTCGTGCAGGCGAAGCTATGGGCGGCGGAACGGCTGATCGAAAACGGGGTGGCCTGGCCGCTCGAAACCACGGCGCCGTGGTGGATCCTGACGAATTATCCGGGCGACGTGATGACGCTTCTCGACGGGGCCTTGCTCATCGCCTATGTGCTTGCGGCGGCCCTCGCCTGCGGCGCTTCGACGCTGTCCCTGCTGGCTTTGGCCGCGCGCAGCCTTGGACCTTGGCGAACGCAGAGGCTTCATCATCTTGCCCAGTCGCTCATTCCCTTGGCAGGCGCCGGAGTCTTCCTCGGCCTCTCCGGCCTTACGGTCGGTCAATTGCGGTCGGATGGGATATCGCTGCCCTTCGTGGACCTGCTGCGCGCAGCGATGCTGACGATGGCGACCTGCTGGTCCGGGGCTCTGTGCTGGCAGGTGACGGGAATTTACAGCCGGGTAGCTGCCCGGCGAGCCCTCGCCCTGTCCCTTGTCGGCCTGGCGATGGCGCCCGCCGTGACGGGGTGGGTGCTGCTTTTCTGGATCTGGTAGGCTATTTCGCGCCAATGCCGAAAAGAGGCTCGCGATAGGCCGTCAGGAACAGGCCGAACGCGATAATCCACAAAGCGCCTGAAAGGCTTGCCAGCAGGCTGAAATAGCCAGGCAGCGCTTCGATCAGCAGGCGAGACAGGCAGCAGACCGTCATCGCCGCGAGCGCGCAGGTCTTGAAGGCTTTGAACTTGCCGTCGGCGCCCATGCGACCCGTCCTGCGGAATGGCGATGCATCTCCTCCGGCACCGCCGCGATTGGACGGACCGGCAAGAAGGACGAGCATGGCGCAATAGGTGCGGGGATCGATTGGGTGTTTGCTCCAGCGCAAACATCTCTCGGAAGCATCGACTATCTTGAAGATTGTTCTTGAAGCAGCCCAGCGATCTGATTCCCGGCATGGGACATGTCTTGCTCTTCTCGGCCAGGTTGCCCAGGCACAAGTCAACTGCACAGCGTCTCCAGGCAGACTGTCTGCGACGGGAGAAGAAGATGAAGCACGGCCTTCCCGAAAACAGCGCCGCGGAAATGGCGATCACCGTTGCCCGGCTGGCAGGGCTGATCGATGAGGCGGGGTTGGACTGCCGGTGCCGCTCCAAGCTCGACGAGACGTTGTCCCGCTTCGCCAGTTTGGAGATAGGGCCGGCGGCCCGCGGGCATCTCACCAACGCTCGCCATCAACGCGCGCATATCGAGACCATTCTGTTGTTCTTGCAGGATCTCGACGAGATAGGAGCGGCCGAACGGGATAGCAGTGTCTACGAGGACCTCGCCCTTCTCTTTGACGACATCGCGACGATCGCAAGGGACGGCGCGCTTTCGATGCGGCAGCTCGGTCAATTTGCCGCCCTCACGGCAATTGTACGCTAAAGCGCGTCGCGATCAGATTCGCTCCATGCGCTTTAGGCTTTTGATTTCACGCATGTCCTTGCCCTGAAACCGGTTACCACTTTCGGGAGACATGATTTAGTTGAGACCTCGAGCCGGCCGGTCATTGAGCCGGTTTTCGTTTCCCGATTTCGATCAGCCATTCGGGTGGCCCGATCTCGAGGCAAACCCAGACGAGGTCGCCGGCGAAAGATGACTCCAGCTGACGCTTCAATCGGCGGGGATCGAAGTCCAGGATCACCGAGAATGTCTGGCCCGGCTCGAGGCCATCGAACATCGACATGATGGCCGACTGTTTCCTTGCCGTATGAAGTCGCCTTACATCATATGGCTCGCCTTGCTGCGCTTCATTGCAATTCGCCGGGGTCTTCCCTCCCATTGGCGGCTCCATCAAAACAACTGACGGGTCGCGACATTCTTTTCGCCCCACCTCGTCAGCTTGTCGCCGGGATCCACGCCGGCCCAGTTGACCAGTCGCGCCGCCATCTCGATGACCATCGCCTCGACCGACGCCGGCTTGACATAAAATGGCGGCACCGGCGGCGCGATGATCGCTCCCATCCGCGTCAATCGCAGCATCGCTTCGAGGTGCCCCTCATGCAGAGGAGCCTCACGCGGCACGACCACCAGCCGGCGCCTTTCCTTCAGGACGACGTCGGCCGCCCTGGTAAGAAGGTTGTCGCCCAGGCCGTGCGCCATCGCCGCCAAGGTCCGCATCGAGCAGGGCACGACGATCATGCCGTCCGTCCTGAAGGAGCCGCTGGCGATGGGTGCTGCCAGGTCCTGGGGGGAGTGGGTGTGGTTGGCGAGCGAGGCAAGCTGCGCCAATCCGTCGGCGCCAAGCTCGTAAGCAATGGTCATGCGCGCGCTTTTCGAGGTGACGAGATGCGTTTCCGCTCCACCTCTGACCAGTTGGCGTATGGTCTCGAGGGCCAGCACCGAGCCGGACGCACCGGTAACTCCGACTATGATCCGTTTTGTCATTTCTGCACCGAACCGGTTGGAAAAAGCTCCTCCCAGCGCTCGGAGACCCGTTCGACGACGTCAGATGACATCTTCAGCTCCTTCCCCCACTCGCGGGACGTCTCGGACCCGATCTTGCGCGTCGCGTCGAACCCGATTTTTCCTCCAAGCCCTTCCAGCGGCGACGCGAAGTCGAGGGAGTCGATCGGGGTCCGATCCAGCGTCATCAGGTCGCGCGAGGCGTCCATTCGCGTGGCGACCGCCCACATCACGTCCGACCACGACCGGATGTCGATGTCGTCGTCCACCATCACGACCATCTTGGTCATCGAGAACTGCGGCAACAGCGACCAGAACCCCATCATCACCCGTCGCGCCTGCCCGGCATATTTCTTGACGATCGATATGACCGCGATCCTGTAGGAGCAGGCTTCCGGCGGCAGCCAGACGTCGAGGATTTCCGGTATCTGCTGGCGTAGCAGCGGCTTGTAGATGTCGAGCAGCGCCTCGGCGAGCACGGACGGTTCGTCGGGTGCACGCCCGGTGAACGTCGTGAGATAGTTCGCGCCGTCCCTCACGCGAATACGCTTGAGCTTGAAGACGGGAAAATGCTCCGCGCCGTTATAATATCCCGTATGGTCGCCGAAGGGGCCTTCCTCTGCCGTTTCGTTGGGGGAGACGGTTCCCTCGAGCACGATCTCGGCGCTGGCGGGAACATGAAGCTCGATGCTCTTGCATGGAGCCAGCCCAACCCGCCGGTCGTTGATCAATCCGGACAGCGACAGTTCCGATACGCCTTCGGGTGCCGGCATCAC
Source organism: Mesorhizobium vachelliae (assembly GCF_033977325.1). NCBI lineage: Bacteria > Pseudomonadati > Pseudomonadota > Alphaproteobacteria > Hyphomicrobiales > Phyllobacteriaceae > Mesorhizobium > Mesorhizobium vachelliae. Next base: position 27,182 of record NZ_JAVIIR010000026.1, read on the forward strand.
CGCCGCTATCAATGTCGCCGGATCCGCGCCGATGACGACGGCGACGGGCATCTCGAGCCCCCTCGCCTGCCACATGCGATGGTGGGCGGCACCGCCTCGCATGGGCAGCCACCTTATGATCGCCCGGTCCCGGGCGATGACCTGCATCCTGTATATGCCCAGATTGTACTTGCCGGGATCACCGTCGCCAGGTGGTCGGGTGACGACCACCGGCCAGGTGATGAGAGGACCGGCGTCCTCCGGCCAGCAGGTCTGGATGGGAAGGATCGCGAAATCCGGTTCCGCATCCCTCCATAGTCTTGATGACGATACGATCTTCGGCCGCGCCGCCAACGCGCCACGCGCTGCGGAGAACATGTGGCGGGCCTGACGCAGGTTCTGCGGAACCTGGGGGGACCTCATCCATGCCAGCAGAGCGCCGAGGGTCTCCAGTCCGCGAATGTCCGTACCCAGCCCCCAGGCGACACGCTCCCGCGTCCCAAAGATATTGGCCACGGCCGGGAACGACGAACCCACTCCCTGGCTGTCCGTCGGCATGGTCATGCGCAGCGCCGGCCCCCGCGCCGCGATCACCCTTTTATGGATCTCCGTCAGCTCGAACCGGGTCGATACCGGGGCGCTGATTTCCCGGAGCTGGCCTTTCCCGCCCAGGTAGGAAAGAAAGGACCCAAGATCACTAAACTGGGGAAGAAGGCGATAATGCATGGCGAAATCCGGCACGACCGGTCCGTCGGCGACGCCGTTCTCTCACGGCGGCCGCTCGAAAACATTGCGCTAGGTCAAAGAACAGGCCGTTTGCGCGCTGTACTTTGAATCCGACGGTCCGCTTGCCTGAGAGTTGGCCGATGTCGCGGCAGTGTCGGGAAGACGTTCAGATGGCCAGCAACCTAGTCAACGACGCGCTTCAAGCATGCCGGTCGGCGATCGCCGGCCTGAAGGACTGCAGACGGAGCAAGACTGCGAGAAGAGAATTTTGGGCGCTTGGACCGGAGGAGTGCAAAGGCATGCTGGATGGCATCGGCATGTCGCCCGGCGAATTCGATGATGCCATGCATCTGCCTTATGCCTCGGAAGATTTCCTCACGCTGGCGATGCTTTCAGTCGGGATCGATCCCGATAGCTTTCATACGCTGGAGTTCGCGCGTGACAGCTTCATGTCCCGAACCTGCATCACGTGCCCCCATCGCCGCAGGTGTCACAGTCATTTGGAAGCCTTCGATTTCGAAAGTCACTATCGCGATTTCTGCCCCAACAGAGAAAATTTCTCGAAGCTCCTCGCCAAAAGATGCGACGCCTAGCTGGCCACAAGAAACTTCACAGTCGAACACAGAACGGACAGCGATTGACGATGCGGCCACAGGACACCCGGACAACACTACCAGGATTTGTTCGCCACCTGTTTCCGACGGTGGCAGGACTGCCGCTCGGGCCGTTGCTGACATTGTCCTTGCGCTCGCTTGCCAGGCGGCGCCCCGGCCTTTTCGAGCGCCTGGGCGAATCCCGTTCGGCCTGCTTCGGTATCGATCCTGTCGACCTCGCATTCGCGTTCTGTGTGGTCCCGGACGGACAACGATCCAGCGTCCGCGTCGTGAGCAAGGATGAGGCTGCCCGATCGGACGTGCAGGTCAAAGGGCCGCTTCTGACCCTGTTGGGCCTGCTTGACGGCACATTGGACGGCGATGCGATGTTCTTCAGCCGTGTGATCTCGATAAGCGGGCGCACGGAAGCAGTGCTCGCCTTGAGGAACACGATAGAGGATGCCGAGCTTCGCCCGGCAGACCTGCTCGGGCTGCACGGCATCCTGGCCCGCTGTGTCGATACCGGGGTCCTCGGCGCCTTGGGCGTCGCGCGCCGATTGGCCGACAACAACACCAGCGAGACGCAGGAAGCATGACGACGACACGCATGGAACTTGTCTGTCCGGCGGGGACCCCCGCTACGTTGAGGGCAGCCGTCCAGGCGGGCGCGGACGCGGTTTATTGCGGATTTCGCGATGAAACCAACGCCCGCAATTTTCCCGGGCTCAATTTCTCCCGGGACGAGCTCGTCGAAGGTGTCCGCTTCGCGCACGGCCACGGCAGCAAGGTTCTGGTTGCGATCAATACCTTTGCGCGCGTCGACGATGTCGACATCTGGAAGAAGGCTGCTGACGCAGCCGCCGAAGCTGGCGCGGATGCCATCATAGCCGCGGACTTCGCCGTCCTCGATCATGTGGCCAGGAACCACAAGCAGATCCGCCTTCATCTGTCGGTGCAGGCTGCCGCGGCGACGCCGGAAGCGATCGGCTTCTATGCGGCTCAGTTCGGCATCCGTCGCGTGGTGCTTCCAAGGGTTCTTTCGCTCCAGGAGATAGCGGCGCTGAACCGCGCCATCGGCGTGGAAACCGAAGCCTTCGTTTTCGGCGGCCTTTGCGTGATGGTCGAAGGGCGCTGCTATCTCTCTTCATACGCGACGGGAAAATCGCCCAATCTCAACGGTGTCTGCTCGCCGCCGGAGATGGTGAGCTATGATGAAGAGCCGGGCGGCACCACGGCGCGGCTGTCCGGCTTCACGATCGACCGGTACGAACGCGGCCAGCCGGTCGGTTATCCCACTCTCTGCAAAGGCAAATTCAAAGCCGACGGCAAGACATCCCATTTGTTCGAGGATCCCGTCAGCCTGAACGCCGGCAGCATGATCGCGGGCTTGAAGGCCGCCGGGGTGACTGCGTTGAAGATCGAGGGGCGCCAGCGCGGCAAGGGCTACGTAAGCGAGGTCGTGCGGGCGTTCAGGAAAGCCGTCGACGCGGTCGAAAAGGGCGGCGACGCTGTCGACATCGACCGGCTTCTCGCCGGCCAGTCGGAAGGGGCTCGGCAGACTGCTGGCGCTTACGAGAAGAAATGGAGATAGGCGGTGCCCGAAATCGCCCTGACGGAAATCGTGCTGACGCTTGGGCCAGTCTTCTTCCATTGGTCCCCCGACCGTCTCCTCGACTTTTACCGCAGGATAGCGGACGAGGCTCCGGTCGAGCGCGTTCACGTCGGTGAAGTCGTCTGCGGAAAACGCATGCCGTTTTCGGACCCGGCGTGGCCGGCAATCATCGAACGGCTGGAACGCGGCGGCAAGCAGGTGGTGCTGTCCACACTGGCCGCGCCGGCGACCGTCCGGGACCGCAAAAGCCTTCAGGACATTTGCGGAGACGACAGGCTGGTCGAGATCAATGACGTATCCGGCCTGCCGTCACGCTCCGGCAAAGCCTTCGTCACGGGTCCATTCCTGAACGTCTACAACGAGGCTTCCGCCAAGTTCCTGATCCAGCTCGGCGCGCAGACTATCTGCCCACCCGTGGAATTGTCGTTTGCGGCGATCGGCGCCATGGCCGTGAAATGTCCGGAGGCCGAGTTCGAGATTTTCGCTTTCGGGCGGCTGCCGCTCGCTCTTTCCGGACGCTGCTATCATGCGCGGGTCCACGGCCTTCACAAGGATTCGTGCCAGTTCACATGCGAAAGGGATCCCGACGGTCTCGCGGTCGATACGCTCGACGACCAGCAGTTCCTGGCCGTCAACGGCGTGCAGACCCTTTCCAATCAGGTGCAGGCCTTCTGCCCCGCGCCCGACACGCTCGCCTCAAAGGGCATCAGGCGACTTCGTTTGTCCCCCCAGACATGCGACATGGTCGAGGTGGCGAGGATCTATAGAAAACTTGCCGACGGCAAGGAGGAGCCCGAAGATGCCCGCTTCGCCCTTTCATGCCTCGATCTGCCGGGCACCCTGGTCGACGGGTACGCCCATGGCAGGCCCGGCTGGCAGGTAAATGCGACGGCCTGACTAAAATGGCCCGGATCGCGATCGTGACCATATCCGACCGTGCGAGCCGCGGTGAGTACGAGGATCTCGGCGGACCGGCAATCGAGCGCTGGCTTCGCCGTGTCCTGGCAGAGCCCTGCGAATTTGTTCGCCGCATCGTCCCTGATGGCCTGGAGAGTGTCCGCGACGTGCTTATCGAGCTCTGCGACCAGGCAGGCGCCGACCTGATCCTCACAACCGGCGGAACCGGTCCCTCGCCAAGGGATCTCACCCCGGAAGCCATGCGGCAGGTCATCACCAAGGAATTGCCCGGTTTCGGCGAGCTCATGCGGCAGGCAAGCCTGCAGCATGTGCGCACGGCCATTCTTTCACGTCAGACCGCGGGAGTGCGCGGCCGCTCGCTGATCATCAACCTGCCCGGAAAACCTGCCTCCATCGACGTGTGCCTCAGCGCCGTCTTCCCCGCCGTGCCCTACTGTCTGGAACTCATCGGCGCGGGCTCGATCGCGGTGCATCCCTCCATGCTTGAGCAGCGTGACTGAGCCGCTTTCCGTCTGGCCGTTCAGCGGCCAACCCGGTTTCGGTACCTGGCAAAATAGTCGCGAACGTGCGAAACCGCCGCCATCCCGTCAGACACTTCGGTCACCTCGGCGCCGACAACGCAGCCATCGAGCTTGCGCCGACAAATGTAGGCAAGAAGCCCGAAACAGCCCGACCTGGTGCCGAGAATGATCCATTCTTGCGCCACATCGAGGCAGCGAGCGACTTCGCCGAAGAAATCGTCCGCTCCCTCTGTCCCCCCATTGTCGCGGTCGCGATGTTCTGTCAGCGGGATCTCGACCCAGGTGTCTTCGATGACAGTCCCGTCGAACAGGAATATTTTGGCCGCCCGGAATTCCAACCAAACGATCGCATACCTGACCTGCATGCTGTGCCCGCCTAAAGCATGTCTCGCGAAAGTGGAAACCGGTTTCGGGATAAAGACATGCGTAAAATCAAAGACCCAAAGCGCATGGAGCGAATCCGAACGATCGCGACGCGCTTTAGCGCGGCCGCCTGGGGTTTTCGGGGGCGGGCATCGCGCAATCCGAATCATCAGGCCAAGCCGCTCCACATCGCGACCCCTCCTGGACCACCGCGGCAAGGATGCGTTCAGGCGAAAGCGGCAGTTCCGTCAACTCGGTTCCCAATGCGTCGTTCACGGCATTGACGATCGCCGCCGCCACCGGAATCGTCGCAATCTCCCCGACCGCTTTCGCACCGAAGGGGCCGGTGGGTTCGCCCTCTTCTACGAGCAGCACGCGTATGGGCGGCATCTCGGGGGCATTGGCCAACGTGTAGCGGCTGAAGCTGTCAGCGCGCATGCGTCCCGTGGCGCGGTCGATGGCGACATCCTCATAGAGCGCGTAGCCGATGCCGATCTGGATTCCGCCATGGATCTGGCCCTCCACCAGCATCGGGTTGATCGCCCTGCCGATATCGTGGACGGCCAGGTAGTCTGTAACCTTTACGCGGCCGGTAAGCCTGTCGACCTCGACCTCGGCGAAGTGCGCGGCATATGAGCCCGGATTGGCCTGGGCGCGGTAGCTTTCTGTCGCCGCCGGCAGTTCGGCCTTGCGGTTGGCCAGGCGTCCAGCAAGCTCCGAGAGCGCCATCCCCGAACCGTCCTGGAGCAGGACTGCGCCAGCTTCCAGTCGCAAGTCATCGGCTTGCGTGTTCAATTCCAGACCCGCAACCGCGCGGATCGACTTCGCAAGGCCGACGCCCGCGCGACGGATGGCTTCCCCACAGATATAGGTCATGCGACTGGCCCGCGTGCCGAGGTCGTAGGGACAGGTATCGGTATCGGCGGGAACGATGACGATGTCGCACGCCCTTAGCCCCAGCGTCTCGGCAGCAATCTGCGCCAGCGTGGTGTCGGCTCCGCAACCGAGATCGTGGAGCGCGCAGACGAGCTCGGCCCGTCCGTCCGGCAACAGTTTCAATGAGGCCGTGGTCTCTTCGTGGAACCCCGGATAGCAGCCGTTGATATGAGTGGCTGAGGCAACCCCGACTCCCCGTCGCCACCGCCCCCGCGTGAAACCCTTCTGGTAGCGTCCGGCCCAGCCGAAGGCCTCGGCGCCACGCGCCAGACACTCTCTGCCGCGGGCGTTACCGAGGTCGAGCCCTTGCCAAGGTTCGATGGCGCCGGGGCCGACGAGGTTTCTCTGGCGCAGCGTCACCGGATCCATTCCCATTCGGCGAGCTGCTATGTTCAACGAAATTTCCGCTATTGCGTGAATTTGCGGCGAGCCGTAGCCGCGGAAGGCGCCCGCAGGCACGGTGTTGGTATATACGGCACGGCCGCTGTAGCGCTCCGCCGGAACATCATAGAGCCGCACCAGCCGCTGAAGCATTGAACTCGGCAGGTAATTGCCGCCGGTGCAGTAGGCGCCGATGTCGACGAGCGTCTCGGTCTCGCGCGCGAGGATGCGGCCGTCGGACCTGAATGCGATGCGCATCCGCCCGGTGACGCTGGAGCGCGTGCGGGTTGCGATGAATGTCTCCTGTCGGTCATAACGAATGATCACCGGACGGCCGAGCTTCAGGGCGAAGAAGGCACAGAGAGGGTCGAGGATCGGCTCCGCCTTTCCTCCGAACGAGCCGCCTATCGGGGTTTTTTGCACTCTTATCTTCTCGGGCGGCAGGCCGAGCGCCTGGCAGACGACTGCCTGAACGGCAAAGACGCTCTGGCACGGCGACAGGATCAGGATGCGGCCGTCAGGCTCGGGCCTGGCGATGCAGGCATGGGTCTCCACGGCACAATGATGGCTGCGAGGGGTGGCGACGCTGGTCTCGACGATCAGATCGGCGGCGGCGAAGGCGGCGTCCGGGTCGCCGTAGACGAAGGTCTCGCCGGCAACGGGGTTCAGGAATGTCGGGGTATCGTCCTCCCGCAGCGGCAATCCCGCATGAGCCAGCGCGACTTCGGGATCGAAGACAGCGGGAAGATCCGAATAGTCGACCTCGATCAGTTGCGCCGCATGGCGGGCGATTTCTTCCGTGTCGGCAACCACCGCCGCCACTCGATCGCCTACGTGGCGCACGATCTGCGGAAACATCTGCTCGTCCGCCAGCGCCTTCTGCCCTGAAAACCATATCGAGCTGTTATAGAGGTGGGACGGCGTGTTGCCGTGCCAGAACACGTCGTGGACACCCTCGACCGCCAAGGCGGCCGTGATGTCGACACGGGCGACTCGAGCATGGGGACGGCTGCTCAGCATCAGCGCGCCGTGCAGCAGGCCCTCGATATGCAGGTCGGCAGTGAAGCGCAGGGCGCCCGTCAGTTTCGCGACGCCGTCGACAAGCGGCACGCGGCGGGACAACTGGTTCATCGCGCGGCGTCCTCGAAAAGGCGTTCGCGCGGGCTCAGCCCAAGCGCTTGCGCAACCAGGTCAAGCCCTAGCCCGGTGATCGCGTGACGCTTGTAGGCTTGCGAGTTCCGGCCCGGGATAGCCGCATCGACCTCGGCGGTCAGGGCCGAAAGAAAATCGCGCAATGTGGCCGAACACAGATCCTTGCCCGCAAGCGCAACCTCGGCAAGGGGCAGGCGCAGCGGACGCGGCCCCAGCGCCCCGGCAGCGATTCGCACACAGCCGAAATGACCATCCCGAAACTCGGCCAGCAGCGCGATATTGAGGCGCGAGATGCTGAGGTCCTGCCGCGGTCCGAGCTTGACGAAAGCGCTGTACGGAAGGAGGCCGCTCCCCGGCAGGATCACTTGCGCGATCAGGTATCCGTGGCCGGGCGTGTAGTCGTAAATCGCGAGTTCGCGCGATGCGCCATCGCGTCCGATACACTCCAACCGGGCTCCGGCTGCGACCAATACCGGCAGGAGATCCGCGGCCGGGGCGGCATTTGCGATATTGCCGCCGACGGTGGCCCGGTTGCGGATTTGAACGGACCCACATTGCGCGGCGGCCTCGGCAAGGGCGGGCAGCCGAGCTCGGAGCCCGTCATCGGCAGCTATCGCAGCGACAGTGGTGGCGCCGCCGACGCGGATATCGCCGCCATCGGAGGAGATGAAACCCATGCCCGCTATGCGAGAGAGATCGATCAGCAACCCACCCGCGGGCGGTAGGCGGCGTGCGATCAGCATGTCCGTCCCGCCGGCTATAAAGGTTATCGGGCCCTCCGTCGCGGCGAACAGCGCCCGCAGCTCCGCCATGTGGGCCGGCGCGGCGACCGAGACCTCGCCCATCAATAGGTCCCCTGGCGAGCGGCGGCGTGGGCGGCGACGGCTTGGACGATGGTCTCGAAACCTGTGCAGCGGCAGATATTGCCCGCCAGCGCGTGGCGGATTTCAGCTTCGACGGGATTGGGAATGGCACGCAAGAGCCCTTCGGCGGCCATCAGAATCCCCGGCGCGCAATAACCGCATTGCACCGCGCCCGTTTGCAGGAACGCATTTTGCAGATCACCGCTTCCGCCGAGTCCCTCAACCGTGATGACCTCGCGCCCAGCGGCCTGGAACGTCAGCACAAGGCAAGAATTGACGGGTCGGCCGTCCAGCAGCACGGTGCAGGCTCCACACTCGCCTTCGCAACAGCCTTCCTTGACGCCTGTCAGGCCAAGGACATCGCGCAGGAAACTGCTCAAACGCGAAACGGCCGAGCCTTCCGTCTCGACTGCCTGACCGTTAACCTTGAAGAATATTCGCATGGCAAGGAATGGTTCTGTCCGAAACGTTTGCTTCGCGGCATTTCGCCAATACTCTAAATATTGTTTCCGCAATTCTGGGCAGAAAACCGCTGCACGCTGGAATTGCTCTGGACAGCGACGTGATCGTCAGCCGCCGCAGCAACAGTCGCACCCGGATGAATGCAGCCTCTTGATCTCAACGCGCCAAATGTCCGGTCCTTGCTGCAGGTATTCCCAACCGAACAGGCCAGGATATCTGGCTTCCATCTGGTAGCGTAAAGGCCGTGGGTCGTGATCGTTCACGATGACGAAGGATTGGCCCCCGGCCAGCGCCTGGGCGATCCCGAAAATCCGAGCGTGGCGCTCCACAGGCGGGACGGCGCGCACATCCAGCTGGGGTTGTGATGAGATTTGCGATTCAGACATATTCATAAATCCCGACTGCTGTGGAAAGCACCGAACACCGACATCCTTGGCCCGGTGCCGAAACGTAGCCTCGGTCGAAATCCGTCTATTTGCCGAAGCGCAAACATTTCGCGGAAAGTGCCGCGATAGGCTGAAAGGCGCCGCCGGTCCCGCACAGACTTTTCTGCTACACAAAGATCATCACGACCATTCCACCAAGAACTGCCAGTGCTAGCCCCGCGATGAGCATGGGCAGCAACGTGTGGCCTGCCTTGGTCCCGCTTGCCGCTTCAGTGCTGAACACAAGAGCTGGCCACTCTTCGATCACTTTTTGCTCCTCAGCCACGAACTTCGTTCACCTTTCAGGCGCTCCGGTCGACGACGCTCCCGTCAGGGAGCACGAAATAAGCCCGCGTCGCTCCGGCGCCGGCGAGAGCCGAAGATGCGCGATCTATGGGCAAAATGGACAAGGCGGTCGAAAGCGCGTCGGCGCAGGTCGCTGTCGGCGCAATGACCGAGACGCTGAGGTAGCGGTTCGCGCACAATCCGGTTGCCGGGTCGAATATGTGGTTGAAGCGCCCCGCCGCATCAAATTCGGTGCCGTAGCCGCCCGAGGTCGCGATGGCCTGGTTGTCAAGCGCAAGCTTCGCGAGGAGACCATCCTCGACACGCGGATCCTTGATGCCGACCGACCAGGGCCGACCCGCGGGACTTCCATCGAGCGCGCGGGTCTCCCCCATGTCGACCAGCGTATGCGTTACCCCGCGGGCTCGCAGAAGCTCGGCGACACGGTCGGTGATGTACCCTTGCGCAATCCCGTTCAGCGTCACGGCCATGCCGGGACGCGCGAACGCGACTTGCCCGTCGTCGACCGCCACCCCCTCATAGCCGCACCGTGCACGCGCGATTGCTATGTCGGCGGTCGACGGCCCATTCGGATCGGCATCCGGTCTGCCGAAATGCGCAGCATAAAGCTCCCACAACGGCTGCACCGTCGGATCGAAGGCGCCGCCGGTCGCGCGTGAATAGCGCGCGCTCGCGGCCAGAAGCTCGACGAGCTCCTGCGGCGGATCGGCGAGCGTGCCATCGCGGTTCAGCCGGGATAGCGCGGAGGTGTTGTCGTAGAGACTGAACACGCGCTCGAGCCGGTGCACCTCGGCTACGGCGTCCGCAACAAGGCGCTCGGCGTCCGCCGCGTCGGGATGGTAGATGCGCAGCGACGCATCCGCGCCAAGCGCGACTCCCCGCCATTCGTGAAGGAGAGACGGCGCCGCTTTTCCCGGGAACCGTCCTCCCAGCGCTGCCAAGCCCAGCCCGGCTACCGCGCCGCTGATGCGAATGAAGCGTCGACGCGACATCGGAGCGCTCGATGCACCGCGCGTCTTTCTCAATCCCTCGGTCATCGTCTTGCTCATTGCATCGCTGCCTGTTCGGACTTTTCGGCTTTATCGAGCGGCACGCCGTCCAGAATGTATTCCTGCGGAATCCGGTCAAACCGGCGTACAGCTCCGCCATGCGCGCTCGCGAACGAACGCGCGGCATTCTCGTCGGAGAACGGCACGGCCTCGTTGCCGCCCATCCCTGAGCCGTAATCGCTGCCGATGACGTACCAGGCGTCGTGCGCCTCGACCCAGGCTCCCGCTTCGGGGCGATCCCAGTTCCTGGCCTTCGCCATGTCGTTGACGTAGATGGCGACGATGTCCTTGGGCTCTCCGGGGAGCATCGAGAAGGCGACGGCGTCGCGAACGGACGAGAACCAGACCGGCTCGGATTTGCCGGCACGGAAGGCCTGCCCCTTCGGGCCGCCATGCTCGAGCAGGCCCATCGAACAGAAATAGGCGACCGACGTGGCCGTCGGCTCCTGCGGTGGCGGCTTGGGCAGGCCGGCGATCTCCTGGCTGCAGCCGGCGAGCAGGAGGCTGGCGGCGACCAGCGCGCCGAGGATCGTTGCGCGTGTCATGGTTCTTTCCTCGAAAAGGCGAAGGCGGCCAGCGCGAGGGGAACCGCCACCCAGGCCGCCAGCGCCGTGAGCAGCACGGCACGGCCGAACTGCATCTGCTCGGCAAGGCCGGCCATCCCGGCGAACAGGCTGGTCTTCGACAGCCCGGCAAGATTGAGAAGCCGAAAGATGTCGGCGGGATCGAGCAGCAGCAGCCAGTTGAAGGCGGCGGCGCTGATCGTCCTGCCCTGATCCGCGACCAAAAGGCCGAGCAGCGCCATGTCGTAGAGGAGGACCAGAACCAGCCAGATGCCGATGGCAAGGCCTGCCGCGGTCGCGCGCTCGCGCACGGTCGCGCTGATCAAGTATCCGAGCGCGACGAAGACGGCGCCGAGCAGGACCGACGAGCCGACCATCCGCGCGAAGCTGCCGAGGCTGTCGGCATCGAACTCGCCGGCCGCGAAAGCGAGCGCTGCTCCGGCGGCGCCATAGCCGAGCACGGTCGCCACTGTCAGGATCGAGAGGTGCCCGAGGAACTTGCCGAACAGGATCTGCCAGCGCGAGAGCGGATAGGAAAGAAGAAGGAGCAGCGTGCCCCGGTCCCGTTCCCCGACGATTGCATCGTGCGACAGGAGGAGCGCGATCAGGGGGACCAGGAAGATCGTCAGGCTCGACAGGCTGACGACCGTGACTTCGAGCGGACTTGCGCCCACCACCCCGGTGGGAGCGCTGCCGAGAAATGCAAGCGTCAGGGCTAAGCCGGCCATAAGCAGGACGGCGCCAAGGGCCCAGCGGTTGCGCAGGCCGTCGCGTATCTCGCGGCCGGCAATCGTTGCTATGGCATTCATTCCGCGGCCTCCCGTGTCAGCTCGTCGCATAGATCGACCAGTGTCGGCGGCATCACCTCGATGTCGCGGACGCCTTGCAGCAGCGAGACGCTGCGGATCGCCTCGATCTTGCCGTCGTCGGCGCAGGTGAGCTCGAAGCGCAGATCGTCGAGCCACTGCACGCCAGGCCGGGCGGTGAATTCCCGCGCCGCATTCCCGTCGACGACATGTACCCGTATGCGAAGCGGCAGGTCCGCCAGACGGCGGAGTTCAGGGAGCGGGCCGCATGCGACCATGCGGCCGGCCTTCATGATGGCGATGCGGTCGGCCTGCTCGATGTCGCTGAGCGCGTGCGAGGAAAGCAGCAGCGTAGCGCCGGCGGCACGCAGCTCAGCCATGACGTCGTAGAACATCTGCCGCGACTCGATGTCGAGGCCGGTTGTCGGCTCGTCGAGGAAGAGGACGCGCGGCTCGCCGAGAAGGGCCTGCGCCAATCCGAGGCGCTGGCGCATACCCTTCGAATAGGTGCCGACGCGGCGGCGCGCGGCGTGAGCGAGACCGACGCGTTCCAGGAGCCGGTCGGTGACGCCGAGCGGCACTTGCTTGAGACGCGCGTAGAAGCGCAGCACCTCGCGGCCGGTCATGGCCGCGGAGAAGGCGACGTTCTCGGGCAGGAAGCCGATCCTGCGCCGGAATGCCATGGCCTCGCGCCCGGCCGGGTCCTCGCCGAGCAGCGCGATGCGCCCGGCGGTCGGCGCGATGAGGCCGAGCGCCATCTTGACCAGCGTGCTCTTGCCGGCTCCGTTGTGCCCGACGATGGCGACGCACTCGCCCGGCGCAACCGAGAGATCCACGTCGCGCACCACATAGGTATCGCCGTATCGCTTCGACACGCCTTGCATGAAGATCGTCGGCAATATGGTCATGGCTTCACCTCGAGCGCTGGCGGGACGGGCGCCATCAGCGGCGCGCTGTCGATGACGCCGCCCGGATGGAGCGCAGGGAACTCCGCTTGAGCCCAGCGTATGACCTGCACGGCCGGGCTGTTGATGAGGAGCTTGGCCGTCGGATAGGTCCACACGACCTTGTCGAAGATATCGTTCGGGCGGTAGGCGGTATCGGCGATGCCGTCGCCATTCAGGTCGAACGCCGGGTTGTCGCTCCAGTAATTGCCGCGCCCGTCCGCCGACCAGTCGAGCGACCGTGTGCCGACGTAGACGACCTGAGAGCGGTTATGGACGAAGGCATTGCCGGTTATCCGGTTGCGCTCCGAACCCGCGGTGAAGTGGATGCCGACAGCGCAATCCTCGAACCAGTTGTCGGCGAACCGGTTCTTGTTGGCGTTGTAGATGAAGACGCACTGGTCGGCCCGCCGCACCAAATTGTCTTCGATGTCCGCATCGTTGGCGTAGTTGAGCAGAAGACCGTGATCGCCATCGTCTTCCGACAGGTTGCGGCGGATCGCCAGGCGGCTCGAATACATGATGACGTAGCCGTCATGGTTGCCGCGCGAGATGTTGTCGGTGACCTCGCTGTCGTTCGTGTACATGTAGTGGACGGCGAAGCGGACATTCTCGATACGGTTGCCGCGGAAGATGTTGTTGCGGCTGGCATTGGTGAAGATGCCGTCGCGTCCGCCTGTGATGTAGTTGCCGATCACCTGCGCTCCCGGCGCGTTCCAGACATAGACGCCGTTGCCGAGCTCGTTGGTCCTGAGGTCGGTCCGCCCGACGATACGGTTGTTCCGCACGATCGCGTTGGCGGCGCCGTGAACATAGACGCCGACGAGGCTGTTCTCGATCCGGCTGTCCTCGACGATCGCGCCCGCGGCGCTTTCTTCGAGGAAGACCGCAGCGTCCATGGGATCGTCGATGCCCGAATTGCGTATGGTGAGGCCGCGTATGACGACGTTCGGGGCAACCACCTCGACGGTGCGGCCCTGGCCCTGCCCGTCGAGGACGGCGCCGGGCTCGGCCACGATGGTGAGAGCGTGGTCGATCCGGATCGGTCCCTGATACAGGCCGGCGGCGAGCCTCAGCGTATCGCCCGAATGCGAGGCGGCAACCGCTTGCCGAAGACCATCGCCCCCCGCAGGGACGGCGAGGGTTTCTGCCCGCCCCGTCCCTGGGAGGAGGAAGGCGCAGGCGGCGACGAGGGCCGCCGCGACTGCGCTCCTGCTATGCTGTTTCCGGATCATGCCGGCTGCGGCTCCACGATCATGCGCCCGGCCATCTCCATGTGGAGCGCATGGCAGAACCACTGGCAGTAGTACCAATGGACGCCGGGGCGGTCCGCGGTGAAAGTCACCGACGCCGTCTGCTGCGGCCCGATCTCCATCGCAATGCCGTGGCGCACCATGGTGAAGCCGTGGGTCAGATCCTCGACGTCGTCCATGTTGGTCACGGTGATGGTGACCTCGTCACCCTGCTTCACCGTGAACTTGTCGAGGCTGTAGGCCGGCGCGACCGAATGCATGTAGACGCGCACCTTGTTGCCGTCGCGGATGACGTTGGCCGCTTCCTCGAGCTTGACGCCGTCCTTCGCCGCCTGCTGCCGCGCTTCCTCCCACATCGGGTCGTCGCGCTTCCACACGATCACGGGCCGGACCTTCGAGCGATGGACCAGGCAGATGTCGTGCGGCTCGGCGAAGCTCGGCCCGTCATGGACCAGGCGCATCTCGTCGCCCGAGATGTCGATCAGCTGGTCGTTCTCCGGATGCAGCGGCCCCACCGGCAGGAAGCGGTCCTTGGAGAACTTGTTGAGCGACATCAGCCACTTGCCGTCCGCTTCCTTGGTCTCGCCCATGGAAGTGTGGTTGTGGCCCGGCTGATAATGAACGTCGATCTTCTGGATGATCGGATCGACCTTGGCGCCGCCGTAAGCCTGGATCGCCTTGTCGATGTTCCACTTGACGACCTGGCTGTCGAGGAACAGCGTGGTATAGGCGTTGCCCTTGCCGTCAAAGGCCGTGTGGAGCGGTCCGAGACCCAGCTCAGGTTCGGCGACGACGACGTCGCGCGGCTTGATCTTGTCGTCGAACAGGTCGTCGAAACGGCGCACATCCAGAAGCGTGACGGTCGGCGAGAGCTTGCCGGCGATCGCGAGATGGATGCCGTCGGGCGCCGTGTTGCAGCCGTGCGGATTGTTGCCGGCCGGAACGTAGCGCGTGTAGCGCGAGCCATGCCGCCCGTCGACCACCGGTACGCCGTTGATCTCCTTGTAATCGCCCTTCTTGACCGCATCCTCGATGCGCTTGAGGTTGAAAAGCACCACCCAGTCGCGATCCGCCGCCGTCATTTCAGCGAGCGTCACGCCCCGCTCCGAATTGTAGCAGGTCGAGAACGCGTACTTGCCCTGGTAGTCGGCGTCTGTGTTGTCGAGATTGCCGTCGACCAGCACCTGCCAGGCGATCTTCATGGTATCGCCATCGATCGCCGTGAAGACCGACCAGTACTGCTTGGGATCGTCGAGGACCTTGCCGTCGTTCGGGATCGGGATGATGTGCTCGCTGTTAGCGAACACGTAGCCGGTCCGCGGATACTTCTGCAGACGCAGTCCGTGAATGTCGGACGCGTTCGGAATCTCGATGATCTTGTCGCACTTCATCACGTCGCAGCGGATGCGCGCGACGCGGCAATTGGCCTTGTCGTTGACGAACAGATAGCGTCCGTCATAGGTGCCGTCCGTGAAGGACATATGCGGGTGATGCAGGTCGCCATTGGGGTAGACGCCGCCGCGCTTGGCGAGGAACGCCTGCGTGGTCGGCATCAGGCCTTCCGTCATGATCTTCCGGCTCTCGTTGGTGGTACCCCAGCCGGTGGCGCTGCAGCGGTTGAACACCGGAATGCGCATCAGCTCGCGCATCGAAGGCAAGCCGATGACACGCACCTCGCCGCACTGGCCGCTCGAGCTGAAGCCGTAATATTCGTCGAGATCGCCGGGGCGGATCTCGCTGGTCGCCTCCTTGGCATGGGCGGGCCTGGTGAACCCGGCAACGCCGACGGCTCCGCCACCGGCTGCGCTGGCGAGGCCGGCCAGTATGGCGGCCTTGCCGCTTCCGGCCAGAAGCTTGCGGCGGCTTACTCCAGTCTCCGTTTCCACCGACCTGTCATCATCGTCCTTCATTGGTCGTCTCCTTCTATTGACGCGGCCTGGCTGGCCGCAGGCTTCCGTTCCACGGATGGTTCGCGACCGTTGACGGTCACCAGGACCCTCGGCTTGCGCTTGGGTTCCGGCACCATCGACGGCGACTGCAGGGCCAGGAACTTCTCACGCTTGATGCGCTTCTGGATCACCACCGGACAGCGCTGGTCGTCGTGGTAGAGCACCTGGCAGTTGAGGCACTGGATGCATTCGTTGGGATTGATCGTCCCTTCCGGATGGATCGCCTGGACGGGACAGTCATTGGAGCAGCGCTGGCAGGGCGAGCCGCATTCCTTGTAACGCTTCAACCAATCGAACATGCGCACACGGGCCGGGATAGCCAGCGCGCCGCCGAGCGGGCAAAGGTAGCGGCAGTAGAAACGTTCGATGAAGAGTCCGGGCGCAAGGCAGCCGACGGCAAACAGCACGAACCACCACTCGCGCGCGAAATGCAGGATGATCGCGGTCTTGAAGGGCTCCACCTCGGCCGCTTCCTCAGCAAGGCCGAGCG
This sequence comes from Mesorhizobium vachelliae, assembly GCF_033977325.1. Classification (NCBI taxonomy): domain Bacteria; kingdom Pseudomonadati; phylum Pseudomonadota; class Alphaproteobacteria; order Hyphomicrobiales; family Phyllobacteriaceae; genus Mesorhizobium; species Mesorhizobium vachelliae. Next base: position 43,473 of record NZ_JAVIIR010000026.1, read on the forward strand.
AGCCGAAGGAAAGGCCGAAGAGTGCGAGGAAGATCATATATTTGAACGGCCACAGGCGCTGGTTGAGCCAGAACGGCACGCGGACCTGCGGAATGCGCGCCCAGCGCGCCAGCCGGTTCGTCCACTCCTGCAATGCGCCGAACGGGCAGAGCCAGCCGCAATAGGCGCCGCGCCCCCAGAACAGCAACGCGGCCGCGACCGCCGACCACAAGATGAAGATCAGCGGGTCGCGCAGGAAATAATCCCAGCGGAAGTCGCCGCGCAGCGAGTTGAAGAAGGTGAGGATGTTCACGACCGACAGCTGCGCGTGCTCGTACCAGCCAAGCCATAGAAGCGTGAAGGCGAGATAGCTGAGCCGGATGCGCTCGTAGGCGCGCGGCCACTTCACGAGGATATCCTGGAAGAAGAAGATGCCGGTGAGCACGCCGATGGCGGCGAGCATGATGGCGATGTCGACCTTCCGCGCCAGCCACATCCGCTGCCAAAGCGGCGGCTCGTTGTCCGCCGCCGCCACCGCCGGTTGCGTGGCCGCCGACGCCGGTGCGGCCACCGCCAGGGGCGTGACCGCCGGCGGCGCAACAGGCGCGGTCAGGAACTTGTCGGGGGTCGAGTAGTCGAGCCCCGTCGTGACGAATGCCTTGTCGAGCGCACCGGTCGCCCGCTGCACGAGCAGCTGGAACCGCCATGGCGCCCCGGGATCGAGGTTCGAGCCGTCGGGCGTGACGAAGACGCCGATCTCCGGAAAGTCCGGCGCGCCTTCGGCGGCCACCGCGCCGAGCCGCCGATAGTTGCGATCGCGGAAGCGTATGCTGCCCTCGCTCTGGATCAGCTCGATGCGATCGAAGATGCCGCCGCGCACATAGCCGGAGCCGCGAAAGGAATACGGTCCGTCGCCGGCGACGAGGATCGCCTGCTGGCCGGGCTTCAGGTCCTGGCGAAGGCGGTCATATTCAGCGTCGCCGAGCAGCGATCGGCCGACCGCCGGCACGCTTGCCAGCGCAACGTAGACATCGACGAAAGAGGCATTGGGGTCCCCCTGCTGCGGGCGGGCGATCGCCGCGGCATTGCCCGTCCGCTGAAACAGGTCGTCGAGCTCCTTGTTGGTGATCGCAAGCCTGCGGACCGATCCGTCGCCGAGCAGGGCCTGCCAGGTTTCGACGGCGCTTATGGTCTGATCGATGGTGCGGCGGGCGGGCTCAGAAGCGACACCGGCAACACCGGTGCCGAGGTTGCGCGATCGCGCGATCTTGACCGCCGACTGCGTCATGCTGTCGGCGATGACCATCATGGTGACAGTCGCGCCGCTGACGATGTCGACCGGCATGCGGCTCTCCTCGCTCGGATCGAGGACACGCCTTCCGATGAAGCCGTCGATGTAATGTTCGATCTTCGCTTGAGGGATGCCGACCAGAACGATCGGTTCGTGATGCTCGACAAGCTTTGCGCCGGTGATCTTGCCGTCGAGGTCGATGCCGACGACGATGTTGATCGGCTTGCCCGAGTAGCCGGTCGAATCGACGACATCATTCGTGAGGAAGGCGTAGCCGACGGGCTGACCGCCCTTGAGCAATTTCGCCGCGGGCGGGTTGCCCTCGACGCCGCCGAAACTGTCGGCCGCGGGATCGATGTCGGATGCCTTGATCCCGCCCAGGAATTCGCCGAGCCGCCCGGACGCGTTGGCTTCAGCCTGCGGCAACAGGAGGGCAAGCAGGAGGAAGAAAGAAGCCAGGAAACCCAGGCTCACCGATTTCCATCCGAATCCGAAAACTGGTTTCATTTCCACGGCCGGCCGTCTGCACCAAAGCCCGATCGTTCGTCGATCGGACGCGCGCTACCCTTAGACGATCGCCCCGGAGGCTCTTTGATCTAAGACAAACTCAAATGGCACCAGCAGGTGTCACATTGGCGCTCATTGAACGAGGAGACGCTCGCATGAGGCGGCTGAGTGAAGAACCCAATGTGCGGCTGCGCGATGTTCCGCAACTGCTCGGCTTGGCGACGGCCATGGAGGAAACGGCGGCACAGCACCACCAAAGGCTCGCGGCTCGTATGGAAAAGCTGAACGAGCGAGAGATTGCCGGAACGTTCAGCGCGCTTGTCGAAGAGCAGCGCGACCATATCGAAGAAATCGCGCGCCATTCCATTGAATTGACGGGCGCGCCGCCGCTGGCACCGGCCGATTTGCGCGGACTGCCTTCCGAAATCTCTCGATCATGGGACGAAGCGGAGGCCAGCGCGTTGCTCACCCCGTACCGGGCCCTCGGCGTCGCGGTGGACAACGAAATGCTGGCCTTCGCCTTCTATTCCTATGTCGCGGCGCATAGCGAAGATGCGACAGTGCGCGCAACGGCGGAGTGGCTCGCCGGAAAGGCGCTCGACCACGCCGCGAGGCTGCGCGGGGAACGGCGTCGCGCCTATCGGCGCGAAGGCGCCAGGCACGCCCGCGATGGGAGGTCGATGCTGGACGCCTCGTCGCTGCCGGAGTTCGCGCGCCAGAGCCGGCGGCTGGAATCGCGTGCGGCCGTCATCCATCGCCGGATCGCCGCGCGGCTCGCCGCGCTGGGCGAGAATGCGGCCTCCAAGACGATCGCCGAGGTTGCCGAGCGGGAGCGCGCGGGCGAGCCTGAAGTCGCCGACGGAACTGTCGAAGCAGCAAGAACAGACTTTCCGCAACCTGCCAAACCCTTGCCGCTTCTGCGCGCCGCGCTCGCCGAGGCCGAACGGCTGCACCAGGCCTATCTCGATCTCGCCGACCACACGCGCGACGAGCAGGTGCTCGCCGCGGCCCAGCAGGCGGCGGATCGAGCCATGCAGAGCCTCGCGGCCATAGCGGCGCGGCTGCAGGCGTTCGGCTGACGTGGCACGTCAGCGTGGGGCGTGGGCGCGCCCTAGAGCGTTTCACCGTTTCACGGAAACAGCGAACCGCTCTATCTCCTTGTTTTTACGCAATTCCGGACGGAAAACCGTTCACACTTTTCCTGGAATTGCTCTATTGGCTGATCTGTTTGAACAGCTCCTCGAAAGCCTTCTTGGCCTTGCCGGGCTGGTTGACCGACTCGGCCGCCTTCAGATTGCTGCTCGGATCGCCGACCACGACAAGCGCGACCATGCCCATGCCGTAGTGAGGATTGCACTTGATGCCGTAAACGCCGGGCTTGGTGAATGTGACCGAGACATCCTTGTTCATCTCACCCTTGAACGGCTGGGCGCCGTCCGGCAGCATACCGGGGATGGACTCAACATCGTGGCCCTTGTCCTTGGCGACGAAATGGACGGTGTCGCCGGGCGCTACCTTGAGAAAGGAGGGATCGAGCTGAAACATCCCGTGCTTACCCATGTTGAGCATGTTGACTTCAACCTCGGCTGCATGAGCACCGGCCGCAATCAGGGTGGCTGCCGCAACCGACAGCGCAAGTTTAATCGAACGCATTTTCTTCCGTGTCCTTATTTGCTGGGATGAGATCGCTGAGGATCGATCCATAACGTCATTAGACGAAGCCAGCCGCCGGACGTTGCGCTGGATCAAATTCGCGGGCGGTTGCCGTTGAAATGCGCGGACTTTGTTCATGCGCTATGCGCTTGAGGGCAATTTCCGGCGGTGCAGGAGCCCTGCATGAAGGACGACCGCCTTAAGAGGATCCGGCGCTTTTTGTATTTGGACGGCCCCTCGAACATCATCAATGATCCGGCGAGCGCGATCGGCCCCTCGCTGCCGGCGCTGCGACGGGGTTTTGTGGAAGAGGAAGGCGCCGGATCGGACTACAAACAAAAACACTCCCGGAGGCGAGCTCTCGGGAGTGTCGGTCGGATACAAGAACGCCCGCTTAAAGCGCGTCGCGATCTTTCAGATTCGCTCCATGCGCTTTAGGTTTTTGATTTTGCGCATGTCTTTATCCCGAAACCGGTTCCCACTTTCGGGAGACATGCTTTAATGGGGCGTTTTGTTGTTTGGTTGGGGGAGAGGATTTGGCTTTTTTGTTGCGCGGCGTTGGTATTGCCTTTTTGCGGGGCGCTCTTGCGGGCGGCTGATGACAACTCAAATCAGCCGGCCACCACAGCCGGATACGACAACGCCCGCTTGATGCGGGCTTTTTTGTTGTTTGGTTGCGGGGACAGGATTTGAACCTGTGACCTTCAGGTTATGAGCCTGACGAGCTACCGGGCTGCTCCACCCCGCGTCACC
>NZ_JAVIIR010000027.1:0-37869 GCF_033977325.1 Mesorhizobium vachelliae
CGCGCCGATCATCTACGCCCTGCCGATCCAGATGCTGGCCTATTTCACCGCCGTCTTCATGGGCACCGACGTCGACCAGCCGCGCAATCTGGCGAAGTCGGTGACGGTGGAATAGGGCGGATGGCTACCCGCTCAAGTTCAGATCGTTACCGGCGAACAGTGTCGCCGGTAACTTCTTTGTTTTGCGCAATCCCGATGCTTAGCCCGCTTTTGCGGCGATCGAGGATGCTGACTGGGCAGCCCGCTGCAGCCAACCAACGGTGCAATCCGCAGGATCGTCACGAACGCTGCAACGGAGGTATGATCTACCTCTAGACCACAGCGAACGAGTTCGCCGTGATCGCGAGATGCGGAGTAAGGCTGGCGAACTGGATCTGAGACGCTCCGCCTATCCCGTCACTGTCAAAGTAGAGCGCTCCGGTCGTGCTGTTGTAGACAATATGATCGGTGCTGTCGTGAGCGGCCGTACCGGTATAGAAAGCAGTGCTTGCGAGCGCCCCGGTGCTGAGCCCCTGGAAGATACCGTGATCCAGTTGGATCTTGTCCAGGGCCGGGTTGAAGTCGGTAATCGTGACGACACCCTTGCTGGGGGCGGTGTTGAAAACGAAGGTGTCGTTGCCACCATTGCCGGTCAGCGTATCGGCGCCGCCACCGCCGTTTATGATGTTGTTGCCGGCATTCCCGATGATGTGCTGGGCCAGTTCGTTTCCAGTCAAGTTGATTGCCGTGGTGCCGGCGTCCTTCTGGGTGCCAAGGACTTCAATCGACGAGCCGGGCGTAAGCGCATAGCTCACGGAGGTCCACACCCTGTCTTGACCCTGGCCCGCGGCCTCGATCACCTTGGTGGCGGCATTGTTGACATAGTAGTCGTCATTGCCGGCATAGCCCGCCATCGTGTGGGCGGCGTTGTCGGCCGGGCGTAAAATATCGTTGCCGCTGGTACCCTTTATATCGGCGGTCGTGGTTGTGACCGGAGGCGGGGTTGTCGTGCCGGTGCTCGTGCCAGTACCAGTGCCGCTACCGCTGCTCGTGCTGGTGCTGGTGTGAGTGTTGTGATCCAGGTAGAAGGCCTGCATCGACGGCGTGTTGCCAAGCGAGGTCTCGCCATTCTGGGAGGACCATTTGTAGACCATGTCAAAGGCAGGCGACGGAACCAGCTTTGCAAAATGGTCGATTATGGTCTGCTCCTGGGCGGTGGTGGGCATCACATAGGACCCGCCCGTGTTGGTCGCCCAGCCGCCGCCGCCAAACGCCTGGTACACCGGAACGATTGCGCTCTGCGGGATGCCCGCTTTCTCCGCCGCAGCGACGGCTCTATCGATGTAATTGAAGTCGACCACGGTGGAGCGTACGGGGTAGGGGTTGATCCCGTAATAGTCGATCCCGGTGTTGGCGGGGTTGTAGGTGTTGGTGTAGTCGGAGTTGTAGAACGTCCCCATTTCCATCAGGGTAATAAAGGTCTTGGCCCCCGGGAAATGCGAGTGGATCCAGTCGGATTCGGCCTTCAGATTCGCGGCGGTGACCTGGGTATGATATTTGCCCGTGGGATCGGGCTCGTCAGTCAGATAAAAGCCAAAAACCTTGGAATTGCCGAGGAGGGGCGTCACCTTGTCTATGAAAGACTGGGTCACCCCGCTGCCTTCATTAAGGTAAATCAGAGCCTTGGTGCCGTCGGGTAGCGCGTTGACCGATGACGCGTACTGAAGGTCGATCAAGTTGAAGCCATCGGCAATGGCGGCAGAGGCCGGGGCGCCGTAGGCGTAATGCATGGTAGCCATGCGAACATCCTTCTTCTGATTGATAAGCGCCCCACCCCCTGCCTAACTGAGAGTGTACATTAGCGCCAAATCAAATACTGAAATGCGGTGATAGAATGATTGATCGAGGACTTACCAGCACCAAAAACCGTTAATCTTAACAGTCAGTTGCACCAATTCTCGGTATTTGACGACGCCCCAAACTAGCCGGGGATAACACGATCCCGTTGTTCAACCTTCGAGCCACAAAGACCGTGGACGCGGTGATCGACGCGCTGCTGGAACCGAAACAACCCGATACGGTAGAATCGTTGATGCTAAGCAGCAGAACGCAGCAATAAGGAAACAGTCGTCAGGATCAATTCCCGGATTTTTGAGAAAAGTTGAAACTTTCTTGGGGGTGACCATCGCGGCCGCTCTTCCTTTTCGAGCGAAGGAAACTTGGCTTGGGTGCGCGTCCTTCAGGCATTTTGCCAGGAATTTAGCTCTGTCGATGCCCCGTCAGATCCAGGGCTTATGCAATCAGCCGCGTTCGCCGAACTTGGAGTTGAGGGGCGGTTGAACCGAAGGAACTCAAGCTGAGGCCTTGTCACCGGCTCAGAGCCTCGAATCCCTTCGCCGAAACGGACGTTCAATTCGCCCTCCGACGCAGGCGCGCGCCCTGAGATGGGTCCGGTCATTCAAACGGACGAGGACATTGGGCAAGCCTGCCCATACCGTGAACCTTGGCGCAAAACATGTATCTGAGTGGCGAACCAAGATCATGGAAGCAGGAAGAAATGCTGACCGGTGCACGCGGCCCGAGTCTGACGGGCGGTCGGGGGAGGCAGCATGAGCCCGCATCTTGTGTGTGTTGGAGGCGAGGACCACGCCTTCAGGATTCCGTTTCTGCTCGCGCTGCGCCAGAAGGGCTTCCAGGTCACTGCGGTGTCGAGCGGTCCGGATACAGCATTCTCGCAGCATGACATCCCGCACCATCGCTACGGTTTCGACCGATTTTCCAGCGGGAGTGGAGGCGCCGTAAGGACGATCCGAAAACTGATCTCGGACCTGCGCCCGGATATCGTGCAGAGCTTTGATACCAAGCCCAATCTTTTGACGCCGCTGGCGATAAGGGGGACCGTTCCGGTCATCCGCACCATCAATGGCCTTGGCTGGACGTTTTCTTCCCTGCAGCCGAGAGCCTTGGCGCTGCGTCCGGTGTTTTGTGCATTGCAGTGGCTTTCGTCGCGCTGGACGGCGGCGACAGTGTTTCAAAACCGTGACGATCACGCCTTCTTTGATCGCTATCGGCTGATAGCGCGCGGGACCGGCCACTTGATCCGCAGTTCCGGCATCGACATCGACGGCTTTGCCAGGGCAAGACAGAGCGGGCCGTCGGCGCAGGCGATACGCGAGCAGCTCGGGCTATCATCGGCTGAAGTGATCATTTTTGTCGGCCGGCTGACGCGCGAGAAGGGCATCCCAACGCTGCTTGAGGCAGTTCCTCGCGTTCTTGAAAAGAGACCGAATGCGCGTTTCGTGCTTGTCGGTCCATGGGAATCCGAGGGGCCGTTCGCCGTCGACAAATCGGAGATCGAACGCCATTCCCCTCATGTCATCGCGCTGGGTCCGCGGCGCGATGTGCCCGCTCTACTTGGCATGGCGGATGTGTTCGCCTTTCCGACGCAATATCGGGAGGGCGTTCCACGCGTCCTGCTCGAGGCGGGATTGGCTGGACTGCCTATCGTTGCCTCGGACATGCCGGGCTGCAACGAAGTGGTCGAACCTGGTTGGAACGGATACCTTGTTCAGCCTGGCGATGCCGATGCGTTCGCTTCCAGGATAAATCAAATCTTGGCCGACCGCCCCAATGGAGCGGCCATGGGGGCTCGCTCCATTGAATTCGTCAAGCAGCATTTCGCGCTGCCGCTGGTCGTCGACCAGTATTGCGATCTTTACCAGCATGTTCTCGCCGCCGCTTCGCCCGGTATCGTCACCCACCACGTCTCGCAGGCGGCGAACGATGCCGCGATCGGCGGACTTGGCGAGGTACGCCAATGATCCGCGATGTGCTGCTCGCCGGCGGTGTCGCGATGGCCTATGCATCGCAGCTCGAGATTCCGGGGGCACCCTTCGGATATAGCGAGCTGTTCCTCGCGCTTTGGGTCATGCTGTCGTTTGTGCGGGTGATTGCAGGCGGCAGATTGGAGGTTACGCCGGCGCTTTCCATTCTTGCAGCCTTCTGGCTGACCCTGACTGTTGCTCTTGCAATCGGCCTGATCGTCGGGCTGCTGACCACCGTCTGGTATCTGGCGGCGCCGGTTCACGACATGATTGCCTATCTGCTGCTGGCCTCGGTCACATGCCTGCTCGCGGCCGATCCCCACGCGGATCGTCACCTGCGCCGGACCTGCTGGTGGATAATCGCAATCGCCGATTTGTGTTTTGCCGCCCAACTGGCGCTTGGCTTCGGCTTGATACACCAGTCCGGCGTAAATCCATGGTTTTGGGATCGGTTCATGGGTTGGTCCGACAATCCGAACCAACTTGCGCTCTACTGCGCCATGTTTGCCCCCATAGCGCTGTACCTGGCAACCACAAGCAGCAACAGGTTGGCCCAGTTGTTCGCAGTCGCCAGCCTTGCTCTGATAGTTTATGTCGGAAGGCTGACCAAGAGCGACACCCACCTTCTGACAACCGTGCTGACGGGCGTGGTGTTTTTGGGCCTGCGCATCCGGGCGTGGATAACGACCAGCGAAAGAGCCACTGTTGGACGCCAGGCGGCAATCTGGCTGCTGGTCGGCCTTGTCCCGCTTTCCCTATCGCTATCGCCTTATGTACTTGCGGAAACCGCCAGCGTTGAAAATTTCGCCAAGAGCCTGACCAAAGGCGAGGGTGGCGAGGCTACCGCCGAGACCGCCGCACTGCGCATCAGTCTTTGGACCAACGCGCTCGGCAAAGGGCTGGAATCCGGATCCATGGGGCTCGGCCCCGGGCCCCATGTCGATAGATCCATCGTCTACAAGGAGTTCAGCGATCTACCGTTCGAGGCCCACAGCACGCCTCTTGATCTCTATACGCAAGGCGGACTGTTGGCCGTCCTCGCCCTGTTCTGGATCGTCGGCATCAGCGCGGTCTACGCGTGGCGTTCAAAGATCGACGCCATGGTCGCGATGTTGGTGTCGATTGGCATTTTCGGCTTTCCGCACCTGATCGTTCGCCACCCAATCGTGTGGTTCTCACTCACGCTTTGCCTCGTGGCCGGGACACCCAGGCCGATTGCGGCAACTGCACAAGCTGTGGATCGATAGGCATGTGCGGAATTGCCGGAATCCTTCTTGCGCCAGACGCAGCCAGCACAAGGCCGCTCAGGTCTATTGTGGAAATGACGAGCGCCCTTCGTCATCGCGGTCCGGACGGCGAAAATTTCTGGAAGGACGCTGATGCCGGCATCGCTTTCGGCCACAGTCGCCTGGCTGTCGTGGATTTGTCGGAGACTGGGCGTCAGCCTATGTGTTCCGCAAGTGGCCGGTATGTCATCACCTTTAACGGCGAAATATATAATTTCCACGATTTACGCCAAGAACTCGAAGGTTCCGGTCATAATTTCCGCAGTACATGCGACACGGAAGTTGTACTTGAAGCTGTCGAGCATTGGGGGCTTGATGCCGCGCTTACCCGATTTGTAGGTATGTTCGCGTTTGGGCTGTGGGACACAAAGACGAGAACACTTCATCTTGCCCGCGATCGGATGGGAAAAAAGCCGATCTATGTCGCCCCCACGCGCCATGCCCTGGTTTTTGGCTCTGAACTCAAAGCGATACGATGTTTTCCGGACTTCCATCCGGAACTCAATCTCAATGCAGCAAGTGCCATGCTTTCGAGGGGATGGGTGCCGGATGACAGTTGCATCTGGCGCGGCGTTTTCAAATTGCCACCGGGCTCGACCTTATCTCTGACTGCGGCGGATTTCGCCAAAGCGCGCCGTACAGGGACCGTTCGACACAAGGTGCGGTTCTGGTGGTCATTGGCCGACGTTGCCACGAAAGGCCGGCAGGATCCGATCCTTGGCAGCGATGAGGAACTGATCAATGAGCTCGACCGGCTGCTTCGGATATCCGTTCGGCAGCGCATGGTCGCGGATGTGCCGCTCGGCGCCTTCCTGTCCGGCGGCGTCGACAGCTCCACAGTTGCGGCGCTCATGCAGGCTCAATCCCAGAAGTCTGTTTGCACTTTCACCGTCGCCTTCGGGGAGCGCGGATTCGATGAAGCTCCTCATGCTGCAGCTGTGGCTCGGCATCTAGGCACCGATCACACCGAACTGCATCTTTCTCCCGCTTCCGCACGCGATGTGATTCCGGAATTGCCCCATACTTGGGATGAGCCGTTTGCCGACGAATCGCAGATCCCCACTCTGCTGGTGGCGCGACTTGCTCGCCAGCACGTTACCGTGGCGCTGACGGGCGACGGTGGCGATGAATGCTTCGCTGGCTACGCTCGCCATCTGATGGCCGCGCGGGCAAACCGCCAGCATCGTCTGTCGCCTCCGCTGCGCGGCTCGCTTGCGGCGGGCATTGGGATCGTGGCGCGCGCAACCCGTCACGACGTCTTCAACAAGCTGCCGCTTTCGGGCCTGATCGGGCATGCATTGCGCAGCGACCGGCTGGAGCGACTGGCTCAATTGCTGGTCGCTTCAGACCAGGAGGAGCTATACAAGCGCCTGACGGCATCATCGACTGCAGACCTCATCGGCCATGGATTTCGGCCGTCGTCTCGCCCAGCGCCACAACTCGACGATCTCCTGTCTCGGCTCGTTTACAACGATATGGCCGGATATTTGCCGGGCGACATCCTGGTGAAGCTGGACCGCGCCGGCATGGCGAACGGGCTGGAGGGGCGGTGCCCGCTACTCGACCACCGCGTTGTTGAATTCGCGTGGCGGCTGCCATCGGAAGCAATGGTTCGCCACGGGCGAGGCAAGTGGCTCCTGCGCCAGTTGTTGCATCGGTACGTGCCGCGGCGGCTGATAGACAGGCCCAAGCAAGGCTTCGACGTGCCGATAGCGGTCTGGCTGAGGGGGCCATTGCGTGGGTGGGCGAGCGACCTGCTCGCCGACATGCGCCATTCCGGAGATGGGCTTCTGGACGTCGCTAAGGTCCAGACGTGCTGGCGCGATCACATCTATGGAAAGCGGGACCATTCCCGCGATCTCTGGGCGGTATTGATGTTCTTGGCATGGCGCAGCGACGCCAATCGACCTGCGGTGTCAACGAGCCGGTCTCGCATGCTTGAAATGACGGGAGTTTGAGATGGAAGGTTCGATAGTTAGCCGAATTCACCTGCCGCGCACCACAGAGACGCGCGTGGCGGTGCGCGAGCCCAATCCGCGCATGAGGCGTCAACTGCGCGAGCCAGGAGACGCTCAGACTCCCTTCAACCAACTGTGGATCACCATTGCAAGGCGGAAATGGTTCCTCCTGGCTATGGCTATTTTGGGCGGCGTGGTTGCGGCGATCGTAGGCTTTTCTCGTCCAACCCAGTTCGAGGCGACAACGCAGATAATTGTCGAGGCTGCGGCCAGAAGTACGCCCGATGGAACGGGCGGTCAGGACATGCTCGACACCAGTATAGACAACCACTTAACGATGCTGACATCGCTTGAAAATATGCGCCGCGTTGTCGCGGCATTGGGAAAAGTCAGATCCCAGGCCCCGAACAACCCCAGCAACGGTGCGGGGCAGGACGTCACCGCGGTGCCTCCAGCTAAAAAGCTCTCTGCTGCAGATGGACTGCTGGATTGGATTTGGGGACAGGGCGGTCAGAGCAAACTGAGCCCAGAAGCAGCGGAGGCCGCGGATTTGAAGGCCTTGCGCCGAGGCGTAAGAGTTGGGCAAGAGCTGCGATCACGGGTCATCACCGTCGGTTTCACGGATACCGATCCCGCCCGGGCAGCCTTGGTGGCCAATACATTCGCTCAAGTGTACGTCGATGATCTCGCGAGCGATAGTCAGGCAGCCGACAAGATGGAGCTCAGCTCCGTGGTCGCGGCTCTGCCCAAGCTCCAGTCCGATCTGGCGCAAGCCACGGACCGCTTGGAGGAATATCGGCTTAGCCACGGCACAGTCGATCAAGGCGCGATGGACAACGCCGCCCGGGAAGCAGCCGATCTTAACCAGCAGATATCGCTGTCGAAAGCCGATCTTGCTGCGGTTGAGTCTCGTCTCGCGCAAATCAAGGACTTGCAAGCGTCGGGGGCGGCAGGCGCTTCGCTCGCCGAAGCCATCGGGTCACCGACCCTGGCTGAAATTGTTGCACGTCAGGTGAAAGCCCCTGCCGATCAGGATCTTGGCATTGCGGTCAAGCGTGAGATCGAAGAGGGCATCGCGCGCATCTCCACGGAAGCAGATATCTATCGGGCTCAGGTTGCAGCGCTGGAGGCGCGCAAGAACGTGTTGGATGCGGTGGTGGCCGATACGGCTGGCCGGGTCTCTGGATTGCGCGCGCTTGAGCCGACGGTTGCCATCCTGACTCAGCGATACAACGAGCTGCTGGCCAGACAACAGGATTTGACGCGGCGCATCGCCAACCCGTCACCGGGTGTCTCGATCATTTCGACTGCCTGGCCGCCGACCGTCCCCAAGAGCCTTTCGCCGGTGTACTTCATCCCTCCGGGAATGGTCTTGTTTTGTCTAATCGGGGGCATCCTGGCTCTTGTCAGCACGCGCCTCGATCAAACGTTGCGCGGCGAGGCCGAGGCCGAAGCAGCCCTTGGTTTCCCCTGCATTGGGCTGCTGCCCAAGGTGCCTGGATTGCGCGCCAGGCGTCTGCGGAATCTCATTCTTGCCCAGAAAAATTCCACCTATGGCCGTGCCGCATTGTCCTTGGCGGTCAACGCTGCATCCGAACCGGCCGCAGGACGGACTTCACAAATCGTTCTGGTTACATCGAGCGGCAAAAACGATGGCAAAACAGAGCTTGCCTGGAGCCTGGCGCTCTCGGCCACACGCCTTGGCGGCAATGTGCTGTTCATCGATCTTGACCCGCAGGACGCGCGGCTGACCAATGATTTTGTGAGTGAGTTCGGTGTTTCGAAGCCCGGCAAGTCGTTTGAAGACTATGTGAGGAGCCGCTGCAATCTGGACGATGCGATTGTGAGCATGCCTGAAATCGGCATCGATTTCATGGCCGCTCCCATTGTCTCGGATGACCTTCTGAAGCTCTTGTTTGAAGTCGATGAGCCGCGGCACTTCGCGGACAGGCTGGGCGCTGCGTACAATCTCGTCATCCTGAACGGGCTGCCTGGGCTGGAAGGTCCAGAATCCCGACTGCTGACCAGTTGGGTAGACTCCGTTGTCTTTGCTGTCCGCTGGGCCAAGACCCCGCGCAGTATCGCACGCGGCATTCTGGTGTCGCTGCAGCCTGATGGGGCGGGATCCGTCCCGGTGGGGATCGCTCTCACTGACGTAAACCTCAAGCAGCACGCCAAATATCATTTTGGAGACAGTGGCGATCTTCTGCTGGTTGGAAACCGATAAAGCACTCGAGCCTCCGGTGGCAGGAAATGATTATCGAACTCTTTGGACCACCTGGAGCCGGCAAAGCTGTCTTTGCCCGTGCGCTTGCCAAATCGCTGCGCGGGCAAGGCTATGTTACGAAAGTCGTGTTCAGTCACAAGGCGAGTAGACGGTCGAGGAGTGTTGATCTTGGGATATTTATGTTTATTTTCAGAGTATTTTCCGCAGTATTTTCGACTGCAAAGCTGTTTATATACACATCCGACTTGATAAAATACCTATCGATCTCCTCGTCGATGCTAAAGGCGATTGAGCCAAGGAAATTTATCTGGCGAGCTCGGGTCTGGCAGAAAATCATAAACCTTTCCCATCGTTGGGATCAGGCGCGGCAGTGCAGGGAGATTACAATATTCGACCAGGGGTACGTGCAGGCCGTTGCGTCTCTGGCGATCTTTCACGGTTGCGTCGACAACATTGCGATTGCAAGAGCGCTAAAAGTCACTCCTACCGCGGATCTTACCTTGCGCGTGGTGTTGCCGCGTGCGGCAGTCGAGACGCGGTTGCGGGAGCGGATGATGCATGCGGCCCCGGCCGAGCGCCTTCTCGAGGCGGATTTCGAAGCGAGCATGGGGGCTTTCGGAGTATTCCAAAATATCAACGATATCCTTGTGGCAACCGACAGGAAAACAATTTCCGTTGAAACTCTCGATGACCGGTCGTTGTCGAAAAGCGTTGAACTCGTCAGCCGCAAAATCGCGTCCAAGATGGTCCACGATCAGGTCACTCCCATGTACCGGTACCAAGTTGCTCACCCACCGCAATCGCTGACAGTAGACACCGCCTACCTCGATGACGGTGGAGATACCATAACAATACAGAAACCCATAAGTTCCGCAGCTGGGAGCGATGCGGTAACTCTTGGGAAGGAAGAAATAAATCGTAGCCTGGGCTATGCCTCCGTCTTTGCGCTGATGATTTATGTGACTGGGGCAGGTCTAACCAGCCTGGCGCAATTGCTGATTGCCCGCATCGTGGGCTCGACAAGCTATGGTATTTACTCCTACGTCCTTTCAACCACATCGGTGCTCGCATATCTGGCAACGCTTGGCTTCAACGTATCGTTGTTGCGCTTCGTATCTGCATACAGAGCTCAGGGGCGTCTTGACCTGGCTCACGGTGTGATCAGATTTGCCTTTCAACGCTCATTCGCGGTGGCGACTCTATTTGGCTTGGGAGGGGCAGCTTACATCTTTCTGTCATCGTCCTCGCACAACAGGGAACTTGAGGTCAGCCAGCTTCTGGGTATGGCGGCCGTTCCGTTGGTCACCACCTCGGCCCTGGGGGCCGCTCTCATCCGTGCTTTCGGTGGCGGTGTTTCCGCTCTTTTGCCAGAACGTATTGTGCGCGACGGACTGCTGCTGACATTGCTAAGTATCGCAGCCTTGTCCGGATCGTGGACTTTGAACGCACCCTTGGTCATGCAAGCGGTGTTGACGAGTTCCGTCGTGACAGTGGGATTCGTCTTCATTTTGTTGGCGAGGTTTCAGCCGCCAGGTTTGCGACACGCCGAACCTGCGGACGCGTCGAAGGATTGGTGGTCGGCGGTTCCTCCCATCATGCTGATGGCGGGTCTTGATGTCTTCATCAACAGGGCAGGGGTCATGGTTCTCGGCTGGACCGGCCATATACGCGACGCAGGTATCTTTGCCCTGGGCCTCAATGTCGCGTTGCTTGTCGGTCTCTCGCTGGTGGCCGTCTCCACGATGTTCTCGCCGACGGCAGCTACACTTTACGCGAGGAACGACCGAAGAGGTCTGCAGGAGCTGTTTTCACGAGCTTCCCTGCTTTCTTCCGCTGCTGCGATAGCAATGGCAATCCCCTTGCTCTTGATTGTTCGGCCGCTCCTGAGTTGGTTTGGTGAGGACTTCGGTACCGGAGCGCCCATCGCGCGCGTGCTGATGCTCGGATACGTCTTCGTGGCCGTGTGTGGCCCGCAATTGAATCTCCTGACCATGACAGGGAACGAATGGGCGGCCGCGGTGACGATGATAGTGGGGGCAGCTATCGGTGTCATCGGTTGTGCCATTGGGGTAGAGATCTACGGTCCGTTGGGCGCGGCGATAGGTCTTGCGCTTGCCCTGGTCGTCTGGAATGTCGCAATGGCGGTCTATATTCGCAAACGGCTGAAGATCATGCCTGGCCTGATCTATGCGATGACGTCATTCAAAGGGCGCGCGATCGAAACCCATCGCCCCCAACGCTACTGGTTCCTGCCTTGACCCCTGGTGAATAGCGGTACCGACCAGAGTATTGCTACCGTATCTCTGGATCAGAAGTGCCTCGCACACCTTTCGCCCGGCTCTGGTGGCGAGGCGAACTCATCCAAATGCACGATGATCTCGCCTGACGCGACAAGCACTATTCATGCACGCTTGATGGGCCTTCTCTGTAACCCTGAAGCCTCGGGGATCAGGCCTTTGGTCGGCGGCAGGACACGCTAGAGCGTTTCACCGTTTTCATGGAAACGGCGAATCGCTCTATCCCTTTGTTTTTTGTGCAATTCCGAACGGAAAACCGCTCACACTTTTCCTGGAATTGCTCTAGCGACGAGGAGGGGGCAATGGAACGGGTTGGCAGCACCAGCTCATCGCGCCTGACATCACTGGACCTGCTTCGATTGATCGCTGCCTTGGCGGTTGTGTGCTTTCACTATCTTTTTCGCGGCCCGATCGCCGGAGACATCAATGCCGGATATCCCGCCGCGGCGCCGTTTGCCATCTACGGCTATCTGGGTGTCAGCCTGTTCTTCCTTATCAGCGGCTTTGTCATCACATGGTCGGCCGAGGGGCGAGCGTGGCAGGAATTCACCGTCGCGCGTATCGTGCGGCTTTATCCTGGATTTCTCGTCTGCATGACGTTGACGTTTGTCGTTCTCTCAATTGCCAACAACCCGCGTTTTCCGACCGATGTTTCGACCTACGCCGCCAATCTTTCCATGTTTGCCCGTGCGTTCGGCAGACCGTCCATGGACGGCGTCTACTGGTCGATCATGCTCGAGATCGTGTTCTACGGTTGGGTCGCGGCGCTTATGTTCGCCGGCGCCTTCCAACACGGGAAGCTGGCGATCGTGGCCATCTGGCTCGCGATCTCGGCAGGAAATGAGCTCTTCCTCGGAAACACGGCGATCCGTATCTTGCTTATCACCACCTACGCGCCCTTCTTCGCCTTCGGTATTTTGGCCCAGCAGATTGTTCAAAATGGCCGATCTCCCGCGGCGATTATCCTCCTGGTCGCGGCCTTCCTGTTGTCCTGCCAGACAATCAGAGTCGATGAAGGCTGGATGCGGCTTCACTACGGAACAGCCATTTCCTATCCCGCTCTCTTTGTCGCCAATGGTGTGGTCTTCGCTATCTTCGCAGGCGCGCTCCTGATCCGCTCCATCGTGCCAGCTTCAAAAACCGTCCTCATGCTCGGCGGATTGACCTATCCCCTTTATCTTTTGCACCAATATATCGGCTACATTTCTCTCAACGCGCTGGCCCCGCTAATCGGCAGGAACGCTGCGTTCGTTGGCGTTCTGCTCGCAGTGCTTCTCACCTCTTTTCTAATCTGGCGTTTCATCGAGACCCCAATACGCAAGCCGCTCATCCGCGGTCTGATGTCTGCCATTGGTCACATCGCACCAAGCAGATCCGCCCGCGCGAATAGCTCAGTGGCGCCGACATAGCCTGCCCCCAGGCCCCCGGGACAGAGGATCGCGAGGACCCTAAGGCTGTCTCCCGAAAGCGGGAACCGATTTCGGGATAAAGACATGCGTAGAGTCAAGAACCTAAAGCGCAGGGAGCGGATCTGAAGATCGCGACGCGCTCTAGCTGCCGGAGACCTACACAGCTACGAGCGTTTGTCGCTCCGTCTCGGAGGTTGTGTTGCTTCCGTGAAAATGTCGATACCATTCGACAAAACGGGTTACGCCATCCTCGAGCGTGGTCGCCGGCGCGAAGCCTACGGCGCGGCGAAGATCGCCAACATCGGCGCGTGTCTCGAGAACGTCACCCGGAGGCAAAGGCACTTCCCTGCGGAGAGCTCTGCGACCTAGGGCCGTTTCTATGATCATGATCAGCCGATTGACCTCTTCCGGCCGATCATTGCCGATGTTGTACAGGCGATATGGGGCTGAGCTGGTAGCCGGATCGGCAGCGCAACCGTCCCAATTGCGGTCGGCGCATGGTGGCGTTGCGAGCACTCGAACCACCCCTTCGACGATGTCGTCGATGTAGGTAAAATCCCGCCAGACACGGCCGGCGTTGGACACGTCGATCGTGCGCCCTTCAGCGATGGCATGCGTGAAGGCGTAGACCGCCATGTCGGGTCTGCCCCATGGTCCGTAGACGGTGAAGAACCGCAACCCTGTCGCCGGCAAGCCAAATAGATGACTATACGAGTGCGCCATAGCTTCATTTGAGCGCTTGGTGGCGGCATAGAAGCTTATTGGGTGGGCAGCGCCGCTGTGTTCGGAAAAGGGTATGGTTTGGTTGGCGCCATAGACCGAGCTGGACGATGCGTAGACCAGATGCTTGATGCCGAAGTGCCGGCAACCCTCCAGGATGTTGAGAAACGCCACGATGTTGGACTGAACATAGGCGTGCGGGTCGACAAGCGAATAGCGCACACCCGCCTGGGCAGCCAGGTGCACGACATGCGAAGGCTGGAAATCCGAGAACAGGGATTGCACCGACAACCGGTCCGCCAGATCCATGCGGATCGGCGTGAATCCTGGCTCGGCGCAGAGATGCGCAAAACGCGCTTCCTTGAGCCTTGGATCGTAGTAGGGCGTGAAATTATCCACGCCTATCACCTGCGCGCCGTGACGCATAAGCCGCGACGCCACATGAAACCCGATGAATCCCGCGGCGCCGGTGACTACAATAGGACCTTTCCGCGCCAGCTGCGCGACCCTCATGTCAGCGCTCGATCGATCAACTCCCGTTCCTGCGGAACGGGAGTTGTCACGTTGTGCATCAAGCACATCCGCGGCCTTGAAATTGTGTCCGACCATGACGAGTTGTCCCGCTTCGAGAATTCAACGTCGAGCTTGTCGGCCATATTGGATCGGGCAGGGCTTCGCTTAGCGCGGAACCGACCTGAAATCCGGACATGGCCGCCGCCTCACTGTTGAGGCGACTGTCACGGCAATACGGAAATTCGCCCGAGCAAAGCTACCAGTTCACCCTGGCGCTTGGTTTCAGTTTTGGCAAATAGCGAGGCCAGCTGAGACCTTATTGTGGTGCGGCTAAGACGCCAGCTGCGGGCGATTTCCAAGGGCGCATCCCCTTGAGCCAGCCGCATGGCAAGCTGAGTTTCCGCACTCGTCAGCCCGAACATCTTCTGCAACGTCTGAGGGTTGGCCGAGGACCGGTTTTCCCGGTCCAACAAGGCCACGATACTTGTTCCTTCAGGCGCAATGACCCCGCCCTCGTTGAGTACCACGGGCCGGTCGTCAGCGGTACGGATCACCACCCACGACAATGAACCCGGCAGGAAGTTGGTTGGGACGTTCGCGACCAGCCGCCTCAGCGCAGCCGTAAGCTCGGACGCCGTACCGGCCGTCTCACCCTGGCGTTCAAAGGTGCTTTGAGCCGCAGTGTTCCACTCCAGCACCTTTTTTTCGCGATTAAGGACGAGAAAGCCACAGCCGATGCGGTCGAGCATGCCGGTGACGGATTCCATGCTCCGTCGCTTTGAAGCACATGCAGTCCCCTGCCTGTCCGACATGTAACGTGCCGTGCGTGCGACACTGCTGCCATACGCCGTGCCCAATTCAATATGCTGCTTGCTCGCAACAGTGTCGTTGCGCCTGTCGATGAAAGACATAGCCTTACCCCACCCGTGTTTGGCCGAATTGAAGTTCCCAAGTCTCCTATCGTTGTCCACCGTCACCCGTTATGTGACGCCACCCGGAAAAGTTGCCTCTGCCCAAAAGACCTATCTGTCTCAAGGACTTGCATCGATTTCTCAACGGCATCTTTGCGATGAGCCGAACGAAACCAGAGGCTCTTCTGAGGTTGATAGTAAGCTGGGATTTGGTGGCCGCAAATCCGGCTGTGGTACTAGACCGGACGGTGGCGTTCTAGGCTCGACGGGTTAATCCAAAAGTTGTAGTCTGAGACATGGGGCATCTGCGTAGATTGGTTTTGCGCCTGCAAGGTACGTCGTTAGCTCGCATGGCCTCCATGTTGGTGCTAATTGTTACTGTAATATTCGAAATATCAAACTTAGCTCTGGCTGAAACCGAAGCAACTTTTATTTCATCTATTCCGGCTATAATTGTCTCTGTATATCTGGTCGGACGTAACGCAGCAATCACCGCGACTTTTGTGACCGCCGCCGCCGGCCTTGGGGCAGCAAGAATTCTACGCGGTGAAGTTTCCGTGGAGGATTGGCTGCGGGCAATCTTCCTTCTTGTTTCTGGCTTTATGATTGCCTTCATGTTCCACCGCTTGCGGCAGGATCTAAGCGCGGCTTTGGAGATCGCCGAAGACAGATTAAGCGCTGTGGAAGCCACCGAAAGCCGCTTCCGTTCCGTGTTCGAGCGTGCGGCAATCGGCTTTGCAAACACCAATGACAAAGGCGAGCTTCTGCAATCCAACCGGCGCCTTTGTGAACTGACAGGCTACAGCGAAGCTGACCTTGCTCACTTTCCACTTGCGCGCCTTGTTCATCCCGATGATCGTGACAGCGTTGTTGAAGCGCTTGCCGATCAAGGCAAGTCCACGACGCCTTTTGATGTGGAAGTCCGGTTGTTGAGGAAGGACGGTTCCACATTCTGGGCTCGCCTGAACTTGTCATCGTACCGGTCCGATGGCCTCCTTTCGGAGAGCGCGATCGCCGTTGTGGATGACATCTCGGAGCGACGGACGGCGCGCGAAGCGATCCGGGTTCAGAAGGAAAGGCTCGATCTGGCGCTTTCGGCCGGTCGGTTGGGAACCTGGCAAATCGACCTCAAAAGCGGAATGGTCACCGGTTCTGATAAATTCTGGGAAATTCTTGGCCTGCCCCGCGCCAACGGTCGGCAAATGGAGGAACTGGCTGCCGTCGTTCATCCCGCGGACTGGCCAAAGCTTGCAGTTCCCAAGGAATCCGACCTGAGCACGAATTACGACGTTGAGATAAGAGTCCGACGGTCGGATGGATCGGTTCGTTGGGTCGTTCTGCGGGGGCGAGAGGAGCGCTATCATGATCAGCAATTGCTGATCGGAGTAGCAGCTGACCTGACCGAGCGTCGGCAGACCACGCTCCTACGCGCCACCGTAAGGAGACGGGAACGGATTTTGATCGAGCAACGCCACCGGTTCAGCAATCTTTTCTCGGTCGTCACGGCGCTGGTGAAAATGGTCGAGGTTCCAGGAGGCAATGTCGCAAAATTCAAGGATGATCTAGTTGATCGGATACGGGCGCTCGAGGTCACGCATACGATGATCTCGCGTCGCGCCGCCAGTTCGGTACCGCTACGAGACCTCGTGCTCCAGGAACTGTCACCCTACCTGGAAACGCGAAAGATAAAGACCGATGGCCCCGACGTCTTGATGTCGAGTGGTGCTGCCGAAACCTTCGGAATGATTGTTCACGAGCTTGCGACGAACTCCGTCAAGCATGGTGTGATCGGTGCTCCCCGGGGGCGCCTCGAGGTTAGATGGGCGTATGCATCGGATGAGGCGGAAAGCGATGACGTCGTGTTCGATTGGATCGAATCGGGAAGCCGCCGGAAGACCAAGAACATCGGCCATGGCATGGGGTCCATGATATTGGGCGTCAATACCGCGCCGCTTATTGGCCATTCTTCGAAGCTGGAGATATTTGACGGTGGCTTACGATATTCGCTGCGGTTGCCCCGTCGCGAAATCGAATCCTAATCAATGAACCTTGAGCGCAAGTTCTGGAGCGCGACGGCTGCTTCGGTGCGGTTGCGTACTCCCAACTCACGCATTACCGCGGCAGCGTGGATTTTTGTCGTTGCTTCAGAAATGTCCAGATCGCGGGCTATCTCCTTGTTTGAAAAGCCTTCGGCCATCAGCTTGAGCACGTCTCGCTGCCTTGAGGTCAATTTGCTGAGGCTGGTCGCTCCCATCCGCCGTTGGGTCCAGGCTCTTGCTGATGGGAGCGCGGGTGATGCCGGACCCCCGGAAGGTCGAGACAACAGCGCCGGAACATAGATGCGGCCTGCGAGTATCTCGCGCACTGCCGACACCACTTCTTGGTCCGTCTGAGATTTCACGATGTAGCCGTGCAGCCCGATCGACAGGGCCTTCAATATTTCCGATCGTGAATCGCTCCCGGAAACGATCGCAAAACGGGTGTCCGGATACGCGGACAAAATATCGCCGAGCACCTGCTGGTTGAACAGCCCCGGCATGTTCAGATCCAGCATGGCAAGATCGATATTGTCCTGCTGCGCCAGGACATTGACGACAGCATCGAAATATCCAGCTTCGAATATTTCCACTTCCGGAAGCTCAGCCTTAAGCGCCAAACTCAGGCCACGCCGATACAGACCGTGATCGTCTGCAATGACGATTCGATACATTTGCATTCCACCCCAACGCAGGCCCATGGACGAGCCTTGAAACGCTTATTCCGCCCTTAACGATCAATCGGGGATAGGCCTTGGCGGTGGCCACCCGCTCGTCGAACGCCTAGAAAATCCGCATACCTTTGCACGCCACATCGCTAATATAATCCTCTATGGCGGAAAAATCTCCTTGTTTTTTCAAGGACCATTCAATCGGCTGGAAATCGGACCGGCTCCGGCTTTGTCGGAGAGCTTTCTCTCCGATCAGGCGCGTCTGAGGCCAACTACGAAGGTTTCGATGTGATATCAGCTGTTTGATGGGGCGACAGGCAAATTTCCGGCAGCTGAATTCTCGGGTTCCACACCGGCGCCTCGGGTCTTTGAATGCATCGTGGCCAGGCAATTTTATAGACGCCGGCGCACACTCGTCCCCCGCGTGGCGAGCACATAGGTCAGCGTAGAAGTTGAAGCTGTCGAGGCGATGGACCGGTGCCATTCGATTGCACGACGACATCCCTCGACCGCTCACATACCGTTCCCCACAAGATGCTCGGACTGACGTGTAGCGCAGTTTCTCTCTGACCCATCATGGTCGAAAGCGACCGCCAACGCGTCTACTCCGGGCACCAACCATGGACATACCAATGAACTATGGAGGATCGGATGAAAGCGGTTATTCAATGCGGTGGAATGGGAACACGACTTCGTCCCTTCACGTCGGTTTTGCCGAAGCCCCTGATGCCAATTGGTGCCCGGCCCGTGCTCGAGCTGCTTCTCAAGTGGCTGCGACGCAATGGCATTGAAGAGGTCTACATCACGACCGGATATCTCGGCCATCTCATCCGCAGCGTGTGCGGTGACGGTTCGCAATGGAACCTGAAAATACGGTACACCCAGGAAATGGAGCCGCTGGGCACCATCGGGCCACTCTCGCTTATCCGAGATGAACTGACCGAGCCCTTTATCGTGCTTAACGGCGACGTTCTCACCGATCTGAGCCTCAGCAGGTTCACAGCTGCCCACCGCAAGCACAAAGATCCGGTCACTATCGCCACCGCCAACCGGCTCATCAAGATGGATTTCGGCGTCATCGACGAAGTCGACGATGCGGTACAGGTGTTCCGCGAGAAGCCTACGCTTTCTCATCTCGTCAGCATGGGCATCTACTGCATGAATCCCGATGTCCTGAAGTTCATTCCCTCTGGCATTCCATTCGGGTTTGACGACCTGATGCTGCAGATGATGCAGCAAGGCACGGTCGTCCACGTCTACAAGCACGAAGGGCTTTGGCTCGACATCGGTCGCGTCGATGATTTCCAGAATGCTCAGGCCATTTCCTGGGAAGAACAGTCGGCTTCGATTGAAGTCGCGGCAGCGGCTGCCTGACAGATCGCCGTTCTCGAGAACCCCAAACAGAATGATAATTCGGGAGTGAGGTCATCATGCTCTTGGTAAGTGCCCCGATCTTGGGTATTCCGGAGAAGGCTGCTCTGGCGAAGGTCATTGACAGCAGCTGGCTGACCATGGGCGAGCAGGTTCGCTTGTTCGAAGAGTCTTTTGCCCGCATGCACGGTGCGGACGATTGCGTCGCAGTGAGTTCCTGCACCGCGGCTCTTCATCTCATTTTGCACGCACTTGGTATCGGCCCAGGCGACGAGGTGCTGGTCCCGTCGCTGACTTTCGTGGCAACCGCGAACTCAGTGCTCTATGTCGGCGCGACCCCTGTCTTTGTCGACATCGAGTCAGCCGACTTGCCGCTGATGTCGCTTGCGGAAGCCGAAGCTCGCTGCACGCCGCGCACCAAGGCAATAATCCTCGTGCATTTCGCCGGATATCTGGCCAACCGAGAACAATGGCAAAGGTTTGCCCGTAGTCGGGGACTGCACATCATCGAGGACGCAGCGCATGCTCCCGGCTTGAGGGAAGTTGGGACCTTTGGCGTTGCTGCAGCCTTCAGTTTCTACGGCAACAAGAACATGACAACCGCCGAGGGCGGCGCCGTGATCGCCCAAGACCCCGAGCTGCTCGGGAAGATCCGCCAGGCGCGCGGGCATGGGATGACCACTGGCACGCACCAGCGGCTGAACAGCCGCACGCCGCAGTATGACGTCACCATGCTCGGGTTCAACTATCGCATGGACGAGATGCGGGCCGCGGTCGGTCTCGTCCAGTTGGCGAACCTGCACGAATGGAACGAAGTAAGGCGCATCCTCGTCGTCCTTTATCGACGGCTCCTCGCAGCACGCTGCCCGGCAATAACCATTCCATTCAGCGAAGCGCGGAGATCCGCGTACCACATTATGCCGATACTTTTGCCGCGATACGCGGACCGGCAAGACGTTATCGACGAACTGCGCAACCAGGGGATCCAAACCACGATCCACTATCCCCCGGTACACCGGATGACGTTGTACCGCGAGCTTTCTCCCGGGACCCATTTGCCGCGAACTGAGGACTTTGCTCAGCGGGAACTGACGATCCCACTTCACCCACAGATGACCTCCGCGGTGGTCGAGGCGGTTGTGGAAGCTCTGGCCACCGCGGTGAACAGCTGCGCTCAAGCGGGAACCGCCGCATGAACGCGACAGATCAATCCCTTCACCGACACTTCGTTGCGGCCTCGGATCACGGGTTCGCACGGCGTTTGATCGACGTTTCCGTTGCAATCTTTGCCGCGGTTCTGTTCTCGCCGCTAATGCTGCTGATCGCGGTCTGCCTTCTGGCCGAAGGCGGTAGCCCTGTCTTGTTCGCGCAGACCCGCCTGGGTGCCGGGGCTCGACCCTTTCGAATGTACAAGTTCCGGAAGTTCGACGTGCGGTGCGACCCCCATGGCCTCGCGTTGACGGTCGCCGGCGACAAACGCATGACAACGATTGGGCGGGTGCTCGCCGCGACAAAGTTCGATGAGCTGCCGCAATTGTGGAATGTGATCATAGGCGACATGGCAATCATCGGGCCGCGGCCGGAGAGCCTGGCGTTCGCGGATTGCTTCCATGGCGGCGCCGAAGCTGTTTTGCGCTACAAGCCCGGCTTGCTCGGTCCGAGCCAGGTTCTGTTCCGGAACGAGGCGAGTTTCTATCCAAAATCCACGGATCCGTTGACGTACTATCGTGAGACCCTGTTTCCTGCCAAGGCCAGGCTCGACCTTTCCTATTATCCGCAGCGGACTCTCGTGGCTGACGTCGTTTGGATGGTCCGTGGTTTTCTGGCCGTTGTCGGCCGGGTACCGCCGTCGCCGATCAAGATCTAAGCCCGTTCAGGACTGACGCTCCGGTGAGCCTCACCGTTGGAGTTGGAATGCCAAGAGGACGATTGGTCATGGACTACAAAGCCAAAAAAGTGCTGGTCACGGGCGCTGATGGATTTATCGGATCGCACCTCACCGAGGCACTGGTCCGCAGTGGAGCGGATGTCACAGCATTGGCGCTCTACAATTCGTTCGACAGCCACGGTTGGCTTGACGATTTGCCGGACAACATTCGTAGCCACATGAAATTCGTGCGTGGCGACGTGCGCGACAGTGCGTTCCTCAACAGGATCATGCGCGGTCAAGCCGTGGTTTTCCATCTGGCTGCTCTGATCGCGATTCCATATTCGTACGCGGCGGCCCAGTCATATGTGGAAACCAACGTCCTGGGCACGATGAATGTTCTCGAGGCTGCAAGGCAGTGGGACACGGAACGCGTCGTGCACACCTCGACCAGCGAGGTCTACGGCACAGCGCTGACCATGCCTATCAAAGAATCGCATCCGCTGCAGGGCCAGTCGCCATATTCTGCGTCCAAGATCGGGGCCGACATGATGGCGGAAGCCTACGCCAGGTCCTTTGACGTTCCCGTCGTAACTCTGCGGCCATTCAACACCTACGGCCCACGCCAGAGCGAGCGGGCGATAGTGCCGACCATAATCAGGCAGGCCCTCGACAAAAACTGTTCGGCCATCATGGTCGGGGATACGAGCCCTATCCGCGATCTGACCTTTGTCGAAGACACGGCCGCGGCATTCCTGACCGCAGGCGTCGCGGAACTCAAATTCGGCCATGCCTACAATGCCGGAAGCCAGCGCGCCGCCACGATCGCGGAAGTCCTGGATCTGGTGGTCGAGTTGAGCGGATCGAAGAAACCTGTCCATCGAGATGAAAGCCGCTTGCGCCCGCAGAATTCCGAGGTCCGCGCGCTGCTGGCGGACTCGACCGAATTCGAAACCCAGACCGGGTGGCGAGCTCGTACCAATCTGCGAGATGGATTGGAGCGCACCATATCATGGTGGAGAGGGCGCCTGAGCGAAGGTCGGGTGCGCCGGGAAATGGGCTACATGACATGACCTGCGGTCGCCGACATGCGTTGGCGTTGCCATTGATTTTCGCCGTTGCGTGCCTTGATCCGCATGCTGCCGCAAGCCAGGCGAACAATACGTCAACGCGGTTTGTTGCGACGCCGGCGATGGAGCTGCCCGACTATCTGCGCCCTACGGTCGATCCCGTATTTGGGGAAACGTTCACACGGATCACAAAACCCGGGCCGCTTGGAAATCGGGTCGCGTGCGTAAAAGACTATTGCAGCCATCGTTATTCCAGCGCCCAAGCCTGGAATGCGGACCAGAGCCTTCTCGTCATAACCAACGGCTGCAATGGGATGTGCTTTCTCGACGGGCACACATACGCTCCGCTGCTGAAGCGCGATCGATCGGGTGAATGTGAATGGCATCCCAAGAATGCGGATCTGATGATCTGCGTTCAGGGCCAGCGCGTATCGACCTGGGCACCACGGACCGATCGCGAGGACGTGCTGTTCGATTCAAAAGACTATCACGATCTGCACTTCGGGCCGGGCAAGGGCAACCCAAGCCGTGACGGAAGCCGCATAGCGGTGCGCGCGCTTCGCGCAGACGGTGCCGAGGTTGTGTTTGCGTATGATCTCAACCTGCGACGCAAGTATGTGGATATCGCGCTTGGGCAACTTCCCGGCGACAATGACAATTGTTCGATTTCCCCGCTTGGCGAAAATATTCTCTGCATCCAGGAATTGGCAAACGGCACCGAACAGGCGGTTATCTTTTCGATCGACGGCGCTCTGCGCCAGCAATGGACACAGCATCATCGGCCCGGGCATGGCGACATGACGGTCGACGCCGATGGGAGCGAGGTCTATGTCGGCATCAGCAAGTCCGATCCGGACAGGTTTCAGGTGATCAAGCGCCGGCTGTCCGACGGGAAAGTGACTTCGCTTATGAAATACGGCGAGGCTTCGCATGCTTCGTTGCGCGCGTTGGGCAAGCCCGGTTGGGTGTTCCTGAGCTATGGCGGCAACCCGGATGAGGTGTCGGCCCGTTCTGAAATGGCTCCTTATGCGCGAGAGGTTGTTGCACTGCGCCTCGATGGCAGCGGAGAGGTCCGGCGCATAGCGCAAACGCGAAGCATCGATTTTGACTACCGAAGCGAGACCCACGCCTCGCCATCCCCCGATGGCACGCAGGTGATCTGGTCCAGCAACTGGGGTGTGCCCGGCGGATTTGTTTATGACTTCGTCACCCTTGTCGACTGGTCGGAAGGGCCAAAGTCGAACTGAATGGAGATCCACTATGGCATTCGCGAAGCGAAACATTCTTGCAGCGCTTGGTATGCTGGCCGCGGTAGATAGTGCGCTCGCGGCGGACACGGCTTACAAACTCTCGCCTGGCGACATCGTCGAGATTGGGATCTCCTCGATACCGGAACGAACGCAACGTGCTGTGATCCAGATGGACGGTACGATCGCGCTTCCCGAAGTCGGGCTGATATCAATCGGCGGCCTGACGCCTGCCGAACTGCAGGCCCGCGTGCAAACGATCTTGCCCACAAAGATATTTCATCAGCGTCTACCCGATGGGCGAGAGCAGATGATCATTGTCAAACCTGACGATGTGACCGCCACAGTCGCGGAATATCGTCCGATCTACGTGACCGGTGACGTGCTCACCCCCGGCCAGCAGGCATATCGGCCCCTCATGACCGTGAGACAGGCGATTGCCGTGTCTGGCGGTCTCAGCCTTTTGCGGTCACGCGCAAGTCAGACTGGTCCCGATCCGGTTGATCTGCAGCGCGACTATGAATCGCTCTGGGGGGAATACACCCGAGACTATTTCCATAGTGCTCGCATTCGCGCTGAACTCCAGGATCAGCCAAGTTTCGATAGCACGCCTCCCCAAGGGTCGCCATTGTCTGCCGCCTTCAGCGCGGCCATTGCCAAGGCTGAAGCAGAATCGCTGAAGATTTCTCTCGATAACTTCCAGCAGGAGCAAAGCTACGTCGATCAGGGTGCAAAAGATGCCGCTGCGCAGATCGACGTTCTAACCAAGCGCCAGCAGGTCGAGAGCGATGGGGTCAAGGCGGACGAAGACGATCTGGCTCGGGTGACGAAATTGTTTCAGGCGGGCAATCTGACCAACGCCAGGCTCTCTGACGTCAGGCGATCCGCGCTACTCTCTTCCAATGGCGCGCTTCAGACCTCGGTCGAGCTCATGCGGACGCGACGCCAGCAGGAAGATTATCTCAGGCAACGCGAGCGCAACGAAAACATGCGAAAGATCGGTCTGCTGACCGAATTGAAGGACACTGACGTGCGCCTTGCGGACACTACCGCAAGGCTCCATGCCGCCAGCCAGAAATTACAGCCAGCTGGCGCATCCGCTCTGCCGTTGCCGCTCAGCGGAGAAGCCATCGAGGCCCAGATCACCATCGTGCGCAAGATTGGTGAAGAATGGCGCAAGCAATCCGTCGAAGAAGATTCAGAGGTGCGTCCAGGAGATACGATCGAGGTGAGGTTCGGCAGCAATCCCGGACGTTTAGCGAGCCAGTAGGGCATTAAACCCGCGGGGGGCCGCTTTTTGCGGTCCCCGCTATTGTTTGAAGGCCCGGGAAATCTGATCGGTAAATGGCTTGAGCAAATACGACCAGACACTGCGCTCGTTGGTGCTTATGTGAACTTCGGCAGGCATGCCTGGCTTGAGGATTTTCTCACCTTTCAGGCAAGTGGCCTGATTGTCGACGTGGATGCGAGCCGAAAAATAGGAAAGCTGGCGTTCCTGATCCTTGATCAAATCTGCAGAGATGCGCTTGACCGAGCCCTCACAGACAGGTGTCGTTCCGACGTCGAAAGAGGGAAAGCGAATTGATACCCGCTGCCCCGGCTGGACATCATCCATCCGGGTTGGCGGAATGAGCGCATCCACGACAAGGTTGTCGGTATCGGGCACGACCACCATGAGCACCTCTCCCGGTCCAATTACGCCTCCAACGGTGTGGATAGAGGATTCTTGTACCGTCCCGGTCTGGGGAGATCGGATATCTGTCCTTGCGAGCTCGTCATCGGCCACTATCTTGCGCTCTTCGAGCTCGGTGCGCTTCGCTTCATTCTCGCGAAGCTCGCTTGTCACATCGGTGCGCATCTGCTCGCCGAGCTGAAGCACCTGCAAGTCCGTTTCACTGATGTGGGCTTGCACCTCGGCGATTGCTGCAACGAGCCGCCCTGACTCGCCGCGAGCACGAGCCTCTTCCAGGCTGACATTGCTCAGTCGCTCTTTGGACACCAATTTCCTGGAGTAAAGAGACTGTACGTCGGCTAGGCTGTGGCTAAGGAGGTCCAAGGAGTCATTCGTCGCGGCAAGCTGGGCCTTAAGGCCATCGATCTGGTGCCCAAGCTGCATCGAGCGGCTTTGCAATTGCGCTTTCTGGCCAGCCAAAGCCGTGGCCCGGCTTTCGAACAAGGCACGTTCTCCGTTGACGAGAGCAGCCACCCGCGGATCGCTCATCTTCGCACGCAGATTGGGTGGAACCTGCATTTCCGGTAGCCCCTGCCGCTCGGCTTCGAGCCTGGCCAGTCGGATGGTGACCCGGTCAAGATCTTCACTGACGATTTGCAGGTTTGAGCGTGTGAGCGTGTCGTCAAGCCTGGCCAGAACAGCGCCAGCGCGCACATGATCACCATCCTGTGCGAAGATCCCACCGATGGTCCCGCCAGTCCGGTGTTGAACTTTCTTTACGCTGCTTTCGACCACAACGGTCGCCGGCGCGATCACAGCCCCGGCGATCTTGGTCATTCCCAACCACATCCCGCCGCTGACGATCAGAAGGGCGGTGGTTGCCAGGCCCAGAAGCAGATTGGATCGGATGCCATCCGGATCATTGGCCAGCCTCGTTCCGAGCCAATGGCTCGCGCCGTCGGCACGGGCATAGGAAATGGTTGCGTCAGACACTGAATAAGACCTCAAGAATGGCCGGCAGCATTTTTTTGCAGCGGAACGACTGCTGGCTGGGGGAAGGGTCGCACGACATTTGCGAGAACATCTTCTCGCGGGCCAAATGCGTGGACCATCCCGTTCGACATGACGAGCACCTGGTCAATGTTGACCAGGGCAGACGGGCGATGCGCGACGACGATCACGATGCCGCCACGCTGACGTACCGCCAGGATCGCGCCCGCCAACGCAATATCGCCGTCTGAATCCAAGTTGGAATTTGGTTCGTCGAGCACGACAAGAAACGGATCGCCATAAAGTGCCCTGGCCAGGCCGACCAACTGCCTCTGCCCAGCCGACAAGGCCGTCCCGCCGTCGCCGATACGTGTTTGAAACCCTTGCGGCAATCGCATGATCATCTTGTCGACGCCCGCCGCTCGAGCGGCTGCCATGACGCCTTTCGGATCGCTCTGGCCGCCAAATCTCGAAATGTTGTCGGCAACCGTTCCGTCGAACAATTCGACGTCCTGCGGCAAATAGCCGATATGAGCACCGAGCAGTTCCGGACTCCACTGATCGAGAGCAGCCTCGTCCAACCGAACGGTTCCCCGAATTGGCTTCCATACACCGACCAGGGCACGCACCAGTGTTGTCTTCCCCGAACCGCTGGGGCCGACGATTGCCATCCCCGCGCCGCTCGCCAGGCGAAAGCTTACATTTAGAACCGTTGGCCGCTGTGTGCCTGGGGGGGCTATCGTCAATTCCTCGACGGAGAGCTGCCCCTGAGGATGGGGAAGCTCCATAGGAGCGCTTTGGCTGCCGAAGGCATCCAGCGCCGCCGTCAAGTCGGAATAGCTTCGGCGCGCGGCCAGAAATCCTCTCCAGTTTGCCATCGCGGCGTCGATCGGCGCCAAAGAGCGGCCGAGCAATATGGAAGATGCGATGATGATGCCCGGGGAAGCCTCCCCTCCGATCACGAGATAAGCGCCCAGCCCCAGCACACTTGACTGCAAGGCCATCCTGAGTGTCTTCGACAATGATCCAGTTCCGCCGACGATGTCGGAGAGACGCTCCTGGTTCTTGAGATACGCATGGCTGACTTCTGTCCAGCGTCGGCCAAGCCTGGCGGAGAGACCCATCGCCTGAACGACTTCCGCGTTGCGGCGGCCGGCGTCGGCAAGAACGCGTTGGGCGACAAGTGTTTCAGAAGTTTGGGCTGCGGGTCCGCGGCCAACAATTTCCGCGACCACGGTCAAAAGTACGACAACAGCGGCGCCGACGGTTGCCAGTAGTCCAAGGGAAGGGTGCAACAGGTAGATGACCACCATATAAAATGGCATCCATGGGGCGTCGAAAAACACGGTCGGCCCCAGGCCGGAGAGAAAGCCGCGCAGTTGGTCCAGGTCGCGAAGCGGCTGCACCCGGTTCGCGTCCTGCCCGGCGATTAAGGGTACCGAGAGCGATATGGCGAAGGCCTTCTGCTGCAGATTTCTGTAAAGGCGATTGCCTATTCGAACCAGCAGGCGAAGCCGCACAAAATCGAGTAGCCCGTATACGGCATAGAGACCCAGCATGCCGATCGTAAATCCGACGAGCGTCGGAACGCTCTGCGAGGGAAGCACACGGTCATACACCTGCAGCATGTAGACGGAGCCGGTGAGGGCCAGAATGTTTATCACTGCCGAAAAGAGACCGATGCCAAGCAATCCATGCCAGCAACCCGACAGTGCCGAAGCGAAATGTTGCGTGTGGGATTTCTTCACGACGTGCCAATCTCCCATTGAGATTGTCGCACGAGTTCTCGGGCTCTGTGAGAGTAGGACACGATCTTCCCTTTCGCTGTGACCCGCCCACCCCGAACATTACGCCAAGCTAACATTCGTCAAATTTTATCAAAATGCAGCAAAATCGTGACGCTGGGACGCTAAATCGTGAATCAACCCGACAAACTGGGGATAACCCACCCCCCGAAAGCCAACGTTTACCCGACCATGTGAAGGACGAGGGGCTCGCCCGTGTCGAGATCACATTTCGATGTCCGTTGGATTAGGAAAGTGAGCCGATCGGACATTCCGCGCGTGATCAATCCGCGCTCTTCATATGCGCGACGACGACCCGGCCCTCGCCGGCTTCGTTCGAGATCGCGCCAATATTCTCGTAGGCCTTCGAGCGGTCGAGTAGACCCATGACCTGTCGATCCTGGCCAAGGCCGACCTCGAAGAGCAGGATGCCGCCGGGGCGCAGATAATGCTGCGCGTCTTTTATCACCCGCATATGGATGCTCAGACCATAAGGACCAGCCGCAAAGGCTTCACGCGGCTCAAGCTCGGTCAAGTGGGAGCGGTCGCCCTCGAGCCGCTTTTCCGAAATATATGGTGGGTTGCAGACGATCATGTCGATCGTGCCAGCCAGTTCCAGGCCCGAGAAAGCTTCGAACAAGTCCCCTTGATGCACCGTAATGCGACCGGCCAATCCATGAAAGGCTACATTGCGACGTGATACGTCGACGCACCCATCCGTCAAGTCGCTCGCCCAGATTCGAGCCGCGGGGGCATAGTGCGCTATGGCGCACGCCAGATTGCCGGCGCCGCAGCACATGTCGACAATGCGAGGCTCAGAGATCCTCAACTGGTCCAGGGCATCGAGGGCGGTTGCGCCCAGCAATTCAGTCTCGGGTCGCGGTACGAGCGCGCCAGGTCCCACGAGCAATTCCAGCCCCATGAAGCTGGTATGCCCTTTGTGGTAAGCATCCTCGACGCTGATTTCCCGGCTCACGACAAACCCACTTTCCCAACGGTCTCGTTCCGGAGACCGCTGCGATCAGTTCTTCTTTCGGATGACGTATTGAGCAATTCCGTGGACGGAATCGAGGTTCTCCGGCAACAACTCGCTGTCTTCGACGATGATGCCGAATGTTTCTTCGATGAAGCCGATAACCTCGAGCACTCCTGTGGAGTCGACAATACCCTGATCGAGCAGAGATGCGTCGTTTTGGAGGGATTCGGCGTCGGCGACGTAGAAATTCGAGGCAAGGAAACCCCGAATCTGCTCGCTATAAATATCAATAGGGTCTTTTCTGGACAACATCTGTTCTCTCCAGTTAGTGCAGTGACTTGTAATAAATGTCCTATTGAGAGGTTATCTCAGGACAAAGCCGTTTTCTTCAGTTTCCCCGTGTCTGTCATCGGCAGGCTGTTTACGATCACGATGGATTTTGGGACCATGAAGTTTTCCAGCCGCTTCTGACATTCCTTCTGCAATTGCTTCTCGTCGGCGGATCTCCCTTGCTCCATCACGACAAACGCCTTCACGGCTTGCCCAAGAAGTTCGTCCGGCACGCCGATCACGGCCGCTTCCCGCACCCCCGGAATGCCGATGAGCGCGTTCTCAACCTCCTTGGGCGCGACCTTCTCGCCCCGGGATTTGATGATCTCGTCACCGCGGCCTACGAAGTAGAGGTAGCCTTCCGCATCCATCCGGCAGTAGTCGCCGGTGTAGAGGACCTGTTCGCCCGGCAAAGGACCGGGTCTGAGCTTTCTCGCGGTCGCCTCAGGCTTGCCCCAGTAGCCCTTCATCACCGTCGCGCCCCGGATGACGAGCTGGCCGACGACGTCGGGCCCGACCCGCTTGTCGTCCTCGTCGACGATCCACATTTCCGTGTTCGGGATGGCTATCCCGACACTCAACGGCTTTCGCTCGAGATCCTCCGGCGGCAGGTAGGTGCAACGCTTGCACTCCGTGAGCCCGTACATTGAATAGATGCGCGCGCCGGGAAACAGGTCCTGGAGCATGAGAATATGTTTCAGGGGCAGGGCGGCGGCTGTATTCGTGACATAGCGAATGCTCGAAAAATCCTGGTCCTTCAGCGATTTAAGCTCCGAGAGCGCGGCAAAAATGGTAGGCACGCCGGGGAAACCCGTCACCCGCTCCTGCTTGACCAGTCCAAGGATCTGCGCGGGGAACGCGAACGAGCGTTCAAGCACCAGACGGGCGCCGGTGCGGAACGCCATGATCATCTGGTACAGGCCGTAATCGAATGCCAACGGCAGGACATTGAGGATCACTTCGTCTTCGCGGAGCTCGAGGTACGACGCGATCGAGCTGCAAGCCGCCATCATGTTCCTGTGCGTCAGCATCACGCCCTTGGGCTCGCCGGTGGAACCCGACGTGTAGATTATGGCGGCGAGATCGATGTCGATGCATCTGCGCGCCGGTGCCGCACTGTTGCCGGCGACCGCAACATCCCAGCGCACCGCATGGGGCAGTTGCATCAACTCGGCGTCATCCACGGGTCCGGAGACAATCATCCGGCGCAGGGAGGGGCAGTTGCGGGCCGGCTCGCTGAAGACCGAAGTCAGATGGTTGTCCGTTATCAGCGCGGTCGGCAGACAATCGTTGAGCAGGTAATGAAGCTTGTCGCTTTTGGTCAGCGGATTGACGATGCACACCACGGCGTTCGCTTTGAGCACGGCCCAGAAGCTGACGACCGTTTCGACCGTGTTGTCCGCGAAGATCATCACGCGATCGCCGCGCGCCACCCCGGCGTCTGCGAGATGTCGGGCAATGCTGTTGGCTCTCGCCTCGATCTCGGCATAGGTGAGGCGTTGCCCGCCGCAGACCAGCGCCACCTTGTCGCCCAGTCGGTCGGCCGAGTATCTGAGATAGTCGTGCAGCAGCGGTATCGCGCCATGCATCATGCCAACACCTCTTCCCTGACCTCGTAATCAACATCGACGCTGAGCGGGATCTTCCGGGTGCCGCTAGGGCGGCTCGCGATAAACTGCTGGTGAAGAAGTTGCGTCGACAGCACGCCGACCAGCGCCATGTTGTCGGAATTGGAAAGATCCTGGTCCGTGGCTCTGGCTTGACACTTGCCCAGCAGGCGCGCGACTGACTCAGGGTCGAAGACGTTCGCCTCGCGCAATGCTCTTTGCGAAAGTGCCTCGCGCACATAGGCCGGTGCATTGTCAGTGACGAAGCATTGAGCGTTCGGCGCCCTGTAGGGCTGTTTCTTGCGGGCAATGACTTCCGGCGGCAGCATCGGCTCGGCCACTCGCTTCAGCACGTGCTTCTCATCCAGAACGCGCAACTTGTATTTGGCCGGAAGCGAGTTCGCGAGTTTTACGACGTCATCGTCGAGGAACGGGAAGCGCCCTTCGACAGAGTTACCCATCAGCATGCGGTCTCCCTGCGAGGAGAGCAGATAGCCCGACATCAAGGTCTGGATTTCGATGTACTGGTCCTGCGCGAGCGAGCCCCAGCCCGAGAATTCGGCCGGCAAGCGGGCGAGGAACTCCGCGACCGCGCTGTGCGGCTCCGTCCTGGCTTTCATATCGGCGGAAAACAACCGCTTGAGAGCGCTGGTGGTGCGCCAGCGCGTGTCATGCGCGAAGCCTGGCGCATCATGGTCCTGGATATCGTGCCCGAAGAACTGGCGTGCCATCGCCTGCTGATGCACCGGGGAACGAGTGAGATAGGGGTACAGGCGCTCCAGCAATCGGGCGCGTCTCGTCGAGGATGGTTGATGCCCCCAGAAGCGGCGGACCTTACCCTCCCGGAACAGGTCGTAGCCGGCGAACATCTCATCCGCGCCTTCACCCGTCAGCACGACCTTGATTCCGTGCTCCCGCACCAATCTTGAAAGCAGAAGAAGTGGCGCCGGCGCGGTCCGCAGGATCGGACGTTCGGTTTGGTGGATCACCTCTGGAAAGACGGCGGCGATGTCGCTGCGAGAAACCACCACCTCGTGGTGCTCGCTGCCGGTCGTGCCTGCCACCAACCGCTGGTAGCGTGTCTCGTCATATTCAGCATCGGCAAACCGCAGCGAAAAGGTCTGGAAGCGGTTGCCCGCGATGCGGCTTGCCATCATGGCGACAAGGGAGCTGTCGAGTCCGCCGGACAGGTAGCAGCCAACAGGCACATCGGCCTGCTCGATGCGCAGCGCCGTCGCCGCTTGCAGGGTCTCGCGCACTTTGTCGACGGCGTCATCGAGCGATCCGCCAAATTCGTGCCTGTCGTCGAACGCCTCGGGATAGCTGGGTTTCCAGAAAGCCTGCTCACGAACGGTTCCGCTTTCATAGACGCGAAGGTGTCCGGGCTTGAGTTCCTGAATTCCTTTGAACACGCTCTGCGGCGGGACCACTGTCCAAAGCGTGAAGGTCTGGTCAATGCCGGCTGGATCGAAGGCTCGCGGCAAAGCCGCGTCGGCTGCGAAAATCGCCTTCACTTCGCTGGAAAAATAGAGGCGCCCGGCGTGCTCGCAAAAATGCAGGGGGCATATGCCGAACCGATCGCGCGATAGCACCAGGCGGCCAGCAAGCGAATCCCAGATCGCGATTGCCCATTGCCCGTTCATGCGCTCAAAAGCGGAGCTGCCCCATTCGCGATATGCATGAACCACCACTTCGGTGTCGCTGTGGGTGTGGAAGCGATGGCCGAGCGCGACCAGCTTTTCGCGAAGCTGGACGTAGTTGAAAATCTCGCCGTTGAAGACAATCCAGGTCTTGCCGTCCGTGTCCGCAAGCGGCTGTTGCCCACTCGAAAGGTCGACAATGGAGAGGCGAGCATGGGCCAGCCCCGCGCGATTGTCGCGGTAGAGGCCGTGTTCGTCCGGACCGCGATGCACGAGCGATCCCGCCATGCGAAGGAGCGCCTCGCGCGAAGGCCGCGCCGCGGTAGCGTCCAATGCCACGATTCCGGCTATGCCGCACACGCTCAGGCCTCGTCCATCTGGACAGCAGGCAGGGGTCTCGCATGAAGATAACGCGCTGCGCGCCGCTTGCTTTCAATGTCCTTGAAGACTTTCTGAACCTCGTCAGGAGTGAGGCCGGCTACAGCTGCGACCTCGTTGGCGGAAATGCGGTGGTTCAGGCCAAAGAGACACAGGTCCGTCAGGTGATATGGCAATGCGAAATAGAATTCCTCCTGGCTCTGCGCCATGGAGAACGTGTCCGTGGTCGGTGGCCTGCGCCGAATCTCGGCGTCTATCCCGAGATGTTCCGCCAATTGGTAGACCTGCGTCTTGTAGAGATGAACGATCGGCAAGACATCGGCGATTCCGTCGCCCTGTTTGACGAAAAAGCCT
This sequence comes from Mesorhizobium vachelliae, assembly GCF_033977325.1. Taxonomy (NCBI): domain Bacteria; kingdom Pseudomonadati; phylum Pseudomonadota; class Alphaproteobacteria; order Hyphomicrobiales; family Phyllobacteriaceae; genus Mesorhizobium; species Mesorhizobium vachelliae. The sequence goes on from NZ_JAVIIR010000027.1 coordinate 33,118, forward strand.
TGGTCGTGTTCCAGCCGGTTTGGCGTGCCTGCGACCGCGTAGTTGAGACGGTCCGCGTGGTAGTACTCCGTCATCTTTCGCACGCGTTGCTTGTAGTTGGTGGCGGCGACGATCTGCAGATAGGTTGCTGGCGGCAGTCTGACGGTGTCGACTTTGCCGTCCGGATCCTCCACCGTCAGCCTGGTGATGTTGATGCCGTTGCTTTCTAGAACCGACGTCATCACCAGCTTGCATTTCCAACCTTCACCATAGGCGGGAATGACGGTCCGGATCGCCTCGATCTGACGTGAATAGGCGCCTATGCCCTCCAGGGCCGGCGTGATGTCTTCAACGATCGAGTCGATACCAAGCTGCGATGCAACCACTCGCCCAAGCCGCAGCGAGTCGCCGGAAGAATGAGATTCCGGCATGAATATGCCGAGCACCTTGTCTTTCCCGAACGCGCCGACGCAGAGAGCTGCGACAACGGAACTGTCGATGCCTCCAGAGAGGCCGACAACGACGCCTCGGCGCCGGAGTGTGCCAAAGACCTGTTGGCGCAAGGCTTCTACGATGCGGTCGACCTCAACACGAGCATCGAGCATCAGGGCGTCCTTGCCGAACCCGGAGATCACGTCGATGACCGTTCCTCCTTCTGGCGCGATTCTTCTGGCAGATAAGTTCGGGCCACGGCCGCCTCGATGAGCGGACGGTTCGTATCGACGTTAGGTTCTGAGACCATGTCGATGTGGCTGCCGACGATTGGAATCACATCGAGATCCGCGAACGCGCCGTCCCACCCGATGGCTCGAGGCATTCCAGGACGGGCGCAGCGGAACAAGGTGCCCGTAATCGGGAGTTTGGGCCTTGGCATCTGCAGCCATTGGAAGAAAGCTTTCGCTCTCAGCACTTCCTGGAGCTCCAGCTTTGCCCTGAAGCTCGTAGCGTTGAACTTCTCCTGGGCGTAGCGATCGAGCATGGCGGCCAGTTGCATCTCGTAGCCCCACCTCACAGTGACCTTGGCAAGGGCGCGGCAGGCCATGCGGTAGGCGGTGATGCGATTGGATCGAATTCGATGATATGTGCGAATGATGGTCTCTCGGTAGGTGCTCCGCTCACCGAGCAGGCTTGTGTCGAGGATGCCCAGAAATTTCACGCTTCGCCCGGCAGCCGACAGCCTTGAAGCAACTTCAAAAGCAACGACGCCGCCAAGCGAATGACCGAGAAGTCGTACGTTACCTTCAGGCTGGGCGCGGCGTATCTGTTCGAGCGCGGCCTCGGCCATATCTCCGACCGAGTTTTTCCCCTGCAGTATCATTGCCAGGGCAGGATATCTGATCGGGACGACCCGGGCGGTTCTGCCCATGGAGGCCGCGAAGGCGGCAAGGCTGGGACCATAGCCGACGGATCCGGGTAGCAGAAAGAGAATTGGCAAATGCTCTTTGCGCGGGCTGGCCTGTTCGTTGCCTGCTTTCGCGGCCGCGACGGCTTTCACCATTTCCTCGAAATTCATTCCCACGGTGAAAGGTTCAAGGTCGATCTCCAGGCCGAGGACGCTTTCGATCTCCATGACGCAATGCAGCAGCTTCAGCGAATCGCCGCCGGCGTCATCCCAACGTCCCGCGGCAACGCGCGTGTTCAGGATTTTGGTCCAGGCACGTTGCACGATCTGCTGGATAGTCTGCTCGTGTCCCGTATTCGGAGCCTGGACAATGCGGTCCTGCCTGGCGCTCTCGCCGTCCAGTTCGGCGAGCCTCGTCACGTCGACCTTCCCGCCCGGCAGGCGTGGGATCTCGGCAATCGCATGCAGTCTCAGTGGGCATAGGGGCGGCGGCAAAGTCGTCCGGGCAAGATGGCGAAGATCGTCCGCGAAGTTGGAAGTGGCCGGCCCGCGAGGCACGGCGAAGGCGATGAGTTCCGTGGACGCCGTCACAATCGCCACGGCGTCCTCGACGGAAGGCGCGCCAAGCAAAACCCGCTCCAGCTCGGCGGGTTCAACGCGTCGGCCATTGATTTTTATCTGGCGTCCCTTGCGACCCATGATCTGTAGCAGGCCATGGTTGTCCAGTTGAACGAGGTCACCCGTTTCAAAGATGCGGTTGGACGGGTTTTCGGGATCCGCGGCCACCGGCATGACGCCGCCGCTTTCCCAATAGCCCAGCAACACATACGGACTTTTTATGACAAGCTCTCCAGTCTCGCCGGGCGGGACCGAGTGTCCTTCCTCGTCGACAATCGCGAACCTAATCCCTGGAAGGAGCCATCCAACGGGAACCGAGGCACCTTGCTCCGGCCAATCGGTCGGTACAAACCATTGTGATCCCGTGGTCTCGGTTGACGAGTAGCCGATCTGGACCAGGCAGTTGCTTGAAACGGCGTCGCGTAGCAGCTTTATGTCAGCCCACGACACCTTTTCGCCGCCGATCCGAGCCACCCTGAGACTGCGGAATGCGTCTTCTGATTTATTCGCCATAAGCGCGCGCAGGAGAGCCGGCACCAGGTAGGTGACAGTTACTCCCTCGGCTTGCATCCGGTGTAAGACCGCGCGCAAGCCTACGGCTTCGACCTCGAGAAGATGCAACGTGGCGCCGGTAAGGAGAGCGGTGAGCACCTCTCGACAGCCAGCGATGGTGGCCGGTCCGGTGAGAGGCAGGAACACGTCCTGCGCGTTGATGTGACAGGCGTTTACATATTGCTGAACGCGCCACAGAAGGCTGCGCTGACTGTTGACGATGCCTTTTGGCCGACCCGTGCTGCCTGACGTGTAGAGAACGATCGCGGGCGCATCGACGGACACCGCATGGAGTTGGGGAACGCGATTGCCCTTCGGTTCGCCGCGGGGGGAGACATTTATCCAGCCGACGACTCGTGGCAGGCCTGTGGGCCGTACATCTCCATCCCCTATGACAGTCGATAACCGCGCCTCGGACACGATCGCATTGATCCTGGTATCCGGATCCCTCGTGTTGAGGGGCACCATAGGTCGCCCTGCGGCCATGCTTGCCAGCATCGCCAACGGGAAGAAGGCCGTATTGGCAAGAAGGATACCGACGGCGCCATCGGGAGGAGTGATGGCGAGGATGCGGTTAGCCAGTATTTCGACAGCCGAGACGAGCTCTGAATAGGTGAAGCGGTTGGCTCCGTCGGTTATCGCCAGTTTTCCGGGATATTGACGGGCCACAATTCTCAAATGATCGACGACGGCAACATCGGCATAATCGGCGTCCATCCGCTGATAGGGGCGCAGGACAGGGCCGCCTTGGTCGAGCGCGTATTCAGGAACATTCGCCCATTCGCAATATGCCGATTGAGAATCCGCCCGCGGATGCTCAATTGCGAGTTCCGATCCGGAGTAGGCTGGTGACATGACAGGCTCACGCTATGGATAGCGTCAGTTATCGCCGTCCGCCCAAACCATTTCATCGATCATTCTGATGATGCTTGCGGCGCCGGAAGTGTACATCGAGAATTTTCTTCCACCTCATGGCCGCGAGCCATCAGACTTGAAGAACAAGTTATACGGCACTGAGAGCTGATGCCGCGGCGCGGGCCGGGGCAGCTTTGCATTCCGAATGGCTCGTCTGGCGCCTCGGTCTCGTTGCCAAGAGGCACGTCGCGCTAGGCGACTCAAGCACACGAGATCCGCCGGGAAGATATTGAAGATAGCTACAGCGTGCAGCGGTCCTTCGGACGAAATTGGAATATGCCGGCGTTGCCGCAACAGACCCGATCATCCGCAATGTGAAGAGCTTCACCTAGCCAGGCATTTGGTTGCGCTATGGTCTGGGGGAGAGTCGCACGGTTTGGGGGACACGGCCCGGGGAAGCGGCTGGCGGCGGCTAGCCGCCGGACCTCGCCAGCGAGGCCTTCACAATCTCACCAGCCAACGAACATATCCGTGCGGGCCAATTGTGGGCGAAACATGCGAACGAACACGCCGGTGTCTAAATTTTGCGACGACGGAACCTGCTTCCCTGTCTGTGCTTCGGGCTGACAGGTGTGCAAGGAAGCGTGGAGATGTTGGCGGAAGCCCGGCTGTCGAAAAATCACTTCACGCTATCGCGGGCGTGTCACTTGGAACGAGGAAGCCGCCTTCCAGCAAGTCCAGAGCGTCCACTGCCTCTTCAACCTGCAGATGGATCAAAGGAACTCCGTCCACGGACAAAACTTTTTGGTCGCCTACATCGTAGACTTCCCAAAGCCTGTCACTTCCCCGTCGGATGGCGTGCCGTCGTTCCATGCGCGGACAATAGGGGCCGTAAGCGGGTTTGAACAGGGAACGATTCCGGCGGCGCCAAATTATAGTGGGGATAAACATGTCGAATTTGATTGCACTTCATCATGCATGCAACCCTGGAATGGTTTTGCAGTGAGTGAACGGGGCCTGAAATTCCTCCAGGAATGGATGGATAGCAACCTGCCGCATCATTCATCAACCGATACAACTTTGGCGCAAGAGCTTGCGAGGCGATTAACCAGCGACGCAAAGAAAGCTGGAATACGATCGGAAGAGATTTCCGAGGAGGTTGGTAGCATCTTCTCAACGATGCTCGAGGCGCTTGGGAGCAGTGATATCGAGCCTGATTGAGGTCAGGACGCGGGGTGCAGGGCCGAAGAAAGGCTCTGTCGGTCATGTTGAGATAAGATATTCACTCGGCGCCCTCACGCCGCCATCCTGCCGATCGAGAAATATTCGATGCCGTAGCGGGCGATCACCTTGGGGTCGTAGAGGTTGCGGCCGTCGAAGATGACCGGCGTCGCCAGCGCGTCCTT
>NZ_JAVIIR010000028.1:0-34852 GCF_033977325.1 Mesorhizobium vachelliae
GGAACATCGATGACCGCTGCTATCGCCGCTCGCTCGCTTCAGCGCTGTTGAGGGGCGCGCTCGCGAGCGGCTTCGTCACCGCCGAGCTACACCACTCAGCGGGACACGACCAATATCGAGACGCCTCGACGTTCAAGTAGCCGTATCGCAGAACAAACGGCTTGCAAGCGGGATCCACTTTGCAGGTTCAGTGGACAAAGAGGAGCTTCGTAATCGCCGGCTTGTGTGCCATCAGGGAATGCAGCTAGGCCAACATCTCACTCGCTAGGCTTTGCCTAGTAGCCGGCGGGCATGTTCTGACTAGCGATTACTCCGCCCGTATGCAATCAAGGATCCCGTTCAGGGAAGCCAGCATGCGAACGATCGTTTTGAGCATCCAACCAAAATGGGCTACTTTAATCCGCTCCGGTGAGAAAACGATCGAGCTAAGGCGGCGTTTTCCTCGCTATCTCGCCGGTTCGGCGGCCTATCTCTATGAATCTTCGCCCAACTGTAGACTTACTGCAGTCGTCCAAATGGGTGCGATTCATGAGCTTCCGGTCAAGGAGCTTTGGCTTGTGCACGGCGAGGCGTCGTGCGTTGATGAGCGGCACTTCGCCACTTACTTCCGGGATCGAGATGCGGGTGTTGGTATCGAGATTATTCGGCACCTGCCTCTGGTCAACGATTGGGACCTTGGCCGTCTCCGCCAAGAGTTCAGCTTCACGGCGCCTCAGTCTTGGGCTTATGCATCAGCGCGGTTGGTCAATGCGATTGGAGCATGCCTATGAGAGTTTTCGTGGCGGGGCTCTCAAAATCGGGGAAGACGACCCGCTCTCTGCATGCTGCTGACCAGATCCCCGAGCTAGAGTATGCCAGCATCAGCCAACTATTGAGGGTCGCTGGCGGCATCCTGCCAGTCGCCACTCTCGCAGATGGGCTCACCAATCAACGCATCGCAAAAGAAGCCCTAACGGCGTTTCCCCGATCAAAGAAGCATCAGATTGTTGACGGCCATGCATTGGTCGAGACCCCAGAGGGACCACTGCTCGTTCCGGACTGGTTCTTCGACGAAATTGCGCCGGACCTCTTGATCCATGTCCTCGATGATCCAGAACAGATCCGGGCGCGCAGGGCGCTTAGCGCGAACTCTGACTCTATAACCGAGATTGCTGCCCTTACTGCACTAGAGCAAGCTGCCTGCGAACGGCTGGCAACTCGACTTGGCATCCCATTCTTAGCAATCCGCGCTCCAACGCTTGACGAGTTTCGGCGGGAACTCGAACGCCGTTTTTCATCCGCTCAGTGATCAGGAATTCCGACGGGGCCGTTAAAGACATATTCGGCCCGATTCCACCGGTAGAGGCTTGGATAAACTTGGGGTGGCGAAAAGCCCCACACGCGAAGTAGCCCCGCAAACTCTGCGATTCGCTCTTCGGGAACGGTGAAAAGCGGTCGGTCCGATTCAAGCCAATCAAATGCACAGCGAGCCAACGATTTCGCGACCCCCCGCTCGCGCAAGGCGGGTGCGACCCAAAGCGTGCATAGCTTGCGCTCCGTCTCTGCGCGCTTGCAGATTGCTACGCCAGCGAGCGTACCCTCGACATATGTCGTAACAATATGGCGTTCTCCCGTGTGGAGCCCAGGAACGACCTTGCCGAAAAACCACGGCTGGAAATTCGGGTAGAACTGATGGACGCCAGCCCGCTCCAGCCAGCCGTAGATTGCGAATGCGTCGATGGGCAGATATGGCTGGGGTACGCGCTCAGAAAGGGTACTCGCGAAGCTTGGGTCGTTTATCATAGGCACGCTCCCCGCATGATTCGTGGACCCTACCTTAGCGGCGAGGTCTGAGATATCCGATAGCCCATCCCACTGGATTTGGCCACTTTCGGCTAAATTGGACGATAAGAACGAGAGCGGAGGCAAGGAGAACAACGATCGCGGCGTTGGCGGCCGCAATTTGCCACGGCTCTTTGAGCTCCCACAGCATTCCAACCAGCGAAACCAAGCCTGCTTGAGACGCGCTGCCCATCGCACCCAATGCAATCACAACCAGCGCGTAAACCCAGAGGCGGCCAGTGTAGTAGGCGCGAAAAGTAGCAAGCGCGGTGAAGCTTTCAACCGTAGATTGAGGCTGTGCTGTCGAGCTCCAATGGTATATTATCATCTTCTGTGCATTGAATTGCGGTTCATCTCTCAGGTATCGTTCCCAGATTTCGGGCTCCAGCCGACGCATTTTCTTGAAGCCGGTGTGGGATTGGGTCATTTCCACCGTCATATCCCTGATCAGAAAATAATGCACAGCAGACACATCAATCAGATCTGCACCTCCGCCCAATCGCTCCAGGATCGACGCCGAGAAATTTCGGCGTTCGTTCAAACGGAATTCGACGATTTCGCTGGTGGAGATCGTGCTCAGAAAAGCAGAGTCCTTGGCGTCGATTTCGGAGACGAAGCCGTTCGCGATATGGAAGGGGACTCTAATGCGTAGACGAATATATTGGTCGCCGATTTTGGTCCGCAATCGGTCAAAAAACTGATCGTGTAACATGATTACAGAGCCGACATCGTCTCCCTTGCCGATGGTGGTCAGACGTCGATCGTCTGTTGAGCATCGCGACACATAGAATTGAACTTTCTTCGATTCGTTGAGTGCCGCGAACGTTTTGCCGTTCTCCTGGAGTTCCCCGGCCGACAGGGTCTCATTGAAGATTGCAGACAACGTCGATGAATCGTGCATCACATCGAAGAGATCGAAAACATAGTCCGACTGGATCTGGAAAGGGAGGCTGATCGAGAGCGTCCGGAGTGATCTCATTTCCTGGAAGCGAAAGCCTATATCGAAAAGATGGAAGCGCCTCTTGGCTGAGCGCCTCTCGCCCTTCCATATGTTTATGTGGACCTCGACGCGCGGCGCGTAGCCGTTGGCGTCATCTGCAAGCGTGTCATGCCAGATCGCGATACTACCCCGCATTTCGCCCCTTTAGCCCTCCATTGCCATGACGTGCGACGTTAGCTCTGCAACTGACCACAAAGTGATTAACTCTTCCGCCAACTATGCCGGGCGGAACAATGGGACCCACATACACCGAGAACTGGTTTCAACTTTCGTCGAGGCACCATTTGCCTTTAGCGAACAAATCAAGCGGCGGCCAAGCTGATCGGACAGATGGCTCGTTGATGATCGAGTGGAAGCCCGGGCTGTCGATTTGTCGATTCGGTCTGCGGACTTTACGAGAAGCTCTGATTTTGACCCACGAAAACCCAATGAAATCAATGTTTCCGGCACGTCCTCCTAGCCTACCATTTGGTCGTCAAGCTTCGGCGTTTTTGTGAACCTCAATATGATTTTCGGAGGTTGGAGATTCGTCTCGGCGTTTGGTGAACCGTCGCTGTTGGGTTCAAATTGGTCCCTAGCCCTGGTGCATGGGCAGCAGGTTTGCCGCGTCCCCCGATTGAGATCACCTGTGCGTTTTTGCTCTTGAGTTCATCCAGATAATTGGCCCACCATTGCATCATCTTGACCCGCTCTTCCCAGTGCTCTGCCCGGGCGTAGGCGCGACGAACGTCGTTGTTCTCAATGTGAGCCAGTTGCCGCTCTATCGCGTCCGGATGCCACTTTCCGCATTCGTTTAGCAGAGTTGATGCTGTCGCTCGAAATCCGTGCGCTGTAGCTTCTTCCTTACCGTAGCCCATGCGGCGCAGGGCGGCGTTAAGCGTGTTGTCGGAAATCGGACGCGAAACCGATCGAACACTAGAAAACAGCAGCGATCCACCACCAGAAATTTCTCTGAGTGAGGCCAGGACGCTCACGGCCTGCCTTGAAAGGGGTACGCGGTGCGGCCGTCGCATTTTCATGCGTGCTTCAGGAATGATCCACATCGAGCTTTCGAAATCGAACTCTCCCCATTCTGCCGCGCGCAACTCACCCGGGCGGGGAAACAGCATTGCCATCAGCCTCAGGGCGGCTCTGGTTGTTGGCTGTCCGTCAAATGCATCGACCGCCCTCAGCAAGCCGCCCAAGGCCTTAGGATCGGTAATCGCGGCACGAGGCGTGACCGTCGGGCTGATGAGCGCGCCCCTTAGGGCGATCGTCGGATCTGCCTCGGCGCGTGCTGTCGCGATTGCGAATCGAAACACAGTGCCGATTGTTGAGCGTAGGCGCCTGGCCGACTCGTATCGACCGCGAACCTCCACGCGACGAAGGGCGGCAAGGATGGTAGCCGTATCGATCTCCCGAATGCACTTGTCGCCAATTGTCGGATAGGCAAAGTCGAGCAGCCATTTGACCTTGCTGATCGTCCGATCGGCACGTCCTTCCTTCTTCAGCTTCTCAACATATTCGTCTGCGATTGAGCGAAAGGTGTCTTTTGGCGAACTAGCTTTCTGGAATTTGCGCTGCTGGGCCGGGTCGGCACCAGCCTTGAGGAGGCGTTTGGCTTCATCGCGCGCTTGGCGGGCATCAGCGAGAGAAATGACAGGATAGCTGCCCAGAGACAGCAGCTTCTGCTTCCCGTCGAACCGATAGGCGAGGCGCCATAGCCTTGTTCCCGACGGCTGGACCCATAGCTGCAGCCCGCCGCCGTCGGATAGCTTCTGGAGCTTGGACGCAGGCCGGGTGTTGCGGCATTTCACGTCGGAGAGAGCCATTGTGGGACCTCCTGTTTTGGCGCTTCGATACCAACAGGGTCTCAGATACCAACAAAAATACCAACACCTCGCCCCATTGGACGAAATTTGCCGAACTGCGATGAAATTCGCCCAAGCGGATCTTTCGTGCCGAAAAAGTAAGCAAATTCAGAAATTTGCGGGCACTGAAGCGTAGAAGTCTCGGTGGAAGGGAATGTGGGGAGAAGAGGGGATGGTGCCCAGAGGCGGATTCGAACCACCGACACGCGGATTTTCAGTCCGCTGCTCTACCAACTGAGCTATCTGGGCCTGCGCCGGCTAACGGAATCGCTCGCCGGGTTTCACGAAGGCACCAGGCGGCGCCCCTTGAAAGCGCGTGGGTTATAGCACGGGTATCTTGGCTGTCCAGAGCAATTCCAGGAAAAGTGTGCGGCGGTTTTCCGTCCCGGAATTGCGTAAAAAACAAGCGCAATTCCAGGAAAAGTGTGCGGCTCTTTCCTACTCCTGAATTGCGTGAAAACAAGCACTTAGCTTAGGCGCTGGCTTTGTCGGGAAAGAAAATCGCTGGAAACAGCGGCAGCCGCCGCTCAATCCTCGCCCTTGGGCGCCGGGCCCGGCTTTGGGCTGTCGTCCTCTTCCTCTTCCCCGTCGCGGCCGGGGATGACATAGGCGCCCTTCAGCCAGCGATTGAGGTCGATGTCCTTGCAGCGCGCCGAGCAGAACGGATAGTGCTCGCGCGACGAAGGCTTGCCGCATTCGGGGCAGGGCCGCTTCGGTCGGAGCGGCGTCACCTTGTCGTCCATGCTCATGGCCGCGCGACGTGCCAATTCTTGTGCGCTTTAAAACCTTCGCCCGAAAGCAGCGCCACGCTCTCGTAGAGCGGCAGGCCGACCACGTTTGTGTAGGAGCCGACCAGCTTGACGACGAAGGAGCCGGCCAGGCCCTGCACGGCATAGCCGCCTGCCTTGCCGCGCCATTCGCCCGAGGCGACATAGGCTTCGATCTCCTCGCGCGGCAGTCGCTTGAAGCGCACCCTGGTCTCCACCAGTCGCTGGCGCAGCTTGCCGCCCGGCGTGATCAGGCAGATGCCGGAATAGACCCGGTGCGAGCGGCCGGAAAGCAGGCCGAGGCAATTGATGGCGTCGTCGATCGTCTCGGCCTTGGGTAGGATGCGCCGCCCCACCGCCACCACCGTGTCGGCGGCGAGGATAAAGGCCGGCGCGTAGTCTTCCTCGCTCTTCAGCGAGGCCAGCGCCTTCTCGGCCTTATCCTTGCAGAGGCGCTTGGCCAGCGAGCGCGGATGCTCGGCGCGCAGTGGCGTCTCGTCGACATCGGCGGGCAGCACCCGGTCCGGCTCGATGCCGGCCTGCTGCAAGAGCTCGATGCGGCGCGGCGAACCCGAGGCAAGCACGAGCTTCTGCAGGATGCTCATGGGAGCATGATGCCGAAAAGTGTGAAGTGGTTTTCGGACGACATCATGCTCCACTCTTTGATTTGGAGCCGGACGATTTCAGGTCGAACGGACCTGAAATCGTCCGGCCGGGTCGGCGCCGGACTGTTACTTGAAACGGTAGGTGATGCGGCCCTTGGTCAGGTCGTAGGGCGTCATCTCGACCAGGACCTTGTCGCCGGTCAGCACGCGGATGCGGTTCTTGCGCATGCGGCCGGCCGTGTGGGCGATGATTTCGTGTTCGTTTTCGAGCTTCACGCGGAACATCGCATTGGGCAGCAGTTCGGTGACCACACCTGGAAACTCGAGGACTTCTTCCTTCGGCATTCGATACCTTTGCTTGGATGGGCGTTCCGGCGCCTAGAGCATGATGCCGAAAAGTGTGAAGCGGTTTTCGGAGGACATCATGCTCTACTCTTGATCTGGAGTCGGATGATTTCTCAGGTCGAATAGGCCTGAAATCATCCGACTCCAACCGGAATTTGCGCGGAACCTATATGATAATCGTCCGCTTGTGAACAAGCTTAATCCGGGGCGCTTTCCGCCCCCGGCACCGCAAAACGTCGGCTTATGCGCGCTTTCAGCCGCTCCCGTACATCGCGATAGGCGGCCATGATGTGCTCGCGCGTGCCGCCGGTGTCGGTCGGGTCGGGCATCGGCCAGTATTCGACCTCGACGGCGAGCGAGCGGGTGAGCTCAAGCGCCGCATGATGCGCCTCCGGCGCCAGCGTGACGATCAGGTCGAAATAATCATCCTCCAGGTCGTCGAGCGTCCTGGGCTGGCGCTCGCCAAGCGCCAGGCCCTCCTCGGCAAGCACCGCGTCGACGAACGGGTCGCGCTCGCCGGCACGCACGCCGGCTGAAGCGACGAAGGTGGTGGCGGGCAGAATGCGGCGCGCGAGTTGTTCCGCGATCGGCGAGCGCACGGCGTTCATGCCGCACAAAAACAGGATCGAATGGGGCAGGGCGGCCTGCACTAGAGCATGATCCCGAAAAGTGGAGTCCGGTTTTCGGAGAAGATCATGCTCCAACAAAGAGCTGGATCAGGATGGCGATTCAACGAAACGTCATCCTGATCTAGCCCCGCCAGTGCAGCACGCAGACCAGCGTGAACAGCCGGCGCGCCGTGTCGAAGTCGATCTCGATCTTGCCGGCAAGCCGGTCCATCAGCGTCTGCGAGCCCTCATTGTGCAGGCCGCGCCTGCCCATGTCGATCGCCTCGATATGGCTCGGCGTCGAGGAGCGGATCGCCTCGTAATAGCTTTCGCAGATCAGGTAATAGTCCTTGACGATGCGCCGCAGCGGCGTCAGCGACAGGATGTGGGTGACCACATCGGCGCCGTTCTCGCGGCTGACGGCAAAGACCAGGCGGGACTCGGCCAGCGAAAGCTTGAGCTTGTAAGGGCCCGCGCCGTCATCATTGATCGGCCGAAAGCTGTTCTCCTCGATGAGGTCGAAGATCGCCACGGCCCGCTCGTGCTCGACGTCGGGCGTCGAACGTCCGATCGATTCGTCAAGCTCGACGTCGACCAGCCTGTCGCGGGTTTGGTTGTGGCCGGACATCGCTACATGTTCAACCTGATCGCGACGGAGCGGGCATGCGCGTCGAGCCCTTCGGCCTTGGCGAGCGCGATCGCGGCGGGCGCCAGCGCCTTGAGCTGCTCCGGGCCGAGCTTGAGGATCGAGCTGCGCTTGACGAAATCGAGCACCGACAGCCCGGAGGAAAAGCGCGCCGAGCGTGCCGTCGGCAGGACGTGGTTGGAGCCGCCGACATAGTCGCCGATCACTTCCGGCGTGTGCCGACCGATAAAGACGGCGCCTGCGTTGCGCATCCTGGAAAGGAAGGCCTCCGCATCGTCGAAGGCGAGCTCGACATGCTCCGCGGCGATCCTGTCGACCAGCGGCAGCGAGGCCTCTAACGTCGGCACCAGGATGACCGCGCCGAAATCGCGCCAGCTTGCGGCCGCCGTCTCGCCGCGCGGCAGAACCTTGAGCTGGCGTTCGACCGCCTGCTCGACCGCCTTGCCGAACTCTGCGTCATCGGTGATCAGGATCGACTGGGCCGAAACGTCATGCTCGGCCTGCGCCAACAGGTCGGCAGCGATCCAGTCCGGATCGTTGTCGGCATCGGCCACCACCAGCACTTCCGACGGCCCGGCGATCATGTCGATGCCGACCGTGCCGAACACCTGGCGCTTCGCCGCCGCGACATAGGCATTGCCCGGTCCGACGATCTTGGCGACCGGCCTGATCGTCTCGGTACCGTAGGCGAGCGCCGCAACGGCCTGCGCGCCGCCGACGCGGTAGATCTCCGAAACGCCGGCAAGGTCGGCCGCCACCAGCACCAGCGGATTGATGACGCCGCCCGAGGCCGGCACGACGATGACGATGCGCTCGACGCCGGCGACCTTGGCCGGCACGGCGTTCATCAGCACCGAGCTCGGATAGCTCGCCGTGCCGCCCGGCACGTAAAGGCCGACGGCTTCGATCGCCGTCCAGCGCGAGCCGAGCTCGACACCGGCGGCATCCGTGTAGCGGTCGTCCTTCGGCTTCTGCCGCTCATGATGCGAACGGATACGGTCGCGCGCGAATTTGAGCGCCTCGACGGTCGCCGGATCGGCCGCTGCATAGGCCTTGGCGACGTCGTCCTTCGACACGGCGATACCGAGCTTGCCGAGATCGGCTTTGTCGAACTTCGCCGTGTAGTCGATGAGCGCCTTGTCGCCTTCGGCGCGCACGCGGGCGACGATGTCGCGCACCACGGCCTCGACATCGGCCGAAACCTCGCGCTTGGTGGTGAGGAAGGCTGAAAAGCGCTGCTCGAAATCGGCGTCCTGCTGGCGGAGCGTGATAGCCATTGCGTTTCAGCCTCTGTGCACGGGGCGCGAGGAGGCTTCCCAGGAGCCGCCGACATCGGCAAGTCGCGCCTCGACGCATTCGACGTCGAGCATGATCGTGCCGCCGCCCGAAAACACCAATTCGACGATGCCGGCCGGCTTGCTGATGGCGATGAAGCTGATCGCCAGCAGCGACAGCACCTCGGCCGGCTTGTCGCGCGCAATGCCGCTGGTCTTGGCGCCAAGCACGCGGTCGAAATGCAGAACGCTTTGCCGGCGTTCGTTATGCTGGCGGAAGAGGCCGGACTTCGCCTCCCAGACAAAGCGGTTCATGGTCAGCACGAAGCGCTTGGCCGCCGGCAGATATTCGAGGTCGGAGACCTTCATCACGGCGTCCTGGACATGCGCCGAGACGATGCTCAGATCCTGATCGTCGAGCGCGATGAGCTTGAGAGCTGCCATGCGGAATGCGCACCTGAACGTTGACAATTCAATGTTCTGTTAGAGCATGATCCCGAAAAGTGGAAACCGGTTTTTCGGCAAAGATCATGCCCAAACATAAAACTAGAGCGTGTTGAACCCGATCGACGCGGGCTCAACACGCTCTAGGAGGTCTTCGTTGCTGGCGCAACCGCTGGCGAGAATTGCCGTGGAACGTCAGCCCGAAATGCGCTCGATCACCGCGCCGCAGCCGGAGAGCTTCTCTTCCAGCCGCTCGAAGCCGCGGTCGAGGTGGTAGACGCGGTTGACGGTGGTCTCGCCTTCGGCCGCAAGGCCGGCGATGACAAGCGACACCGAGGCGCGCAGGTCGGTCGCCATCACGGGAGCGCCCTTGAGCCTGGCGACGCCGTCGACGATCGCCGTCTGGCCGGAAAGCGTGATGTGGGCACCGAGGCGCGCGAGCTCCTGCACATGCATGAAGCGGTTCTCGAAGATCGTCTCGGTGATGCGCGACTTGCCCTTGGCCATGGTCATCAGCCCCATGAACTGCGCCTGCAGGTCGGTGGGGAAGGCCGGGAAGGGGGCGGTGGCCACGTCGACCGGCGCAATGCCGGCGCCGTTGCGCTTGACGCGGATGCCCTCATTGGTCGGCGTGATCTCGGCGCCGGTCTCGACAAGAACGTCGAGCGCGGTCTGCAACAGGTCTGGCCGGGCGCCGTCGAGCATCACGTCGCCACCGGTCATGGCCACCGCCATGGCATAGGTGCCGGTCTCGATACGATCCGGAATAACGCGCACGCGGGCGCCCGACAGCGCCTCGACGCCGTGGATCGTGATGGTCGAGGTGCCGGCGCCGTGGATCTTGGCGCCCATGGCGATCAGGCATTCGGCGAGATTGACGATTTCCGGCTCGCGCGCCGCGTTTTCCAGCACCGTCTCGCCCTTGGCGAGCGCGGCCGCCATCATCAGCACGTGGGTCGCGCCGACCGAGACTTTCGGGAAGACGTAGCGATTGCCGACCAGGCGGCCGTTCTTGGTCTTGGCGATAACATAGCCATTGTCGACGTCGAGCTCGGCGCCAAGGACCTGCAGGCCCTCGAGGAACAGGTCGACCGGACGCGTGCCGATGGCGCAGCCGCCGGGCAGCGACACCTTGGCTTCGCCCATGCGGGCAAGCAACGGCCCGATCACCCAGAAGGAAGCGCGCATCTTCGACACCAGCTCGTAAGGCGCGGTGGTGTCGACGATGTTGCGGGCCGAAAAATTGATCGTGCGCGAATAGCCTTTCTGCTGGCTCTCGCGTCGGCCGTTGACGGAATAATCGACGCCGTGATTGCCGAGGATGCGGATCAACTGCTCGACATCGGCCAGATGCGGCACGTTTTCGAGCGTCAGTGTGTCGTCGGTGAGCAGCGAGGCGATCATCAGCGGCAATGCCGCGTTCTTGGCGCCCGAGATCGGAATGGTACCGGCCAGCTCGTTGCCGCCGACAATTCTGATGCGATCCATGAGAAAATGTCCCCTCGGCCCGAACGGGCCGCTTCAATCGGTTGAGTGTGCCCGGCTTAGACCATTGGCCGGCTTGGTTCAAGAAATAGGATTTTCCTAAAAACCGGACCGACTATGGCCGGGCAGTATGGCTGATTTGGTCAGTCCTTGTGCATTTTTCCTGCAGCCGGCAACCCTTCGGACCTTTGATCCGCATCCCCGGCGCGCCGCGACCGCGTCTGCGCCTTGCGCTTCTGCAGATTGGCGCGCAGCGCCTCGGCCAGCCGGTCCTTGCGCGCGCCGCCGCTCTTTTTCGGTGGGTTTGCCTTGTCGTTCATCGTCCATCCCCGACCGGCGCTCAGCCGGCCGCGATTCCGCTGTGATTAGCATTTTAACGCGGCCAAGTCATGAAAGCGGGCCGTCAGACGTGTTTCGGCTGTGGATCAGCCGGGCATGCCGCCTCAAAACTGGCGAGAAACAGATGCGACGCTTTGGGTTTTTCTTGGCCTTGCGCTTACCGGTTCGATATGGCAGAAGCGCCGCCATCGCAGGCTGCGGTAGCTCAGTGGTAGAGCACTCCCTTGGTAAGGGAGAGGTCGAGAGTTCAATCCTCTCTCGCAGCACCAGCTTTCCCAACGTGAGCTCAACCGCGCCGCGGTGATGCAAATCGAGGATGCAGGTAGGTGGGTCTACCGCCATCCTCCCCAGGCCCTATGAAACCGGCGCACGCGCAATACATGGTGGCGTTTCCGATACGCCAGCCTGACGAGAAGGAAAGCGGTGTTGCCCCTGCGCCTGCCGATGACCCGCCACTTGAAATCCCCCGACCTGTTTGGCACGATCGACCGTGTGCCGGCGCTCGGTGCGCCGGCTGGCGGACGTACGTTTGAGGTCTTCAATCCGTCGACCGGCGAATTGTTGGCGGAACTTCCCGACATGGGCGTCGAGGAGACGCGCGCGGCGATCGACAAGGCCTATGCCGCCCAAGCCGAATGGGCGGCGCTGACCGCCCGGGAGCGCAGCGAAATGCTGTGGCAGTGGCACCAGCTGATCGTCACACACACCGACGACCTTGCCGCAATTCTCACCGCCGAGATGGGCAAGCCGCTTGCCGAAGCCAGATCGGAAGTCTCGCATGCGGCCGCTTATCTGCAATGGTACGCCGAGGAGGCCAACCGTATCTACGGCGAGACGATCTCCGCGCCCTCAACGGACCGCCGCATGCTGGTGATCAAGCAGCCCATCGGCGTCGTCGGCACGATCACGCCATGGAATTTTCCCGCATCGATGGTGGCACGCAAGATCTCGCCAGCGCTGGCGGCGGGTTGCACCATCGTATTGAAGCCTGCCGAGCAGACGCCGCTTGTGGCAGGCGCCATGTTCGCGCTCGCCGCCGAGGCCGGTTTTCCGGACGGTGTGGTGAACCTTGTCTATGCCGCGGAGGGCGCCGCCGTGGGGCGTGAGCTCTGCCACAATCCCAAGGTGCGCAAGATCAGCTTCACCGGATCGACCGAAGTCGGGCGCCTGCTCATGCGCCAGTGTTCGGACCAGATCAAGAAGGTCAGTCTGGAGCTGGGCGGCAATGCGCCTTTCATCGTCTTCGACGACGCCGACGTCGACGCTGCCGTGGATGGGGCGATCCAGGCGAAGTTCCGCAATGCCGGCCAGACTTGCGTTTCCGCCAACCGCCTCTACGTGCAGTCGGGCGTTCATGAGGAGTTCGTCGATAAATTCGTCGAACGGGTTCGCCAGCTTCAGGTCGGTGACGGATTCGATCCGGGCGTCGCCATCGGCCCGCTGATCGACGGCCACGCCCTGGCCAAGATCGAATCCCATATCGCCGATGCCTTGGGAAAAGGCGGCGTGATCCGCTGCGGCGGCGATAGGATTGGCGCAAACGGCACTTTTTTCCAGCCGACGGTCCTTACCGATATCTCCAATGCCATGACGGTGGCGCAGGAGGAGACATTTGGGCCCTTGGCCCCCGTCATCCGCTTCGAGGATGCGGATCAGGTCGTGCGTGAGGCCAACGACACGATCTACGGCCTCGCCGCCTATTTCTATGCTTCCAACCTGAAGCGGGTCTGGCGCGTGGCGGAGGCCCTGGAATATGGCATGGTCGGCATCAACACCGGACGCATGTCCTCGGAGGCCGCGCCTTTTGGCGGGGTCAAGCAGTCAGGCATCGGGCGGGAAGGTTCCCGCCATGGCCTCGAGGACTACCTCGAGATGAAATATCTCTGCATGGGCGGTATCTGAGGCATAAACGACCATGCCGCTTTTAAGGAACGATGTGCCGCGGAATTGTCGCTCGCGGGGGCCGTTGGGTTCCGCGCCCCAGCTCAGTTGGTGACGTGCGACAGCCGCAGACCGGCTTCCTCCGGGGCCTCGGCAATGCCTTCCTCGGCGAAGCGGAACATGTCCTCGAAATCCAGCTCACGCTCGAAAATGACGCCGCCGACTTTGATTGCAAGCACGTCCTTGTCGCCTTTCGGCGCGAAATAGATCTTGCCGACCGTGCCGCGAATGCGCTCGCCGACGTCCTTGGCGTCCTCTTCGCTCGCGCCCGGCAGGAAGACGCCGAACATCGAGGTTCCGATCCTGCCGATCAGATCGTCCTTGCGCACCGCGGACCGGATGGCCGATGCGATCAGCCGCAAGGCCTCGTCGCCCCATTCGAGACCGAAGCGCAGGTTGATCGATGCCAGATGTTCCGGATGGATGACCAGAAAGGCGCCGGAGCGCGGACCGGCCGGTCTCTGCGCCCTCCTGTCGACCATCGAGGTGAACACCTTGCCGTTCAGGCAGCCGGTCAGCTGGTCGTAAGTGCCGGACCTGGTGAGTTCCTGCCGGTAGCGGCGGATCTCGCTCTGCTGCCAGCCGAGCAGGGCAAACAGCGGCAGACCGATAACGATCGGCACGACGATTGCCGTGACGGCCCCGCGGCCGAATGGCGTCAGGCTGTCGCTGAAAAGCAGCAGGTAGTTCAGCGCCAGCGAAAGGCCGACGCAGGCGGCGGTGCCGAGCACCACCAGCAAGGCAAGGTGCTTCCACGGTTGAACCGGCGCGGCAGGCGTTTTCGGGGTCACGGACCAATCTCCTGTTCGACGCATCGGCTTACAGGAGGTCCGTTACGATTTCGGTGTCAGGGAAGCGTACAATTTGATGCAAAGTCGGCATCGTCTCCGCGGGAAGCTGGATCCGGCGTACAGGCCGCCGTTGGACTGGTCCAGGTTTTAGAAGGGCTGAACCGCTCTGGCCATTCTGCTTTCACGCAGGGTCCGGGACGGAACCAGTCACCGGCTTTCCCGCGACAGCGCTATTGCGGCGGACCGAAAATGCCCATCCGGGCACCTCTCGCCACCTCTTCCGCCTTGCCGTAAATGCCGGTGGGAGCGGCCATCGCCCAGCCGTTGGCGACCAGCCAGGCGCCGACATCCTGCTTGCCGAGCGCGCAGGGCGCGGCGATGGCGAATCGGTCGGCATCCGGCGGCAGCAGGCATTTGAGCGCCCGGCCGCGCAGCCAGGCGTTGAAGGCGGCCCGCGCCCGCTGGCCACAGGGCCAGGCGGTGTCGTCGAAGGTGCAGGTCCTGTCGGGGTCTATGTCGACCGCGCCGCTGATGGCGACGGTGCGCCCCATGGCTTCGAAGACCGCCGAGGAGGTCGCGACCGGATGGAAAAGCAGCGTCCCGCGCCAATCCTGCGGCATCGGCGTCTTCGGTGGCGGCGCAAGCCCGAGTTCGCCAAGCGGGGCGCGGGGCTCGATGCGCTCGATCCCGGATATGTCGAGCAGCGGTGGCACGATGAGATTCTCGGCGATCTTGCGCGCCGGCTGGCCTGGCCTCGCGTCATGAATCGGGGCAGGCATGGCCGGCTTCGGTTCGCCGGTGCCCTGAACCGGCGCGATCGAAGGCGGCGGCAACCAGCGCCCGCCCTCGACGATCAGCGCCATGCCTGCGAAGAGCCCGAGCCCGCCGAGCGCGAACGCCAGCAGCGGGCGGCCGGGCGGTTTCGCCTGGCTCACGCGTAGCACTCCGCGGGATCGCGCCGGCTGTCGATGCTGCCGCCCGAGCCCAACCCGTTAGCTTCTGTCGACACGGGGCCACACCCGCTGAACCGGATCATACATTAGACATGAGAGACATTCCTTGAAAAGCAAGGCGTTGCGTTAAGTGTCGCGCAACCAATGCGGCCTAGAATCGGCCATCGGATGTCGAGGGGATGACACGATGCGCAAGCCGATACTGCTTTTTGCCTTTCCTGCCCTGATGCTGCTTCTGCTGGCGGCGGAGCGGATGGCGGCGCTGCTGCTCGGCTTCTACCCGGCGAGCCCCGCTGTGTGGCACGTCTGGCTCGAGCTGCGTCCGTTCTCGACCATGTTCTGGCAGCAGGCGCATGTCTATCTCGGCGGATCGATGGCGCTCGATGCGGCCATTGTCGTCTTTGCGGCGGGCGCCTGCTGGATGATATGCCAGGCAAAAAGGTCCGCCGGCTTCTTCCTGGCCAATCATGCCGCCCTGATCTTTGCAGGCAAGATGATGGCGCTGAGCAGCAGCGCGGAAACGGCGAGCACCATTGCCGCCTTCACCATACCGAACGGCTTGCATTTCTCACTTATGCTCGACTTCAGCCTGAAGAACAGCCTGGTGCTGTGTCTCGGCCTCGCGGCCTGCGCCTATTGCCACGTCGCATTCCTGCGCGAGGCAAAGCTGCGCGCCGAAACCCGATCGGTCCGCATGCTTTCGCTGCAGCGCGACCTGTAACCGGCTGGCTTGGGCGATGGCCCGCGGGTTCAGTTGATCTTCTTGTAATAGACCTTGCCGTCGGGCTGCTGAATGCGCTGATAGGACGGATTGGGGCCGGGAGGCGCGACCTTCCGCTTGAACGAAGGCTGCCCGTCGCTGGGGACGGCGCTTTCGTCGGCCGCGGACGCATCCGCCACCGTGGTGTTGCCGAGAATGGCAGGCTCCGGCGCGCTGGGCGCCGGCTCGCTGGCGGCAACGGGCTGGCCTTGCTCCAGCTTGGCGATATTGCCGTTGATCTGGCCGAAATTCGCCTGCAGCTGGCGGTCCAGCGTCTCGAACCGGCTCTGGAACCCGTTGTTGACGGTGTCGATGCGGGCGCCGATGCGCTGCTCGAACTGGCCGAGCTGTTCCAGCCGCGCTTCCACCGTCTTGAGGTCGTTGACGCCGCGATAGAGATAGACCGCGGCCGTCACGTTGACGACGGTGACGAGCGCGGCGCCCACCGCGATGACGCCGATCAGCCTGGCCCGGCTGGGCTTTCCCGGAGCGGCTTCCCTCAGACCGAGTTCGATTGCCGGAACGTCCGGCTCGCTGATCATCGTCATTCAACCACCACCTTTGCGCCCACCGGGACGCGTTTGAAGAGATCGATCACATCGGTGTTCGTCAGCCGGAAACATCCGGACGTGCCGTCGAAACCGACGCCCTTGGGATCGTTGGTGCCATGGATGCGATAGAGCGTGTCGCGCCCGTCGCGCGACAGATAAAGCGCCCGGGCGCCGAGCGGATTATAGGGACCGGCCGGCACCATCGCCGGCAGCTCCGGCTGGCGCGCGCGCATCTCCTTGGGTGGGCGCCATTCCGGCCATTCGGTCTTGGAAGCTACCTTCACCGTTCCGGTCCAGCCGAAACCGTCGCGGCCGACGCTGATCTGGTAGCGCAGCGCCTGGCCCTGGCCCGTCACCAGATAGAGCGCCTTCTCGCTTTTGCGGATGACGATGGTGCCCGGCTGCTCGCTGGTCTCAAAGGTGACCGCCTTGCGCAGGCTGGGGCCCATCGCTGGCAGCGGCGGCAGGCCCGATCCGGCCATCGCCACGTCGCAGGCCGACGCAAGCACGATGCCGACCAAGCTGGCGGCGGCAAGAAGCCTGGCTATGCGAAGCATTTGCTTTGCCGCAATTCCGGACGGAAGGCTACGGCGAAGTCGCCGAGCCCGACCGCTTCGCACTTTTCCTGGAATTGCTCTAGCGCTGGGCATTGTCCAGCCGTTCCTTGAACATGCGTTTCAAATCCTTGTTGAAGCGCGCGCGTCCGTCCACCTCGGAAGGCAGGATGGCGCGGTTCAGCGCGTCGGCCAGAAGCGCGTTGTCCAGCGCCAGCGACTTGATATGCGGCGCCTTGAAGATCTTCTCCAGCTCGCTGCGCGAGAAGTGATTGCCGAACCATTTGCGCTTGTGCTTGTTGGCGACCAGCGTGATACTGACCTTGTTGCCGCGCAATTCGCGGATCTTCTTGTAGAGCCGCTTGCCTTGCCTGAGCGAGGCGACGTTGAGCTCGAAGACGATGAAGATCTCGTCGCTCGTGCGCAGCACCGAATCGTGCCACGGCGTCTCGATATTGGGCAGGTCGATGACGATGTCGTCGAAGCGGTAGGCGACGAGGTCGAGCAGCCGGAAGACGAAGTCGGAACCCTGCGGCTCGAACGGCAGTTGCGGCCGCTCGAAGGAATAGAGCGTGAGGCCGGACGGCCGCGACAATTTGATGACGTCCATCAGCTCGACGTCGAGCCGGTCCGGCTGGCCGATGATGCCGGAAAGGTCGAACTGGTTGAACTGGTTGAGATAGGCGCCGCAATTGGCGCTCTGGAAATCGAGGTCGACGAGGCAGGTCGAGGCCGCCCGTTCGGCCGATTTCGAGGCGAGATGCTCCGCCGCCGAGATCGCCAGCGTGGTGGCGCCGGCGCCGCCGCTGGCGGCGATGAAGGTGATGATGCGGCTCTTGGTGCCCTGGCTGCCGGTGTCGTGGAAGGTGACGGCGTTGAGCAGTTCCTTGGCGTCGAGCGGCTTGTGCAGCCAGTCGGACGCGTTCATGCGCACCAGCACGCGCGTCTGCTCGGAGGTGAGCTCGTCGGAGATCGCGATCAGCGGCACCGACGCCCAGGCCGCGCGCGCCTCGACGATCGCCGGATTGCCGAGCAGCTCGCCATTGCCGAGATCGAGGATGATGATGCCGGGCCGGCTGTCGGCCGGCGGCCCCTTCAGGAACTCCGCCGCATCCGAGACCTTGACGTCATAGATCGCCAGCGCGTCGAGCCGCGCGGTGACGTCGCGCTTGAAATTCGCATCACCGGAAAACAGCGCCACCTGCTTGCGCTTGGTCGGGAGAACTCTGGTGTCGATGGCGTTCATGGCCATGTACTCTTCAAATCTTCGCCCGTGACCGTGCTCAGCATGGAGGGCATGGTGATGTTGTTGAACCCCATCAATCCCTGGAGGAAGAAGAACTGGAAGGTCCGGTTCTGAAGGCTGACGGTGATGGTCGGCACGGGACCGCCGAGGCGCGTCTGGTAACCGAGCCCGGTCGCTGTGTAGGTGACGACGACGTTGCTGCGCAGAAGACCCGAGAAGAAGTGGCACATTCCGGGCCGCTGGGTGCCGGTAAGCGCCGGGCAGGTGTCGTCGTTGGTATTGGCGGTATCGCCGCGGAATATCTGGCTGAAAGCAGCGGCATTGAATCCGCCGTTGTTGGTGCAGGACCCCGTGCCACCGCTGTAACTGCATACGAACGGACCGTAAGCCCCGGCTACCACGGGCGCGCCGGGGTTGGCCGTCGGTGCGGCGTTGGCAAGGTTGGTCGCGACCGCATCCGATATTGAGGCCAGCCGCGCCCCGACCTGGACGGCCTTGGTTGCCGCGTTCCACTGATAGAAGGCGTAGCCGAAATCGACGAAGCCGAGCGTCAGCGCAAAGAGCAGGGTAGACACGATGGTCATCTCGACCATGGCCACGCCGTCCTCGGATCTTGCGAAACGCCTGATCATCGTCAGAACCGCATCAATCGTTCTTGATGTAAGCCGGTCAGGTTGATCGTACCAATGCCGATCACCGAGAGCAGGCCCACGCCGCTATAGGGGTAGGTGCCGTCCGCCTCGACAATGCAGACTTGCGGGGTCGTGGATCGATATTGCGTGACGCCGCCAACCACCGCATCGTGGCAGCCGGTGCCGATTGTCACGGTGACATTGGCTGTCTGCCAGTTGGGAACACGGGGGCTGCCAGTGCCAGCTACATTGCCGTAAACCGCGATGTTGGTGGCCACGCTGGCGCAGTCGATCGCCAGTCCAGCATCGGTGTAGATTTGGCTGTTGCAGCGCGCGGCGAAACGGGCTCCATCGGTCAGACCGGCCTCCATCAGGAGCTTGTCGTGGATGAGATTGCCGAACTCGAACACACCGGCTGAAAGCGTAAGCATCAACGGCGCGACGAGGGTCATCTCGACCATGACCGCGCCGCGCTGGTCGCGTCGAAATTTCTTTAGATGACGAGCGACGAGCCTAAGCATCTTCGTCACCGATAAAGCTGGGATTCGTCGCGGAGGAAACTGTCCAGAGTTCCCTGACCTCCGCGACCTGTCACGTCGACGAGCTCGACGAAAACGGAGCCGCCTGAATTCGCGCCTGCGACGGGCTCCGTCAGGAAGAAGCTGGCAAACGCCTCGACGGGGAGATTGGTGCTGTTGCCGTTTAGGTCGTTCCCGGCGGCCTCGAGCGCGTTGCAGTTGAGGATCGCGCCGTAAAGCAGACGACGGTCCACGGATGTCACTGGTGGCTGGCAGGAACTCGGCGGCGTTCCCACCTCGCCGCCCGTAGAGGCGTGACCTACCAGACTATTCGCGATCTCGTATTTGTAGACCTGATACCGGGTCGGCTTGCTCGTATCCCAGGACGACGGATAGCTGGTCCCGCCGAAGTTGGTGCTCCAATAGCCGGACAGGTCCCAGTTCCCGTCGCCCATCCGGCCGCTCATGTAAGGCGTGGTGGCATCGTGTGGCAGCCCCATGTCGCCGGTCGCATTGAAGGTCAGCTGATTATACTTCGGGCACTGGTTTCCGTTCCCATTCGCCGACGCTCCCTTCCGAACGTTCGCGGCCGGACCATATTCCGGGCTGTTGAAGCCATTGCCGCTGGCATCGATTCCAAAACGCACGTTGAAGGCGTCCTGGATCGGACCCGTGTTCTGCCCGGTCTTGGTGCTCACCCCCTGGGAGGAATAACAGCCGAGCGGCTTCGATGTGGCGATAGTCTCCGCGAGCCCTTGAGCGCCGTTGCCGACAGTGCTGGGCGGCGCCAGGAACCCGAAATTGCCGGGTCCGTATGCGGCATTGTTTCCCACTGTACGAAGCTCGATCAGCCGCCTGCGAATTGATGTATCCGCCACGGCCTGCTCCAGTGTGACGCCGCCAGCGGAATTGGTGCCATTCACCATCTCATATGGATTGCAGATGAAGACGGGCGTGTAGTTGCAGACGCCGGACGTGAACCCTGCAACGGAAACGGCGCCGACATTGAAGCTGTTATTGGCGGCATTCCCTGTCAGAAACGACGCAGGGAATATGGCCGCGAAGCCGACCGGTGTCACTGTCACGCGGATGAACCGGGCGTTTGGCGCGTCCGTCACTTCGTCGGTGATGATATTGGCTGCAGCTATCGGCGAACTGTCCGAAGCGGGAAGCGATCGGAGGTAGGTTCTCGTCACTCCGGCAGCGAGCAATGTTTGCGGAACGTTAGCTGTGGAGAAGGTATACTTGTTGAACACCAGGGTCGACAGCGCTCGATCGGCGCGCACGATAGAGTCGGTGCGGCCATCCAACTCTGCCGCGGCCGCCAAGGCCAAACCGTCAGCGCCCTTCTGCAGGTCGTTATGCATGTTGTTGACCCGGCTCATGTCGATCGCCAGCAGCGAAAAGCCGATGATTGCCGGCAGCATGATGCTGACGAGGAGTAGCGCGACGCCTCGCTGATCGCGCCAGAACTTGCGTATGGTCCCCAACATGACCTTACTCTCTGTTCCTAGCGCTTGGCCTCGTCACCCAGCGCTTGTCAAACCGCACCTTCTTTTCACGGTGTTGCGTTCGTCGTGGCCGATGACGGCCCGACATTGACCGTCATGTTCGTCGTCGGCGCGGATGTGGTTGGCGGAAGCTTGTATTTCTGCACGATGCCGACCGACCGAGCGCCATCGCCTTCGATCTTCGTGTTGTTCGAAGCCGGGTTATACGGGTCGACGGTCTGCAGCAGCTGGTTGGCTTTCTGCGAGTCGCCCGACGCCAGCGTCATCGTGTCGTAGTTGTTCAAATAGTCGGCCGCGCAGCCTGCAAGCAGGCCGGCACTGAGAAGGACGAGCAGGAGCTTATTTCTTGACATAGAGCAGCTTGTCCTTCGATTTCACATCCAGCATGTGGCCGTAAGGGCCGGTGACGCCTTCGCCCAGCTCATATTTCCGGATCATGTCCTTGCTGACCTCGAGCTGGCCGAGCAGCATGAGCTCGGGGTCATTAGCAGGCTTGGTTTTGTCGAAAGGCGTCGCCAGTTGCTCGCCGGGCTTCACCGGCCGCACGAGATGCGGCGTGACGATCACGACCAGCTCGGTCTCTTCCTTCTGTGTGCTCGAATTGTGGAACAGCGCGCCGATGATCGGCACCTGGCCGAGCCACGGCACCTGGTCCTGAAGCCTGGTGTTCTTGCTGGAAAGCAGGCCGCCGACGGCGAAGCTCTGACCGTCGCGTAGATCGACCGTTGTTGCCAGCTTGCGGTTGGTGAATATCGGATCGCCGGCGGGGGTAAAGCCCGTCAGGTCGCTCACTTCCGGCGCCAGCTTGATGTGGATCTTGCCGTCGTCGAGCACCACCGGCGTGAAGTTCAGGTTAACGCCGAACTGTTTGAATATGATCTCGACTTCGCCCTGGCTGTTGACGCTGCGGATCGGCACCTCGCCACCGGCGTTGAAGCTGGCGGTTTCGCCGGACACCGTGGTGAGGTTCGGTTCGGCCAATAGGCGCACGACGCCCTTCGACTCTAGGGCCTCGATTATCAGATCGACCTTGATGTTGCTGTCGACGACCTGGGTGATCAGCGCTCCGAAAGGACTGCCGGTCGACAGGAGACCGCTGAGCAATTCTCCGCCAGCTAACACAGCGTTGCCGTTAGTAGTCTTTGTTGCTGCAGCTATGCCCGTCCCGAACTGGGTCGCATCGCTGCCCCTGCTCCTGAACGAAACACCGAGATCGCGCCCGGCATTGCGCTTGGCTTCGAGGATCCGCACGGAAAGATTGACCTGCTCGCTGTCGTCGATCGTCACCGCGTTGATGATGGAATCCGGTCCGTATTGCTGCGTCACCTCGACGATCTGCGCCAGCGTCGCGGCATCCTTGACATGGCCGCTAAGCCGCACCTTGCCGTTGATCGAGCCGATCTCGATGCGGGCTTTCGGCGCCACCTGACGGATGGCGGCGGCCATGTCGCCGACATCCTGGCCGACCTCGATCTGGATGGTGCCGAGCGAGCGCTTGTCGTCCGAGAACAGGTTGACGGTCGTAGTGCCGACGGTCTTGCCGATGACATAGAGCGTCTTGTCGGTCATCGGCTGGGCATCGGCGATCTTCTCGTCGCCGACGACGATATCGCCCAACGTGGCGTTCACCTGGATCGTGGCGGATTGCGACACCGGCACGAACACGCGATGCAGCGACGGGCTCGACACGTCGATGAAGCGGTCACCCGCTCTGGCCGGATGGCCGGAGATCGCCGAAAACGCCACGAGGGACAGCGCAGTCGCCGCTATCCTCACCCAAAACGCCTGCATCCCCGTCTCCCCAATTGCCGCCGATTGGCAGCCCCTCATTTGGCCGGCCGCTTTCTAATGTTGGCGCGGCACGTCGTATGTCTCAAGCTTCACGCCACGAAACACGCCGATAGTAGCGCGGGCCGGCGGTTCAGGCTGCACATATTTTACGACTTGCTTAATTACCTCCTGCGCTTGTGTTGCAGGCGCAACAGCAGGCGCGGGCTTAACCTTACTCAATTGGTCAATCTGGCTTCCAACCCGCTGCACGGCCTGGGCCAATCCGTCGATCTTGTCGTCGGCCCGTTTGCGATCCTCGGCCGCGGCTGCGTCCGCGGCTTTCTGCCGTTCGAGTTCCGCTTGCCTTTTGGCGGCATCTTCGGGCGTGTCGCCGGTAAGATCCGAGAGCGTTATGCGCTCGGTCGATTCCGCCTTGCTGGCGGCTGCTTGACGGAGCGCCAGCGACAACTGGCCGGCATCGGCCGCAAGGGTGAGCTTTTGCGCATCCTTGGTGCTGACTTCGACGGTCACAGCCTTCACGACAGTGGGGCTGTCCTTGCTTTCGTCAGCCACCTGGTCGACGGCGAGCACCTTGACGCTTTGCAGCAGCACGTCGACGTAGCTCTTGTCCGGGCCGCCGTCGCTATGCGCGGTGCGAGTCAACAGCACGTCGACCCGATCACCCGGGAAAACGAATCCCGCCACGCCGAGCACGTCGTTGACCCGGATGGAGACGGCCTTCATGCCCTCCGCCAGCACGGCCGAAAGTGTGGCGCGTTGGCCTGGGCCTGTGATTTTGGTGGCGAGCACGGGTTCGTTGACGCCGATCGCCTGAAGGGCCTGCTTGGCACCGTCGCCGGCCAGAAGATCCTTGGTCGTTTTGAACGCGCCGGCCGGAACAGCGCCAGCGGGCCATGGGATCTCGCGCAATTTGTCCGCACTAAGTGAGTCGCCGAATTTAAGCGGAGTGGCGGCCACCACAACCGTATCGCGCGGTAGATCGCCAGGCCTTGCCATGGCGCTGCGCTGGTTGGCGAGCCACATATTGACCAACACCACCGCCAGTATACCAAAGACGCCGGCGAGTATAACCATAATTACCGTATTTGCGCGCATATTGGCCCCCGCCAAGTCGTTCTATTTAGTTCATCGACGCCGGTAGCCCGGCGTCGATGGAAATCGTCACGGTCAAGGCAGCGCGGCCTGCAGCGTCGTCCACTGCGTTCCAACCCAAGCGCCGACCAGCACAACAGTGGCGATCACCGCCACTGTGATGATGCCGAGCAAGACTGTGTATTCAACCATAGCAGCACCGTTCTCGTCGTCGCGGAACCGCCGGGCCACAATTGAGAATCTGTTCATGGCTTTTTCTCCCGGAACCCTGAAACCTGAAAAGGCAAGCCGAACATATATAACTCCAACCCACCCAATCGTCCTTCACCAAGCCTGTCTCTACAACCTAGGGGAAGGGGTCCGAGCAATTGCGCTCGGACCGGCTTCAGATATTCATGATCACGGAAGCGCTGCGTTGAGTGCGGTCCAGCGGCCAGCAACCCAGGTGCCGACCAGGATCACAGTGGCGATAACGGCCACTGTGATGATGCCGAGCAGAACCGTGTATTCGACCATAGCAGCGCCGTTTTCATCGTCGCGGAACTGCCGGGCCATCGTCATGAGCTTCTTCATGCCAATTTCTCCTTTGGAGGCTTTAACCCGACGAGACGAGCCTAAGGATGAACCCCATACCCAAGCATCCCCCGTCACCTTCAATCCTAGGTCGCGCAAAAAAGCCAAGTCAAATGGATTAACAGTCCCTTAACCTTTCAATACTCGATCTGGGGCAATTTCAATTTTGACAACAGCTTGATTCGCCTCGCTTTTCAAGCGATTTTAACCATTCGTTCACAATTCCGCCGCAGCTATGCCATCGCCTCTATCATATTAGTAATTGTGCATAACTCATTATATCTAACGCGTTACAAGCCAAATTCGTGCGGGCGAAGCGACAAAAGTCCTAGGACTTTGGTCTATTATCCGGGCAATGCGGAAATAAAACGATTTATCGAAACCTGCTTTCTTAACTATGTCGCAAGTAATGCGTCCAGTGTGCCCTCAAGGCCGCTTGTGCGGGCCGTGGTTAACGCTTAGTTTCAACGCTGGGGAAATAAGCAGGGGTTCAGCGACATGCTGGGTCGCTTCATCAAAGGGTCAAACGAACAAAAGGCGGCGCAGTCGGCGCCCGTTCCGGCATTGAGCGGGGTCGCAAGTGCTCCGGTTATGCAGGCCGAATCACAGGACGAAGACTTCCTCTCTTTGAAGGTGGATCTCCATCGCCACCTCATCGATCGCTTCAACCTGACTGCGCTCGAAAATGCGTCCAAGGACGAAATACTCAACGAGATACTGCCGATCGTGCGCGAGTTCGTCCGAGGCCGCAACGTGCCCCTGAATGCGCGCGAACTTGATCAACTGACCAGTGACACGGCCGATGAGATGCTCGGGCTTGGGCCGATCGAGCCTCTTCTCAAAGATGACTCGATCGCGGATATTCTGATTAACACGCACAAGCATGTCTTCGTCGAGCGCCGTGGCGTTTTGGAAGAAACAGCCATCCGCTTTCGCGATGAAGCCCATCTTCTGCGAATCGTTAACAAGATCGTCTCAAATATCGGCAGGCGGGTCGACGAGTCGGCTCCTATGGTCGATGCGCGTCTTGACGACGGTTCGCGTGTCAATATCGCGGTGCGACCGATATCCGTCGATGGGCCGCTGGTGTCGATCCGCAAATTCTCCAAAAACCCTTATTCGCTCGAGCGGCTGATGGCGTTCAATTCGATCCGTCAGCCGATGATCGAACTGCTTCGCATCGCCGTGCAAGCGCGCAAGTCGATCCTTGTGTCCGGCGGCACTGGCAGCGGCAAGACCACGTTGCTGAATGCCCTATCAAGTTACATCCCTGCCAAGGAGCGGCTTGTTACGATCGAGGACGCGGCGGAACTGCAACTGCAGCAGCCGCATGTCGGCCGGCTCGAAACGCGCCCGCCCAATGTCGAGGGCAAGGGGGAAGTTCGTCAGCGCGAGCTGCTGAAGAACGCGCTGCGCATGCGTCCAGACCGCATCATCGTAGGCGAGGTTCGCGGCGAGGAGGCCTTTGACATGCTGCAGGCGATGAACACAGGTCACGAAGGCTCAATGACAACCATTCACGCCAACACGCCTCGCGATGCGATCTCGCGCCTCGAGCAAATGGTTGGGATGGCGGGCATGCCGATGACCAATGACTCGATCCGCGCTCAGATCGCCTCAGCCATCGACATCATCATACAGACGCAGCGCCTTTCGGATGGCGGCCGGCGGGTCGTATCCATTTCGGAGATCACCGGCATGGAAGGCAACGTCGTCCAACTCCAAGAAATCTACCATTTCGTTCGTCGCGATGTTGCTTCAGACGGGTCAATCGTAGGCGAGTTCCGCGCTACGGGTGTTCGCCCACGTTTTGCGACTGAGGTCGCAACCTTGGGCCATCATTTCGCGAAGGATGCTTTCAATCCTCAGGTTCCTTTATGATCCCGACCGGTCAGACTCTGCTTTATCTCATATACGTGCTGGCTGCGGCGTCTGTCATTCTCGCGGTCGAAGTGATGTTCGTTTCTATAGCCGGAACGCGAGCGCGCGCCGGAATCATAAACCGCCGCCTCCAATTGATGGGCGATCATGCGCCTGCGGAACAGAGCCTGCAGGGACTTCTGCAGGAGCGCGGCTTGACCGCGTCAGGCGATTTCATTTTCGGCGCCGTTAGCCTCAATCGCCTTTATACACAGTCCGGCATAACCGGTAATCCGATCAGTTTTGCTATCGTCTTTGTACTGGCTGGCCTAGTGCTGGCTTTGATCGCGGTTCTTCTAATGGGATCCTCGGCAGTTGTAGCGGCTCTCATTTTTCTCCTTATTTCAATTGCCCTGCCTTTACTTGTGTTGAAGCGAGCCAGGAGTAAACGAATCAACAAATTCGCAAGCCAACTACCCGATGCCCTCGACATGATCGTGCGGTCGCTCCGCGCAGGTCATCCGACAACGGTGGCGATCGGGCTGGTCGCTCGTGAAATGCCGGATCCCCTGGGTACCGAATTTGGTATCGTCTCGGACGAGATCTCCTTTGGCCTGAGTCTAGAGCAGGCTGTCCGCAGGCTGTCGGAGCGGGTCGGATTCGAAGGATTGCACCTCCTGTCGGTGTCTCTGTCGATACAGGCCAAAACGGGCGGCAATCTCACCGAGATACTGTCCAACCTTGCTTCAGTGATGCGGGAGCGGCGTAAACTTCGGCTGAAGATCAGGGCCTTGTCGGCAGAGGGGCGAATGTCGGCATGGATCATTTCTCTCTTCCCGGTGCTCATGTTTCTGATCTTATGGGGCGTTGCACCTAGCTACTATGGCGACGTTTGGGGCAATCCGATCATTGTGCCCGTCTTCGTCATCTTCGGGTGCTGGGCGCTCCTGGGCGACTACATCATGTATCGGATGGTCAATTTCGATTTCTAGGATGCGAGACTAGCTTGTTCAACGACCTTGGAAATTCCGCCCAACTGCTTTCCGTAGCCGTTTTCATCGCGGCGGGCGCGCTCTTCCTGTTGGTCGGCCTGATGCTGGCGCCGGTTCTTGAGACGAGGAAGCGGATCGCCGACAGTCTTCTGTCGGAAGGTATAACCAGTCGTCGTTCGCTTGCTGCTCAGCAGGAAATCAACAAGATTTCGGCTCAACGACCAGTCGACGCTTACTTCCGGGCCCTTGAGAAGGAGCGCGGGGAACCTAATGCGCTCGAAGCAAAGCTATTTCGGGCAGGGTTCCACCAACCGACCGCTCCAATTATCTATACGCTTTCACGACTCGGTGCAGTGTGTGTCGGGTTTCTCGGTAGTTTCGCACTCCTGTCGGCTCTGCTGCCGCCTCAACTGCCTAGCGTGCTCGCTTTTTTCGGCGCCGCCTTGCTTGGGCTGGGCTGTATAGTCATTCCCAGCATCATGCTGGATCGTTTTGAAAACACCCAAAAGCAAATCTATCGCCGAGGATTTCCCGACTTCATGGATATGATGATCACCTGCGCCGATGCAGGCATGAGTCTCGAGGGGGCGGTTGATCGAGTGGGAGCCGAACTCGCCGGCACCCACAAGTGGCTCGGAATCCAACTCGCCATCATGAACTTGCAGTTGCGCGCCGGCAAGCCGTTGCGCGAGGCGTTGCGTGAGCTTGCGGATCGCATCGGCCTCGACGAGGCCAAGGCACTGGCGGTTCTCTTCCGGCAATCGGAAGAACTCGGCACCAGCCTTACGGAAGCGTTGCGGGTGTATAGCGACGAGATGCGTACCCAGAGGATCATGAGCGCGGAAGAGCAGGCCAATGCGCTGCCGGTCAAGATGATGATTCCTCTGGGGCTGTGCATCTTTCCGGTCGTGATGATGGTCGTCATGTTGCCGGTCCTCATCCGCATGAAAGGCATTTTCTTCTGATCCGTCGTATGATTATCTTCTAAAATGAGTCGGAGGGGCTCCTTGGAGCACGGGATGAAAAGACGGATCTGCCTTGCTGCAGGCGGCGTGCTGCTGGCCCTGGTCGCTAGCTGCCAGACGAAGGGGTCGGATCTCACCGACGGTGTGGTTCGTACCAACGAGCCGGCCCAAGGCGACTTCACCGCCTTTGGCGATGCCTTCAAAGGCCTGAAAACAGTCAGCGACGTTGATTATTATGCCTCGGATCAGGCGGTGGCCGAGGCCAAGACACAGTTCCGTTCCGAAAACTACGGCAACGCCGGCGCCTTGTTCTATAAGGCTACCCGCCTGGCGCCCAATGACGGCGTGGCATGGCTGGGCCTTGCCGCATCCTGCGACCGCATCCGTCGCTTCGATCTTTCCGATATGGCCTACGGCCGGGCCTACAAGCTGCTCGGCGCGACGCCTGAATATTACAACAATGTCGGCTATTCCTACCTGCTGCGCGGCAAGCTGCAGGAGGCGCGCACCAACTTTCTCAAGGCTTACGAGCTCGCGCCCAACGATCCGACCGTGGCCAACAACCTGAAGCTTCTGTCATCCAGTGTGCAGAACATAGAGCGCTAAGGTGGTTCTGGTTGCGTCGATCCTGCTGAAGCTGTTGGCCGCAGCTCTGCTCGCGCGCGTCGCCGTAGTAGACTTTACCCGGCAGAAGATCACTAATGGCGATGTTCTGCTCCTTCTGTGCCTTGGCCTTGGATCGCTTCAGCTTGCCTCGGTAGTTGCAGAATCGTGGTGGGACCTGGGCCTGAGCGCGATCGCGGGGCTGGTGCTGTTCCTGGCTCTGTTCCCGTTCTGGGCAATGCGCAAGCTTGGGGCCGGCGACGTCAAGCTGATGGCCGTGATGCCGTTTGTGATTGGCGGCAGCGGTTTGGCGGTGTTCTCGCTACTGCTCTTGATCTTTGCTTTGATCATGGCAGTGGCGGTCAAGAACCCATTGCTGTTACCAGCAGGCGCGTTTCGCATTTACATCCAGCATTTGGACCGAAAGGGCGTGGTGCCGTTTGGGGTGCCGATATCGGCCGCGGCAATCTGCACGATAGCGGTGCAGATTGCGTATGGCCTGAACGTATTTGGTTAGCCATGGCATCGGTAATTAACCCTTCGGAAACCATTAGCTTGCGCTAACGCTATCGAAGTGGTTGGATTGCGAGGTGTTCGGCGGGGCGCCGTATGGATGTCTTGAATTTCAAAGTTCTTTTGATTACGGCCCTGATCTTCGTGCCGATTGAGCATCTCTTTGCCCTGCGACCTAACCAGAAAATCTTTCGTAGAGCTTTCCTCAATGATCTGGTTTACGCCGTATTCAACAATGCCCCGATAACGCTCGGTCTGGTTGCAGTAATCACATTGGCGACCGCCTCGATGGGCTGGCTTGTGCCCAAATCTGTTGGCACGGCTGTATCGTTGCAACCGATTTGGCTGCAAGTCACAGAAATTGTCCTGATAGCAGACATAGTTTTTTACTTCGCCCACCGGGCCTTTCACGCTGTCCCGTTTTTGTGGCGTTTCCACGCAGTCCATCACAGCATCGAGGAGCTTGACTGGCTTGCGGGGCATCGCATCCACCCGGTAGACCAGATACTCACAAAAGGCGCTTCCTTCATCCCACTTTACTTGCTGGGTTATAGCGAGGAAGCCATCGGCTTATTCGCGTTCATCTTCCACGCCCACGCCTTATTGCTGCATGCCAATGTCAGACTGAACATCGGTCCGCTTCGTTGGCTGGTCGCTTCACCACAATTTCATCATTGGCACCACGCAAATGAGCGGGCTGCGTATGACAAGAACTTTGCGGGCCAACTTGCATTCATCGATGTCATCTTTGGAACGATGCACCTCCCCGGCAATGCCGTGCCTGAGCGCTATGGCATCGAGGACCCCATTCCGTCGAACTACATCGAGCAACTCGCCTATCCATTTGTCCCGAAAGGCAAGACCGATGAAGCTCCCTCCACCAGCGATGCGTGACTTCATCGGGCGCGCGACTATGACGCTTTACTTCACGATATGCGCAACATTGAAGGCTGCAGCAACCGCCGCAGATGTCAGTAAAGCGGACTGGACCGCGTCACGGCTGGTCGATGTCGGAGCGAACATTGCGGCGCTCGGCTTCATGGTGCTCGTCGTCTTGACGACCGTGGCAAGGCTTCCGCCGGTGAAGA
This sequence comes from Mesorhizobium vachelliae, assembly GCF_033977325.1. NCBI lineage: Bacteria > Pseudomonadati > Pseudomonadota > Alphaproteobacteria > Hyphomicrobiales > Phyllobacteriaceae > Mesorhizobium > Mesorhizobium vachelliae. Next base: position 30,119 of record NZ_JAVIIR010000028.1, read on the forward strand.
CGGCCCAGGGGATCGAACCCCGTATTTCCGCCCTGATCGGTTGCTTCGCCACCATAACTCTGGTGGCCTTCCCGCGACCGCAGGTGGCACAGCAGCTTGAATTGATAGCCGACCTGGTTACTATCGTCGGGTTCGCATTGTGTATCTTGTGCCTCTGGTGGCTGGGCCGGTCGTTCAGCATTCTTGCCCAGGCACGCCGACTCGTCACCACAGGTCCGTATCAGATCGTGCGGCACCCCCTCTACACCTGTGAAGCGATTGTCCTAGCTGGTATCATTCTTCGCAATCCGACGTTCACAGCGGTCGGCGTGGGAATTGTTGTTTTTATTTTCCAATACCGGCGGATCGTGAACGAAGAAAAAGTGTTGCGGGCTGCCTTCTCCGAATACGATAGTTATGCACGGACTACTCCAATGCTGGTCCCGACGCTGAAATTAACAAGATAGATTAAGACTATATGGTTTATGACAATCCCCAGCCGATACAAAAGACGCGTATTAGCTCGATTGATTAGATCCCAAGAGGGGCGTTGCTGCTATTGCAAGCGACCCTTTACAATTGGCGGGCCTACGCGTGCAACGATAGAGCATAAAAAAGCAAAGATGGACGGGGGCCGAGATAACGTTGGAAACCTAGCTGCTGCATGCTTCCACTGCAATCAGCATCGCGGCAGGCAAATGGTACAGAGTCGAATGGTCGCGAAGCGGGCCGGGCCCAACTACGCGACGTCTGCTCCTAAGAGCTCCCGTGGGAAAAGTGCGCCCCAATAACGCCTGAAGTCGTTCAGAAGGTCATCGGGCGTACCCGCCCCCCTCAAAACCCCGAAGTCGATTTCTCCACCAGCTTCAGCTGGCCCTTCTCCACCTTGAAGAACGGCATCGACCTTTGGCTCGAGCCGTCGCTACGGAAGCGGAACAGGCCGGTCGAGCCGCGGAAGCCGGTCGCGTTCTCCAGCACCTGCTTGTTGAACCCGTCGGGGCCGGTCGAGCTCGCTATGCCCGCGCTCAGCGCCACCATGTCGTAGGCATAGGCGACGTTGACGTCGGGCTGGTATTTGTAGGTCGCCTTGAAGCGGTCGGCGATCGGCCCTGTCTCGCTCTCGTCGAGCGTCGCGATATAGGCGCCCTCATAGAGCGGATCCATCGGGCGCTCGAGCCAGCGGTCGGTGCCGATCAGCGTCACCTTCTTGCCGGGAATGCCTTTGGCCTTCAGCGCCGCCAGTACGGCGATAGGGCTGCCGCCGCCGCAGGCGACGACCACGGCGTCGGGCGCCTCGACCAGCGAGCTCATGTCCGACACCACCTTCGCGCCGCCGTCCGTCGGTGAATAGGGCAGCGTCACCGCAAGCGTGGCACCATAGATGCTGAGCGCGTTGGCCACCCGCGATTCAATGGGGCTCGAGTCCGCGCCCGCCGGCACCATCAGCACGAATTTCCTGGCGCCCTTGCTGGCGATCGCCGCCGCGCCCGCCGCCGCGCTGTCGGCTTCGCCGAGCCGCACGGAATAGACGCCGGGGCCGCCGGCGAAATTGTCGGCCAGCGCCAGCACCGGCGGCCGCTTGGAGCCGGAGAGCTTGGCAAGGTGCTGAGCGGCCGCGAGCTCGGATGGTCCGATGACGGCCTTCGCCGTGCCCGAGGTGATCGCCTTCACCGCGAGATCCTTCGCGTAACCGCTGTCGCCGCGCGTATCCTCGATCGTCAGCGTCAGAAGCTTGTCGCCGAGATCGGCCATTGCGAGGCGCGCGCCGTCATACATCTTTCGGCCGTTCTCGCCCGTGCTTCCGGGCGCCGAAAGCGGCAGCAGCATGGCCACCTTGGTCGGCCCCGTGCCGAGCGTCAGCTGGGCCTTGGCGGCGGCGGTCGAGGTCGGGGCGCCCGAAGTCGCGCTGTCCAAGGTCTGGGTACTGGCCTGCTGAGCGGGCGCTGCCGCGGCGCCCACTTGACCGGCGGGTGCCGCGATCGCCGATGGATCGAGCACGTCCGACGCGCCGCTCTTGGACTGGCATCCAGACGCGGCCGCTGCAACGGCAAAGACCAGGGCCAGCCAACGCTCGCGTCGGAGATCAGTCGCCCGCATCATGCCGGCAGGCGCGGCGGCCGGCGCGGTGGTCGCGCAGGCGTCTGCCTGTTCTTGCATCGTCATCATTACAGCCGGTCGGCGCAGCGCACGCCCGTCAGCTCAGTGCATATACTCGACCATGCGGTCGTGGAAGCATTCGCATTTGTTGAGCGTGTCTTCGTCCTTGTAGTTCGTCTTGAGGTAGCCATAGGCCATGCCGCAGGCGACCTTGGCTTCCGAGGCCCAGACGAAGGCGGGACGCGACGAGTTGATCCATTCCGGGCTGTTGGCGACGGCGACCGATTCGTCCATCAGCTTCACCACATGGTCCTTGAGCTCGACCATGTTGTCGGTCAGCACCAGGTCCGAGGTGCCCACCGTGCGGCAATAATTCACCGCCGGCTCGCCGATGATGTCGGCCGCGAAGCCTGTCGATCCCGCCAGGAGCAGCGCCGCGGCCGAAGCCAGCAATCCTGCACAATGCTTCATGTAAGTTCCTCTCCGAATTGCAAATTCACGGTTCTCTAATGCATAGCATGGAAGCACAGTTGCGTGCTGTGCCACTTGCGCCACAGTCACCGTCGTAAAAGACGGCGCTTTTCACTGACTGGCTCGCCTGTCCTGTTGGCTGCCTTAGCCAAGCGCCCAGGAAAGGCCGTTGTCCTCTTCCCCAAACAAGGCTTTGCCGAAGGGATATTCGTTTCCCCTCGGCGAAGCTGATCGATCGCTGTGCATGCGCTTTATGGCGTATGCACAGTCGTGGTGTGATGAGCGTCGTCGTACACAATGTTGATTGTGCTCGATACACCCGACAACGTTGCTACCACAACGGTTGAGTTGTTATGCGTAACGCTGATCTCGGTGTCGGTCCCGACGGTGGTCGCTTTGATGCTGTTGAGCGCGTCCGCGCTTGTCTGGCTACCGCCGAAAGCGGCATCCAGAACCTTGCTCAGATCGATACTATCGCCCTCATTCGAGTGATAGTCGGAGATGATATCATGAATGTTGCCCCCGCTGTTCCACGTCGCGGCGTTGATGACGAAGGTGTCCGCGCCGCCGTTGCCCGTCATTGTCGTCTGGCCGCTGCCGGCGATCAGCGTATTGGCGCTGTCGTCGCCGACCAGAACGTCGTTGTCGTGCGAGGAGCCGATCAGGTTCTCTATTCCCGTCAACGTGTCGCCAGTCGCTGCTCCGCCGTAAATGTGCGTTAAGAGGTTGACCTGGACGGAACTCGCCGCGTTGGAGAAGTCGACCGTGTTGTTGGTTCCGGTTGCCGTAAAAGTATCATGCCCGTTCGCGCTTGCGACGAAAACGTCGTTCGTCCCCGATCCTGACACCGGCAATTGATATCCGGAGCCGGTATGGCTACCGATCAAAGATACCGTGAGATTGCTGGCGCTTGAGGCCATATCGCCGTCGCCATCGGTGATGGTGGGGGCGAAGGTCAGGCTGGTATCGGTCACCGTCACTTGCTCGTTATATTTGATGGATGTGAGGTCAACCGTGACCCCGTTATTCACGACGTCCATCTGCGAGAAGCCGCCGCCATTCGCGGCAACAAAGGCGTTGAAATGTGCCAGGTCATTGATGCCGGTGCCGGTCCAGTGGGCTGCGTCGACAGTGAACGTACCGACATTGTTCCCCGTCAGCGTCTCGGTCAGGTACGCAGTATGTGCGGAGTTCCAGATGTAAATCTGGAAGCTTTCGCCTGCGGGTGGCGTGGCGATGCCGAACGAGGCCGAGAGTTGCGGCGTGCCGAACTTGAAATCCACAACCTCGCCAGAGTTAAAGTGGGCATTATTCACCCCGAAGCTGCCCTGGCTTGAATTGACAGTTCCCTGCGTAAATCCACCGGTCGCCACTACATAGCTGGTGCCGCCTTGGATCAGAACGTCATAGCCGGAGGTAGGCACTGGGTCGTTCGCGTGTTGGCCATTGGTTATGCTCGTCCCGGCAACATCCACATAGTAGTTGCTACCGGGTGGGATGCTTGATCCATTAAAAGTTGTCGTGGATTGCAACTGGTTCGTTGCGAGATGGAAGTCGTAAGTGCCATCTGCCGACATCGTCAGCGTAAAGAACTCATTGTTTCCCAGCCCGGCCTGCGCGTCGGCCAGGGTCTGATACGCGAACATTTCGGAGCTATGAGTTGCCGCGTCGTAATGCGTGTACTCGTAGAATGTGTAGGCCGTCCCTGTGGTCGGGGTCACCGTGACCTGATTGATTTGCTCGTGCGTGAGGCTCGTGCTCCCACTGTTGACGATCGTGTAAGTCTCGCCAGCAGGCGAGGTCCCCATGGCGATCCCGATCGCGGCAGCCGCATTGGGGCCGTCCGCGCCGAAGACAGGCTGCCATGTGCCGTGGGCGTCGGTATTGCTCACGTTCGGCATGACGGCGTTTTGGATGGAGAGTATCCCCGGCACGTCGTCCTTGATTGAGATGGTGATGGTCGAGGTGTTGGTGTTGCCGAAGGCGTCCTGCACCGTATAGGTGAAGGCGTCGGTGCCGCTCTGGATGTTGGTGCCGTTGTTGCCGGCCGGAACGTTGGCCTCCGGTGTCGTCAGCGTGTAGGTGTAGTGACCCGCGCTGTCGATCGTCAGATAGCCGTATGTGCCCTGGATGTGGGTCGCACCGTCGGCCGAGCCCGAGCCGCCCGTGCCGCTCGCGCCGGTCACG
>NZ_JAVIIR010000029.1:0-31619 GCF_033977325.1 Mesorhizobium vachelliae
ACGCCGCCTCAAGCGCGGCGTCTTCCATTCGGTCGTTGATCTCCAAGCCGCCATCAACCGCTTTCTCGCCGAGCACAACGATCACCCCAAACCCTTCACCTGGACCGCCGATCCGGACAAAATCATCGCTCCCGCCAAACGCGGGCACCTGGCGTTAGATTCCTTCCACTAGCTAGCAATCCACATCGGTTTGCAGATTCTCGATCGCTCCCCTATCGTGATGCCTCCCTGATGAGAGCGGTAGAATTGAAAAAATTCACGTCATCTATCACGGGTCGGCAGGAGAGATTCATCCGGCCTACTCATCCCTGGATCGGGGACAACATGGCGCTGCTGCGCGGCTGGGGGCCGCGAGGCAGACGCCTGTGGCCTGATACTGCTGCTGTTGCACCTTCGGGCGCCCGACTGCCTGGCGGCCGAAATCGGGAACCTCGACATCCTGTCCCGCCTCGATGACTGAGCGGCGGATGGTGCGCGTGCGGGTGAAGAGATCGAACAGCTTGTCGCCCTCGCCCCAGCGGATCGCCCGTTGCAGGGTTGCGAGATCCTCCGAAAAGCGCGCCAGCATCTCGAGGATCGCGTCGCGGTTATGCAGGCACACATCGCGCCACATCAGAGGGTCGGAAGCGGCGAGACGAGTGAAATCGCGGAAGCCGGAGGCCGAATATTTGATGACTTTGCTTTTGGTGACTGTCTCCAGATCGTCCGCCGTGCCGACAATGTTGTAGGCGATGATGTGCGGCAGGTGCGAGACGATCGCAAGCGTCATGTCGTGATGCTCGGGGTCCATCGTGTCGACGTAGGAGCCGCAACGGCGCCAGAAATCGGAGAGCTTCTCCAGCGCGGCGGGTTCAGTGCCTTCCAGCGGCGTGAAGATGCACCAGCGGTTCTCGAACAGCTCGGCAAAGCCCGCATCTGGGCCGGACTTCTCGGTGCCCGCGAGCGGATGGCCGGGGATAAAGTACACGCCCTCCGGCACGTGGGGCGACATATGAGCAATCACGGAAGCTTTAGTGGAGCCGACATCGGTGAGAATCGCACCCTTCTTCAGCGCCGGCGCAATCTCTTTGGCCACGGCGCCCGAGGCGCCGACCGGTACCGACACAACAACGAGATCGGCATCGCTCACAGCCTCCTTCGCGTCGGTCGTGTAGCTGTCGCCGAGCTTCAGTTCCTCGGCGCGCATCACGGTGCCGGCGCTGCGAGTTGTGATGGCGATATGGCCGGCCAGCTCCTCGCGGCGGATGACGCGCGCCAGCGAGGAGCCGATCAGGCCGATGCCGACCAGGGCGATTTTTTCAAACAGGGATTTCGACATGAATAGCTTTCAGGAATTCGTGAGTGCAGCGTCTGCGCCACCATTGGCTTCTTCGGATACGACCGTCATCTGCAGCGCGCCGGGAAACCGTAGCCTGCGACGCCCCTCACAATGTAACCGCGCGGTCCTCAAGTGCTTGCAGACGGGCGGCTTTATCTTGTCCTGTGGACGATCGGTCAAAACCCGCCCTGCTCTCGACTGCATCGATGTTCGTGAGGGGACGCAGATTGTACCTGTCCGTCGAGGGCCGGAAATGGTATGATCGACCAACTAATTCGGTCCAGGGCACGTTGAAGTATCGCTTGGGTCCGAGCTGAGTTGCGTGAAGTGGCGATGACGTGGCCGATCGGGTCACGGTAATCGCCTTTTCTGACGATTTGCGACTTGGGTTCAACATACAATTCGACCTCGGCGACACCTGGTACAGCAGCCGCGCGATCGCTGCCGCTGATCCAATCGAGGGTGCCATCACGATCAGGGATCAGGTTTCGCGAGGCCGCAGTGTGCGAACGCCTTCTGCGCAAATCCCATTTTTTGCCGATGACAAGTTTGATGTGCTCAGTGACGAGGTCGATACCGTAAGCCAGCTGAACCAGTCGAGGATTGGTCCCACCCGCAAGACGCGGATTGACTTCAATAACGACCGGCCCACGTTTCGTCCACCGAAGTTCTATGTTTGTTGGCCCCCAGCCAAGGTCGAGAGCAAGCAAACAACTCCTCGACACTTCGGCCATACGCTTATATTGGTCATCAGTTAGCCGGGCCGGAAAGATGCATTCACGAAAGACAAAATGCGGTGGACGGTCGAAGTCAGCTGCTTCAATCCCAATAACCTCATTTCCCATTAAATCAGCACTGTAGTATGGGCCTCTTGCGACTTCTTCGACCAGTATCCTCGGTGAACACTGCCAACTGTGCTCCCCTCCCAACAAATAGGTCGTATGCTCGGCTAATTCATCAAGATTGCCGCATAATCGGACACCACTGCTGCCGTGGCCGACGGCTGGTTTAAGAATCACAGGCAGGCCGATCTCCACGGCAGAACGTTCTACGTCCGCAGGATTTGCTGCCAAGCGATAAGCAGGTAATGGAACGCCGGCCCGCGCAAGGAGCTCACGTTGAGCGAATTTGTCGCAGCATCGTTCAATGGATGCAGGGTTCGGTCCTGGTAGATCAAAATGCCGGCAGAGCTTGCCAGCTGTCGCATAGACCTCCTCGTCGGCGCTTGTAATGCCGGCAATGTCAGAGGCCGCACCCAGGCGGGAACAGTTGTCGATCAGCGCATCAAGATTGCCTGTATCGACTCTGATTGCATTACTTCCTCTTGTCGCAAGATAGTCGTACTGATCTGGATCGGCCGAAAGAGTAATTGGATGAAGACCAAGACGTTTGGCCGCTTGGACGTATAGAGCGCCATTGCTCCTTGTGCCTTCAACGAGAATGAGTGCTCTTCTTGCCATTGGCGTCGACTCCGTTGTGTGCGCTGCGGCGATCCGGGTATAAATCAAGACAAGCGTTGCGATCCGTATTTGATCTCAGACCTTGCGGAACAGTAACATTGTCAGCGATCTGCGGTCGCAAAGATTCTGCGAATTTTACTTGAAGAATCTGTTGCGACGTTTTGTTCGTCAGCAGTGTGACACGGGGCGTCTAGCAGGCCCTTCTCTGATTGTGGTCGTGAGGTCAAGCTCCTCCTGATATTTCCGGACATGTCGCCCCGCGGGTCAATCGCTTCTCTTCTTGCGCCGCCGCATGATGTTGGGGTGGACGGCCCCCGCACGGCATCGATATGCCAGAATGAGGTCGTTGCAGATCTCAAGCAAAGGAGACCGTCCGTGGAACAAATTATTCGAATTGGCATCGACACGTCAAAGCAACGTCTTCCAACTCCATGACGTAAGCGCGGCTGAGGAGCCGGTGCTTCGCAAGAAGCTGCGGCGCAAGAGGTGTCAGCGTTGTTCGAGAAGCGTCGCCGACGGTGGTAGCGATCGAAGCGTGCGGCGGATTCGCACCACTGGGCGCGTCTCCTGCGGTCGTTCGGGCACGAAGTGAAGTTGATTCCTCCGCAATACAATATATCAACCGTACGTCAAGCGCGGCAAGAACGATGCGGCCGATGCCGAAGCGCTGTGCGAGGCGATGAGCCGGCCGGTCGGCCTGCGCGACCGGCTGATCCGCAATCGCACGCAGCTCGCCAATGCGATCCGCGGCTATGCAGCAGAATACGGGCTGATCGTTGCCAAAGGGATGTGCAAGATCGAACCGCTGCTAGATGGGGTAACGGGCCTCTCGCGCCGGCGACCGAGGGGTTTTGGTCGAGGCGGTCGTCCCTCACAAGATGGTGTGAACGGCGTCATGGCCGAAGCCAGCGCCAAACATCAAGGAGAGACGACCGTGGACTATTATGCCGGGATTGATGTGTCATTGGAATGCTCCAGTGTTTGCGTTGTTGACGGGCAGGGCAAGATTGAGAGGGAAGCGAAGGTGGCGAGCGAACCGGATGCGCTGATCGCCTGGTTTGCAGCGCTCGAAGTACCGCTTGCGCGGATTGGGCTGGAGGCGGGCCCGCTGTCGCAGTGGCTGTTTGCTGCGTTGCAGGCGTGCGGCCTGGCGGTGGAGCTTCTCGAGACGCGCCATGTGCGCGACGCCTTCAAGGCGATGCCGGTCAAGACGGATCGCAAGGACGCGCGCGGCATCGCTCAACTCATGCGGCTTGGCTGGTTCCGGCCCGTGCACTGCAAGTCACTGCCGGCCCAGGAGGTTCGCGCCCTGCTGACGACGCGCAAGCTGCTGCAGTCGAAGCGGCACGATGTCGAGATGAGCATCCGCGGCGTTCTGCGCGGCTTTGGCCTGAAGGTTGGCCCGACGACGCCGAAGACGTTTGAGCAGCGGGTTCGCGAACTGGTGGCCCATCATGACACACTGGAGCAGATTTCGGAGGCTCTTCTCAAGGCGCGGGCGGTGCTGCTCGGTGAGTTCAAGACGATCGAGAGGCGTCTTGTCGGCCTGGCGCGGCGCGATGCGCAGGTGCGCAATCCGACGAGCGTGCCGGGGGTCGGGGCTTTGGTGGCGTCGACCTTTTCGTCGGCCATCGACGATCCTGCACGCTTCCGTTCTTCTCGCATGGTGGGCGCCCATTTCGGCCTGACGCCGAAGAAGTACCAATCGGGCGAGACCGACGTGACCGGTCGCATCTCGAAGATCGGCGACCATGGCGTGCGTGTGGCGCTCTACGAGGCGGCCAATGTGATGCTGACACGCCCAGTGAAAAGCTCGGCCTTGAAGTCGTGGGCGCTTGCGGTGGCCAAGCGCGCCGGGATGCGCAAGGCCAAGGTGGCGCTGGCACGCAAGCTGGCGGTGGTCCTGCACCGCATGATGCGCAGCGGTGAGCAATTCCTGCGGGCCGGCCGCGCCGCAACCGTCGCATGCTGAAGGATTCGATGAGAGGATAAGCAGAAGGAGGAACACGGCGGGCCCCGGCACCAGCCCCGCCGTTGCGAAGTCCCTGCCGGGACGGTGGATCCGGTTAGGCCGCTAAGACGGGAGCAGCTCGTTTGATGACTGCGCATCCCTAGACCGGCCGACCGATCCCGATCAGACCCCATCAGGCAGCGGCCAAAAGCGCCGACTGCGGACAGAAGCAAGACCCCGGCGGCGGACTGAGTTACGAGGGATTGACAAGTCGAGGCCCGTTACAGAAGCCCGTCTTATTCATGACGTATCTGGGTTTGTTTGCCGGTGAGTGATGGACAGGTGGCGGCGCGGCGTCTTTTTCACCGCGGCTGTGTCTGGACTTGTGAACGCGCTGGAGGGTCGAAGCTGTATGGTTCGGCGGGGCCTGCTGCCCCAACGGTCATGGTCCTGCCGGTAGCAGATTGCTGGCGAGCACCCGGAACAGACTTGCCTCGGGACAGGCGGCGGCGAAGGCCAGACGGATGCGCGAGACGGTTTCGATGACGCGAGCGCCGAGCTTGAGCAGCCTGAGCCGCAGCGTAGCGAACTCGGCGTTGCGCAGATGATGGTTGTGGGCACCGCCTCGCGCAGGGTTGAGCATCAACCAGTATGCGTGGTGTGCAGGACAGTTCATCTGCATGCGACGGCCTGCCCGCACTTGCGTGCTCCCGGTGCCCCGTGGCCCGGGTGCGCCAAGCCTACCCGACCTGGCGACCGAACAAACGCTGGCAGCAAGAACAACATGCCGGATAATGGCTTCATCGAGAGCTTCAACGGCCGACTGCGCGATGAACTGCTCAACGAGACGCTGTTTACCTCGCTGGCTCGGGCGCGCGTAGCCATCGCCCTGTGGCGCGCCGACTACAATCCTGTTTCATAACACCATCTGTCTATGTTGTTGAAGGAATAGGCTTTGCTGATCGGGATGCGATCCTGCGGGTATTTGGGGTTCTGTTGCGCGCGATGAACGATCTGCAGGGCATGCGGCTTTCCGAGGTTCTGACCGGCTGAAGGTCCGCGGACCATCCGGCAGGGGATGAACGCCTTCGATCTCGCCTATCTCGGCGGCGAGCCTGAGGGTCTTCGGTGCAACGCCAAGAAGGCGTGCGGCCTTGTTCAGGTTGAGCCGCGGTTCGTTGCCCTCCGGCGCCGGCCGGAAGACCGGAATCTTGTGATGCGACCGGTGCGCCGTGACCCGTTCCCCGTCCAGCGATTGCCATGCCCGGTCGCCAGGCCGTTGCGGTTGAGAATGCCGGGAATCAGATCGTCGCTGGCGATCAGTGCCAGTTGCCGCATGGCGGCGATGATGTCGGCGGAGGTGCTGTTGCGTTGTCCGCGGTGCCGCTTCGGCAAGCGCTGTCCAGCGGCAGATCGATTTTCCGCAAGACTTCACCAAGGCTTCATAAAGGGCCCTCGGCTCTCTCGCCGCCCGCCCTTCCTTCACGATCCGGCCGCTCTCGTCGACGACACAAATCGCGGTCTCTTCCAAAGACATGTCAAGTCCGGCAAAAAATACTTCATGGCTTCTCCTCCTGATGTTAGTGACGATCTACATCGACCACGTTCTCACATCTCGACAGGAGCAGCCGCCCTCAATTTGGCTCAGGCGAGACCCCAATCACCCCATCTCATAGAGTCGCCGAGTCCAATCTGGAGGAAATTACCTGTGGCAGATCACCATCGCCCTGAACCAACCTACTTGCACGCGACAATCACGAGGCGCGGGCCATAGGACGTGAACTCTCCGCCTTCCTGCCCATAGGCCTCAACAGTCTCGAACCCGGCATTTTGTAACATACGAACGTATTCAGGAAACCCATAGTGTCTGGTGGAAAGACGCGTTCGTCTAACGCATCCATTGCGGACGACGATCCTTTCGCAGTTCCGACGGTCGGTTAGCGCGTCATTGTCTATTATATCAATTCTTAGATCGTCGTTACGCTGCAGAACGTAGCAGATAGGCGACTTGTCGCGTAGCAGAGCGAAGCGATTGTTCTGATCGATGAGCAGACGCCCGCCTTTTCGCAGTGAAGAAGAGGCTTCGTGAAGAACTCTCTCATTATCCGATTCATCGAAATAACCAAACGTCGTGTACCACAGAAACGCTGCGTCAAACCGACCTCCCCAGGGACAGGGAAGTGAACGCATATCGCCCAGAACATACTCGACTTCTACCTGGCGTTCAGCCGCATCCGCTTCTGCTTTTTTTAGCAAGATTGGCGATGTATCCAGTCCGGTTACCTGTGCTCCTTTTTCCGCCAATCGATTGGCAATTCGCCCATAACCGCATCCTAGCTCAAGAACTGCGCTGCCTTGTCTAAGTGCAAGAAGTTCCCAAATGGCTGCCACTTCCTGGTCAGTTCTCTCTGGAGGATTAACCAGATCGCTAAAATGCAAGTAATCGTCGCCGAAATGCGATTCGATATCTGATTTTGGAACCTGATCATCTATATCGTATTTCATTTGCTTCTCCATATCTGAGTTCGATCTTTGCACATTGCAGATTGCTTTGAAAGACAGCATTTGTGAAATTTTTATGTTCCTTATTCAACTTTCGGCAACAGTCACTAACTGACCTTTCGTAACGACGACCATTTGGCTTTGTATGATCGGAGTGGAAGACTTTTGCGTCGATGACGGTGGCAGCGAGGGCAGTCGCCGTGATGAACCCGATTCCGGGAATGGTTGAAAGCCGGCGTCAGACCTGGTTCGTGCGATACCACGCCAGAAGCTCGATCTCGATCTTCCGGATTTGCGCGCCAGGCACCGGATCGCTGCCCTCCCCGGCGGGGTACGTCGACAGACACGATGATGATCTATTTAGGCAAGCTGTGAACCAAGCCAGGTCATCGACTGTCGCACTTGTCTCGGCAAACGCTCCGATCTGGAGGTCGAGCGCGCCATACGAGGACTTTTCACATGGCGTGGAACAATGATATCTGGAGGGAAAGGGCGCTGGGCCTCAGACAATTTCGGTGTATGCAGACAACCAGTGGAGCGTTTGGTCGAACCAGCCTAATACTGGAGGTATCAAGAGCTATCCCCACCAGGCTTTCAATGTCGGGAAACCGCTCAGTTCGATTAAAACTCTGACTGGGAGCTTCAACCAGTATGTTCCTTCCGGCGGCGCCTGGGACACCGCCTACGACATCTGGGACAGCTCACATCAAAATGAAATAATGCTCTGGACAAACCACACCGGGAATCCGGACGGCAGCGGCAATGTTAAGCCGATCTCAAGTCAATATGACCCTTCCGGTGCGGCGATCCCGGTCTTCCGCAATGTCAATGTAGTTCCGCCAGCGTCGCCACCAAGGCGCGCTCCGAGCGCTGGTAACGCTCGAACAGCTCGGTGGAGAAGCGCCCCTGCCGGTCCTGAGGAACCCGCAGCTCAAGCTTGCCGGCACGGGTGACAAGGGTGCGGCCATAGTAACCCGAGCGGTAGCCGAGCCGCTTCGGCGTCCGCTCGCCCTTTGAGACTTCGAGGCCCAGCGCCTCGTCCATCTCGGCCTCGAGCACCTCCTGCATCACCGTGCGGATCACTTCACGCAAGCCGTCAGGGCTCTGAAGCAGAATGTCTTCGGCGGCAGCGCTGGCCGTCTTACTTTCAGTCTTGGTCATGGTGGCGTCCCTTCCAGGGAATCGGTGACGTTGAGCATCACCAGCCTGCCATGACCGCCCTTTCTCGGCGAATTTGCAGAACTCTCAGCACACTACCGGGGGAAGTGTCCAGGCCCAGGTTGGTTGAGGCGGGCCCCTCCTCCGCCTACCTTGATCTGAGTGAAGGCTTCCGACCTCTCATTTGGAGGGATCAACGCAATGGCCACGTATCAGCGACAGCGAGGCTCCTCCCACCTCTCACCTCACAAGTACCCACTTCAATCGAAGCGGTGTAAGAGGATATATTAGCGCATCAAGCCGTGAGCTGGTCTATGGCTTCAATGCCGAAGAGCTATCTACCGCAGCGTGATGCTCCGATACACTCGGAGCATTGGGTCAGGGACCATCTCCGCTGGCGAATCGGCAGGCATGACAAGACGACGAACTGTGTTGATGAACGAGTCGCCTCCTGACTTCGCCCCGTTGCGGAGACTACGGCTGGCGGTGCACGTCATCGGCCGGCGCCGGCGGCGCATTAACCGTTTCGGCGGCCATGCTCACCGCGCTCCTTAGATTTTTCGCGGCCTCGGCCATATTGATCAACGCAGGGCGGACCTCCTCCCACCGACGTGTCTTCAACCCGCAATCCGGATTGACCCAAATCTGATCGTCAGAAAGGCGCTCTCGAGCGAGCGAAAGCAAGCTCGTCATTTCGTCGGGTCCTGGCACACGCGGCGAGTGGATGTCATAGATTCCCGGCCCAATCTCGTTGGGATAGTCGAAGCCATGAAAAGCATCGAGCAGTTCCATCTGCGATCGGGAAGCCTCGATAGAAATGACGTCGGCATCCATGTCCACGATCGCATCTATTATCTCGTTGAACTCGGAGTAGCACATATGGGTGTGCTGCAACGGGTTGGGTACGGTGCAGGGCACGCTCTACGGAATGCTTGCCGCCGACAGCAATGAGCCGATGGTCGCGGAGGCCCTGAACGAGCCGGCTCCGTCTCGGCTCTATCCGGAACCGCTGATGTCCGTCGGCGCGCCGCTCAAGCTGTGGTCCATGCAAAGACGTGCCGGACGGGAACTGTAAGAAATTGGTCGAATTAGCTGGCCCGTTCTTCGGCTGAGATCTCTCTCAGCCATTCCCTTAGCAGCTCGGCCGCCGGCGACAGCGTGCGATTGTCGTTCCAGGTAAGGTAATATCCACCTGGCGCAGGCAGCTCGAGATCCGTTATTCTTACTAACTTGCCATCTTCTATCAGCGGCTGAACAAGGCGATGCCAACCGACGGCAATACCTTGATTGGCTTGCGCAGCCTGAAGGGCCACGGAGAACTTGCCGAACCTACGACCGCGGGGAGCTCCATGAGGTATTCCAGCGCGACGCAGAACCTCGTCCCAGTCGGCCCAATCAGGATCAACCCAATTGACGTGCAGAAGCGGAAGCTCAGAAAGCGATTCTGCCGTTGCATCCCGGTGCACCTGGGCAAACTCAGGGCCGCATACCGGATAGATGAGGTCGTTCAAAAACAATTCCGTAGTTTCATCGGGCCACGAACCAAATCCGTACCGGATACGCAACTCAACTTCGGCGCGCCGGAAATCTCTCGAATTGTCAGAGATAAGATGGTCGACCGCGATCTCGGGATGGCGGGTCCAAAAGCCGGGCATGCGGGGGATCAACCACATCGATGCAAATGCATCTGAGCAGGCTATCGTAACATTCTTTGAACGATCGCCGCGCTTTAGCGTCCTGACGACCTCTGAGGCTTTCGAAAAACCATTTGCCAATACCGCATATAAATCCTCACCAGCGTTGGTAAGGATGACACCGCTTCCCATCCGCACGAACAGAGGGACGCCGATTTCCTCTTCAACGGCTTTGATCTGCCGGCTCACCGCTCCCGGCGTCACGTTCAGTTCGGCAGCTGCAAGCTTGAACGAGAGGTGTCTCGCCGATGCCTCAAAAACGGCAAGGGCCGTCAGGGACGGTAGATCGTAGTATCGCCGAACCATTTGCAACCGAAGTTTGCCCCCTACAGCAGCTCTTTAGTCAACACGGGGGTGAGACTTTTGCATTAGGTCAATTTCCATGAGTAAGGCAATAGTTGCCTGCGGTCTGCAGTCGGTCCGCAACGCAATTCGTCCGGAGGCCCAGCATGACTGTTGCTCAACCAACTTATTCTCGCAGAGGAGGGCGGGAAGCGCGGCGCACGATCCGCACGGCGCCGAAGATCGACATGCTGCCGACGCTGAAGCGCGGCCTGCCGGTTGTCGAGCCGATGAATGCCGAGCAGGTCGAGCGCATCCACCAAGCCTCTCTCGCGATCCTTGAGGATGTCGGCGTGGTGTTTCGCGATCCGATCGCCATCGAGGACTGGAAGCGGGTCGGAGCCGACGTGCGCGCGGATGACCGCGTTCATCTCGACCGCGGTCTGGTCATGGAGCTCATCAAGACCATTCCTTCCAGGATCGAATATTTCGCCCGCGATCCGTCGAAGAATGTCGAGCTCGGCGGGCCGAACTCGATCTTCGTGCCTATGACCGGCGCGCCCTATATGCGCGACCTCGACGATGTCAGGCGTGGGCCGACGATCGCTGACCTCGGCACCTTCCATAAGCTGGCGCATATGATGCCGGCGCTGCATTCGTCGGCGCATCATATCGTCGAGCCGATGGACCTCGTCGTCGCGCACCGACACCTTCACATCACCTATTCGTCGATGAAGCATTCCGACAAGATCTTCATGGGCATGACCACCTCGCCGAAGAACGCCGAGGATGTGCTCGATATGTGCGAGATCCTGTTCGGGAAGGACTTCCTCGAGACGCATGCGGTCACGACGGGCAATTGCAACGGCAACTCGCCGCTGGTCTGGGACCAGGTGATGCTGGGCGCGATGCGCGCCTTCTGCCGGCGCAACCAGCCGGTGCTTTGCTCGCCCTTCGTTCTCGGCGGCGCGAACACGCCGGCCTCCACTGCGGCGGCCGTCGCACAGCTCAATGCCGAGGCGCTTTCCGCGCTTGCCTATACGCAAGTGATACGCAAGGGCTGCCCGGCGATCTACGGGCACTATCTTTCGACCGTCTCGATGCAGTCGGGCGCGCCGATGGCGGGAACGCCGGAAATCTCGTTGATGAACTTCATGATCGGCCAGATGGCGCGCCGCTACAACGTGCCCTGGCGCACTTCGAACCTGCTCGGCGGCGCCAAGGTCTTCGACGCGCAGGCAGGCTATGAGAGCGCCATGACGATGATGGCCGTGCTGATGTCGGGCGCCAACTACATCTGGCATTCGGCAGGCTGGAACGAAGCCGGCATGCACTGCTCCATCGCGAAGTTCGTCGTCGATGCCGAGGTCTGCGCCATGGGTTATCGCATGACGCAAGGCATCCAGTGGGACGACTTCGACGAGGCTCTGGCGGCCGTGCGCGACGTCGGGCCGGGCGGCCACTATCTCGGCCACCCCCACACCCAGGCGAATTTCGAGCGCGCCTTCTTCATCCCGAAGCTCTTCGACAACAACTCGATTGAGCAGTGGTATGCGGACGGCTCCAAAGACATAAAGCAGCGGGCGCTGGAGCATGCCCGCCGGCTTCTGGCCGAATATGAAGAGCCCAGGCTCGATATTGCGAAGGACGAAGAGTTGCGTGCTTATATCGACCAGCGATCGCGCGAGATCCCCGCGGTCGACGCACTGAATGACGAATACTGAGCGACGCCATGCGCATTGAAAAGATCAACGTCTATACAACGCGGCTGCCGGTCAAGGGCGGTGTCTACCGCATGGCGAGCGACGATGTGGAGTCGCTCGACAGCACACTCGTCGAGATCGTGACGAATGACGGGCTCACGGGCTGGGGCGAGACCTGCCCGATCGGACCGGTTTACCAGCCGCATCATGCACTGGGCGCCCGCGCGGCTATTGCCAAAATCGCGCCTGGGCTCATCGGTTCTGAAATAGCCTCGATCAGGCTTCTGGCGAAACGAATGGACGAGCGCTTGAACGGCCACGGCTACGCCAAGGCAGCGTTCGACACGGCCTTCCTGGACCTGCTTGGCCAACGGCTCGGCGTGCCGGTCTCGACGCTGCTGGGCGGCGCGCTGACCGACCGTGTGCCTGCCTATTACTCGCTGATCGTCGGCTCGCCGGAGGAGACCGCCCTCATCGCGGCCGACAAGGTCAAAGCGGGCTATCCGCGCCTTCAGGTGAAAATCGGCGGCCGCAACCTCGAAGAAGATGTGGCGACCGTCCACAAGGTTTGGGAAGCCGTGCGCTACAAGGCGCGCATCGCGGTGGACGGAAACCGGGGCCTGACGGTCGCCTCCGCGATCCATCTCGACCGGCTTTGCCAGGCGATCCCCTTCGTCTTCGAGCAGCCCTGCAACACGATGGATGAAGTCGCTACGCTGAAAGGCAGGGTAACGCATCCGGTGTATCTGGACGAAAACACCGAGGATCAGAACGCGGTGCTGAGGGCGATCTCGATGGGCATTGCCGACGGCTTCGGCTTCAAGGTGACGCGCCTCGGCGGCCTCACCAAGATGACGACGGTGCGCGACCTTTGCGCCATCCGCTCGCTGCCGCACAGCTGCGACGACGCCTGGGGCGGCGACATCATCGCCGCGGCCTGCGTCCACCTCGCCGCGACCGTCGAACCACGCCGCATGGAGGGCGCCTGGATCGCGCAGGAATATATCGACGGGCACTTCGACGCGAAGAACCCGGTCGTCATCGAAAAGGGGCACATCGCCGTGCCGCAGCGGCCTGGGCTGGGCGTGAAACCGGAACCCGGCATGTTCGGCAAGCCGGTGGCCGCCTACGGGAACTGATGAACGCGCCGGCTGCTGTACTCGCGATCAAACCCATCGAGTGGCCGCACGACCTATTGATCGATCGGGCGCTGCACGTTGGCGTTTTGGTTTTGCCCGGGTTTTCGCACCTTTCACTACACGCTTATATCGAGCCGCTCCGGATGGCGAATGCGCTGTCCAAGGCACCATTGTTTAGCTGGGAGATTGTCGGGGTCGACAAAAAGACGGTTGCGGGTGCGAATGGAATCTCGATCTCGGTGGATGTCGCCACTGAAGAAATCAACGGTACACATCCGCTACTGAACCAACTTGTAATCATAGCTGGCCAGCAGGTCGAACGGCAGCTTACGCCTCGATTGCATACATTCCTAAGGCGTATGTCCAGGCAAGGAGTCCCGATTGCGGCCCTAGGAACAGCCACTTGGCTGCTGGCCGAAACCGGCCTGCTCACGGACGCTCCTTGTACCATCCATTGGTCGAGGCTTGCCGCCTTTTCCGAAGTCTTCCGCAAGCCGCGTGTAAGAGAAATACTTTTCGTGAAAGATGGGCAGTACTCAACCTGTGCCGGTGAGCTCGCAGCTTTCGACCTCGCGGTCGATCTCGTTGCAAGCCATGCCGGCGCTACGGTCGCGCAGGAAGTGTGCCGCCACGCCATTGTGGATGGGCAGCGCTCGGGCTCTAATCGTCAGACTGCTCCATCCGGAATTTCCTACGCGAATGTAAGCGAAAAGCTGGTGGTCGCCGTCCAAACAATGGAGGGGCATGTCGATAACCTTCTCTCGATTGACGCGGTTGCAAAACGGGCCGGCATTTCGCGACGCCAACTCGAGCGCCTGTTTCTAGAGCATGTCGGCGTCTCCCCCGCCAAGCACTACATGAAAATCCGGGTTGATCACGCGAAGCGGTTAATCCAAGGTACGAGGATGCCGCTAATCGAGATCGCAATCGCCTGCGGGTTCATCTCGGCGTCCCATTTCTCCAAATGCTTCAAAAGCATCCATAAGATGACTCCGCAGCAATGCCGCTCGGAGGTGCCGGCCTGGGTTGGGCCGGGCCTCGGCTAGGGCCAAAGCAATGACGGTTTTCACGGGTTTAAACTCACGGCAAGTTGAAGTCGTTGAATTGATTAGAGCTTCGGCCATGCCAATTCAGTTGGATGACGAGTCGGGAGGCAGATGAGCGATTCTTGCGGGTGCCTATGAGAACTTGCGCCCGCGGTACTCGGAACGAATTCGGTCTCGTCTCTGGCGCGCATTAGACTCACGCGTCGCGGACCACGTTTGAACAGTTGGGTGCCGGACCTTCCGCGAGCGCTTGAGTTTCTGGAATGAATGCTCCACCGCCTTCGGGCGGTGGAGCAGGTTACGGCTTAAAGCCGAATCAGTCCGCCGTCCGGGCGCGCCCGTGCCGTCTCCCGGCAACTCCCGGCACCATTCCCCAACATCGCCGCCAAGCACCGCATAGCGATACTTCGTCACCCAAACCAAGTGATACTCGCAATCCCAAACGATGGCTATCCCGCTTCCATGCTTCCCGCCGGCCAATCTACACCGGAAACGCTGCTATCCCGCCGCCTGAAGGCGTGGGGTTTCCTGATTCCCTATCGGGGACTCTAGACTGGCCGGATTGGCGCGACGAGCGCTCGTATGATCACACCGTTGATCTGACGCGGCGTGGCTGGGCCTGATAGTTCCTGCGGCATTAACAGGGCTTCGTCAGCTGAGAACCTTCCTCGAGGCGGAGAAGCGCGCCACGCCCTGCATGGTGCGCACCCCGAGCTTCTTCGTGGCGTTCTCCAAGTGGAAAGCGGCAGTCCGTCCGTCGCTTGATGCCCAGGATGCCGCCGATGTCCCGAGGAATTTGCGCTGCACCGCCCGTTCAAGGTACTCATATTCGCGCGGTGTCAGCTGGACGCCGTCGGTGAACCGATCGGGAGAGAGCTTGCGGCGGACACAGACGTGAAGGCAGGTCGCCATGCACGGGAAAACGTCTTCGCAGAGTACGATTGCTTAGATACCGAGCTGTCCAGCGAAAGGGGTAATTCGAAATCGGAGTCATGGGAGTCGGTCATTCAGATTGAAGCCGAAGCATTCATTTGCTTGGTCGCTGCTGTTGACCGACCTTTCGACCTCCACGTCTGGTGCAACGGCACAAACGGCTTGTCGTGTAGTTAACCAGTTCTGTCGGGACGTGTATTGCTGTGCAGTGGAGGCACGCAATGGCCACGAACATAGAGACCGAGCCCCACGTCCGTTTAGGTCCAGGAACGGCTACGACAGAATCCTTGCATAAACTGACCGACCGCGATCGATAGACCGCGCATCCCTGTGAATCGCACCGTCAGCAGCTCGAGCTACGTGCTGCCGGCATTGCGACCCACAGAAGCTCTATCATCAGAGCCAAAATCACGACTTCCGAAGCCATGCATTTGGTGCACAAGTCACATTAATTCCAAACGCGTCAGTATAATATGTATCTACCAAGAAGCCAACATCCTCTATCATCTTAAAACCGTCGATAATTTCCTTATTTACCTGAACAGGATTATCCTCTATGACATAGTAGTCGCCACTCTCCATAAATTTGTTCAAGTAGGAAAACACCGAGAATATCTCTACGTGAGCGTCGTCCACAATCAACCAAGGATGAGAGAGGTTTCTTAGCAAATTATCGTCAAAATTGGCTACATTAGAAAGATCTATCCGATGAAACGTAACCAACTCATGCTGTCTTGCACTCTCATGGACACACTTTGTGTGTAAATCGAATGAGTGAACTTCACCTGGCTTATCACAAAGGACTGACATGTTATCAGCAAACCAGAGTCCGCTGCCGCCCTGATATGAACCAAGTTCTATTATTGTCCGTGGCTGAAGCTCCCAAATTAACCTGGGATATAAGGCAAGATCAAAAGGAGTTTTGATAAGTATCAGCCCTTTATAAGTCTTAGCCAAGGCCCCAATTTTTGTGGATCGCTTATCAGCAATCCATGGGAAGATAGCCGTCATCCATGTTCGATCGGATGGCTTTGCAAAGCGATCAGAATCATCTGTATTCAGGACGTTGCTAATAGTGTCAAACATTCCCAGCCAGTCGGGAATGAACTCTCGCCACCCCTGATCGAGAAGCCCGTCGGGCTTCATCTGATCGGGGTAGTTCTCGTGGGCGGCATCCCAAAAAGCCTTATACCCGGAAGCGAGTTTCATAATTCTATCTCCATGTTGCACCTGCCTCCATCCGGTGCAATCGGCGTGCCACTCGCGGAATGAGGTTACGCGCGCTTACGAAAGCTGCCCACAAAAATGTTCGCGCATTTGTCGGATCCGAGACGTCGGCGTGTCACAGCGGCGACATCCGCAGCGCAAATGAGCGAGCGCAGCGTCACATGGTCAAGATCCTGTTGATACGCAGGTGCAGCTCGATACGGCGACCCCGGCCGATGCGGTATTGCACGACGCCGTCTACAAGGAGCAGGCGGAGACAAGGTGACGACCACAGTTGGCATTTTGGTCGAAGGCGCCCTGCAAGGGTATTTGGTCGACAAGGCCAGCTATGATGCGGGCGTGATAAACCTCAATGACCTGAAAGATTCTAAGATTGCGCCGCAAAGCCGACGTGCCCGATTGTGTAGCGGGTTGGGGCCGCGAACAAGTGATCGAGCATCATTTGACCGAATACGGCCTTCGCGACCGTAACTTATGTCAAAGTGAATACAACGCGATTATCGCCCACACGATCCACGTAATCGAAAACAATTAGGCGCGGCACGCCGGCCGCGACAAGTGGGAAATTCGAGGCGCCATCTCTATGAGCGATTGATCTCAGGATCGTAGAAGCTCGACCGGTTCACGAGCCCTTCGGTCTGTGGACCGATCGAGTGAAACCAGCGAATCAAGCCGGGATTCGAGCCCAATCGTGGATCGAGCCGATGTTCACGGTTCTTCCGGTT
This sequence comes from Mesorhizobium vachelliae, assembly GCF_033977325.1. Lineage (NCBI taxonomy): Bacteria > Pseudomonadati > Pseudomonadota > Alphaproteobacteria > Hyphomicrobiales > Phyllobacteriaceae > Mesorhizobium > Mesorhizobium vachelliae. Next base: position 17,139 of record NZ_JAVIIR010000029.1, read on the forward strand.
CCCCGCTGGCGAAGTTCTCGCTGATCGCCTGACCAAGAAGAAAGCGGTTACGGGGCGCCATTCGCAGCGCCCCGTCTCTCGACCCTTACTTGGCCGCGTCACGAGCCGCTTTGAGCCAACTGCCATAGTCGGCTTGGTGGGCCTTGATCCAGGCGTCGACATGCTTGTCGATGTCCGCCGAGCTCTTCTCGCCGTCCGCGATCAACTTGTTCTCGGCTGAGACGTCGTTGATGCTGATCTTGGCGACCTCGAAGAGCTTGCGCGCTGCCGGATTGGCCTTGAGGAAGTCGTTCCGGGCAACGATGCGCTCGCTATCGACCGCGAAGCCCAGGTTCTTACCGTTGAACTTGGTATTGGCCTTGGCGCCGTCCGGCAACGAAGTATAGGGCACGCTCAGCCATTCGACGTCCTTCCCGGGAACCAGCGCGCCGGAAACCCAGTAGGGCGTCCAGGTGTAGTAGAGCACGGGCTTGCCATTCTTGAATCGCGCGATCGTGTCGGCGATGATTGCGTTGTATTCGCCCTGATTGTGGACGACGGTGTCGCGGAGACCGTACTCCGTCAATTGGTGCTCGATCACGCGCTCGCACCCCCAACCGGGGACACAGCCTGCTAGGTCAGCCTTGCCGGATCCGTCTGTGGAGAACTTGGCGGCGATCTTTGGGTCCTTGAGGTCGCCCAAATTCTTGACGCCAGCGTCGTAGCTAGCCTTGTCGACCAAGTATCCCTGCAGGCATCCCTCGACCAGGGTGCCGATCTTGGTCATCACCTTTTCACCGCCGGCTTCCTCGAAGAACTTCTGGTGCAGCGAATCCCAGCTGGCGGTGTAGAGGTCGGCGTCGCCGGTGCCGACCGCGAGATGGGCTGTCTGCGCAAGCACTTCCTGGGGGTCGGCCACCGTGTATCCGAGGTCCTTCAGGGCGTGAAAGACGATGCGCGCCTGGAACATTTCCTCGATGGTCGGCTGGATGACGGGACGCACCGTGACCCCTTCGCCGGGTTTGTCGTTGGCCAGACTGGGACTGGCTATGAGCGACAACACTATCGCTGCGGTGAGAGAGAATAATTTCATGTATTCCTCCTTCCTTTTAGACTGTTGACGGTGATCAAGTGCCTTTTGGGGAACAGGTTCGCGATGAGCCCAACGGGGCCGGTCTGCCACCAGTGACGGTGCCCTCTCTCGCGCCCCGAACGGTTCAGGCCTTGAGTTATTCGGTCTAGGATGATGGCTAGCATCACTATGCCCAGGCCCCCGACGATGGCCTTGCCTGCATCCAGACGCCCCATGGCGCGGAGCACCTCGTTGCCGAGTCCTTTGACCGAAATCATCGACGCGATGACCACCATCGACAGCGACAGCATGATGGTCTGGTTAAGGCCCGCGAAGATGGTTGGAGTGGCCATTGGCAACTCGACCTTGAACATGATCTGCGAGGGGGTCGCACCGAAAGCCTTTGCCGCTTCGACGACGCTTGGATTCACGGTCCGGATGCCGAGCGAGGTGAGCCTAATTAGCGGAGCCAGGGCGAATATAACCGTGACGAGTACGCCGGAGACATTGCCGATCCCAATAAGCATAACGACCGGAACGAGATAGACGAACGCCGGAATGGTTTGCATCGTGTCCAATATTGGTCGGAGAACGGTCTCGAAACGATCGCTCTTTCCAGCCAGTATTCCGAGCGGAAGCCCAATAATAACGGCAATTATTACGGCCGAGACGACAATGGCCAGGGTGGTCATTGCCAATGACCACGCCTCTGGGGAGAGGAACCCGAGAACGAGTAACGCGCAGGCGACGTAGATGGTGGTGCGACGGCCTGCAGCCTGCCAGGCAATCAGCAAAATGATGGCAAACATAACCAGTGGAGGGATGGTCTGAAAAGTTCGCTCAATTCCCTGGATCAACCCATCCAGGAACATCTTGAGAGGCTGGATCGCTTCGCGATGCTCGATTGCCCACTGCTTGATTCCGTCTGAATGGCCTGCGATGTCAAGATCGATGCTCGAGAACGGATCTAGCCAGTTGAAGCTCTTTTCGTCGGTCATTAGTTGGCCCTCCGATTTGCCCCAGTTAGGTCATCATGACCCTGAATCCCGCGCAGCAGAGCATCCTTTGTTACGACGCCGACTATGGCCTCTCCTTCTTTAACAAGAATTGGATGATTGGCTCCGATAGACAGATCGACGAGCGCGTTCAACTTGTCAGTGGATTGGGCAACGGGAAAACTCAAAAGATCGTTTTCATTGATCTCCTGCCGATATCGCTCGAATGGCTGCATAACTTTGGCCGCTGTGACCAAGTCCAGTTTGGAGATGCCGCTGACGAACTGCGCCACATAGTCATCGGCTGGGTTCGTGACGATTTCTTCCGGCGTACCGACCTGCACCAGGACGCCATCCTTCATGATAGCAATGCGGTCTCCGATGCGGATTGCTTCGTCGAGATCGTGGGTGATGAAGACCGTCGTCTTGTGGAGTTCAGCTGAGAGTTCCATGAACGTTCCCTGCAGCTGACGCCTTATCAGGGGGTCGAGCGCCGAAAACGGTTCATCCATCAACAATATAGTCGGGTTCGCAGCTATCGCGCGGGCGAGACCTACGCGCTGCTGCATTCCGCCAGACAGTTCGTCGGGATATTTGAGATCCCAGCCGGCCAGCTCAACCGCCTCGATTGCCTGGCGCGCGACATCGCGACGCTTGGCTTCCGGAACCCCTCTCACCTCAAGGGCGAATGCTACATTGTCGCGAACATTGCGATGAGGCATTAACGCCATGTTCTGGAACACCATGCCGATCTTTTCTGCGCGAAGCTGCCGTAACTCCTTTGCGCCCATGGCATTGACGTTCCGGTCTTCGATGTAGACGGCCCCATCGGTGGGCTCGATCAGTCGATTGATATGGCGGATGAGAGTCGACTTCCCGGAGCCCGACAATCCCATGATGCAGAAGATCTCACCGCGGCCAACGCTGAAACTTGCGTCGCGCACACCAACTATGCAGTCGAGTTCGTCACGGATTTGGGTCTTGGTCAGCTGTCCAGCCTTGACAGCACGGATCGCATCTTTCGCCCTTGCTCCGAAAACCTTCCAGATTCCCTCGCATCGAATTACGGCCTCTTGAGGCGCTTTGCTCATCCCTGTTCCCATTTTTACGTCGTTTCTGGATCACTGCCGAACGACTAGGAAACCACGCTATCGAAGATTCGATGCCGGCGGAGTCGAAATAAACTCACGCGACACGCTACTTTTTCGCCGCGCGGCCGGATAACCGGGTCCAAGCCCCTTTCTTGAACGGCGGCAAGGACTGCTTGCAACATGGGATTCAATGTATGACGCTGGAAGCTTGCGCAAAAAAGTAGCGTGTCGCGTGATTTTATTTCGACTGCCGGCTGCGCAAACCTTGCATATAACAATCAGCCTGAAGCCAAATTGGAGCCAGGCCGATGTCGTTCAAAGGCATTATTCCGCCCGTCACCACGCCCTTTCACGCGGACGGATCGATCGACCGCGACGGCTTCTGCGTGATGGTCGAGCATCTGGTGTCGTCGGGCGTGCACGGCATCATCATCGGCGGCACGACCGGCGAGTACTACGCCCAGTCGCGCGATGAACGCGTCGGCCTGCTGAAACTCGCCAAGAACATGGTCAAGGGCAAGGTGCCGCTGATCGGCGGCGTCGGCGCCATCCGGACCGAGGACTGCATCGAATACGCGCTGGTCGCCAAGGATTTGAAGTATGACGGCATCCTGATCGGCTCGCCATACTACGCCGTCCCCACGCAGCTGGAACTTGCCAACCATGCGCTGGCGATCGACAAGGCCGCTGACCTGCCGGTGATGCTCTACAACTATCCCGGACGCACCGGCACGATGATGGATCTCGAATTCCTCGACCGCGTCGGCCGCAGCACCAATTTCTGCGCCATCAAGGAATCCAGCGGCAGCATGAACCAGCTGCACGCGCTGGCGCGCGACTATCCGCATATCGACCTGTTCTGCGGCATGGACGATCAGGCGCTCGAATTTTTCGCCTGGGGTGCCAAGGGCTGGGTCTGTGGCGCCGGCAACTGCCTGCCGGCGGAGCACATCGCGCTCTACGAAGCCTGCGTCGTCGAGAAGGACTTCACCAAGGGCCGGCAGATCATGTCGGCGCTGCTGCCCTTGATGCGCGTTCTCGAACAGGGCGGCAAGTTCGTGCAGAGCATTAAGTTCGGCTGCGAGCTGGCTGGGCTGCCGGCCGGCCCGGTGCGCCGGCCGATGCGCGCGCTCGACGACGAGCAGAAGCGGGAACTCGAGACGACGATCCGCACCCTTAAAACCGTCATCGCCTCCATCACCGCAAAATCCCAGAAGAGGGCTTCCGAGAATGTCATCGCTATTAACGCGTGATGAGTACCAGAACCTGGCGGACAGTCTGCCGCTGCCAACCAACGCGGTGATCGACGGCAAGGCGCGGGCGGCACAATCCGGCGAGACTTTCGAGACCGTCAACCCCGCGACGGGACAGGTCATCGCCAGGATAGCCTCCTGTGGCGAGGCCGACGTCGACCTCGCTGTCGAGAAGGCGCGGCTGGCGTTTGAATCGGGGACGTGGTCGCGCGCGCATCCGAGCGAGCGCAAGCGCGTGCTGCGGCGCTTAGTCAAGCTGATGGAGCGAAACGTCCATGAGCTGGCGGTGCTTGAGACACTCGAAAGTGGCAAGCCCATCTACGATGTCTCAACCATAGACATTCCCGAGGCACTGCATTGTCTCGAATGGCACGCGGAGGCTACCGACAAGCTCTACGGCCAGACCTCGCCGTCGGGCGACGACGTCGTGTCGCTGATCGTGCGCCAACCGGTCGGCGTGGTCGCCTGCGTTCTGCCCTGGAATTTCCCGATCCTGATGCTGGCCTGGAAGATCGGGCCGGCGCTCGCCACCGGCAACTCCGTCATCGTCAAGCCGGCCGAGCAGACCAACATGTCGACGTTGCGGATTGCCGAGCTTGCGCATGAGGCCGGCTTGCCGCCCGGCGTCCTGCAGATCGTCACCGGTCCGGGCGAGATCACTGGCAAGGCACTCGGCATGCATCCGGATATCGACATGGTCGCCTTCACCGGCTCGACCGATGTCGGCCGGAAATTCCTGGAATATTCCGCAAGGTCGAACCTGAAGCGCATCGTGCTCGAATGCGGCGGGAAGAACCCGTGCATCGTGCTCGACGACGCCGAGAACCTCGACGTCGTCGCGCAGCATGTCACCCAGGCCGTCTTCTGGAACATGGGCGAGAACTGCTCGTCCAACTCACGCCTGATCGTGCATGAGAAGATCAAGGACCGCCTGGTCGAGACCGTCCTTCACAAGCTCAAGGAATGGCCCTTGGGCGAGCCGCTGGATCCGGGCAACCGGCTCGGCGCCATCGTGTCGAAGGAGCAGTTCGACCGCATCATGGGCTACATCAAGAAGGGGCGGTCGGAAGGCGCCAAAATCGTGACGGGCGGCAACGCCCACAAGCACGGCAAGGGTTATTTTATCGAGCCGACCGTCTTCGACGACGTCACGCCGCAAATGACGATCGCGCGCGAGGAAATCTTCGGTCCGGTGCTCTCGGTCATCAAGGTGGCCAGCGCCGACGAGGCGGTCCGGGTTGCCAACGACACGCAATACGGGCTCGCAGCCTCGATCTTCACCGCCAATCTCGGCAAGGCGCATCGCATCGCGCGCGACATCCGCGCCGGCACCGTGACCATCAACTGCTACGGCGAGGGGGACATCACGACCCCGTTCGGCGGCTTCAAGCTTTCGGGCTTCGGCGGGCGCGACAAGTCGCTTCACGCCCACGACCAGTACACCGAGCTCAAGACCATCTGGGCGGATATTTCCGACCCGAAGGTCTCGCGCGCGGTCGACTAAGCCGACGAGCCATGAGCATGCATCAGGCCGTAAGGACGCCTGCCGACATCAACATGTCCGGCTGGTATGGAATACTGCCGCCTCCCAAGGCGTATGAGGTGCTGCGCGGCCACTATGAGGCCGATTGGGTCATTGTCGGGGCCGGCTTCGCCGGTCTCGCGGCCGCGCGGCGCCTCTCACAATTGGTTCCGAACGACCGGATTGCCATTGTCGATGCCCAGCGTGTCGGCTGGGGTGCGGCCGGGCGAAACTCGGGCTTCATGATCGATCTGCCGCATGAGCTTGGCGGCGACAATTATGCCGGAAGCAAGGACCACGACCGCAAGCGCATTCGCATGAACCGCGCCGCGATCGAATTTTCAGCCTCGGCGGCGGATGAATACGGACTGCAGCGCTTCTTCATTCGCGCCGGCAAGTTCCATGGGGCTGCGACCGATCACGGACTCTGCGTCCTGCGCGCGTTTGAGAACCATCTGACCGGGCTCGACGAGCCATTCGAGCGGCTTGACGGGCAGCAACTGAAGAAAATCACCGGAACGGAGTTCTTCGTCGGCGGCACGTTTACGCCGGGAACCGTGATGGCGCAGCCGGCCGGCTTCATCCGTGGTGTAGCCGAAGGCCTGTCGAACCGCGTGCAGATATTCGAGAAGTCCGCGGTGATCTCGCTGCAGACCGGCAAATCGCATACGGTGAAAACGGCCGAGGGCGAGATCACCGCGCCGCGATTGATCCTGACAGTCAACGGCCATCTCGAAAGCTTTGGCTTTTTCAAGAAACGCCTGCTGCACGTGTTCACCTATGCCAGCATGACCAGGCCGCTCTCGAAGAGAGAGCAAGCGGCTCTGGGCGGTGAGCCGCATTGGGGCTTGATCCCGGCCGATCCGATGGGATCGACCATCCGGCGCATCGGCGACCGTATCGTCGTCCGCAACACCTTCACCTACAACCCGGACATGTCGACCAGCGAGAGCGAGATCAACCGGATCGGCGCGGCTCACGATCGATCCTTCCGGGCACGCTTCCCGATGCTCGGCGAAATACCGATGGAGTTTCGCTGGGGAGGGCATTTGTGTCTTTCCCTCAATTCCGCTCCCGCCTTCGGCGAAGTCGAGGAGCGGGTGTTCGTCGCCGGGTGCTGCAATGGGTTGGGAACGGTGCAGGGCACGCTCTACGGCATGCTTGCCGCCGACCTTGCCGCCGGCAGCAACGAGCCGATGGTGGCGGAGGCCCTGAACGAGCCGGCTCCGGCTCGGCTCTATCCGGAACCGCTGATGTCGATCGGAGCGCCGGTGAAGCTATGGGCAATGCAAAGGCGCGCTGGTAAAGAGCTTTAAATTTAGGTCTCTCGTTGCGGTGCTGCCAGGTCCCCGGATCCAGCCGCGCAGGCTCTCTGCGGCAGGCAAAAGCGTGCGATTACCAGGTGAGATAGTAGCCGCCCGGTGCCGGCAGCTCGAGGTCCGTCAACCTGACCAGTTTCCCTTCTTTGATCTGTGCCTTGACCAGGCGATGCCACCCGACGGCAACCCCTTGGTCGGCCCGGGCGGCCTGGAGCGCCACGAAGAACTTGCCGAAGCTCCTGCCGCGAGTCGGACCGTGCGGGACGCCTGCGCGCCGCAAGACCTCGTCCCAGCCGGCCCAGTCGGGAGGAACCCAATCAACATGCAGCAGCGGCAGGTCTGCCAGCGACTCCGCCGTTGCATCGCGATGCTTGCTCGCAAATCCCGGGCCGCAAACGGGGTAGATCGTTTCGTCGAAAAGCAGCTCGGCATTCTCGTCGGACCACGATCCCAATCCGTACCGGATGCCGGTTCGACCTCGGCGCGGCGGTAGTCGCGAGGATTGTCCGAGATCAGGTGCTCGACGGCAATGTCCCGGTACCGCGTCCAGAACTCCGGCATGCGCGGGATTAGCCACATCGGCGCGAAGGCGTCCGTGCAGGCCAGCGTGACGTTCTTAGAACGATCGCCTCGCTTCACATTCCGTCACCCGCTCGCGAAAAGCCGCTGGCCAACACGCTGTAAAGGTCTTCGCCGGCGCTTGTGAGGACCACGCCAGTTCCCAATCGGTGACCAGCGGAACGCCGAGCTCGTCCTCGATCGCCTTGATCTGCCGGCTTACCGCACCCGGAGTGACATTCAATTCTGAAGCAGCCAATGACGGGTGCCGGACAGAAGCCTCGAAAACCGCGAAGGTGGTCAGGGGCGGCAGGTCATATAGCGACGAATCATCTAGGCTCCCAATTTTCGATGATCGCGCGGCGCGACGGAAATTGCGATGACGTGCTGGTTCACCTCAACCTCGCATTTCGCGAAGGTCTATCGGGACCACTGGCAAAATCCCCGGTTGCCAACAAGAATGAGGGCGATCGGCGCCGGCTCCATCGCCAAGTTGAGTTTGCCACAATAGTTTGACTGGGTAACGCCGCGGCACAATGGCGGCGATAGGTTGAGAGCGCGCGCAAGCGCCGCCGTTCGCACAATGGTCCCACATCATAGAAGCTGATGCCGACGCATAGGGGGCTCAGGCTGCAGATGCTTGCGAGACCTTTGTTGCCCCTGAGAGAAGAGTTTTGACATCCTTTGAAGGATCCAAAACGTGCTCAGGTGCGACGGTCTGCCCGGCTTCTATGATCCGTTTGCCGACCATGTAGGCGCGCGGGTCATTCATTGCATCGAGAGCCAGGAGCCGACCCCCCTTGTAGTACCAGATCGACTGTGACTGCTCATGATCGCCCTTTCGTTCGACGATCCGGTCGTAGCCAGTGTTCAGCCCCGCTATCTGCAGCTTGACATCATACTGATCCGACCAGAACCAAGGCTTCGCCCTATAGTTCTCCGATGCACCGAGCATGTTTCCGGCTACCAGCTCGGCATGGTCGATCGCATTGCCGACGCTCTCAAGTCGGATGCGCCTGCCGTCATAGGGGAAGGAGGCGCACTCGCCGGCTGACCAAATGCTGGGGTCCGAAGTGCGCCCCTGGCCGTCGGTTCGGATGCCATTTTCGATCGCGAGGCCTGCTTCCTCGGCGAGGCCGGCTCTAGGGGTGACTCCAATGGCGACAATGACGAAGTCAATCGGAAGGTTCATGCCATTGGAGAGCACTGCGCCAGATACATGACCTCGGCCTGTCAGACGGTCGAGTCCCATGTTCTCAAAGATCTTAACGCCGTGGTTGGAGTGCAGGCTACGGAAGTAGTCTGACGTCGGCGGCGCCGCAACGCGCTGGAGAATCCGAGGGGCCATTTCAATAAGCGTAAGCTCAAGCCCAAGTTTCACCCCCACGGCGGCTGCCTCAAGCCCTAGATACCCACCTCCGACAATGAGGAGCTTCCGCCCGGACTGGAATTCCGTACCCATCGCATCGATATCGGCGAGCGTACGGATGGTATACACACCTTTCAGACTGCCGCCCGCGGTCGGCGGAATTCGTCGCGGCCTGGAACCCGTCGTCAGCGCCAGCTTGTCATAAGGGATCGGCTCATCGCCCACTCGCACCATCCTGGTCGAACGATCGATCGACGTAACAGGCGAGGCCAGCTTGAGACTGATTTCATTCTCTTTCCAGAACGAGGGCGCTCGAAGGTAGAGCCGTTCCAGGCCCATTTCTCGAAGGAGGTAGCCTTTGGACAGTGGGGGCCGTTGATAGGGCGGCGCGGGCTCTTCACCAATGAGCGTTACCGGGCCATCGTAACCCAAAGCCCGGATCTTGGCTGCAAGCGATGCTCCGGCTTGCCCCGCGCCGACGATTACAATGCCGGTCATGACAAAATTCCCTTCGCGGATCGGGCCAGCCCGCCCTTGCGTGCGACGATTACCGGCGAGCTCACACCTGCTTTTCCGGCATGTGAAGAATTAGTCCTTCCAATGCTTCGTTGACCCTAATCTGACAAGTTAGCCGCGAGCGGGCCGGATCGGGCTCGTAGGCGAAGTCCAGCATATCCTGTTCCATCGCCTCCTTCGGGGGGAGCTTTTCGACCCAGTTTAGATCGACATACACGTGACAGGTGGCGCAAGCACATGCTCCGCCACAATCCGCCTCGATACCCGGGATGCCATTGTCTCGGGCTCCTTCCATGACCGTGCATCCGCGGGGAACGTCCACCACATGCGCTCGGCCATTATGTTCTACATAAGTAATCTTGATCATCACGATCTTCCTAGACTTGTGCTACCAACGGCATGGTGACTAAAATCGCCGCGCTCGTCATTTTATTTCTTTCGCATTTCTTTCAAGCGGACCCGCGTGCGGGCCGTCGCCTCTTCCGTACCGTCATGGAAAGTGCCGAACCATTTATCGCACGGCACCTCGGGCTCACCATAGTTGCACTCAAAGTAACGGTGGTGGAGCTGATGGAAAAAGTCCCCCACCTTGAGTCCAGCATCGCTGTTTTCTCCAGCAGTTACAGTCTCGTAGCCCGCGTGCGAAGTGATGGCCAGAAGTACCTTCTGCTGCAGCTGGAAGATGAAGTGTACCGGATGGGATGGGATCATCGCATGGATCAGAACGGAACTTAGATAGCCGATATGCTCGACTGGATGCATCGACATACCAGACCATGGGCCGACGTTCACATTTCGATGATGCAGGGAATGGACCTTATTGTACAGCGGTCCGCAATGCAGCAAGCGATGTATCCAGTAAAAGTGAAATACGCCATAGATTGGCAAAACGACAAACCAGAGGACAAACCATACCGGGTGGCCAGTAAAATCCAGCATTGGAATATAGCCGTTGGCGTATGCCCACAGGCCAGCAACTTCATACGTGGTCCAGATTGTCACCCCGCTTGCAATCGACCAGAAGACGTTGTCCAGGAATTGGCTGTTGAACGTGAACAGGTTGTTTTTCTTGTGGAACGGCCGGGCATCGTACCGCAGATGATTGCCTTGCCTTTTGAATGTGTAGAGATAGAGATGCATCCCTCCTGCCACCAGGACCATCAGCGCGAGGTTGCGCAGATAGACGGCTGCGATCCAATCAAATGCAAAGGTTCGCGCTGTTTCCAATGAAGGCGACAGGTAGAACCACGTCAAGAACGACACGCCAAGCACAAGCAGCCGATCCGATATCGGTAGCCAGGACTTCCACAATAGCTTCAGTCCAAGGATCGGTCCGCGTTTCAAGTTAAAAAGCGAGCGGTCCTGCAGCGGCAAATCGGGGTGGTAGTTCCAGGTCGATTTCCCTGGGAGGGTCGCTCGGGGCGTTGTGCTCTCTAACGTCATATCCGTTATCCTTTGCTCTGCGCGCCGCAGGGGCGCGTTTCATCCAGCCGGGCCCGGAAGGCCTCAAGCTCATTGGCCTTCAACGAGACCGATACATCTTTGTAGGGGAACGAGCCCTCGCGGACCGCCAACTGGAAGGCGCTGAGAGCTTTCGAGCGTTCCAGCTCGATCTCCTGCTGCAGGCGAAGTACATTGCCATAGGCACGGGCATGCCGTGGCGGATTGGGAGTTTCGCCACAAATGTCTTCGGAAAACAGGAATGTCACGTCTCCCCCGGAACCAGAGCCGATCGAGAAGGTGATAAGGCTCGTGCGCTTGTTGAGCTCTTCCAGCACCTGTTGAGGAACCAGCTCGACCTCAACGGCGAATGCTCCGGCCTCTTCCATAGCGCGAAACTGTTCGGCTAATTTGAGCGCCTCGTCCGCTGTCGTGCCGTAAGCCCGCAACCCTCCGATCCAGGTGCTGTAAGGCGGAACCAATCCGAGATGGCCCATGACCGGAAAGTTGAGATCGGCTAACATCCTGATCGTAGCGAGGCTGCGCGTGGTGTAGAGCGCGTCTGCACCTTGATCCATCGCCCGCATCGCGCCTTCAAGGACGTCGTTCTCGGTGGGATGATCGACGAGCATGAGAGCGGCGGTGATGAATGTGTTCGGCGCCGCCTCGCGCACTTCCTTGAGCATTTGACTGCGCGTGATGATCGTATCTATCCCAGCGGCGGCAGCCCGCGCCGCCTGGTCGCCATTCATCGCCGTCACTTCGGTCAGCTGCAGCTTGCCTTTGTTGGCGCGCAAATCTGCAACGGTCCAATTTCTCTGAGCCGGACGGTGACCGAAGGTGAAAATATTGCGCATTCCTAAGTCTTTCTCCCAAGGTCTCGAAATGAAGGCCCGACTTGCCTAGCGACTACGATGTTGCCTAAAAGCCCCTGAATCAAATGAAAGGTGCCTGCCCCTTGCATTCCTTGGAGGAATTTCATGACTGCGAGAATGGACGAGCTTGTGGCTGGGCAGCCTTTTCGCGGGCAGGGGCTTTCCCGCAAGTCGTCGATGTCCCGATCGTAGTTGGAAGGCACTCTCTGTGTCGCGCGAAATCGTCACCGATTAGTCCGTCAACGCGAGACAGACTCCGATTTGCACGCAGCGTTGCTGAGTCCTCCCGGGCCTCTTAAAACCGGGAGGCCGGTGGGCGGCTAATTCTCTCGGCATCAGAAGGAGTAAAGCCGGGAATATTCCCGCCGTACCGCCGCCATAGCCATTCCTCGAATGGTTCGATTGCAAATTCGGGGCGCCGATGCGCAGGCCAGGCTAGGTGATATTGATCTTCCGTCTCCACGTACTCAGGAAACGGTGTCACCAACTGGCCGCTGCTCAGCGAGTCGCCCAAAAGGCGCAGCCAGCCAAGAGCTACACCTTGTCCGGCCAAGCAGGCTTGAATGGTGTTGTAGTAGTTGTTGAAGCCCATTGCCTGGTGATTCTTTGGGAGTTCAAGCGAGAAATGCCTCAGCCATTGGCGCCAGCCAATCCAAGAAGGATGTTGAGCCTGCATATACAGGAGTTCGCAGCGCAACAAATCGTCAACGTGTCGCAGCGGTCCCTTCCTGTCCATGAACTCGGGGCTGCAAACTGGGGTCAAGATATCCCGAAACAGTGGACGCAGCTTGAGATCGGAAAAATCGGGTTTGCCAAATGAAAGCACGAGATCGACCTGACCTGCGGTTTCAATCCCTTGGGGGTCCGATGTCACCACAAAAATCTCGCCGCCAGGGAAGCATTCACGCACCTCGGCGACGCGCGGCAATAGCATGAATGCCGCGTTTGCCGTGGAGGTCGAAAGGACGATCTGTTTTTTAGAGCGTTCTTGCAGGAGATCCTCTAGCGCATCGATGATTTGGGATGCCGCAAGGCTGTACGCTCTGAGCAGTCTGTGACCAGCCGGGGTCAGGCTGATCTGTTTATGCGCGCGAACGAAAAGTGGCTGACCCAAGCGGCTTTCAAGCTCCATTATCTGCTTACTGACGGAGCTTTGGCTCAGCCCGACCTCTTCACCCGCCAGAGTGAAGCTTTCCTTTCTGGCGGCGGCTTCGAAGGTCGGCAAGAGCCGTTGAATGTTCCGGTATACCGTTTTTGTTCGCATAGCTTAGTTGGTAGCGAGAACCGGGAGAGATGCAAGGCAAGGACCGTCAAACAGCCCCGCCAAGACCAAAGTTACAACCTAAAACCTGCAAATGCGGCTTCGTGGAATCCCGGCAGCTTGGCCTTTCAGTTACCCAGCGAGTAGTTTTTTGACGGCGGCTCGATCTGGCGCCCGCTTTTTCGGATAGTCCATGATACCTCCCAGTCGAGCCGCTGCTTGAAGACATGGTGGCGCAGGCGGCGCATGGCGTGCAGTTCGTCGGCGAAGTCGCCGTTCCATTCTGGCGCGATGAGCTGCAGCATGACTGGGTCCTCCTGGCAGGAATGACCCTGCCATTGAAGACCAGGCATCAGGCTGAAACAGCCTGTGCAGCAGTACAGGTCAAAACGACTGCGTCAGCCGAGAACCTTCCTGGAGGCGGAGAACCGCGCCACGGCTTGCGTGCGAGTGCGCACGCCGAGCTTCTTGATGGCGTTCTCGAGATGAAAGGCGGCCGTCCGGCGCTTGATGCCAAGAATGCCACCAATGTCCCGAGCGGATTTGCCCTGCACCGCCCATCCAAGGCACTCATACTCGCGAGGTGTCAGCTGGACGCCGTCGATCACCCGATCGGCCGAGAGCTTGCGGCGGACACAGACATGAAAGCAGGTTGCCATGAACCTGAAAGCGTCTTCGTAGCGTTCGGTAACGCGCAGGAGCGCCGGATCCGGCCGGTCGGCGGCAAAACTCATGGCAGCGGCGTTGCCGCGCTTGTCGAGGATCGGGATCGTCAGCCCGCAGCGGATGCCAAAAGCGGCCGCCTCGTCGAACAGCTTCCCCTCAAACTGCGACAGGCTGGTCCGGCTGTCCTGAAGTCCCCATAGAAACACGGACTGATCGCCCTGCGCCCGCGCGATCACCGGATCGACGACGTGGTAGCGGTTGCTTAGATACCGAGATGTCCAGCGAGAGGGATAATTCGAGATCAGCCTTGGTCTTGCCGAAGCTCGCGGCGGCAGCGACAGATACGCGAACCTGACGAGATCGAAAGCTGCGGCAGCATGCGCCATGGCGTCGCGAAAACCTCGCTCGTCGACGCTTTCCGACAGCCGTTCCAGAAACGTCTCGAACACAAATTGGGTCGTGTCCCGCTGAGTGGTGTAGCTCGGCGGTGACGAAGCCGCTCGCGAGCGCGCTCCTCAACAGCGCCGAAGCGAGCGAGCGGCGATAGCAGCGGTCATCGATGTTC
>NZ_JAVIIR010000030.1:0-28895 GCF_033977325.1 Mesorhizobium vachelliae
GTTGCCCTTGTCGACCATGAAACTGGTCGACAGCGACTGCTGGCGCTTGCGGTCGACCTTGTTGCCGTCGATGTCATAAATCGTAACGCTTTCGCGACGCACGACGGCCCAGTCGCCGTCCTCGAGATAGGTGATCGAGTTGGTGAAGGGCGCCAGCGCGATCGCGTCCGAGCCCAAAAACATCTCTCCCTCGCCATGGCCGACGGCCAAAGGCGGACCGTTGCGGGCGCCGACGATCAGGTCCTCGTCGCCCTTGAACATGATCGCCAGCGCGAAGGCGCCTGAGAGACGCTTCAGCGCCGCATGCGCGGCCTCCACGGGCTTCAGCCCCTTGGCAAGCTCGCGCGCCACCAGATGCGCAACGACCTCGGTGTCGGTCTGCGAGGCGAATTTGTAGCCGTCGCGGGTGAGCTCGTCGCGCAGCTCGGCGAAATTCTCGATGATGCCGTTGTGGACGATGGCGACGCCGTTGGAAAAATGCGGATGCGCGTTGGTCTCGTTGGGCACGCCATGCGTCGCCCAGCGCGTGTGGCCGATGCCGATCGTGCCGTCGAGCGGCTCGTCCTTCAGCCGGCGCTCGAGGTTGATGAGCTTGCCTTCGGCGCGGCGGCGGCCAAGCTCGCCCTTCTCGATGGTGGCGACGCCGGCGGAGTCGTAGCCGCGATATTCGAGCCGCTTCAGCGCGTCGACGATGAGCGGCGCGACTTGGCTTCGGCCGACGATTCCAACGATACCGCACATCGCGCTTGCCCCAATTCCCAGCGGAAAACCCGGCGTTATCTAGGGGATCGCCGGCCTGCCGCGAAAGTCACTTTGCGTTTCGTTCCGTGTCAGCGGAACGGTCTTTTGCTCCATGCACCATGCCATACGGCGCTTGCAATCCGGTTACCTGAACCGCTCGGGTTTTCAGGGCCCCGGTTTCCACTCGTTCATATCTGATCGAGCTGTGGGCGCCTCCTTGAGGAAGCGCTGGAGATCATTCCGCGGCCTTCTTCTTCGCCGCGGCGGCCGAGGCAAAGCGCGCGCGCAACTCCTTGCCCTTGCCGGGGATCGTCTTCTGGCGGGCGCGGCCGAAGGCCAGCGCGTCGTCCGGCACGCATTCCGTGATCACGCTGCCCGAGGCGATATAGCCGCCCTTGCCGATCGAGACCGGCGCCACAAGCGAGGAATTCGAGCCGACAAAGGCGCCCTCGCCGATATCGGTGAAGAATTTTGAGTAGCCGTCATAGTTGCAGGTGATGGTGCCGGCGCCGATATTGGCCGCGGCACCCACGCGTGCGTCGCCGATATAGGTCAGGTGGTTGACCTTAGCGCCCTCCTCGATGGTCGCCTGTTTGACCTCGCAGAAATTGCCGACTTTCGCCTTGTTTCGAAGATCAGCGCCCGGCCGCAGCCGCGCGAACGGTCCCACATCGCAATTGGATGCGATCGTTGCGCCCTCGATATGGCTGAAGGCGTGGATCTTGGCGCCCGACGCGATCCTGACGCCCGGGCCGAACCAGACATTGGGCTCGATGATCGTGTCGGCGCCGATCTCGGTGTCATGCGAGAAATAGACGGTTTCGGGTGCGATCAGCGTAACGCCGGACAGCATCGCCTCGCGCCGCCGGCGCGCCTGCCAGATCGCTTCCGCCTCGGCGAGCTCGGCCCGGTTGTTGATGCCGAGCGCGCTTTCGAAACTCGCTTCCGTCGCCACCACATCGAGCCCTTCCACGCCGGCGATCTCGACGATGTCGGTGAGGTAGAACTCTCCCTTGGCATTCTTGTTGCCGATTTTGTCGAGCAGCCGAAGCGCATGCTTGCCCGCCACCGCCATCATGCCGGCATTGCAGAAGCCGATCTTCTTTTCCTCGTCCGAGCAGTCCTTCTCCTCGCGGATGGCGACGAGGCGGCCGCCCTTTTCGATCAACCGGCCGTAACCGGTCGGGCTTGGCGGGCGGAAGCCGATGACAGCGACGGCGGCGCCAGCCGCGAGCTTCTGTCGCGCGGCGGCCAGCGCTTGCGCGTCGATCAGCGGCGTATCGCCGAACATGACGAGAATGTCGTCGTAACCCTTTGATATCGCTTCGCGAGCGGCAAGCACCGCATGCGCGGTGCCGAGCCGCTTCTCCTGCACGAAAGTCTCCGCCTTCGGCGCGAATTTCTGCGCCGCCTTGCGCATCTCCTCGGCGCCGTGGCCGATCACCAGCGCCACGCCGGACGCGCCTGCCGACTCGGCGGCTTTGACCACATGCGCCACCATCGGCAGGCCGGCTATCGCATGCAGCACCTTGGGCATGGCGCTTTTCATGCGCGTGCCCTCGCCGGCGGCGAGGATAACGGACAGGCAGGATCTCTGGCTCATGGGAGGCAACCGTATGAAAAAGGTTTTGAATCAACGCATGCTAGCAGCCGGGTGATGCTGCACCAATGCGGTTAAATTCCGGTGAGACAGTTGAGCAACTGACTTTTAATCAGCGGGTCTTGCCGCGGAATCGGGCAGCACGATTACAACAACCCATGCTTCCTGAATTCCGCCTGCTCGTCGCCTGAGATCCAGCCAAACACCTTAAGGCTGCCATCGCGCCGTTCGATGAGATAGTCGACCTCGAAATCGATGGTGACCCGACTTTTGTCCTTGCGCTCGTACTCGCCCGACCATTCCACCTTGGCCACGCAATGGTCCTGGTCGATGGCCGTCACCGACACATCCTTGCAGGTCATCGTCTTGCTGCCCATCGCCCGATAGGCCTCAAAACCGTTCTTCATGATACCTCGAAATTGCTCTCCGTTCTCGCCGGTCATGACGCCGGCCGGCGTGACCGAAACAAATCCGGTCGAGTACATCGCTCCAAAATCGTCCATATCGACATTGCCGGCGATGGCGTCGTTGTAGACCTTCTGATAGACCTCGAAGAACTTTTGCACGTCCGCTTTGGCCACCATTTTTTGCCTCGCCGCAACTGTTTGCGCACAAGCTTGTAACGCCCAGCTTTCAGCCACGTTCCGGGCGACGGTAGCGGTTACCCCAGCCGTCCCAGCACAGGGAAATTCTCCAGCAACCAGTAGGACGCGCTCTGCACGCCGCCGGTGAGGAAGAACACGCCGGCGACCACCAGCAGCGCGCCGATCGCCTTCTCGACACGGCCGAGATGAACGCGGAATTTGCCGAGAAAGCGCATGAAGGCGCCGGAGAACAGCGCCGCGATCAGGAACGGGATGCCGAGGCCGAGCGAGTAGGCGGCGAGAAGCAGCGCGCCCTCGCCCACGGTCTCGCGCCCGCCGGCCAAAGTCAGGATCGGCCCCAGCACTGGACCAATGCAGGGCGTCCAGCCGAAGGCGAAGGCCAGTCCCATGACATAGGCCGCGACCATGCTGGCCGGCTTGCCCTGCGACTGGAAGCGCGCCTCGCGCGACAAAAGGGGAATGCGCAGGATGCCGAGGAAGTTCAGGCCCATGATGATGATGAGCGCGCCCGCCACCATCGCCAGCGGCTCCTGCCAGACGCGCAGCAAGCGGCCGATGGTCGAGGCACCGGCGCCGAGTGCGACGAAGACGGTGGAGAAGCCGAGCACGAAGGCGAGCGAAGCATAAAGCAGCGCGCCGCGCGTGCCTTCTCTTGCCGTCACGCTTTGATTGCCGCGGAAATCGTCGACCGAGACGCCGGCCATGTAGCACAGGTAAGGCGGCACCAGCGGCAGCACGCAAGGCGACAGGAACGAGATCGCCCCTGCCCCGACCGCGCTGACATAGCCGATGTCCAATGCCATTTCGTCCGCCCTGCTTGTGCTGGCGCCGATATAGCGATGCGAAGGGCCCTTCGCCAATCACCATTGTGTGGCACGTCGCCGCTTCGCCAAGGAAGAAACGGCCGTCCCAATGCGTTGTCAGGATGAGCGCGCGACTGCCGCGCGCTTGTTCTCAGGGAGATTTATGATGAAAGCTATTGCTCTCGGGTTTGCCGCCCTTTTGCTCGGCACCGCCGCGTCCCACGCCGCCGAGGCATGGAAGGAAGCCGAAGTCGGCGGCACCAAGATCTATACCGACGCCAAGGGCATGACGCTCTACACGTTCGACAAGGACGAGAAGGGCAAGTCCAACTGCTACGACAAATGCGCCGCCAACTGGCCGCCGCTGAAAGCCAAGGCGAGCGCGAAGACCGAAGGCGAATGGTCTGTCGTCAAGCGAACCGACGGCACCCACATGTGGGCCTATGACGGCAAGCCGGTCTATACGTTCGTCAAGGACAAGAAGGCCGGCGACATGACCGGAGAAGGCGTCGCCGGCGCCTGGCATGTCGTCAAGGCTGATTGAACTCAAGCTGTTGAATGCTCCGGCTGCCGGCTCGCTTGATCCGGCAGCCAGTCGTCTTTTACCGGTCGTCCACCCGGTTTGAGGCGTGTATGCCTTCATCCCCAAAAAATGTGATCTTTGCCATACACTCTAAGAGTGTATCGCCGATCGGCGCTTCCCAAATTGCCCGCCTCCCCTTGACCGATTGCAAAAGCGCGGCCATGTGAGCGACGAAAAGAGTGGGATTTCGTCGTGCGTCGCGGAGTTCTTCCGCCACCTCACAGCTGATTAAGAGACCTCATGGACGTCGTCGTCGTCGAATCGCCGGCCAAGGCGAAGACAATCAACAAATATCTCGGCAAGAACTATAAGGTCCTTGCCTCGTTCGGCCATGTTCGCGATCTGCCGGCCAAAGACGGCTCGGTGCGGCCCGACGAGGACTTCGCCATGTCCTGGTCGGTCGACACCGCATCCGGCAAGCGCCTCGCCGACATCGCCAAGGCGGTCAAGGATGCCGACGGCCTGATCCTCGCCACCGACCCGGATCGCGAGGGCGAGGCGATTTCCTGGCACGTGCTGGAAGTCCTGAAGCAGAAGCGCGCGCTGAAGGACAAGCCGGTCAGCCGCGTCGTCTTCAACGCCATCACCAAGGCCTCGGTGCTCGATGCGATGGCCAATCCGCGCCAGATCGATGCGCCGCTGGTCGATGCCTACCTCGCCCGCCGCGCGCTCGACTATCTCGTCGGCTTCACCCTGTCGCCGGTTCTGTGGCGCAAGCTGCCGGGCGCCCGTTCGGCCGGCCGCGTGCAGTCGGTGGCGCTGCGTCTGGTCAGCGACCGCGAATCCGAGATCGAGCGTTTCATCCGCGAGGAATACTGGCAGATCGCCGCCATCCTCGACACGCCGCGCAACGACAGTTTCGAGGCGCGGCTGACCGCCTTTGCCGGCAAGAAGCTGCAAAAGCTCGACATCGCCAACAAGGGCCAGGCCGACGACATCAAGGCGATGCTCGAAGGCGCGACCTTCAAGGCATTGTCGGTCGAAGCCAAGCCGACAAAACGCAATCCCGGCCCGCCCTTCACCACCTCGACGCTGCAGCAGGCCGCCTCCTCGCGGCTTGGCTTTTCGGCCAACCGCACCATGCAGGTGGCGCAGAAGCTCTATGAAGGCATGGATGTCGGCGGCGAGACCGCCGGCCTCATCACCTATATGAGAACCGACGGCGTGCAGATGGCGCCGGAAGCGATCGAGGCGGCCCGCAACGCCATCGTCAGCGAGTTCGGCGCCAAATACCTGCCGGAAAAGCCGCGTTTTTATACCGCCAAGGCCAAGAACGCCCAGGAAGCCCACGAGGCGATCCGTCCGACCGATTTCAAGCGCACGCCGGCCTCCGTTCGGCAATATCTCGACGCCGACCAGGCCCGCCTCTACGAGCTGATCTGGAAGCGCGCCATCGCCAGCCAGATGCAGCCGGCCGAGATCGAGCGCACCACGGTCGAGATCGAGGCGGTCAACGGCGCCCGCACCGCGGAGCTTCGCGCGATCGGCTCGGTCATCCGCTTCGACGGCTTCATCGCCGCCTATACCGATCAGAAGGACGAGGACGCGGAGGACGAGGAGAGCCGCCGCCTGCCCGAGATCCGCTCCGGCGAGCAGCTTGCCCGCCAGGCGATCAACGCCACCCAGCACACCACCGAGCCGCCGCCGCGCTATTCCGAGGCCTCGCTGATCAAGAAGCTGGAAGAGCTGGGCATCGGCCGTCCGTCGACCTACACCGCGATCCTGAAGACGCTCGAGGACCGCGACTACGTCACCATCGACCGCCGCAAGCTGGTGCCGCAGGCCAAGGGCCGGCTGCTCTCGGCCTTCCTTGAAAGCTTCTTCGAGCGCTACGTCGAATATGACTTCACCGCTTCGCTCGAGGAGAAGCTTGACGAGATTTCCGACGGCAAGCTCGCCTGGAAGGACGTCCTGCGCGACTTCTGGAAGGATTTCTCCGGCGCCGTCGACGACATCAAGGAATTGCGTGTCGCCGACGTGCTCGATGCGCTCAATGAGGAACTCGCGCCGCTGGTCTTCCCCGAGCGCGAGGACGGTTCCAATCCGCGCATATGCCCGAAATGCGGCACCGGTAATCTCTCGCTGAAGCTCGGCAAGTTCGGCGCTTTCGTCGGTTGCTCGAACTATCCGGAATGCTCCTACACCCGCCAGCTCGGCGACGCCGCCAATCCCAATGGCGAGAACGGCAATGGCGAGGACGGCGTCAAGTTGCTTGGCAAGGACCCGTATACCGCGGAGGAAATCACGCTGAGGAGCGGCCGTTTCGGCCCCTATATCCAGCGCGGCGAAGGCAAGGAGGCCAAGCGCTCGAGCCTGCCCAAGGGCTGGACGCCCGAACAGATCGACCACGAGAAGGCGCTGGCACTACTGGCTCTGCCGCGCGATGTGGGAAAACATCCCGAAACCGGCAAGATGATCTCCGCCGGCCTCGGGCGCTACGGTCCGTTCGTGCTGCATGACGGCACCTACGCCAATCTGGAGAGCATCGAGGACGTGTTCTCGATCGGGCTCAACCGCGCCGTCTCGGTGATCGCCGAGAAACAGCAGAAGGGCAGGGGCGGCCGCAACGGCGCCACGCCCGCGGCTCTGAAGGAGCTTGGCGACCATCCCGACGGCGGCGGCAAGATCGTCGTCCGCGACGGCCGCTACGGGCCCTATGTCAACTACGGCAAGGTCAATGCGACGCTGCCCAAGGGCAAGGACCCGCAATCGGTGACAATGGAAGAGGCGCTCGCCCTGATCGCCGAAAAGGAAGCCAAGGGCGGAGGCGGCAAGAAGCCCTTCCGCAGGGCGGCGAAGAAGGGGTAGCAGGCGTGGCGCGCAGGATCTCCGGAAGAAGCCACGGCGATCCGCGCCACGCCGACACGAGAGCCAAGGTGGTCAAGGACGATTACCGGCCCTCGCGCGACGAGATCCTGCGCTACATCGCCGAAAATCCCGACCGCTCCGGCAAGCGCGAGATCGCCAAGGCCTTCGCGCTGCGCGGCGGAGATCGCGTCTGGCTGAAGGACATGTTGCGCGACCTGCAGGATGAGGGCCTTCTGACCAAGGAGCGCAAGCGCCTCACCCGCGTCGGCGCCGTGCCGCACGTCGCCGTGCTCGATATTTTCGGCCGCGACGGCGACGGCGTGCTCTTGGCCAATCCGAGCGAATATACCGGCGCCGGTTCTCCGCCCGTCATTGCCATCCGCATGTCGCGCGGCGCCAGCGGCCCCGTGCCCGGCATCGGCGACCGCGTGCTCGCAAAAACCTTCCCGACCGACGATCCGTCAGGCCCTGCCTATACCGGGCGGGTGATGAAGATCTTCGAGAAGCGCAGCGACGCGGTGCTTGGCGTCTTCCGCGTGCTCAAGGACGGCACTTTCCGCATCGAGCCGGTCGAACGGCGCCAGCCGGAGCTGATCGTCGACAAGGAATTCCAGAATGGCGCCAAGAACGGCGACCTCGTCGAGGTCGAGCCGGCCCGCGCCTCCCGCTATGGCCTGCCGCGCGCCAAGGTGCTGGCTGTGCTGGGATCCTTGAGCAGCGAGAAGGCGGTCTCGATGATCGCCATCCACGCCCACGACATTCCCCATGTCTTTCCGGTGGACGTGATTGCCGAGGCCGAAGCGGCGAAACCGGCGACGCTCGATCACCGCGAGGATTGGCGCGACCTGCCGCTGGTGACCATCGATCCGGCCGATGCGAAAGACCATGACGACGCCGTCTTCGCCACGCCCGATACGGACGAGAAGAACCCAGGTGGCGCTGTCGTCACCGTGGCGATCGCCGATGTCGCGGCCTATGTGCGCTATGGCAAGCCACTCGACCGCGAGGCCCTGAAGCGCGGCAATTCGGTCTATTTCCCGGACCGGGTCGTGCCGATGCTGCCCGAACGCATCTCGAACGACCTCTGCTCGCTGCGCGAGGGCGAGGATCGTCCGGCCATCGCCGTGCGCATGACCTTCTCCTCGGAAGGCCGCAAGCTCAGGCACTCCTTCCACCGCGTCATGATGAGGTCGGCGGCCAAGCTTGCCTATCCGCAGGCGCAGGCGGCGATCGACGGCGTGCCCGACGACAAGACGCGGCCGATCCTGGACAGCGTCCTGAAGCCTCTCTGGGACGCTTATGCCGTGCTGAAGCGCGGCCGCGACGCCCGCCAGCCACTGGAGCTCGACCTGCCGGAGCGCAAGATCCTGCTGAAGCCAGACGGCACAGTCGACCGCGTCATCGTGCCGGAGCGACTGGACGCGCATAAGCTCATCGAGGAGTTCATGATCCAGGCCAATGTCGCGGCCGCCGAGACCTTGGAGGGCAAGAAAGAGCCCCTCGTCTACCGTATCCATGACGCGCCGTCGCTCGCCAAGCAGGAATCGTTGCGCGACTTCCTGCAAACGCTCAGCCTGTCCCTGGCGCGCGGCGCGCAGATGCGGCCCAGCCAGTTCAACGGCATCCTGGAGCGGGTGCGCGGCGCCGACAACGAGGCGCTGGTCAACGAAGTGGTGCTGCGCTCGCAGAGCCAGGCCGAGTATTCGCCGAAGAACATCGGCCATTTCGGCCTCAACCTCAGGCGCTATGCGCATTTCACATCGCCGATCCGCCGCTATGCCGATCTGATCGTGCACCGCGGGCTGATCTCGGCACTTGGCCTCGGGCCCGGCGGCCTGACGCAACAGGAGGCGGAGCGGCTGGAGGAGGTCGCCGCGCTGATCTCGGCCACGGAACGCCGCGCGATGGCCGCCGAACGCGATACGGTCGACCGTCTGGTCGCCGCCTATCTCGCCGAGCGCGTCAACGACACATTCGACGCGCGCATCTCCGGCGTCACCAAGGCCGGGCTCTTTGTCCAATTGCCGCAGTATGGCGCCGACGGCTTTATTCCGGTGTCAACTCTGGGCGGCGACTACTATATCTATGACGAAACCGCCCGATCGCTGTTCGGCGAACGCACCGGCAAGGGCTATCAGCTTGCCGATCGCGTCGAAGTCCGGCTGGTCGAGGTCGCGCCGATGGCAGGCGCGATGCGTTTCGAGATGCTGACCGACCCGAAGCCCCTGCCCGGCTCCAGGCGGTCGTTCCACAAGGCCAAAGGCCGCGCCCGCGCGTCGCAATCGCGCGTTGGTCCGCGCGGCAGGAGACGGTAATGCCAAGCAATTCCCAGGTGGAAGAACAGGTTTTCGGCGGCGAGCATCATTCGGGTCGCGCCGCGCGTCCCCTTTGGACGGCGATGAAGCGCGGCATGCTCGGCCGCTGCCCGCATTGCGGCAAGGGAAAGTTGTTCCGCGCGTTCGTGAAGCCCGTGGACAAGTGCGAGGTCTGCGGCGAGGAACTCCATCACCATCGCGCGGACGACCTGCCTGCCTATTTGGTCATCGTCATTGTCGGCCACATCGTGGTTGGCTCCTTCATGGCCGTGGAGGCTACCTCGACGCTCACGCTGTGGCAGCACGCGCTGATCTGGGTGCCGCTAACCATTATTCTGGCCGTCGCGCTGCTGCAGCCGGTCAAGGGCGCCGTCATCGGCCTGCAATGGGCGCTTTATATGCACGGCTTCGGCGACGAGAAGGACGAATTCGAGAGCCATTCATAAGCCCGGTTGCACCGCCGTCCGCCCTGGTTCAAAGGCCGCGACACGCAAGCCACTTTCACATCAAGGAAGTTTCCGCTAGGTCGAGCCCATGGAAGGAATGACCAAGGCGGATGTCGACAAGCTCGATAAGGGCCTGGCCGTGCGCAGCGGCCGGGCGTTGCGTCCGCGTGATGCCGCGACCCTCATCCTGCTCGATCGCCAGGACAAGGACGTCCTGGTGCTGATGGGCAGGCGCCACGCCAGGCACGCCTTCATGCCCGGAAAATTCGTCTTTCCCGGCGGCCGCACCGATCCCGCGGACAGCCGCATTCCCGTCGGCGCGCCTCTGCGCGGCGAAGAAGAGAAAAAGCTGGTCGCCGGCCCCGGCCGCGCCAGCGCGGCGCGGGCGCGGGCAATCGCCCTGTCGGCGATTCGCGAGACCTATGAGGAAGCCGGCCTGCTGATCGGCCGCAAGGGCGCCTTCTCGACCGCGAAGCGTGACTGGCAGGGGTTCGCCGAGCATGGCGTCATCCCATCGCTGGACGTGCTACGCTTCGTCGCCCGCGCCATCACTCCGCCCAATCGCGTGCGTCGTTTCGACACGCGTTTCTTCAGCGCCTGGCGCCACGACGTTGCCGTGGAACTGCCCGGCGGCGGCCCGACCAACGAGCTGGAGGAACTCGTCTGGCTGCCGCTTGCCGATGCCCGCAAGGCCGACATCCCTGACATTACCGGCATGATCCTGGAAGAACTGGAAGGTCGGCTTGCCGACGATCCATTGCTGCGGCCGGGCGGCGCCGTGCCGTTCTTCCGGCTCGTCCGCAACCGCTTCGTCCGCGAAGTCCTTTAGAAGCAGAGCATCTTGATCCCATGACGGTCGATACCCAACAAAAGGGCGACGAACGCGTACACTGGCTGCCGATGGTCGCGGCGATCTCCTCGATCAGCGTCGTCGGCATCGCCATCGGCCTCGGCATGCCGCTGCTCAGCGTCATTCTGGAAAGCCGCGGCCATTCCGCCTCGATGATCGGCCTCAACACCGCCGTCGCCGGCCTCGCCTCGATCGCCGGCGCGCCTCTGGCCACGCCGCTTGCCATGCGGCTCGGCGTTGCCTGGACAATGCTGTTGATGATTGCCATCGGCGCGCTCGCCTTTGTCGGCTTCCATTTCGCGCCGGACTTCTGGATGTGGTTCCCGCTCCGCGTCGCCCTGCACATCTCGCTGACGGTGCTGTTCATCCTGTCGGAATTCTGGATCAGCACCTCCGCCCCGCCGAGCCGCCGCGGCCTTGTGCTTGGCATCTACGCCACCGTCTTGTCACTCGGCTTTGCCGCCGGACCCTGGCTGTTCGCCCATCTCGGCAGTTCGGGCTTCCTGCCATTCGGCGTCACCATAGCGCTGGTGACGCTTGCCGCCATTCCGGTGCTTGCGGCCCGCAACGAGAGTCCGAGCATCGTCGCCGACAGCGAGACCAGCCATTTCCTGCGCTACATCTGGATGGTGCCGACCGCGACCTTCGCCGTGCTTGTCTTCGGCGCGGTCGAGACCGGCGGTTTCTCGCTGTTCCCCGTCTATGGCAGCCGGATCGGCTATTCCGAGGCCGACGCAGCGCTCCTGCTGACCATGATCGGCCTCGGCAACGTGCTTCTGCAGATCCCGATCGGCATGATCAGCGACCGTGTCTCCGACCGCCGCTACCTACTTCTGGCCTGCGCCACCGTCGGCCTCGTCGGCACCGTCTTCATGCCGTTCTTCGCGCAGAACTGGCATCTGATGGCGGCCCTTCTGTTCGTCTGGGGCGGCGTCGTGGCCGCCATGTACACGATCGGCCTCGCCCATCTCGGCTCGCAGCTTTCCGGCCATGAACTGGCATCGGCAAATGCCGCCTTCGTGCTTTGCTACGGGGTTGGGATGGTGATCGGCCCACAGGCGATCGGCATCGGCATGGACGCCTTCGGCCCCTCGGGATTCGGCTGGTCCCTGGCGGTCTTCTTCGCCGCCTACATGCTTCTGGTCCTGGTCAGGCTGGTGCGCAAGATTCTCTAGGGCATGTCTCCCGAAAGTGGGAACCGGTTTCGGGAGAGATGCGTAAAATCAAAAACCTAAAGCGCATGGAGCGAACCTGAAAGATCGCGACGCGCTTTAGGCGGATGTCCTGAACGTCGGGCATCCTGACATCACCGTGTCAGCAGCACCCCTGCTATACCCTGCCTTCAACGCGAGGTAGGAGAATTGCGATGATCGACAGCGGCTTTGAAACCAGATCCCTCAGGATGGAACTGCTTCTGCTCGTCACATTCCAGGCGCCGGCCGCCGATGTCGAGCGCATCATGGAGGCCGTGGTGGCGATCACGCCGCTGCGCATGGGCAAGTATGACGCCAACGCCTATCAGTCGGCGCAAGGCATCGAGCGCTACCGGCCGCTCGAAGGCGCCGCCGCCGGCGCCGAGACGGAATTGCGCCGGCGGCCGGGCACCGTCGAAGTATCGTTCGAGATCGCCGACGATCAGGCGCTCGCCGCCCGCGTCGTCGAGGCGATATTCCAGGCCCATTCCTATCAGGAGCCCGTCATCCGCATCCAGCCGCTGCTCGCCAGCCGTTCCAAGGGCCTGGACGACCGCGCCAATCCGAACCGCTGGTGGAACACGACGGGAGACTGGAAAAAGGCGGATGAGGATCGACCAGGCAAGGCGCCACGGCCGGAATCGGTCGCGGCGGAGTGACGCCGGAGCCTTGTGGTGTTTGAGGAGATCGCTCGATGAATGACGAAGCAACCCGCAAGCCCGCAAGCGATCCCCAGGACCTGGCGCGGCTTTTGGTTTCTCGCCAGCAGGCGGGAGACGCGGAAGGAATGGCCGCTCTCTACGCGCCCGATGCCGTCCTCGATATCGGCGGCGGGCAATTGGCGCGCGGCAGGGACGCCATCCGCGCGTTCTACGCCAGGTTGGTGATGGCGGGGCCAAGGTTTGAGCTTGGAGATCAGCGTCCGGCGATGGTCAACGGAGATTTGGCGCTCACCTCCACGCGCCTTGCCGATGGCACGGTGACAGCGGAAATTGCCCGCCGGCAAGGCGATGGGACATGGCTTTGGGTGATCGACCAGCCATCCATCCTTGCATGAGCCATGGCTCGTCGTAGTGCCCGAAACGATCCTTGGAAGGCGCCCGGGCTTGACTTTCCGGGCGCGTTCTTTATGTGTCGCGCCAAGTTTCCCGCGTCCGGGTGTTTTCCCCGTGCTCCAGCGGCCAAAACTCCACGAACATTAACGGACGAACATCATGGCCAAAGCCGCAAACATCAAGATCAAGCTTCTGTCGACCGCCGACACCGGGTTCTTCTACGTGACCAGCAAGAACAGCCGTACCAAGACGGACAAGCTCTCGTTCCGCAAGTACGATCCGATCGCCAAGAAGCACGTCGAGTTCAAGGAAACCAAGATCAAGTGATCTGGTTATCCTGAGAGATCAAAAACGCCGCCCTTTGGGCGGCGTTTTTGTTTTAAAGCATGGCTCCCGAAAGTGGGAAACCGGTTTCGGGATAAAGACATGCGTAAAATCAAGAGCCTAAAGCGCAAGGAGCGGATCTGAAAGATCGCGACGCGCTTTAGGCAAATTCCAGGAAAAGTCCGACACGGCTTTCCGGCGAGAAACGGCCGGGCGGCAGAGGAGCCGTGCGGCTGTCTGCGCAAGATCCCGGTCGCGGTTTTTGTAGAAAAGGGGGCCGGTCGGCGTTTGGCAGCGGTACGAGGAGGCCACTATGTGCCAGCGCCGGCCGGCCGACCCCACGGACCCAGGAGATGCGGCGGACCTGAGCATCATGGGGTATTTCTGGATCGAGCCGGCTAGTCTACCCTCGTGCCGTGCTCGTCTTCTGTCCATGCGTCGCAGATTTGCGCAAGACCTTATAAAAATCAACCATTTCTTAACCACCGTTCGCGAATCGCTTGGGTTAAGGTAAATTTGTAACCCTGTTGGGGCGGCCGGGAATCAGCTTCCTTCCCGAAGCATCTCTCCCGAAAGTGGGAACCGGCGTCGGGACAAAGACATCCACAAGGTCGAAATCCAAAGCGCGTGGAGCGAATCCCCAAGGATCGCGACGCGCTTCAGGCTGCCTTGGCGACGACCCGGTTGCGGCCGCCGCTTTTGGCCTCATAGAGCGCAAGGTCGGCGCGTTTCATCAGCGCCGCGACGCTGTCGGTCCCTTTCAGCAGCGAAGACACGCCGACGCTGACCGTGACCTCGATCGTCTTGCCGTCGTTGCCGACCGCAAACGGCGCCTGCGCAATCTCGGCGCGTATGCGCTCGGCGACCTTCTCGGCGACCGCGCCATCGGTATCCGGCATCACCACGACGAACTCCTCGCCGCCGAACCGGCAGGCGAGATCGATGCCGCGCACATTCTTGCGCAGCCGCCTGGCGAATTCGCGCAGCACATCGTCGCCGCCGTCATGGCCATAAGTGTCGTTGATCGACTTGAAGCGATCGAGATCGGTGATCATCACCGACAGTGGCCGTCGCCGCGCCACGGCGCGATCGAACAGCGTCTGCAGATGGCTGTCGAGGTAACGCCGGTTATGCAGCCCGGTCAGCCCGTCGATCACAGCCATCTCGATGGTCTGGGCGACGCTGGCACGCAATTGGTCGTTATAGCGCTTGCGCCGCACCTGCGTGCGCAGGCGCGCCGTCAGCTCGTGCTGGTCGATCGGCCGGATCAGGTAATCGTTGATGCCAAGCTCCAGCCCGCGCAGGATGCGGCCCTCCTCGCCCTCGTCGGCTAAAAGCATGATCGGCAGGAAGCGGGTGCGGTCTAGCGAACGCAGCTGCGAGCAGAGCCTCAGGGCATCGAAGCCGGAGAAGGCGGTCGAGATCAGCACGCAATCATACGGTGTCTCGGCCGCCTGGAAGAGCCCTGCATTCGGATCGGTCGCGACATCGAGCTCGGCATTGTTGCGCAGCATCTTCTGGATACGTTCGACGGAAGACCTGCGCTCGTCGATGAGGAGCACCTTCGGCTTGGCGTCCCCGGTCGCGAAATCGCGGCTCAGGAGTTCTTCGATGCCGATATTGCGCGTGGTCGAGGCGCGCAGCCTGAGCTCGTCGGTCAGCGATTTCAGCCTGACGAGGCTCTTCACGCGCGTCATCAGCTGCAGGTCGTTGACCGGCTTGGTCAGAAAATCGTCCGCGCCGGCCTCGAGACCGCGCACCCGGTCCGAAACCTGGTCGAGCGCGGTGATCATGACGACGGGGATATGCGAGGTCGCCGGATCGCTCTTCAGGCGCTTGCAGACCTCGAATCCGTCCATGTCTGGCATCATCACGTCGAGCAGCACGACGTCGACCTTGCCGTTCTCGCAGGTTTCGATCGCATCCGGGCCGTTATTGGCCGTCAGCACCTCGAAATACTCGGCAAGCAGCCGAACCTCCAGCAGCCGCACATTGGCGGGGATATCGTCGACGACGAGGATCCGCGCTGTCATCTCAAAAAACTCCGGTTCTGCTGGTCTCGGGCATTAGGCGTCGCCCAGATAGGATTTGATCGTCTCGATGAAGCGCGGCACCGAGATCGGCTTGGAGATATAGGCCTCGCAACCGCCCTGGCGGATGCGCTCCTCATCGCCCTTCATGGCGAAGGCGGTGACGGCGATAACGGGAATCGAATGCAGCTCGTCGTCTTCCTTCAGCCATTTCGTCACTTCCAGGCCGGAGACTTCGGGCAGCTGGATGTCCATGAGGATGAGGTCCGGCCGGTGCTGGCGCGCGAGATCCAGCGCCTCCAGCCCGTTGCGTGTGCGAACAGTGTCGTAACCGCTGGCTTCGATGAGGTCCCGAAAGAGCTTCATGTTGAGCTCGTTGTCCTCGACGATCATGACCTTCTTAGCCATCAGCTTCCCGTCCCGACCGCCCTCGAAGCCGAAGGCCGTCGCAATGCGTCCCCTTCGGACCGCACCCAACCCTTTTCCACTCTAGCCCAATATGATTGACGAAACGGAAACCGGAGGTTGGAAAGCTGCACCAATTCCACCTTCGGACGTTGAACGGGAGAGAGCGGAGGCTTGCCGCAAGCGACGCTTGCCGTTACTGCGGAAGGAGACTCGATAAAATCCACATTCCAAAGGTAATGATGGCGAACGCAGCGTCAATGCGCGAGGAAGTGGAAACCATTGCCGTCAAGGCACTGGGCTTCGTTGCCGCGGATCCCGAACTCCTGCCCCGTTTCCTGGCGATCACCGGCATCGAGGCGAACGCGATTCGGAGGGCCGCCGCGGAGCCCGGCTTCCTGGCCGGCGTCCTGCAATTCATCCTCGCCCACGAGCCGACGCTGCTGCGCTTCGCCGAGGAGACCGGCACGCCGCCGGCCGATGTTGGCAAGGCGCTGCGCGCGCTCCCGCTCGGCAACGACGATCACGAGCGTTCGACATGAGCGACGATCCCGAGACGGCGCGGCAGATCGAAGAGCTTGCCGCCGACGACCGGCCGCTGCTGGTGCTCGATGTCGACGATGTCGTGCTCGAATTCGTCCGGCCCTTCCCGCATTTCCTGAAAACACGCGGCTTCGGGCTGACGCTGGCATCCTTCCGCCTCACCGGCAACATCGCCGAAACCGCAACGGGGCGCCTGATCGAACAGCCGGAAGTGACGGCGCTGCTCGGCGATTTCTTCGACACCCAGGCGGATTGGCAAAGCATCACCGAGGGCGCGGCGGATGCCCTGGCGATGCTTGGACAAGGCGCCGAGATCGTCATGCTGACCGCCATGCCGCACAAGCATCGCGCCGTGCGCCGCGCGCATCTCGATGCGCTGGGGCTCGATTATCCGCTGCTGACGACAGAGATGGCCAAGGGGCCGGCCATTGCCAAACTACGCGGCCTTAAAGGCCGACCGGTCGCCTTCGTCGACGACCAGCCCTCCAACCTGATCTCGGCGCGCAATTCCGTCGCGGACGCGCACCTCTTCCATTTGATGGCCGACAATTCGTTGCGCGCCTTCCTGCCGCCGACGCCGCAAGACATCATCTCGGTCGAGGACTGGCGCGAGGCAGCGCCAAAGATCGCAAGCGCGCTCGGGCTTTAGAGCGGTTCGCCGTTCCATGGAACCGGCGAACCGCTCTATCTCCTTGTTTTCACGCAATTCCGGACGGACGGCCGCGTTCCGCTTCTTCTCGGAATTGCTCTGGCGCTAGCGCTCACGGCTGCAGCTTCGCGCCTGCCCCGCCATTGTCGCCGCCATCCGAATCGTCGCCGCCTCCGGTCGAATTGTCCGTTCCATTCGCGCCGTCATCACCCGAGTTGCCACCCTGGCCCGCGCCGTCGTCCTGGACTTGATCCGGCCCCTTCAGCATCGCGCCATTGACCGTGACCGACCCATCGGCCTTGGTGTTGATCACCCACTCCAGCCGGCCGTCGGGCAGCGTCTTGCCAAAACCTTTGACCGCCAGGGCAAAGGGGAAGGCCTGCGCCATTTGCTCATCGCTTTTGGCCCCTTCCTTCAGGACATCGACGATCTTGTCATAGCCGGCGACGTCGACGGTCATCGTCGCATCGGGTTTTTCGCCGGGGAAGGTCATCTCGCCTTCCATCGCGACCTCGATGGCGCCGTTCTTCACCGTGCTGTGCCCGATGACGACCTTCGGATTCTTGGCCTTGAAATCGGCGACCAGAGCTTTGCCGAATTCATCCGAGAGCGGCGGATTCTTATTGAGATCAAAGGCTTCGATCGCTTTTTTCGCCATCGTATCGAGATCGATATTGGCGCCCCCGAAGTGCAGATCGATGTCGGTGGGCAACAGCGGTACTGTCCAGTCGGGCAGGGTCTGATGCGGGATCGTCAGCCCAGAGGCCTTGATCGTGTAATCGACCTTGCCATTCTGGGAGACGCCGTCCATTCCGAATGCAGTGCTGAATTGCGCGGCCCCGAATTTGCCGACCGGGCTGTCCACCTCGAAATCCTTGAAGCCGTAATTGCCGTCGACCCTTTCCCAGATGGGCAGCGCGGCCAGCATGAGCGATTTGAGCTCGGCCTGGTTCGCCTTGAGCTTGGCTTCGTCTTCATTCGCCACGGCAAAGGCGAGCAGGTCCAGCAGTGGCTTGGTTCGTACGCCTTTGCCGTTTGCGTCCACCGAAAGTTCCGGCGTTTTCAAGGTGAGCGGAAAATTCATCCCGTTGTTGGGATCATTCACCTTGATCATCTCGACGAAGTCCGAAACTTTTTGCGTGGCCGTGAAGTCCACGCCGCCATTGGCGGATTTGGTCGCGGTCACCGTTGCAGTGCCGGCCCCGGTCGAGACATCTGCCTGCTGCTTGGCTTGCCGGGACGTCATGGTCATCCCGACCAATGAGCTGGTCGCGTTGGTGAAGGCGGCGAGGGCCGGATCATAGACGCTGGTCAGCTTGCCGTCCTTGATCGTGAACTCCATGCTCTGACGGCCCTCCGGCCCATCGAATTCGAAGGACGCGCCCTGCGAGAAATTCGACGAGACATCCCATGATCCGTCGCTGCGCGGCTTCACCATCAGCGCGTATGGCGCCATGTCGAATTTCAGGAGCTTCTGCTGCGGCAGCGTGTTGACGAGCGCCTTGATGTCGAACGCGATCTTGTAGGCGTCGCCTTCGACCGAAACCTTGAGCACGCCCTTGTCGAAGGCCTGCTTGCCGAAATAGCGCGACAGATTGTCGGACAGATCCTTGGCGCCTTGGTTGTCGACGGTCTGGGCAAAGGCTGGCGCGCAGAGCGCAAGGGCAAAGGCAAGTGGCAAAACACGCTTCACGTTGGTACTCCGTGGCTCCGGCAGAATGATTTGCGCTTCTGGTAGGCAAGAAGCGTTACAGCCGCAAGACGCCGACTGTAGGCCAAAAGCTGATCCGGCTAAAGCACCAGCCGCATCAGCGGCCGGCCAGGCTTGCGTTCCACCAGCCTCTCGAAGCCGGCCTTCTCGAACACCCGCGACGAACCGACGAAAAGCCCGATCGAGCGCGAATCGCGCGACAGGTCGATCGGGCAGGCATCCAAAAGCCTCGCGCCATTCTCGCGAGCGAAAGCGATACCGCCCTCGACGAGGCGATGCGTGACGCCTCGTCCCCTCGCCTTGACGCGGATGAAGAAGCAGGAGATCGCCCAGACATTCGGGTCGCCGGCATCGGCAGGATCGACCGGAGCCGAGCCCCTGCCCTGGTTGTTCCACTCAGGCACGTCGGCGCGCGGCCCAATCTGCATCCAGCCGACCGCCTTGTCATCTTCGAAGGCCAAGAGCCCGGGCGGCGGACCTGCCTCTATGCGCGCCTTTATGAGATCCTTGTTGCGCTCCTTGTCGCTGGCGCGCCGTTCCGCCGGCGCCAGCCGGAAATGCGTGCACCAGCAGCCGTAGCAGGCGCCCTGCTTGCCGAAGAGGTCTTCGAAATCGGGCCAGCGTTCGGGGGTCAGCGGTGCTATGGTCGTGCTCATGCGTTCTCCCCAGGCCAAGCTTGTTGCCGACCCTGCGCTGTCGTACCATTGCGTTTGTTCTCTTTATGTTCGCAGCGATGGCGGCTCCTGTCAACAATCCCGAACACGGTTTTTGCCGTGACTGCCTGGCGCTCCAGCGCTCGGAGACGCGTCGCTGCGATCGCTGCGGCAGCCCGCGCCTTGTCCGCCATGCCGAGCTCTACCGGCTCAAGATCGCCCATATCGATTGCGACGCCTTCTACGCCGCGATCGAAAAGCGCGATAACCCGGCGCTGAAGGACAGGCCGGTCATCGTCGGTGGCGGCCGGCGCGGCGTCGTCTCCACCGCCTGCTACATCGCCCGCATCCAGGGCGTTCGCTCGGCCATGCCGATGTTCAAGGCGCTGGAACTCTGCCCCGAAGCGGTGGTGATCCCGCCAAACATGGAAAAATATGTCGGCGTCGGGCGCGAGGTTCGCGCGCTGATGCTGGCGCTGACGCCGCAGGTCGAGCCACTGTCGATCGACGAGGCCTTTCTCGATCTCGCCGGCACCGAGCGGCTGCACGGCATGCCGCCGGCGCTGGTGCTGGCGCGCTTCGCGCAGACGGTGGAAAAGGAGCTCGGCATCACCGTTTCGGCCGGCCTTTCCTATTGCAAGTTCCTGGCCAAGATCGCCTCGGATTTCCGCAAGCCGCGCGGCTTTTCGGTGATCGGCGAAACCGAAGCGCCAAGCTTCCTCGCCGCGCAGCCGGTGACGATGATCTGGGGCGTCGGCAAGGCGCTGGCCGCGACGCTGGAACGCGACGGCATCCGCATGATCGCGCAATTGCAGCGCATGGAGCGCGGCGACCTAATGCGCCGTTATGGCGTGATGGGTGACCGGCTATATCGCCTTTCGCGGGGCGAGGACGATCGTCCGGTCGACCCCGATGGCGACGCCAAGAGCGTGTCGGCCGAAACCACCTTCGACACCGACATCGCCGCACTGGCGGAACTGGTGCCGGTGCTGCGCGGGCTCTCGGAAAAGGTCTCGGCGCGACTGAAGAAATCAGGCATTGCCGGGCGCACCGTGGTACTGAAGCTGAAGACGCAGGATTTCAAGACCCGCACGCGCAACCGCCAGCTCGGCGATCCGACGCGCCTGGCCGACCGTATCTTCCAGACCGGCCTCGACCTGTTGCGCCGCGAGGCCGACGGCACCAAATTCCGCCTGCTTGGCATCGGCGTCAGCGACCTCTCCGACGACGAAAAAGCCGATCCGCCGGATCTGGTCGACGTGCAGTCGCGCAAGCGCGCGCTGGCGGAAGGCGCCATGGACACGCTGCGCGACAAGTTCGGCAGGAAAGCCCTCGAGACCGGCTATACGTTCGGCAAAGGCCGCGCTGCCAACCCGCCCGAGCCGCTTGAAGAGTAAAGCGTCAACTGCGCTTGAGATCGATCCGGCTCGTCACCACCATCTTGCCGGTCGCCGGGTCCATGTCGGTCACCGTCATGCGCATATTGTCCGGTCCGACCTTCTCGACCGTCAGCTCCGCGTCGCGATCGCCATTGACGATTTTCGCCCAATGGATGTCGAGGTCGATTGCGTCGCCCTTGCGGCTTCCGCTCAGCCCCGCGGGTCCGCTGCGCGAGCCGATATAGGTGCCGGTGTATTTCCCACCGCTGACCTTCAGGTCGGCGCGGATTTCGCGCGACATGATCAGCAACGCACGGCAGGTGCCGTCAAGCGACAGCGAGTTCGCCGTCGCGTCCGAGGTGAAGGTGCAGCTGATGTTCATCACCGGCGTGTTGGTCCTGATCCTGACCGTTCCCTTGCCGGAGAACTTTCCCTGCAGCGACCGCAGAAAAGCCGCCTCGTCGGCATGCGCGCCCGTCGGGCAGAAAAGGCAGGCGGCGGCCAGCATGGCGGCAGTCGATTTCATCAAGGCGTTCCCCTCTCGCGATCGCTGGAACAATTCCAAGGAAAAGTATGACCCGGTTTCGGCCGGGACCTTCCGAAGGAAGGCGGAAGCGTGGACTTAACGGGCGCTGCGGTCGCAAGGTTCCGCCGTCGCCATGACGGTTTTTTGACACCCCTATTCGCTGGCCCAGTGGAATGACGCCACTAACGGTTGCGGCCCAGGTCCAAGCTTGCGACATAGGCGCCCAAATGGCGCCCGCTCCTTCGATCCCAAAAGCCGCATTCTGGATGGCTCTGTCAATCGCCTCGATGCTGGCGATGTCGGTCGCCGGCCGCGAGACGACCGCCGAGCTCAACGTCTTCCAGGTGCTGGAACTGCGCTCGGTGATCGGTTTCTTCATCCTTTTGCCGCTGGTGGTGATGAACGGCGGTTTTGCCGCAATGCGCACCAAGCGCCCCTTCGCCCACATCGCCCGCAATGTCATCCACTACACCGGCCAGGCCGCGTGGCTCTATGCTTTGACACTCATTCCGCTCGCCGTGCTGATCTCGATCGAATTCACGACGCCGATCTGGACCGCGATTCTCGCGGTCAGTTTTCTGGGGGAAAGGCTGTCGCGGTCGAAGCTCACGGCGATCGTGCTTGGCCTGATCGGCGTGGTGATCATCGTGCGCCCCAGCACGGGCTCGATGGATCCCGGCCACCTCGTCGTGCTCGGCGCCGCGGTCTGCTTCGGCATCTCGATGGTGCTGGTGAAGTCGATGACCAGGACCGAAAGCGTGGTGCGCATCATCTTCTGGATGCTTATCATCCAGTCGGTGGTTGGCTTGGTCCCGGCTCTCTATAGCTGGCGCAATCCTTCGCCCGGCCTCTGGCCATGGATCTTCGTCATCGCCTTCACCGGCATGTCGTCGCATTTCTGCCTGGCCCGCGCGCTGGTCCACGCCGATGCCACGATCATCTCGCCGATGGATTTCCTGCGCGTGCCGCTGACGGCGCTGATCGGCTGGCTGCTCTATCATGAGCAGATCGACGTCTTCACCGCCGGCGGCGCGGCCCTGATCCTCGCCGGCAATTTGCTCAACCTGCAGAAGAAGACGCCACGGGTGGCCGAAGCGGAAGCGGCAACCCCATAGGCTAGTGCATTTCACCATTTCGCGGAAACGGCGAAACGCACTGTCTCTTTGTTTTTACGCAATTCCGGACGGAAAACCGCTCACACTTTTCCTGGAATTGCTCTAAACTTTCCTGGAATTGCTCTAAACCAGCTCGACCTCGACCACGCCAGGCACCGCGCGCATCGCCGATGCGACCTGCGGCGAGATGCGATAGCGGTTCGGCAATTCGATCTCGACCTCGCCCTGTCCGGCGTCCTTGATCAGCACGAAGCTCACCTGCCCCTCGCCCTTGACCGAAAGCTGGTTGGCGAGCGTACCGAGGGGTGCTGCGTCGCGCACGAAAATGCGCAGCGCCTTCTGTATGCGGCTGGCTTCGTCCTCCAGCGACTGCACGGTCTGGATGCGCAGATTGATACCTTCCGGCCGGTCCTCGGCCGAAACGGTGATCACCACCGAGCGGCCGGGCTCCAGCATGTCGCGATACTGCGCCAGCCCCTCCGAGAACAGCACCGCCTCGTACTGGCCCGTCGTGTCGGAAAACTGCACGACGCCCATCTTGTTGCCGGTGCGCGTCTTGCGCTCCTGCTTGGTGGTGACGGTGCCGGCGAGCCGCCCGGCGGCAGCGCCCCGTTTGACGGCGGCCGAGAATTCACCCCAGTTCTGCACCCGCATCTTCTGCAGTGCGGCCTTGTACTCATCCAGCGGATGCGCCGAAAGGTAGAAGCCCACCACCTGGAACTCGCGATGCAGCCGGTCCGCGGAAAGCCAAGGATCAGTCGCCGGCAGGTTGAGCGCCTGCGATTGGCTCCCAAGCGAAGCGCCGAAAATGTCTGCCTGGCCGGAAATGGCGTTCTGCTGCGCCAGCGAGGCCAGGCCCATCATGCGCTCGACGCCGGCCATCATCTGGGCGCGGTCGTGCCCGAAGCAGTCCAGCGCGCCAGCCATGATGAGGCTTTCGAAGACGCGCTTGCCGACGGTCTTCGGATCGACCCGTTCGCAGAAATCGGCAAGGTTCTTGAACGGATTCTCGCCACGCATCTCGACGATGTGCTCGACCGCCGCGTCGCCGACGCCTTTGAGCGCTGCCAACGAATAGAAGATCTTGTTCTCGCCGACCTCGAAGGGACGGAAGCTCGACATCACCGACGGCGCCACCACCTCGATGCCGAGACGCATGGCGTCCTGGCGGAAATCGGCCAGCTTGTCGGTGTTGCTCATGTCGAGCGTCATCGACGCCGCCAGGAACTCGACCGGGTAATGCGCCTTGAGATAGGCGGTCTGGTAGGAAACGACCGCATAAGCAGCCGCGTGCGACTTGTTGAAGCCGTAGTCGGCGAACTTGGCCAACAGGTCGAAGATGAAGTCGGCCTGCGGCTTGGAGACCCCGCGCTCGACCGCGCCGGAGACGAAGCGCTCGCGCTGCTTGTCCATCTCGGCACGGATCTTCTTGCCCATGGCGCGGCGCAGAAGATCGGCTTCGCCGAGCGAATAGCCGGACAGCTGCTGCGCGATCTGCATCACCTGTTCCTGGTAGACGATGACGCCTTGCGTCTCCTTCACCAGATGGTCGATCTTGGGATGGATCGAGGCCATCTCTTCTTCGCCATGCTTTCTGGCGTTGTAGGTCGGGATGTTCTCCATCGGGCCGGGGCGATAGAGCGCGACCAGCGCGATGATGTCCTCGATGCAGTCCGGCCGCATGCCGATCAGCGCCTTGCGCATGCCGGCACTTTCAACCTGGAACACGCCGACCACCTCGCCGCGCGACAGCATCGAGTAGGTGTCCTTGTCGTCGAGCGGGATCGTGGCGAGATCGATGTCGACGCCTCGCCGGCGGATCAGCTTCACCGCCGTCTCCAGCACCGTCAGCGTCTTCAGGCCGAGGAAGTCGAACTTCACCAGCCCGGCCTGCTCGACATATTTCATGTTGAACTGGGTGACCGGCATGTCGGAGCGCGGATCGCGGTACATCGGCACCAGTTCGGACAGCGGCCGGTCGCCGATGACGATGCCGGCGGCATGCGTCGAGGCATGGCGGTAGAGGCCCTCGAGCTTCTGCGCCGTGTCGAGCAGCGTCTGGACGATCGGCTCCTTCTCCGCCTCCTCGGCGAAGCGCGGCTCATTGGCGATGGCGTCCGCCAGCTTGACCGGATTGGCCGGGTTCTGCGGCACCATCTTGGAAAGCTTGTCGACCTGGCCGTAGGGCATCTGCAGCACGCGGCCGACGTCGCGCAGCACTGCGCGCGCCTGCAGCGTACCGAAGGTGATGATCTGGCCGACCTGGTCGCGCCCGTATTTCTGCTGGACGTAGCGGATCACCTCCTCGCGCCGGTCCTGGCAGAAGTCGATGTCGAAGTCCGGCATCGAGACGCGGTCCGGGTTGAGGAAGCGCTCGAACAGCAGCGAGAAGCGCAGCGGGTCGATGTCGGTGATGGTGGTGGAATACGCCACCAGCGAGCCCGCGCCCGAACCGCGCCCCGGCCCGACCGGAATGCCTTGCGACTTGGCCCATTTGATGAAGTCGGCAACGATCAGGAAGTAGCCGGGAAACTTCATTCTCTCGATGATGCCGAGCTCGAATTCGAGCCGTTCGCGATATTGCTCGACCGTGTAGCCCGGCGTCGGCCCGTGCGCCGCAAGCCGCTTCTCCAGCCCCTCTCGCGCCTGGCGGGCAAGCTCTGCCGCCTCGGCCTTCTCCGCTGCGTCCTTGTCGGCGGCGTCGGCGCCGGTGAAGCGCGGCAGGATCGGGCTGCGGTTCTTCGGATAATAGGAGCAGCGCATGGCGATCTCGACCGTGCTGTCGATCGCTTCGGGCAGGTCGGAGAAGAGCCGCGCCATGTCAGCCTGGCTGCGCAGGAAATTGTCCGCGGCAAGCCGCCGGCGATTGTCCGCGGCGACCACCGAGCCTTCGGCAATCGCAATCAGCGCGTCATGCGCCTCATAGTCCTCGCGCTTGGAGAAGAAAGCCTCGTTGGTGGCGACCAGCGGCAGGTCATGCGTGTAGGCCAGGTCGACCGTCGACTTCTCGACCATCCGGTCATAACCGGCGACCCGCTCCAGCTCGACATAAAGCCTGTCGCCGAACAGGCCCTTGAGGAACAGCAGACGCTGTTCGGCGAGGTCGCGCCGGTCCGCCTTCAAGGCGCTGCCGATCGGGCCGCGCGGGCCGCCGGTCAGGCAGATCAGCCCGTCGCACCGGGCTTCCAGTTGCGCGCTGGTCAGATGCACCGGCTCGCCGGGCGGCGTCTCCAGATAAACCTTGCTGATCAGCCGGACGAGATTGGCATAACCAGCTTCGCTGGCGGCGATCAGCACCATTGGCGACATCTCCGGCCCGTTGCGGCGACGGTCGCGCTGGCCGTCGCTCGCCTCGCCGGAAAAGGCCAGATCGATCTGGCAGCCGATGATCGGCTGGATGCCATCCTTGACCGCCTTCTGGGCGAATTCGAGCGCGCCGAACAGGTTGTTGGTGTCGGTGACGGCAATCGCCGGCGCTTCGTCCTTCACGGCATGGCCGACGATCGCGCCGAGCTGAAGCGCGCCTTCGAGCAGCGAATAGGCCGAATGCACGCGCAGATGGATAAAGGTGCGCGCCGGCGCTTCCGGCCGCGCGGCCTTCACGGCTGCTTCGCGCTGCAAAGGATCGCGTGGAAGTCGTTCATCCGCCATATTTTTTCGCGCTGTCCCAAAGACTCACAATCCATGTAGATGTATTGTCCCGGACAGAGCCATGCCAGTCCAGCATAAATGACCCACAGGGCACAGGCTTGCGACCCGTATCGCCTCTTCTCAGGCGAACTCCATGATCACCGCATCGACCGCCAGGCTGTCGCCGGGCTTGGCGTTGAGCTTGACAATGGTGAGGTCGCGTTCGGCGCGCAGCACGTTTTCCATCTTCATCGCCTCGACCACGGCCAGCGTCTCGCCGGCCTTGACCTCCTGGCCCTCGGCGACTGCGATCGAGACGACGAGACCTGGCATCGGGCAGAGCAGCATCTTCGAGGTGTCCGGCGGCAGTTTCTCCGGCATCAACCTTTCAAGCTCGGCCGTGCGCGGCAGCATGGCGCGCGCAGCCACCGACATGCCTTTCCAGGCAATCCGCAGCCCGTTCAGCGCGGGGCGGATCTGGGCGGCGATGCTGTTGCCGCCGACCGTGCCCTGCCAGATCGCATCGCCCGAACGCCAGTCGGAGGCGACCGTCAACGGCTTGCCGCCGTCGATCGACAGATCGACCTCCATCGGGATGGAAATCATGCCGTCGACGATCTCGACCGGAAGATAATCAGCGCCGATCTTCGCCACCCAGTCGCGCTTGAGATGGCCGGAATGCGGCGCGAGCCGGCCGCTGAGGCGGTCAAGCCGGTCGCGGCGCAGCAGCTCGATCGCGGTTGCGACAGCGGCGAAGACCGCTTTCTCCTCGCCATCCGGCGCGACCGGCGAAAACCCGTCCGGATATTCCTCGGCGATGAAGCCGGTCGACAGCCGCCCCTCGCGCCAACGCGGATGCTGCATCAGCGCCGAAAGGAACGGGATGTTGTGCTCGATGCCGTCGACGACGAACCTGTCCAGTGCTTCCGACATGGCGTCGATCGCCGCCAGCCGGTTCGGCGCCCAGGTGCAGAGCTTAGCCACCATCGGGTCGTAGAACATCGAGATTTCCGACCCTTCGGCGACGCCGGTGTCGTTGCGTACGACGATGTCGCCGAACGTGCCCTCCTCCGGCGGCCGGTAACGCGTCAGCCGGCCGATCGACGGCAGGAAGTTGCGGAAGGGATCCTCGGCATAAAGGCGGCTCTCCACCGCCCAGCCGTTGAGCTTCACGTCGCTCTGCTTGATTCCGAGCTTCTCGCCCGCGGCGACGCGGATCATCTGTTCGACCAGGTCGATGCCGGTCACGAGCTCGGTCACCGGGTGCTCGACCTGCAACCGCGTATTCATCTCGAGGAAATAGAAATTCTTGTCCTTGTCGACGATGAACTCGACGGTGCCGGCGCTCTGGTAGTCGACGGCTTTCGCCAGTGCCACCGCCTGCTCGCCCATCGCCTTCCTGGTCTTGGCGTCGAGGAATGGCGATGGCGCCTCCTCGACCACTTTCTGGTTGCGGCGCTGGATCGAGCATTCGCGTTCGCCGAGATAGAGCGCGGTGCCATGCGCGTCGGCCAGCACCTGGATCTCGATGTGGCGTGGATCGACGACGAACTTCTCGATGAAGACGCGGTCGTCGCCGAAGGAGCTTTTCGCTTCCGAGCGCGCCCGCTCGAAACCGTCGCGCACCTCCGCCTTGCTCCAGGCGATGCGCATGCCCTTGCCGCCGCCGCCGGCCGAGGCCTTGATCATGACCGGATAGCCGATCTCGCCGGCTATCCTTTCGGCATGGTCGGCGTCTTCGATGACACCCAGCCATCCGGGCACGGTCGAGACCTTGGCCTGGCTGGCGAACTTCTTCGATTCGATCTTGTCGCCCATAGCCTTGATGGCCTTGGGCTTTGGCCCGATGAAGACGATGCCTTGCTTCTCCAGCGCCTCGCAGAAGGAGGCACGCTCGGACAGGAAACCATAGCCCGGATGCACGGCTTCCGCGCCGGTCTCCTTGCAGGCGGCGATGACCTTCTCTGGCAGCAGATAGCTCTGCGCCGCCGGCGGCGGTCCGATATGCACCGCCTCGTCGGCCATTTCGACATGCATGGCATCGCGGTCGGCATCCGAATAGACGGCGACCGTGGCAATTCCCATCTTGCGCGCCGTCTTGATGACGCGGCAGGCAATCTCGCCGCGATTGGCGATCAGGATCTTCTTGAACATTCGGATGTCGGTCCTCCGGCGAAGCGGTCCAGTTCTATGGACAATTCCGGCGCGCCTCAAGTGCCCGCGAGTCGGCTCCCGCGGCTGGTGCCGATTGCAGAAACCGCGCCGAAAAACGTCGCAGGAGACGTTGGCCGCCGGCGCGGAACTCGCTAAGGTTACGCGCAACACCGCAGGGATGGCAGGCTGGCATTCGCCACGGGTAGCTTGCCGTTAGCTAAAACTTACAGATCGTTGGGAGGAGTGCCTCATGAAGACGCGTGCCGCTGTAGCCGTTGGCGCTGGAAAGCCGCTGGAGATCATTTCGACATGCATGGCATCGCGGTCGGCATCCGAATAGACGGCGACCGTGGCAATTCCCATCTTGCGCGCCGTCTTGATGACGCGGCAGGCAATCTCGCCGCGATTGGCGATCAGGATCTTCTTGAACATTCGGATGTCGGTCCTCCGGCGAAGCGGTCCAGTTCTATGGACAATTCCGGCGCGCCTCAAGTGCCCGCGAGTCGGCTCCCGCGGCTGGTGCCGATTGCAGAAACCGCGCCGAAAAACGTCGCAGGAGACGTTGGCCGCCGGCGCGGAACTCGCTAAG
Source organism: Mesorhizobium vachelliae (assembly GCF_033977325.1). NCBI lineage: Bacteria > Pseudomonadati > Pseudomonadota > Alphaproteobacteria > Hyphomicrobiales > Phyllobacteriaceae > Mesorhizobium > Mesorhizobium vachelliae. The sequence goes on from NZ_JAVIIR010000030.1 coordinate 28,708, forward strand.
GTTACGCGCAACACCGCAGGGATGGCAGGCTGGCATTCGCCACGGGTAGCTTGCCGTTAGCTAAAACTTACAGATCGTTGGGAGGAGTGCCTCATGAAGACGCGTGCCGCTGTAGCCGTTGGCGCTGGAAAGCCGCTGGAGATCATGGAGGTGGACCTCGAGGGCCCGCGCGAGGGCGAGGTTCTGGT
>NZ_JAVIIR010000031.1:0-27350 GCF_033977325.1 Mesorhizobium vachelliae
AGCGATGATCCGCTCATCAGCCTGCCGGCAGTGGCGCGCTGATCATTCCGGCCCTTGCCGGAGAGCACGGCGACCAATGCCGTCAGCTACACCACTTCCTGAGACACGATCAAAGGAAACGGGCCGTCGTCATCTCGACGCCGACGGGGCTTGCGGTAATCCTTATATCTGCTCATGTCATCTCAGGGGAAGGAAATGGTGCTGGCCACCAAAAAGGTTGGCACGGATGGGCGGTCGCTTGAGTCTTCGGTCGCACGTGTCAGCTCTTCAAAAGCGCCATCCATCTTTGATCAGCGACAAGCTAGAATTGTCAGCCGGGCAGCAGGGCGCGGTTCAATCAACCAGGCTCTGCAGAGGCTCTCACTTGCTTTGGGCCTCGCTTTCTAACCACTGGATATCCTTCTTTGCAATATCGTCGCGAATGCGTCGCCACGGCACTTCTGTTCCGGGACCGATCCGCCATGGTTGAGACGCGTTCCGCTCGACTATTGGGAGTTGCCGCTCTTCGCCCGACCGCATCATTGCTACAGTCCTCCGTCACCCGGTCAACCCCTGTTGCCGGCCGGGCGCGTCATTGACCGCTCACCAGATCAGGGCGGTGCACATCCCCTCCTCCCGTGTGACGCCGGGAAAATCGCCTACGGCTCGATGGCGATCAAGATTGGCCGCCTCATACTGGTGACGAAGACGGATCTTAGTCCAACGCGATCCCGTTCTTGATCCTTGCGAGGCTGCATTTGCCTTCCTCCGAGCCGGTTGCGGCCAAAACGACGAGTCCATCACCGAATGACTATGGGCGTTTCTTCGCGTCTCCAAAGGACTTGTTGAAACTCGGTCAGTCACGGCGTTTTTCTCCGTGTGACGGCAACGGGACCCGCGGCGTGATCCCTATGCGACGAGCCGAGACCTCAGGCGAACCCTTCAAGAGCCTGGGCCGCAAAGCCGGCATTCCGAAGGAGACTCCCGACCGCTGGCAAAACAACTCGAAGCCGTCAGCACGAAACACGACGACCGCTGGAACGAATGGCAGAGAATTGTGGTGACAGCGGTGGGAGATTCCTCGTCCTCGACTCGTCGGGAATTCTTTGCCGTTGCGCGCGCCAAACGGCGCGCGACCCGCGAAATCACCTTAAACACCTGCCAGCGGGGACTTCCAGGCAGCGATTGAATGCCCCCTTCAATTCGCTAACGAGCTGCTCGACAAAAGCTCCCCAAGCAAGGTTATCGATCTCGCCCTGATCGAGCGTAGGCATTTTTCGGGATGCCCGCGCCCCCTAGCTCGTCTATGGACTTCGGTATCGAGAAACATACGTCTCGTGAGGAGGGCCAACCGGCCGCGGAGCATGTGTTCTCGACATCAACGCATGCCTAAGAAACGATGGCAATGCCGGCGCGCATGCCGAAAGCTCGGATCTCGAGCAACAGGTCCGCGTCGGCGCCGACCTCGATGCTGTCGTGAACCTCGAAATCTCCCTCGCTGACACGATCCTCGAATAGTATTACGCATCGGTCCGGGTCGCACTGTCGAGATGTCCAAAGCAGGCCGTCAACGTCCGCTCTGGCGCTGTGAATCGCTTGGGCCCAAAGAACAGTCTGACGGTAGGTCGATTTCGGCGTCTCGATGAGATCGCCGCGGCTTATGCCCCACACCTTGAGATCCGGCGCGAACAGGCCGGCCAGGAGCAGATCGCGCTTCGGTGCAATGCGGCTTACGCTGCGCGATTCGATGACGTCGAGGCGGACTGTCTTGAAGACGGCAGTAGGCTCGATGTCGTGAAAGATCGACTCGAAAGCCGCTGCCTCCCGCGATGTCGCCGCGTAGAGCGTCGGTACGCATGCGCCTGCGGAGTCTGGAAAAGGAGCGAATCGCGTCGGCTGACCCATGCATGGGTTGAACTGCGCCGGCCGGAAGCTGGAGCCGTGCGTGCGATGGAGGACAATGCCTTTCGTGACCTTTTGGGTGTTAATGCTCGGAAAGGAAGAAGGCGGCGGGCGTACGCTTGAAACGCTCACCCAACCACCTCTTGGCCCTCTCGTTCAGCGGCTGCGATGATTGACTGCGGACTGTCGAGCATATCGGCGGGTGCCTTGTCGGCCAGCCAGCCATTCGTCGACATGAACCAGAAGGCACGTTGCCACGCAGACAGCCGGGGAGGGAGTGCCCCGAGCGCCTTCTTGATCGTCGGGTGCGGCCGTCCCTCGCGGAACTGGAAAGCCGGGAAATACTCTTTGCCTCGGTGCTGGACCGAGAAGATGTTGCCAGCCTTTTTCCAGCGCGCTGCGGTCGCATAGGGGTTCTTGGTCTTCAGCCCCGCCTGCGCTCCGATCTCGGCGCTCGTGAGCTGAGGAACCTCCGAGACGAATCGATCACGGAGCTCGAGGTTGTCCGAGGCCAATGCTCCGCGCGCGTCGGCGAGCTCATCGGGCAGGAGGACCTCCGCGAGCTTGCTGATCGCCGACTCGAGGCGTGTTTCGTCAAGCGTGGCACTCACGCGGACGACTATTTCAAGGAAGGAGCGCACCGCGCTTCGGCGTCCTTGGTCTAGGTCGGGCTTGAGTTGAAGGACGACGGAGTGCCCCAGGGCGATGTCGGCGGCCGCGGCAGCGAGATCCACGAATCCTGTCGAGGTCGCAGTTGCTGGCGCCGCCAACGCGGGCGCTGTTTCTTGAAGCGCGCGACGGATCGCCCCGACAAGAAGCTCGCGATCGTCGGAGACGGTGCGGCTAGGGCGCTCCTGCGCCCTAGCGCCGCCCGACGTGCGCCGTCCGCCGATCGGCGCATGCGGTCGATCGACCATGAGGAAAGATGAGAAGAGAGCGTCGGACAAGACATCACGTGAGATTGCGTATGAGCACACTCATATCACGTATGTCACGCGACGTCCAATGCAAGAGTGTGCCGCGACTGCTTCTTGTCAAACGCATGGGAGAGATTACCGAGGGGATTTCGGGGCCTACCCTGATGGCACTCGCTATCCTACGGCCCCGTCGCATCCCGACATACAGATCGCAATCTGGACGGATAATCAATTGGCAGAGCTGCGTGAACCGCATGTGCAAAAACAGCTCGGCTATGCCTCAGCCGAAATGACGCGAAAGTATCAGCGGCGGCGCGACCAACTAACCAAGGCGTCCGGGCTGTAGAAAAAGCCCCTCCCCTGCTCAGTGCGATGCACCATGAAGTTCTTTGGTCGTCTCCTTCTCGGACGACAGGGCTCGCAACACGGCCTCGGGCTCTTTCTTCATGATGCGAAGCAAGGTGCGCGCAGCGCCACTCGGCTGCCTTTTCCCCTGCTCCCATTTCTTGTAGCCGGATGGGCTGGTCCCCAGCACGGTTGCCATCTCGTCCTGTGTAAGATCGAGCTTCTTGCGGATTGCTTTTGCGTCCACAACGCCAACGTCCACGCTGTGGACCTTGATGCCGGGAACGTCCTTGCCTTGCGCGTGAGCCAAAGCTTCCGACATCGCCTGGATCAGATCGGCGCCGAACTTCGTCATCTCGCTCATGTCCTGCTCCTTGTTAGCTGCCTTGATCGCTTTGGCGAATGCCGCGACCGCCTTGGCTTCGTCGGGCTCTAGATCGACTTTCTCGTTCTTTCCGTACGCCAACAGCGCGTAGATCGGCGCGTCATCGCTGTACCAATAATAGATGACGCGTGCCGCGCCGCGCTTGCCCTTGCCTTTGGCGCCGAACCGCACCTTTCGCACACCGCCGGTTCCGGGAATCTCATCACCAACCTTCGGATTGGCGGCCAGAAAGTCGATCAGTTCCTTTCGCTCATCCTCACTGAACAGCTCAGCTGCCTGCTTGATGAACAATGGTGTCTCGGCAACTGTCTGGATGCAGTCATATAACCCAATGGGTTACTACATGGAAGCGGAAAGGATGAAAGTCAATGTCTGACTGCCGCCGACGTATCGATCGCGCGCGCCATCCGGTCCCATTTCCGGCGTGACCGTGCGGAGTGATCGGAACACGGCTTGCTGCGCGCCTCCGTTGTGCGGTATCCCAGCTCTTTATCCTTGCAATCTTAAAACGCGCCTTTTAATTTGCATGGATGATAGGCCGCCGTGTGCTACCTCAAGTTCGTCAGGCGCTTGCCCGTCAAGCTGCTGTGGCCCTCATCGGCCCACGCCAGGTCGGCAAGACAACGCTCGCCTTGCAGATTGGTGAAGACCTGGATGCACTCTATCTCGATCTGGAGTCCCGCGAGGACAGGAACAAGTTGTCGGATCCAGCACTGTTCCTGCGCGCCTACGAGGACCGTCTGGTCATCCTGGACGAGATCCATCGAATGCCAGAGTTGTTCCAGGAGCTTCGAGGGTTGATCGACGCCGGACGCCGGCGCGGACGCCGCACCGGTCGTTTCCTGCTTCTGGGATCAGCCTCGATGGATCTGCTGCGTCAATCGGGCGAAAGCCTGGCTGGCCGCATCGAATATGTCGAGATGACACCGCTGGACGCGCTCGAGATCGCTTCTGAAAAGCTGTCGGTTGAAAGTCTCTGGCTGCGTGGCGGGTTCCCGGACAGTTTTCTTGCACATTCGGAAGCCAACAGCTTCGCGTATCGACGCAATTTCATCCGCACTTATCTCGAGCGCGACGTGCCGCAATTCGGCCCGCGGATTCCGGCGCAAACCCTCGAACGGCTGTGGACCATGCTTGCCCACAATCAGGCGGGCCTGCTGAATGCGTCACGCCTGGCGGCCAACCTTTCGGTCAGCGCGCCGACCATTTCGTCCTATGTTGATCTGCTTGTGGACCTGCTGTTGATCCGTCGGCTGCCGCCGTTGCACGCCAATACGGGCAAACGCCTCGTCAAAACACCGAAAGTGTACGTCCGCGACAGCGGGCTCGTACATGCCCTGCTTGGCATAGAGACGGCCGACAGCCTCGCCGGCCACCCGGTCGTCGGCGCGAGTTGGGAAGGCTTCGTTCTGGAGAATCTTGTATCGGTGGCGCCCGAAGGGACCCTCGCAAGCTTCTTCCGCACCGCGGCCGGAGCCGAGATCGATCTTGTCCTCCAGCTTCCAGCCAATCGCGGCGTCTGGGCAATCGAAATAAAACGCAGCCTGTCTCCTTCGCTGGGAAAGGGTCTGCATATGGCCTTGGAAGATGTTCAGCCCGACCGCACTTTCGTCGTGTACGCCGGAACCGAGTCCTATCCGATGGCCCCGAAAATAGAAGCTGTCGGGCTCACACAACTGGCATCGCTGCTAGGCGAACAGTCATAGTCGTATATCAGCAAGGCCTCAGACGAACCGGCTGAAAGGTCGAACAGGCCGGCCGAGCGGCCATTCTGGGTCAAGGACCTGATCGACCGCACGCTCTCCGTTCCGAGCTCATTGCCAATGGCGGCATCGGCGATCCAGCCCGGGACATCATCACCAGCCCTTTTTCTTCATGCTGTCGCGCAGCGCGTCGCTGATATCCAGCGAGCTGCCCCACGGCACCCGCCGCGCTCCTGCGCTGCTGAGGATTCCTCCGCACCTTTTCCGGCAGCAGCCTTCTCCAACGCCCCGACTCTGGCGTTGAGCAACGCGGTGACCATGGGCCACACAGAGAATTTCTGCGCCCGCGCTTTTTCCGTGAGATCCCGCAGATAGCCGCCACAACTGCGGATGTGTTCGGCCCGTTGCAGGATCGCAGCCAGGGTAATCGACGCATTCTGTGAACCCATGACCTCCGCCGCCTCCTGCCAGGCGCCTGGGCTGACCCCAATAGTCGGCCGCGCCCTGTCCGCAACGGCTGTAAAGTCCCGCCAGGTCCGGATTTGCGCCACCTTCGTGTAATTTGCGATGGGCAGGCGCCCAGCACCAACGGCACGTCCCGTTGTGGCAGGCTGCGCACGTTGTCGTCATGCTCGGCGTCGCGGCCGGCTCCTTGTGGAGACAGGCCGTCCTTGGGTCTGTGCTTTCAGCGTGTTTTCTATGGGGTGCTAATGTCTCTAAGAGACTACATGTGACCCGATAGTGCTAGGAACAGGTCATGCGCCCGTTCGTTTGGCTAGTCAAATATGATCGCCCCTGCTTCCGAAACAAGAAGATCTCGACCCGAGTCGAATCGACCAGCGCTCACCGCGATCATGCGATGAAGGTCCCCTCCTCCCGTGTAACGTCGCCGGGAAAAGCGCCTACGGCTCGATGGCGATCAAGGTCGGCTGCCTCGTAACACTGACGAAAGCTGCTCTTGATCTAATGCAATTTTATTCTTGATCCGTGCGAGCCGATTTTCGCCTTCCTCCGGACCGAAGCAGCTTTCGAAATCATTGCATTCCCGGCAACTGGGCGCGGTGCATAGCGAAAACCCTTCGGCCTCACAGAGCTTGCGGTAAAAGTACTTCTTCCATTTCATGTTTTGGGTGTTGCCGGCCGCCAGTGTCGGAAAATGCGTGGCAAGCAGGCGGCTGAGCTCGGTTCGATTGAAAAGGCCAAGGTCCTGCCAGAGATGGTCATTGCGCATGGCGCGCCGCGCGATGATCTTGGCAAACCGGGCGCTTGCCGGGTCGCCCGGCAGGGCATGGGCCAGGAGCAGCTCGCGCAAAAGTTCTTCCTCCGGGTCCGGCTCGGGCTCGCCCATCTCTTCCAGGGCGAACGCCTTGACGGGGATAGTGGGAAAGCTGCGGGCCAGGACATCGCGCAGCTCGGCGCGCGAAAGACCGGTTGCCTCCGTCGCCGTTGCCTTGCCGGCCTCAACTTCCTCGAGCGCACACGAAAGCACGCAGGTAAGCACATGCTGATCAAACTCCAGCGGCGATTGGCCAGCGCAGAGGCAGCCACAGTGGTGGGCGAGCATGGGTGCCATTCTCCTGGTTTTGTGCCATCAACCGCCCTGATGAGCGAGGGACTTGTTGACTGCCGGGATGATCTTGTCTCCCCAGAGCTCGATCTGGCGCAGCATCGTCTTTTGGTCGAAATCCCCCAACTGGGTCTGAATTGCGATCTGGTTGGGTTTTAAGATGTCGATCTCTTCCAGTAGGCGATCGATCACGCGATTCACGCTGCCGATCGGCAGGTTCCGGCGCATCGTCGCGAATGACATATCTTGCTGCGTTGGCGTTTCTTTTAGCAGATAGCCGTCCAGGCTCTGCTGGCGACGCTGATGCAGTGCTTCAGACAGCCGGCGCTGGAAGCGGGCGTTGTCGAGATAGCTGTCGATCTCTGCCTCGTCGTCGCTGGCATAGCAGCAACGTAGCAAAGACATCTTGGCGTCCGTGACATTCTTGCCTTCGGCAGCCGCCGCCTTCTCGATGGCTTCGCGCAGGACGCGCAAAATTTCTAATCCGTTATGGAATGCCGTCACAAAAAGATTGTGTCCCTCACGATAGGCTCGGCCCATGCGGGCCGTCCCGGTGGCGATCCAGATCGGCGGAGTCGGCTTCTGGACGGTGCGCAGCGAAATCGCCGTCGGGGGAATGTTCTCATGCTGGCCGTCGTGCTCAAAGATGTTCTGGTTGAGGCCCTTCAGAAGGATGTCCAAATATTCCGAAAAGACCGCCGGAGCCTCATCGATATTGACGCCGAAGCGCTCGAACTCGAATTGCTGGTATCCCGAGCCGACGCCAAGCTCGAGGCGGCCGTTCGCAACAATGTCGGCGAAGCCGATCTCGGAAAGCAGGCGCTGCGGTTGATAGAGCGGCAACACGCACACGGCAGTGCCAAGGCGAATGGTACTCGTCACGCCGGCGCAGTGCGCCACCATCATCAAGGGCGAGGGAATAAGGCTATAATTGTTGAAGTGGTGCTCCGCGAACCACGCGGTATCGAAGCCGGCCTGCTCCGAAGCGACCACCTGTTCGATGGAATTGCGGATCACGCTCTCGCTGGACTGATGATAACCACGCTGGGCGGCCAGGATGAAGGTTGCGAATTCCATGGTGTTTCCTTGTCTATGGCGGTGTGGGCCGATCGGGAGTTGCGCTAAGTACGCACCCAAGGCCTTGGCCGCGGCCTCGATCTTGCCCTTGGCGGCGGCGTGGTCATGCGGCAAGCCTTTCGGCCGCTGTAGGCGCGCCGAGCGGTTGGAACTGCTTCGACAGCGATGAGGACGGACGTTTTGTCTCGCCGCGGATGACATCTTCGGTCACAGCAGTGCGGGCGCGGCGCCCGACCGGACCATGAACCCTTGGACGAACTCGGCTTCGATGACCAGCGGCCCGTCGCCTGGCGAATAGTCGACGATCAACACGCGGCCTCCGCAAAATACTCGTTATCGAGTTCGCTGGCGTTTCCCGCATCACCGAAAGAGGTCCAGCCGCCGTCCACGTACAGGATGGAGCCGTTGACGTACGAGGCGGCGGATGAAGCCAGGAAGAACGCTGCGTCAGCCACGTCTTTCGGCTGTCCCAGCCTGCCCACCGGGATGCGTCGTGCGATCGTTTTCATATCGATGCGGCCGACCTTCGCCAATTGAGCAACGCCAGGCGTGCAAATGAAGCCAGGAGCGACGGTGGCCGTCCGTATGCCGACCGGCCCGAGTTCGGCCGCCAGGCATCGGGTCAGAATGTCCAGCCCCGCCTGGGAGGCACCGTAGGCATGGCGCGGCGCGAACGGCAGAAACCTATTGATCGATCCGATGTTGAGGATCACGCCGCCAGCGCGCATCGTCTTGATCGCTTCGCGAGCGCAGGTGAAGGCCCCGGTAAGATTGACATCCAAGACGTGTTGGATGTGTTCCGGTATTTGTTCGATTCCCAACGACAAAGTGTCGGCGGCAGCAGCACCGTTGACTAGCACATCGATGCGCCCGAAGCTCGCCCGCATCTCCTCGAATAGCGCTACCACCTCGCTCTCGACGGCCACATCCACGCATCTGGCCGGGTTCTTGCCGCGGAGCCACGCAGCGAGTTCTGCCGCTGCAGCGCCATCTCTATCAGCAATCACAACGGTATCGCCGTTTGCTGCAAAACGGCGAACGACGGCCGCGCCAATGCCGTTCGCGCCGCCAGTGACGAGCACGATACGCGCGTCGGTGCGTTCGGCCGGACAGCAGAGTTCGGCCTCGGGTATCCCATCCACCTGCGGGTGCGCATCCCCCGGCTGGTTGAATGACATCCAGCCTCCGTCGACCGCCAGCACTGAACCGGTGATGTAGCGCGCCTGCGAGCTGGTCAGAAAACGCACGGCGAGGGCGATCTCGTCCGGGCGCGCCAAACGCCCCAGCGGCACGCGGCGGCGCACGGCCGCCAGGTCCACTTTGTCCGCGCGTTCCAGTTCTCCCACCATCGGCGTGCGCACGTAGCCGGGCGCTACCGCCGTCACGCGAATGCCGCGAGAAGCCCACTCGCATGCAAGCGATTTTGTCAACGAGATCAGGCCCGCTTTCGAGGCCGCGTAGGCGTTGCGCTTGGGGTTGCCTACTACGCCCGCCATCGAAGCGACGTTGACGATGGCACCGCCCCGCCTCATGCGCCTCGCCGCTTCGCGGGCCATGACGAACGGTCCAATCAAGTTTACCGCCAGGGCGAGGCGGAAGGCGTCGACGCCAGTGTCGACGCTCGCAGCCATGGTGGGGCCCATCCCGGCGTTGTTGATGAGGACGCTGATCTGGGCGAACTGTGCTTCGACCCGACCGTAAAGCGCGAGCACATCCTCCTCCCGCGAGACGTCGCACTCGAGGCCGAGATGCGGCTGGCCGAGACCACGGGCCAGTTCAACGACGCCACTGCCAGGAAGGTCTACCGCAACGACAGTGTCTCCATCCCTGGCAAGAACTTCGACCAGGGCACGGCCGATCCCACCTGCGGCGCCCGTAATGATGACGATCCGTCCTGTCTGCATGTTGAGGACTTCTCCCGCGCTCCCTTCAGCGATTCCAGCCGATCAATTTTGAGCGGCAAAAGATGCGTCGCGCTAAAGCAGCACGTCCTGGCGACGGCCAGTTGCGGACACGGAAAGACGACGCAGCGATCCGGCAGCGGTCCAACTTCCGATTTGGTAGCCGAGGCTGCCGAGGGACCGGCCAAGGACAGGAGCTTGCCTGGATGATCGGCGCTGCCAGGTCCCGTGAATTTGTGGACACCGTGTCGTCGGCGGGCTGGTGGGACAGAGCCTCTCGCTCACGGCGTTGCGGGCAAAAAGGCAATCCAATTTGGTGCACCTTCACCGGGCAGTCTTTCGCCGCGATCGCTGTAGCATCACAAAGTTGTCATGGCCTTGAGTCTCCTCGGCCGATGCGGCTGTGTCGTTCGAAGCCTCCGAAGCGTCATGGCGAGAAGGAATGCGACGCTTTCCGAGCCTGTAGACCGGATCGTCCGGATGCGGTGCTCCGATCGGCCGTCGCGGGCCGAACCGTTCTGCCTCAACGATCGCTGGTGGGATCTGCTCCTCAAGCCAATCGTAGACCACTGTCCGTTCGGCAATCCGCCACTCCCCTTCCCTCTTGTGAAACAGATCGCAGTAACGGCCGCACAGGAGCGTCTGGCGTACGTCTCGGTCTTGATCTGGCGCGCGTTGTAGCGCGGTGAAATAGCTCTCGACCGCAGCCTCTGACGAACTGATGAATTCGATCAGGATGTTGGTGATCTGGTGGATGTTGCGGGGTCCGGCCTTGAAGACGCCGAGTGCAAACTCGATGAACCCCTCTGCAGGGCCGCAATAGGCCCCGTGATTGTCATGCGCATCTGGCCAGTATGCGCTGCGTAGCGCCGCTTCATCGGCGCGGTCGATCCCGCGGCAGTACCGATAGAGGCAGTCGCGGATCGCGTCACGGTCGATTAGTTGGGCAATTTTCGTCTGTTCCATCGGCCCCAGTTGCTGTCTCCACAAATTCTGTGATCGGAAGATTGTTTTGCGAACCGCACCTTGGCGTTTGCGCATCCTGGGGGGCATCTCGATGCCGCAGGTGCCCCTGCGCAGTTGGACGCGGACGGTGGTGGAACAGAAGGCGTGCCTCCGTTGCCGTATGCGCCACTTGGTCGATCCCTTTCATGCCCGCCGCACTCTCGGCGGAATGACATCCGGTTCAACTCGTGCTGCAGGGTTCACGGTCGAGTTTAAGTGCACGTTCGGGACAGGACCGCGCGCCTCGCGATGCAGTCAGTTCCTCCCCTTCCGCAACTTCGATGTTACCGGGCAGGATGTAGCCGGTGTCATCGAGCTTGAAGATGTGTGGCGCGTGCGCCGCGCATCGCGCGTGGCCCTGGCATTTGGTATTTTGGACGATGATGCGCATGGCGCTGCCTCCATTGTCTTTGCACCTCGGCTCGGGGCGGAGCTTGGTCAGGACCAGTCTAGAATCAGATTTTCGATCCCGAACACATGGCCGCCAGAGGTGATGGGTGCCGTGCCCTTCTTGATCCGGAAGGTCGGGATGCGCGCCAGCCACTCCTCCAACCCAATAACGATCTCGCGTCGGGCAAGATGTGAGCCAAGGCAACGATGGGGACCATAGCCAAAGGTGGCATGGCGGTTATCCTCTCGCGCCAGATCGACCGTGTTGGGGCATTCGAATTCCGCTGGGTCGCGATTGGCGATCATCGTGGCGCAGGAAACATAGTCTCCCTTGCGGATCGGCGCGCCTTCGAAGTCGATATCTTTCGTTGCCACGCGGATCAACTGAACGGTCGGATAGGCGCGCAGCAATTCTTCGGCCGCGGGCACGATCCGGCCTGGTTCGCCGCGCAGCAATTCCTGATCCTTGAGGTTGCGTGCGAGATGGGCCAGGTCAAAGCCTATCGCTGCTGCAACAGTGTCGAGCCCGGCAACAAAAACAAGCACGCCGACGCCGCGCACTTCCTGTTTGGTCAGGCGGCGGCCCTCGACCTGTGCCTGCACGATGAAGGTCATGAAATCGTCGACCAGGTCATTGCGGCGCGCGGCTGCAAGTTCGTCAATGAACGAAACGATCGTCCGGGCCGCGGCCGGCCGCTTCACATCGTCGCCGTGGAGCAGATCTCTCCCCCATCCGACAAATGTGTCGATTCGGTCATCCGGTAGCCCTAGGAGATGAAGGAAGATATTTACCGTGAACGGAAATGCGAAATCCTTCATGACGTCGCAGCTTGTGCCCGATGCGGCGATCCCGTCGATGAGCCTGATTGCCCGCTCGCGGACAGCCGGCTCCAATGCCGCCACCCGCTTTGGCGAAAACAGCGGATTGAGCAATGAGCGAAAGGCGCCATGGGCAGGGGGATCAAGTTCAAGTGGGATCATCGGCCAGCTTTCGCCCAACGCGGAGGCAAAGATGCTGCGATGGCTGGAAAAAGTTTCGGTGTCCTGCAGCACCCGGCGCTGGTCGCTGGCGCGGGTGATCACCCAGGTACCCCTGCCGTCGCGCGTGTTGAGGGGTGAATAAAAGATAGGCAGACCGGAATGGACGCAAGCGACTGCTGCGTGGGGATCCCCGTTGGGAGTCGGTGACATGCCGGGCGAAGTAAACAGGCTGAAGTCCCTCACCATTTCGGGCGGGACATGATCTGGAACCGGATTTGTCGCCATTTGGCCTCTTCTCCTGAACGCCAGGCGTTCATGCGCTCGATTGAGATCGCCGGCCGATCTCAAGGTCGATTGGCCAGCACCTAGTAAGTCCCAGCTCTAGGGTGTTGTGATTGTGTTGCGCGATGCAGCCAAACGCGCACCCGCGCAAGAGATCGGTCGCGCATTCAAGCAGCAGAGGCTCCTGCTTCGTGCTGCGGTTCTAAAGCGTAACCCACTGGTTATCCCCATTGAAGTTGAGAGACTGGTCAATCATCGCTGAGCTCCGTGACGCACTGCTGCTGGCGCCCCGAAATCATCTAAGCAAGTTGCGTGCCGGATCGGCCGTATCGATGGTGCTGAACCGATCTACGCTCAGCCACCACCGGGACCGCCGCTCATTGGATGACCACATGTCCTCCCGGCAAAACGTCCGACAACCGACACCTGCGGTCAGCTTTGTCGCGTCCGCGACACGGGGACTGTTCGGCTTGGCTCCTGCCAAACCTTGGTTCAGACCAATTTAACAGGATGCAGGACACTCTTTCTGAGGCTCTTCTGCCAACTTGGCATAATGTCGAGACTCTTTGGTCGCCGATGCACCAAGCATTGCGGTCGTCGCCGAGTACCGCGGCCATTCGGCTTTCTCCCTCGCAGACCGACGGGATGCTCGAGGCCTTGATTGAGTGGCCGATCGAGGACGATTGGCTATAGGTGTGGATGTGCGCGAACTATCTGAAGGTGCGCCGCGGCGGCCGCGTCGTCTCGGTCGCGGTGATTATCGCCGTCGGCGTCGACCATTGCCGCGAGGTGCTTGGCATGAGGTCGGCATCTCCGTGGCCAAGCCGACCTGGACGGAGCTCCTGCGCAAGCTGACGCGCCGCGGCTTCAGAGACGTCAAGCTTGTCGTCTCCGACGCGTCTCGGTCGCGGTGATTATCGCCCTCGGCGAAAGCGGCGGTGTATCTACGCGGTAGCGCATCTCGTCCTATCCGATCCAAGGTTCCCGCGGATCAGACGAAGGTAAAGTCCCACGCGCTTAACCCAAGCCCAGCCAGATCCGCGACGCTGTGGACATTACCGAGATGAGCAAAATCGTCGGCATGGTTATCGGAGGTGACATAGGCCAGATTCCCTGACTGGGTTAACGGATTATAGTAAGCGATAATGTCGCCGATATGCTCATTGGAGATCGCATCCGCAGCCTGGGAACCGTTGCTGAACGAGTTGGTGAGCACGACGACATGCTCGCCGTTCGCGCCCGCGGCGTCGCCGCTGTAGAAGGTGTCAACTGGATGGCCAGACCGTGAGCTGGCGTGGTTGACGAAGTTGGCGCCAAAACCGTCGCTACCGAGGCCAACCGCATCGAAGGCCAAAGTGTCATCCGCCGGGTTGAAATCCAAGATCGAGGTATTATCCGGGTCCGGCCCGAAACGCGGGTCATATCCAGGGATCGGGTTGTGGAATTGGAACACGAACGTGTCGTTGCCTGTCCCCCCGGTCAGAAAATCCCTGCCGTCACCAACAAAGAGGGTGTCGTTACCCGGACCCCCATAGAGCTTGTCATTATCCTCAGCAGTGATGCGCGGTCCGTCTCGCCCGCTGTCGCCGTAGAGGTAGTCATTGCCCTCCTCGCCAAAGACATGATCATTACCTGTGCCACCGAAGACTCGGTCATTGCCGGGCCCCGCCGAAATGGAATCGTTACCGGCAAGAGCGTCAATCCAGTCATTACCGTCGGGATCTGTGATCACATTCTCACCGTTGGTGCCGAAGAGGGCGTTGTCGCGCGGACTACCATGGATAGCCATCAGAGACACTCCTTATCCTGCGTCCCCACGCCGCCTAAACCTCTTCATATCTTTCTTCAGGCTATTGGCAAAATCGATTGTTCCGATCCAACATATTTACGCGATGGATGCGTGATTGCGACGATCGAAACGATCCGTGACAGCACGGGAAGCAATAGCTACGCGCTCACTCGCTCCAAAGGCAAAGCGATGGCCAGCAGAATGCCGAGGCGCGGCGCGAGCGCCGAGCGGAAACGGAAAACAACTCATGCAGCGGTCGGACCGGGAATGCGTGGCAGGGTCTCGGCCAGAAACCGCCAGTCCTCGCGCTCGCCCTCGCCTTCGCGGCGCTTGCCAAAGAACTGAATGATCATCTTGCCATCGGCGTCGTAGGCTTCGAGCGAGGTGACGTGACCGTCCTTGGTGGGCTTGCGAACGGCCCATACCTCTGTGATGTGGTGAGTCCCGAGATGCAGGTGGAAGTTCTCGTCGAGCACATTGATCCACGGCCCGATTGTTTTGACCCACTTGATCGGACCGGAATGGATCTGGATGCAGCCACGATTGCCCACAAAGCACATGATCGGCATTTCGTCTTCGGCCGCCTGTTGAAACATGGCGCCGATGGCGTCCTTTTCGAGCGCCCAAGCGTAAACCTCGCCGACCATACGCACCGCCTCGCGGCGGCTGAGCTTCAGTCTCTTCAACATGTCGAAGAACTGATGCACGTCCGTCAGTTGGCTCCAGCACTCGCGTAGATCCTCCACCGTGGTGGCTTGGTCAGGAACCTCTGCGTCATCGTTGGCTCCGCTCGCCTTGAATACTACGATCGGCTCCTGGCTCGAGGATTCCAACTCAGCCACCAGCTTCTGATAAGCATCGAGATTTGAGGCGGGCCCGAGTTGCACCTTGTGGATCGCCTTGCCGGCGGCATCAAAGAATTGCAGGCTATGGCTAATGTCCTTGCCATTGCGCTTCTCGACAGCAAATCCATGCGCCCAAACCTTCGGGAAGATGCGCAAGTCGATGTCGTCGCCAAGTACCAGAGCATGCCTGTCGCCGGTGAGCACCTTGTCGTAGACGCCGATCTTTTCGTGCACAGCACTTTCATTGCGGGTATGCGCCACCACCTCGCCGACCGCTTCGAGGCCGGTCAGCAGATCATTGACGCGCGGCTCGACGCGAATCGCGCCCAGACCGCAATGCGCTGCGACCAGTTCCGCTTCCGAAATGCCCAGTCGGGCGGCGAGATCGTGCTCACGGATCTTCGGATTGTCTTGCTGCGCCCGCCGGATTTCGTGCGGCGATGGTCTCTCGCGCTGGTCCATGTGTTAGCGACCTTCATCTGCTTGTTGAGGATCAGCTGCCCTGCCGGGTGGTCGGTCGACTGAGCGCAGCGTGGTGCTCGATGCCGACCTCCTGCTCGTCCAGGAACAGGGTGCTGCTGGCGAGAGTGCGTGATCGCCATCGAAACCGGGCGTGTCGTCTGAGCGGCGAGGAGCCGATTCCACCCGCGCAGAGCGGTTCTGACCCAGCCCTGACATATTGCTTGGCTTGCTCCGTTCGATCGATCGCGAGGGCACTCGCAGCATGATTTTTGTCTCGGCGGTGTTTGCCGCATCGCCAATAGGCGGTTCAAAAGTCGTGCCAATTCACCTGAACAAGCGCAAAACAATGTTCCGCACACTCATCAATGATTTATGTGAGAGTTCAGTGGGAACCGAGGCCGGACACTTTGTGTCACGTACTCGACAAACCCGACAGTGCGTGTCGGGTGCCCGACGTCTTTTCAGCAATGGCCAACAAGATTGATAGCGCCTCTAGAGGGATCGCGCCGTGTTGAAACGGTTTTTTTCTCTTTTGGCACGGTCCCTGCAGCGTGATCCGCAAAGACGTCACGGATTGAGGAGAAATCTTGCCATGATCACGCTCACCGACAATGCTGTTGCCGCCGTCAAGACGGCTCTTTCCCGCGCCAGCGAGCAAGCGGAGGGCTTTCGCATTATGGTCCAGACCGGCGGCTGCGCCGGGTTCAAATACATAATGGGCCTGGAAAGCGTCTCGCGCCAGGGCGATGTGATTACGGAGACAGATGGGATCAAGCTGTTTGTGGACGCAGACTCCCAACCCCATGTCGCCGGCATGACCGTCGACTTCGTCACCGGGCTCGACTCTTCCGGCTTTGTCTTCGACAACCCCAACGCGCGGGACAAGTGCGGCTGCGGCAAGTCCTTCAGTTAACTGAGGACTGTTCGCATGAGGCCTGTCTACCTCGACAACAACGCAACGACACGGGTCGATCCTGACGTTGTGCGAGCGATGTTGCCGTACTTCACGGATCAATTCGGCAACCCTTCGTCGACCCACGCTTTTGGCGCCTCAGTCGGTGCGGCGATAAAAAAGGCGCGGCGGCAGTTGCAGGCGCTGATCGGCGCGCAGTTCGACGATGAGATCACCTTCACCTCGGGTGGAACAGAAAGCGACAATGCAGCGATCCTTTCGGCGCTCGAGCTCACGACCGACCGAACCGAGATCGTGACGTCCGCGGTCGAGCATCCCGCCGTATTGACGCTGTGCGCGCATCTTGAGCAGGTTCGCCGCGTCAAGGTCCACACGATCCCCGTGGATCGTCGTGGCCGGCTTGACCTCGACGCCTACAAGGCAGCCCTCTCGCCCCGTGTGGCAATCGTCTCGGTAATGTGGGCGAACAACGAGACCGGTACGATCTTTCCCGTGGCCAAGCTCGCCGAGTTGGCCAAGGAAATTGGCGCCCTTTTTCATACCGATGCAGTGCAGGCGGTTGGCAAGCTTCCGATGGACCTGAAATCGACCGCTATCGACATGCTGTCGCTCTCCGGCCACAAGCTTCATGGCCCCAAAGGGATCGGTGCACTTTGGATAAAGCGTGGCGTGCACTTCCGCTCGATGATCAAGGGAGGGCACCAACAGCACGGCCGGCGTGCCGGTACCGAGAACACGCCCGGCATAGTCGGGCTCGGCACGGCGGCCGAACTCGCCTTGAAATTCATGGACGACGCGACCACACGGGTAAAGTCGCTGCGCGACCGCCTGGAGGATGGGATCCTCCAGCGCATCCCAAACACCAGTGTCACTGGCGATCCGATGGAGCGGTTGCCAAACACCGCAAACATCTCCTTTGAACATACCGAAAGCGATGGAATCCCACATCTGCTGAGCCGCGTAGGCATCGCCTGTTCCTCCGGCTCCGCCTGCACCTCCGGCTCAATGGAACCCAGCCATGTCCTGAGCGCGATGAAGATGCCACACGGGGCAGTCCGCTTCTCGTTTGCGCGCGACAACAACGAAGAAGACGTCGAGCGGGTGCTTGAGGTCATGCCGGCAATCGTTGAGAAGCTGCGTGACTCTCCCGGTTCTGCGCCGCGTGGGCGAAGTCCCGAAGACGTTCGATCCGGTCCATACCTGAGCGGAAGCAGAACAGGCTGCCGTTCATGAGCCGTGATGTCTTCCTCAATGACACGACCTTGCGCGACGGCGAGCAGGCGCCCGGTGTCGCCTTTACGACGGCGGAAAAGCTGGAGCTCGCCGAGTCTCTTGTGGCCGCCGGCGTCCCAGAGATCGAGATCGGCACGCCGATCATGGGCGCCGACGAGATCGATACAATTCGCGCCGCGGTCGCGCGGCGTCTCCCGGTTCGGCTCATGGCCTGGTGCCGGATGAAGGCGCGGGATCTCGACGCAGCGATCGAGAGCGGCGTCGGCGCCGTCAATCTGTCGCTGCCTGCATCCGACATCCAACTTGCCGCCAAGCTCGGCCTCGATCAGGCGGGAGCGCTCCAGGTCATCGAGGATATGGTCAGGCGGGCAGCCGCTGCCGGCTTCTTCGTCGCTGTGGGCTGCGAGGATGCCTCGCGGGCTGATGGGGATCATCTTGCCCGCGTCATCGAAACGGCTGCGCGCGCCGGCGCAAGCCGCGTCAGGCTGGCCGACACGGTCGGCATTCTCGACCCCTTTTCGACTTTCGAACTTGTCGCCCAGCTCATGGCGAAGTCTGAAATCGACCTCGAATTTCACGCGCACAACGATCTCGGCCTTGCGGCCGCCAACACGCTGGCCGCGATCCGTGCAGGCGCGCGCCATGCGTCCGTCACCGTCCTCGGGCTCGGCGAGCGTGCGGGTAATGCCGCGCTGGAAGAAGTGGCGGCCGCGATGGCCGTCATCGACGGCGCGGATACCGGCATCGAGCTGACCGCATTGCCCGACCTCGCCGCCCAGGTGGCTTGCGCCGCCCGCCGGCAGACGGCGACTATTAAGCCGGTCGTCGGCGCCGATGTTTTCACCCACGAATCCGGCACTCACGTCGCAGGGCTGCTGAAGGACTCGCGCGCCTACCAGGGGCTCGACCCGGCACTCGTGGGCCGCTGCCGGCGTATCGTCATCGGTAAGCATTCCGGCGCCACCTCGATTGCCCGTGTGCTGAGCGAAAGCGGTCGCGATCTCGACCCGGATTTGGCAGCCGCGATGGTGGCCCGCGTCCGCCGCAAGGCGGCCGAGACAAAGTCGACCATTACTGCGGCTCAACTGGTCGAGATCTATGATGGAATGTGCAGCGAGGCACGCTTGGGGGATGTCGCCGGTCCAGGCCAGCTGGGCGACGAACACAGCGACACCACAGTTGCCCGACCAGGGAGAATGGGATGAATTGTTCCGCTGACGGCCGCCCCATCGATGTTACCGGCATCCTCGCGCGGCTAAAGGGCCTGTCGGCCGCGGAGGAGTTCTTCGCGCTCCTTGGGGTCTCCTATGATCCAAAGGTGCTGAATGTCTCACGGCTTCATATCATGAAGCGCGTGGGCCAATACCTTGCCGAAGAAGATCTATCCGATCTGCCCGACCAGGTGGTCGCCGCGCGGGTGCGCGCAACGCTGCTACGCGCTTACGAGGACTTCACGACTTCCTCGCCGCTTAAGCACCGGATCTTCAAGGTGCTCAAAGACCACGATCCGAACAAGCCTGCCACGCCGGGCCGCACCTTCGTCCCGTTCGAGTCCGTACTGAAGCGGTTCGCAAAAGAATGAGCGCGACATGGTTGCGACGCGACAATGTCGGGAAGCCGACAAATCGTGTCATCACGAACGCGCCCCTGGAAGGAACCAACGGAGTCTCGAGGAATATGAGCACGCAAAACAGTTGGCACGAATGATGCTGCCAAAAATCTACTGCCAAGCCCGCATCCGTATAGAAGCCCAAAGAGACCGCCAATGCACATCGTAGTCTGCATCAAGCAGGTGCCGGACTCGGCACAGATACGGGTCCATCCCGTTACGAACACGATCATGCGTCAGGGTGTGCCTACCATCATCAATCCTTACGACCTATTCGCCCTCGAAGAGGCTCTTAGACTGCGCGACACTTACGGCGGCGAGGTCACCGTGCTCACTATGGGTCCGCCCATGGCGGAGGACGCGTTGCGCAAGACGCTCGGTTACGGCGCCGACCGCGCGGTGCTGTTGACCGATCGCTATTTTGCGGGCTCTGACACGCTGGCGACCTCCTTCGCTCTTTCCCAGGCAATCGCGAAGGTTGGCGAGACGTTCGGCACGCCAGACATCGTCTTCACCGGCAAGCAGACGATCGATGGCGACACCGCCCAGGTCGGGCCCGGCATTGCCAAGCGCCTCGATCTCATGCAACTCACCTATGTCGCGAAGATCCCCTCCGTTGACCTCGATGCCCGCGAGATCAAGGTCGAGCGCCGCTGTGAAGGCGGCACGCAGATGCTGAAGAGCAGGTTCCCTTGTCTCATCACCATGCTGGAAGGCACAAATGAGATCCGTCGGGGCTCGCTCGAGGACGCCCTGTACGCCGCGCGTAGCCAGGTCCTGAAGTGGAGTGCGGCCGACGCCGGCATTGATGACCTCACCAGATGCGGCCTGCGCGGCTCGCCGACGGTCGTCAAGCGCGTTTTCGCCCCTACAGCGCGGGCGGAAAAGGCGGCACTTATCGACACCCCCGAGAGGAATTTGCGTGATCTCGCTGACGAACTTATCGCCGCAATCTTAACCCGCGGGCCAGCGCTGGAACAGGAACTCGCCTTCAACGGCGGCGAATGACGGCAAGGAGAGACGATGTCGAGCGCGAATCGAGAAGCCCCTCGCCCTGCCTCCGGCCGTGCCGGCACAAAGAAGGAGCTGCCCGACCATTTCAAGGACTATCGCCACGTCTGGGTGTTTATCGAGCTCGAGCGCGGCCAGGTCCACCCGGTATCGTTCGAACTGCTCGGTGAAGGCCGCAAGCTCGCTGACAAGCTTGGCGTCGCGCTCGCGGGAATCGTGCTCGGACCGCCAGGAGAGACCACCCAGTCTGCGGTAGCCGAGGCCTTCGCTTATGGCGCCGATCTTGTCTACAACGTCGAGGCGCCGCTGCTTGCCGACTATCGCAACGAGCCTTTCACCAAGGCGATGACGGATCTGGTCGATGCCCATAAACCCGAGATCCTGCTTCTCGGGGCGACCACCCTCGGCAGGGATCTTGCTGGTTCGGTCGCAACAACCTTGAAGACAGGGCTCACGGCCGACTGCACCGAACTCGACGTCGATATGGACGGTTCGCTCGCTGCGACCCGTCCAACTTTCGGCGGTTCCTTACTATGCACGATCTATACGCTCAATTACCGGCCGCAAATGGCGACGGTGCGACCAAGGGTCATGCCCATGCCGCGGCGGATGGACAGGCCGGTCGGCCGTGTCATCCGGCACCAGCTATCGGTAGCCGAGGATGACATCGTCACCAAAGTCCTCGGCTTCCTGCCGGATAGCCAGTCTGGAAAGGCCAATCTTGCCTATGCCGACGTTGTGGTTGCGGGAGGCCTCGGTCTAGGCGCGGCGGAGAACCTGCAGCTTGTGAAGGATCTCGCACGAGCAATCGGCGCCGAGCATGGCTGTTCGCGCCCGTTGGTCCAAAAGGGCTGGCTGTCGGCTGATCGGCAGATCGGCCAAACAGGCAAGACCATCCGGCCGAAGCTTTACATAGCGGCAGGAATTTCCGGCGCCATCCAGCACCGGGTTGGCGTCGAAGGAGCGGATCTCATCGTGGCTATCAACACCGACCCGAAGGCGCCGATTTTCGATTTCGCCCACCTCGGGATCATCACCGACGCGATCCGCTTTCTTCCCGCACTGACGGAGGCCTTCACGCGGCGGCTGTCGCCCCACAGTCGCGATAAGCTTGCGAGCTAGTGAGTTGGACATGATCAAGGAAAAATTCGACGCCATTGTTGTTGGGGCCGGCATGTCCGGAAACGCTGCTGCTTACACCATGGCAAGCCATGGCCTGAACGTGCTGCAGTTGGAGCGAGGTGAATATCCGGGCTCCAAGAATGTTCAAGGTGCAATCATGTACGCGAACATGCTGGAGAAGATCATCCCGGATTTCCGGGATGATGCGCCTCTCGAGCGGCATTTGGTCGAACAGCGGCTTTGGGTGATGGACGACACATCCCACACCGGGATTCACTATCGGTCGGACGACTTCAATGAGGCCAAGCCCAACCGCTATACGATCATCCGCGCCCAATTCGACAAATGGTTTTCGCGTAAGGTGCGCGAGGCCGGCGCGACGGTTCTGTGCGAGACGACCGTGACGGAACTCGTCCGCGATGCCAAGGACAAGGTGGTCGGCGTCCGCACCGACCGGGTCGGCGGAGAGATTTTCGCGGACGTTGTCGTTCTCGCAGAAGGTGTCTCCGGACTACTTGGCACGCGCGCCGGGCTTCGCGAGATGCCGAGGCCAAAATCCGTGGCGCTCGCCGTCAAGGAAATGCATTTCCTGCCTGAAGAGGTGATAGAGCAGCGGTTCGGCCTCAAGGCCGGTGAAGGCTGCGTGATCGAGGCAGTGGGTACAATCTCCCGCAGCATGGCCGGGCTCGGCTTCCTTTACACCAACAAGGAATCGATCTCACTGGGCATCGGCTGCCTCGTTTCGGATTTCGCTTCGATGATGGAGAGCCCATACGTCATACTCGATGCGTTAAAAAACCATCCTTCGATCCGGCCGCTGATCGCCGGCTCGGAGGTGAAAGAATATGCCGCGCATCTCATTCCCGAGGGTGGCTACAATGCGATTCCGCAGCTGTTTGGCGACGGCTGGGTGGTGGTCGGCGATGCTGCGCAGTTGAATAACGCCGTTCACCGGGAGGGTTCGAACCTCGCCATGACCTCCGGTCGCATCGCGGCTGAGGCAATCGTGCAGGTCAAGAGCCGCAAGCGGCCGATGACCAAACAGAACCTTGCGCTCTACAAGACCATGCTAAACAAGTCTTTCGTAATCAAAGACCTGAAGAAATACAAGGACATGCCGGCCCTGCTCCACACCAATTCCCAAAACTTCTTCACGACCTACCCGCAGTTGATGTCTCAGGCGGCTCAGAACTTTATGCGGGTCGACGGCACCCCGAAAATCGACAAGGAAAAGGCGACCACAGCTGCCTTCATCAAGGCGCGTTCGCGCTGGGGGCTGGTGAGCGACGTGGTCCGCCTGGCATTCGCCTGGCGCTAGGAGGACGAGATGACAATCGCAGTGCCACGCATTGAAGAGAAGCTTTACCAGAACCGCTATCTGGTCGATTCGGGGCGCCCACATATAAGAGTGCGACCGCACCAAAAGCCAAGCGCCAACCTGCTCGCGTTGACCCGCGTCTGCCCGGCCCAATGTTATGAATTGAACGACAAGGGCCAAGTGGAGATCACCGCCGACGGCTGCATGGAGTGCGGCACCTGTCGGGTACTGTGCGAGGCCAGTGGTGAGATCGAGTGGAATTATCCGCGCGGCGGCTTCGGTGTCCTCTTCAAGTTCGGATGACCCGCGCGCGCCGTTGCCAGAGCCGATACCTGGAATTGCCGCGATTGCGACATGACAATTTGCAATTGAACAGGGGCTCGTGAATACTAGGATGTAGCGAGTCGAAGGAAAGGCGCTTTGGGAGGGGCACCTTACAACCCCTGAGGTGTTTCCATGGGTCAAGTAATGCGGGATCGGGTGCACGAGGTAGGGCTTGGCGACGCACGGCCACCTATCAAAGCGATGCCCGGGGCAAACATCCCGCTCAGGGGCCTCTACGAGATATCCGAGATCCTGACTGCCCCCACGCGGCTGCAGATCACGCTTGGCAATGTCGTGAACATTCTCTCCTCGTTTGTGCAAATGCGTCATGGAGAAATGGTCATCAAGGAGGCGGCCGGGGAGCTGGAGATTGCCGCAACTGCCGGCAACAAACACGCTCCTCAATCAGATTGGCGCCGCTTCACACCGCAGGCCGTGGTAGACCGTATCTGCGCTACGGGGAGGCCACTCGTCATACACGATGTCAGCAAGTCCGAACTATTTCAGGCTGATCTCCAAACGGCATCGGGCGGCGCAACCATGCCAGTTACCTTTATCGGAGTGCCAATAGAGGCTGAGGATGAAATCCTCGGTACACTGTCGATCGACCGTATCCGGGACGGCGCCGCCAGCGTGCATTGCGACGAAGACGTGAGCTTGCTGACAATGGTCGCCAATCTTGTCGGCCGGACTATCCGCCTCCATCGCATCCTGAGCACAGATCGTCAGCGGCTCTTTGAGGAGGAAGGGAGAGCGGAGAAATCGCGCGACGAGAAGGAGGCCCGCCCTGCGCGCCATTCGCCTGTCAAAATCGACGGGATCATCGGGGAAAGTCCAGCACTCAAGCAGGTGCTTGAAACCGCCGCAATCGTGGCAAGGACCAACTCCACCGTGCTTTTGCGGGGTGAAAGCGGCACCGGCAAGGAATTTTTTGCGCAGGCCATCCATAAGCTTTCGCCTCGCAGCAAGAAGGCTTTCGTCAAACTGAACTGCGCCGCACTGCCTGAAAGCGTTCTGGAATCGGAGTTGTTCGGGCATGAAAAGGGCGCCTTCACCGGGGCTGTCGCGCAGCGTGCCGGCCGTTTCGAATTAGCCAATGGCGGAACCCTGTTGCTTGACGAAATCGGCGAGATTTCGCCTGCCTTCCAGGCAAAGCTCTTGCGCGTCTTGCAGGAAGGCGAGTTGGAGCGCGTCGGCGGCACCAGGACGCTAACGGTCGACGTCCGGCTCATATGCGCCACCAACAAGGATCTCGAGACGGCTGTCGTGAATGGAGAGTTCAGGGCCGATCTTTACTACCGTATCAATGTGGTGCCAATCATGCTGCCACCGCTCAGAGAGCGACCCGGCGATATTCCACGCCTTGCGAAGGCCTTCCTCGATCGATTCAATAGCGAGAACCATCGCGAGCTCGCCTTCGCGCCGTCGGCGCTTGACCTGATCTCGCAATGCTACTTCCCTGGCAACGTCCGTGAGCTGGAAAACTGCGTGCGAAGGACGGCCACTCTTGCGCATTCAAGCACTATCGCCACTTCAGATTTTGCCTGCCAGAATAGCCAGTGCCTGTCTTCCCTCCTCTGGAAAGGAGCCGACCGTGCAAATGACGGCAATGCCAGCGATGAGTTCGGCCGCAACAGGATGCCGGTTGAATCGCCGCTGGGAGCCAGGCGCACCGGCGCCTCCGAGGGCGCGGCGGTGCCCGTCAACGCCCGCGGTCCGAGCCATCCTGCCTCGGGTGCAACAGGCATGCGTGTGACCGATGGCGACCGGCTGATCGACGCGATGCAGAAGGCCGGCTGGGTTCAGGCCAAGGCTGGTCGTATCCTCGGCCTCACGCCGCGGCAAGTCGGCTATGCCCTGCGTCGGCATGGTATCGAGGTAAAGAAGTTCTAAACGCCCTGCGAGGTCAAACGTCATCGCGCCATGTGCGAGTGGTGCCTTTGAGACGCCACTCGACGCAGCGCATGTAGAATCGAGGCACTACGTCATCGGCTTCTCCTTCCCGGTGGTGCCGAAGGGCCAGGCGCGCATCCACACACAGATGTCGGCGGATCCAAGGAACAAAAGAATGTCCAACATGATGAAGGCGCTGGTGAAGGCCAAGGCCGAGCCGGGCATCTGGATGGAAGAGGTGCCGGTGCCGGAGATCGGCCCCAATGACGTGCTGATCAAGGTCAGGAAGACCGCGATCTGCGGCACCGACGTCCATATCTACAACTGGGACCAGTGGGCGCAGAAGACCGTGCCGGTGCCGATGGTGACGGGCCACGAATTCGTCGGCACGGTCGCCGATTACGGCGCGGCGGTCACCGAATACAAGGTCGGCCAGCGCGTCTCCGGGGAGGGCCACATCGTCTGCGGCCACTGCCGCAACTGCCGGGCGGGGCGAGGGCATCTCTGCCGCAACACGCTTGGCGTCGGCATCAACCGCCCCGGCGCCTTCGGCGAGTACATGGCGATCCCGCAGCACAATGTCGTGCCGATCCCCGACGACGTGCCGGACGAGATTGCCGCCATCTTCGATCCATTAGGCAATGCGGTCCACACC
This sequence comes from Mesorhizobium vachelliae, assembly GCF_033977325.1. Lineage (NCBI taxonomy): Bacteria > Pseudomonadati > Pseudomonadota > Alphaproteobacteria > Hyphomicrobiales > Phyllobacteriaceae > Mesorhizobium > Mesorhizobium vachelliae. The sequence continues at coordinate 25,609 of NZ_JAVIIR010000031.1, forward strand.
GCACTGTCTTTCGATCTGGTCGGCGAGGACGTGCTGGTCACCGGCGCCGGCCCGATCGGCATCATGGGCGCGTTGGTGGCGCAATGCGTCGGCGCGCGAAAGGTCGTCATCACCGACATCAATCCGGTAAGGCTGGCACTGGCGCGCAAGCTCGGCGTGCAGCATGTGGTCGACGCCTCGAAGGTGAAGCTGCGCGACGTGATGCCCTCGATCGGCATGAGCGAAGGGTTTGACGTCGGCCTGGAGATGTCGGGCGCCGCACCCGCTTTCCGCGACATGATCGACACCATGAACAATGGCGGCAAGATCGCCATCCTCGGCATCGCGCCCACCGGCTTCGAGATCGACTGGAACAAGGTCATTTTCAAGATGCTGCATCTGAAGGGCATCTACGGCCGCGAGATGTTCGAGACCTGGTACAAGATGATCGCGCTGGTGCAGGGGCCGCTGGATGTATCGGGGTTGATCACGCACCGCATTGGGATCGATGATTATCAGGTCGGGTTCGATGCGATGCGGAGTGGGAGTTCGGGTAAGGTAGTGATGGATTGGTAGAGGTTATGCCTTCGTCAAGCCTTGGCCCTGCCAGCGCCACACACGTAAGACGTTCGTTTGGGATTGAATACTGGCGGATAGTGACGCTCGTGGAGCATTCGAGGAAGGGTCCAACCCCGCCGTTCTGATGAACTCGTACTCCGCACAGGAGATCAAATGGACGCAGAGGATCCCAACGTCATCATTGTCAATGGTCAGTGCCTCGGCAATACGGTTGTCCGGCGCTATGATAGGGGTAAGAAACGGGAAAACTCGGAAATCCGATCCTGAGACCGGCGAACCAAAGCATTTCAATGCGGTAACCAAAACCCAACCATTTGAGATTGTTGATGATGTTCTGGTCACGAACTTACCAGATTAGTTCCGCTCGCCGCTCGACGTTCTCTCCTGCTGTTGACGGAGTGGCCATGCGCCGATCGCAAAGCACGAAGCACTGGCCGGCGGGATCGATGGTAAGCGCGAATTTCCCCGCGCGTTGCCGCCGCCCTTTCAACGACGGTCGCTTTTTCAAACGGACGCGTCCGGGCGGATCGGGCTGCAGCGGCTTTGGCGAAGTTGAAGGGCATCGTCGATGTCGGTATCGACAGCGCGTTGAGGCAGTTCGGTGAGAACGTGGCGCAACCATGCGAGCGGCTCGACGAGTGAGGCGCGGCAGGTCAGCACCAAGCTGTAGACGATGGCGCTGGCCTTGGCTCCGTCGACGGTAGACCGATTTTCGATAGAAGTTGCTGGAGCTGCCGGATGACGGGTGGCCCTCCGGCGCGAAATCCCTTTGGAAGCCAAGCCATCCGTATGTCCAGTCCTGACTTCAACCCTTTAGCCCAAAATGATTAGCACCAACTGTGTCTTGTCCCAAACAGGCTTCGAGCGCCGCTACGCCCTTTACAATCGCCGCTCGCTCTTCCGCACTCAGCCTCTCCAGCAATTCCCTTTCAAACGTCTTCGCCAGCGGCACAGCGGGCCCCTAAATCAAATCTGGAACTGAAACTCTTTATAATTGGAAGCTTGACCTCTTCGTGGGAAGTTTAGCGATGGCGCACAGCGGCTCCGGGATCAGGCTGGGATTCCACAACACCTCGGTCGGTATATCGCTTTTTGACCAGCAGAGGCCGACATCAGCCCCGCAGTCGGTTTTGCAGTGCCTGCCGATCAACGGCAAGATAGTCGAGGTGCAGCCTGGCTGGCTG
>NZ_JAVIIR010000032.1:0-27314 GCF_033977325.1 Mesorhizobium vachelliae
CAGTGAACTCGTCCGCTCGTCCAATCCGCGCATCCACGGTCCCCAAATCATCAGGGCACCAGTGAATCACGCTCCCAACAACCGCGCCAGTACTTCTTCAACAGCCTGCTAAGTCAAAGCGCCCATGCACAAGGATAGCATCGGGCATACGGGGATCATGCAACTCGACATTGACGAAGAATCCGCGAGACCTGGCTAATAGGCGATCATGGTCGCCACTGATACGGGCGATCATCCCGTCACATGCAGGGAAAACTGCACTCGTCATGCCCAACCAAGCCAAGCTTTTGCATACGGATAGTCAGTGCGGATCAAAAGGCGACAGCGTACGATCTTGATGGATTTTGCACTCCGAGCAGACCGGTCTGCATCGACTACGCGGGTGCAAGGAGTGGAGCGTCTGTCACTCATAACGGGAGGGATGGATCTGTCCTTCGGTGCTGCTATTTCTGATCATTGTATTAGCGTTGGCCAATTCGCTCGCTGAAGCCTGAACATTGGAAACCGCTGAAGGTTGCAGCTTGAGGGTCTCATCGTCGCGGCACCTTCCGCGGCTGCCTTGCTTAACGAACCTGAAGGCTGTGTAGCCTGAGCAAGTTGCCGCTCACCAAAGTTTCCTGTCCGCAAGTGAGATCGCCGCTTCTACCTCATCGGAGCTGTCTACCACTCCAGTGCGTTGGTGGATGTATAATTTTGTAAAATTCAGCTCCAGCCGACGCGTTTTCGAATGACAGTTTGCAGCGAAATTTGGCTGACGTACCAAAATCGAGTCCGTGGCCGCCTCAGGCGAGCGTTCCATGCCGTAGCGCCCAACCGACAGACGGCAGCAAACCGAAGTCCGTGTTTGCCGAATTTCGGCTGGGATTTGGAAGCAAATCAATATCGCCGAGACCGCATGAGCTGCGGAATGGCAACGGCCTTCGTCGACCAGCCCTGGGTACCTTCCGGCCGGGTGCGAGCGTCCAGCAATTGGCCGATTCCACTTGTCGGGCCGAACCAGATCCGTATGGCTGACGCCAAGTGCCAATGCCAGCTCGTAGATCGTGACGATGGTCGCATTCCGGCGTCCCTTGTCCAGTCCGCTGATATACTGCTGACTGAAGCCGGAATCTCAGCGAGCTGCTCCTGCGTCCGACGCTTCTTCTGCCTGATCTCACCACGTTCCGTCGGACCAATTGGCGCATGTCCATGCGCCCGAGGTCTGCCATAGTCCGTCTCGTTGGCGCGTTGCCTCTCAAGCAAAACGAGGAATGGGCCGTGCAGCGGGCCGCTACTGACACTGGAAACCATCAGCCAGATGAGCGATGATCCCCGCTGATCAGCCTGACACTGGAATCCAAACATCTAGTGTTCGAGCCTCGGGACTTGCCGCAGAAATGCCGACTGGCTCCTCAGCGCGCAAGCACCCATTATGACCGGAGCTTTGACAAAATCTCGCATGGATCGGCGCCGAGCGCAGCTGTCACGTCGAGAAACTCAACGACGTCGAGCCGCCGCTCTCCACCTTCGTACTTGGCGACAAATGATTGAGGACGGCCAAGCTTTTCAGCGATCTGCGCCTGGGTCAAGCCCTGAGCTTTGCGGAGCGTAACTAGCTGATCCAGGAACTGCTGGTGACGTGGTGACCGAAGAGATTTGGGCATGTTGGCAAACCGGTCGTGAAAGGACCGGTCGACCCAGTAATCACGGTTTCCATTTATCCCATTTTCGGATATTCTGTTTCGACGAACGGATGACCATCGGCCAATGCAAACTGGTAAGCCTCTTACCCCTAAACTGTCGGACGAAGTGCCTTGGTCGGAAAGCCTGACGGCTTACGACAAGGCGCATTTCACGATCTATATGCGCTTCCTCGATGCCGCCGCCGACGAGGCCAGCTACGAGGAGATGGCGCGGCTAATCCTCGGCATCGATCCGCAGCGCGAACCGATGCGCGCCCGCAATGCCGCGCGCAGCCACCTGGATCGCGCGAACTGGATGGTGACCACCGGCTACAAGAAACTGTTCGCCGGCTGACGGGAGCGCGCTTCAAGACCTTCCGGGCGGATGTCTAGCCGAGGAAGTCGGCATAGCCGCCGTTCATGAAGACATGACCGCGGCGAACGGCGCGGCGGATGCGCGCAGATGATCGCCGGGGTCGACCCAGTCGGCGCGCACCTGCGGCTCGCCGAGCAGTGCCGCGGCAATGTCGCTGTATGAGGCTTGCGTAAGCGAGCCGTCAAGCGCCCGCAGCACGAAGCGCAGACGCCGGCCGCGCTCTTCGGGCGGGAACAATCTCGGCGGCAAGCCGACCTGCATAAGCAGACTTTCGAGGCATCCGAGAGGTTAAAGGCGCTGCCTCGCCTGCCCGGCCGGCCAGATCGCGTCGGTACGCAGCAGGACGGGACCGACAAGGTCCGCCCCCGAAACGGCAAGCTGCAGCTGCCGGCCGGCATGTTGCAGCAAAAGGTGCTGAGAGCTGTCGGCAAGCATCAACACGCTCGCGCGGCATGGCAGCCTGGCCGGATCGAAGGCCGGCATCGCCGGCGGTGCCCGGCGGCGGTTCGGCAATGACCGGCAAGACATGCGGGCACCGGCGCGGACATCAGAACACCGCCGCATCCTGGTACAGGGAGCTGGCGAAACACAAGCGCCCACCGCGACAGGTCGGCGGCAGAGGCGATGACGTCGAGCGCTGGGCCGGCTTGCAGTTGCCTGACCTGCGGCTAGGCGCGGGCGAGGTCATGCTGGAAGGCCGAGTTGCGCCGCAGGAACTCCCAGGCCCAGCTACGACGCGTCAGGTGCAGGGTGTAGTCGCAGGAGCGTTCGTCGCGCCAGGTCGGCCAGCCGACGGTGCCATGGGTCAGCCTCAAGATCCGTCTCTGCCGGAAGCTCGGAGATCAGGCATTGTCCGAGCCCGCACTGGCGCCCACAGCACCGGTCCGGCGAGACCGCCGTTGCGGCGGACGGCATCGAGGCTGTTCCCTGCAAAGCCTGGAAAGCGGAACGCACCTCATGCCCCTCCAAGCTTTGCCGCAATCGCGACCGCAGGACCCGCTCCGACGCGACATCGGGGCCTGGCGCGATAGAGTCGATGTTTCTTGGTCCAGGTCCTTTTCGGGCAAGGGTCTTCATGCCTTTTTCTGGCAGGCTGGCGGAAAGTCTTTAGCCTCGGTTGGGTATTTTTGTTCCGCTTGTCACAATCCTCGCGGTCACCGGCTGGTAGAATGACACTCACGAGGCTGGACGACCAGCAATGAGTTTCGTGCAGCTCGGCGCGATAGAAAGCCGGGCGTAGCGTTCAAGCGCTGACGCCGTGACAAGTGACCAACAGAAAACAGTTCTCCAGAGGAAATGCACAGACTTGGCGATCGGGAGGGATCGACGGACTGAACGAGGACGAGGACAAATGGTGCGGCCTGGAGAACACTCCGCGATTGTACGCGTGCAAAAATGGCGGGCAGGTACTGGCATAGTGCCACCGCTGCGGTGTTTTCGCGGTGGCAAATTCGATCTTCGAACGCCGCCAGGCGAACTGCACAGCAGATGAGAGCCTGCTCGAAGCGTGAGCTGTTTGGGATCGCAATTGCATGCCTGCCTTGCGGGAGCACGTTTCAGTATGCGTCGCTGGGGAATTCTGGCCCTGCTCTCCACCTGTCTTAACGGCGTCTCGCGTTCCGGTGCGGCGTACACGGGCAATACGCTCCTGCTGAGGAACTGCTTCCATATATATTGAGGGACAGAAATCAGCCCCCTCACCGACCTCCTTCCGTCCTGCGTGCACACACCTCAGCAGAGGTTGACGATGAAAAAGTGGACGTCCGGCGGGCCTCCTGGCCGGCCCCGACGCATAGCCGATCGCGGCGGGAAAGCTGTTGAACGACCGCGTCGTGCCGTTCTTCTGATGAGCATGGCATGCCACTGAGCCGAATGCTGACCGGCCGACGGGCTCGGCAGAAGACGCGTCAGCTTCTCGAAAGTTAAGCTCCCTAGCATTCGAACTTGGTCTCCAGTTGCGGATGTCTCAACTGGTGAAGGACCCAGGTACTCGCCAGACGGATCGGTACGAGATCGTTGTTCCCGTAACAGAAGGAGAGCTTCATGGATTCCACTCGGATAAACGGCACCGGATCGCTGCCCTCCCCGCCGGGGTACGTCGACAGACACGATGATGATCTATTTAGGCAAGCTTTGAACCAAGCCAGGTCATCGACTGTCGCACTTGTCTCGGCAAGCGCTCCGATCTGGAGGTCGAGCGCGCCATACGAGGACTTTTCACATGGCGTGGAACAATGATATCTGGGGGGAAAGGGCGCTGGGCCTCAGACAATTTCGGTGTATGCAGACAACCAGTGGAGCGTGTGGTCGAACCAGCCTAATACTGGAGGTATCAAGAGCTATCCCCACCAGGCTTTCAATGTCGGGAAACCGCTCAGTTCGATTAAAACTCTGACTGGGAGCTTCAATCAGGATGTTCCTTCCGGCGGCGCCTGGGACACCGCCTACGACATCTGGGACAGCTCACATCAAAACGAGATAACGCTCTGAACGAACCACACCGGAAATCCAGACGGTAGCGGCAATGTTAAGCCTATCTCAAGTCAATATGACCCATCCGGTGCGGCGATTCCGGTCTACCCCAATGTCAATGTAGGCGGGGCGAATTGGAACGTGTTTGAAGGCTCCAATGGCCAAAGAGTGATCTCGCTGGTGCGCACTTCGAAGACCGACAGCGGGACGGTGGATATCAAGGATGTCCTGGATTGGCTCAAGTCTAAGCTTACTTTGGCGACATGAATGTCGGCAGCGTTCAATACGGTGTCGAGATTACCGGGTCTCCCGGGGAGCAAACTTCAACTTCAAGAACTACTCCGTGACTTCCACGTGATACATGTACGGGCCGCGGATCGCCTGAAAGGGATGTCGGCCAAGTATGTCGGCCGTCCCATCGCCTTTACGATCGAAAAAGGACGTCCTGATCGAAGGCTATGACTGCCTGGCATCATGGATCGCCGTGACCGATGTCGATCGCCGTCAACGCCTTCAACTCACTCGTTTGCGCAATTGCTGGCCACGGGCGACTACCATGCGCCAGGCTTCATCAGCGTCTTTTTGGGGACGGGTGCAGTTCAGATCCAGGCATCGCACCCTGAGGTCGACCTGCCAGACACCGACCTCGTCAATTTGAACTTCAGGGACATACTTTTTGGGTGCGCCGACCGGAGTTGCTGGCGCGCCGCCCAGACAAGGACTTTGTCCATGTGTGGAAAAAACGTCGTGGTGCTTGACGATCATCCAGGACAAAGCAAAAACACTCATCGTAGCTTAGAGGCAGCGATCTCCATGCAATTTGCGAGCGACTCAGCCGAGCTGTTCCGGCACCTGAATGCAGACAAAGCTACGCTTTACCGCTGCATCATGGACGTCTTCGCCGCAGCGAAACGGCAATATCGCCTTCAATTGAGACCAGACGAGGTGCTCGCGGAAGGCCGATGGCCGAACGGATCGCCACGCATCGAGGAAATAAACGCCGCCCTCGCCCAGTTGGCGGAATGGGGCAATCTGGAATCGCACCCGGACACCGCGCGCGTGTCCAGTCTCAGCGATTTTTATCGCGCGCGGTTTCTCTACCGTCTGTCGCAGGGCGGTGAGGCGGTGGAATCGGCATTGGCGGTCTTCGTGCAGACGTTGCAGCGACGTGCCGAATTGCAGACGGTGGCGCTCGAAGACATAGCGAGCCGGCTGCTGGCGCTTGAAGCTCTGGCCGCCGAATCCGAGCCGGACGTGGCCAAGATCCATGAGACGCTGCGGGATCTGGTACGCGTGTTCGAGGGTCTAGCCGAAAACGCGCAGGCATTCATGGCCGGCGTCGCCCGCAGCATCGAGTTGCAGCAAGCTGAGGCGAGCGCGGTCGCAAACTACAAGAAGCGGCTGATCGATTACCTGGAGCGCTTCATGGGCGATCTGGTGCGCCGCTCCGACACCATCGCCCGCCTCATCCTCGCCTTGGAGCCAAGGGTGGACGCCCTGTTGGGTCAGGTGGCAGAGCGCGAATCGCGCGACGCCGCTCCTGGCAGTGCGCAGGATCAGGCCAATGCGCAAGACCTTTACCTGCAAGGCTGGCGGGAACGCTGGAAAGGACTACGCGGCTGGTTTCTCAGCACTGGCCACGAGCTGCCGCAAGCCGAATTGCTGCGAGCGCGAGCGCGCTCGGCAATCCCGCAACTGCTGGGGGCGATTGCTGCCCTCAATGAGCGGCGCAGCGGCCGCAGCGATCGCTCGGCCGACTTCCGCATGCTCGCTGGCTGGTTCGCCGCTTGCACTAATGATGGCGAGGCGCACCGTCTCGCGCGCGCCGCCTTCGCGCTCAATTCGGCACGGCATTTCTCGCTGAACGCCGATGCGGACGCTGCACTTCCGGCCAGTACCTCTTGGGCTGACGCCAAGCCGCTCAGAATCCACCCGCGCTTGCGCGAATACGGGGAGGCCGCGCCGCGCGGACCGTTGCCGCGGGTGCGCGACCGCGCCGAGGATCGCGCTTTCCTGGCGCTCCAGATCGCGGAGGAATCGCTGCAGGTCGAGGCGGCACGCAAGCGCCTCGCCACCGGCCAAACGGCGCGCCTTTCCGAGTTGGGTGAACTCGACACTCCTTCCTTTGGCCTTTTCTTGGGGCTACTCGGAGAAGCGCTGAGCGAACAGGCCGGGCCGGAGATGGCCGTGGAACGGCAGACCGGAGACGGCTTGCTACACATTCACCTGAAGCCGCTTGCGGCCGACAGCTATGCCCGCATCGATACGCCGCGAGGCGTGTTCGCCGGGCGCGACCACATTATCACCATCACGCCCCTGCGAGGAGCCTTGTGAAAGCGGTTCGCGACAATCGTGGGGATGGCCGCAGCATCAGTCTGCAGCAGCAGCGTTTCCAGCGCGAGGAGTTTCGTGCCTGCCTGCGCGCGCTGCTGATGACGCCGTTGATGAGCCCGGCACATGACGATTTCGCCGCCGTGCGCCGTCAGGCCGAAGCTTTGCGGGAATGGTTTTCGCGCGAGACGGGCTGGCCGCTGCAGGTCGAGCGCGAGGGCGCGCGCCTCTTCAAGTATCCCGGAACCGTGAGCGACGCCACGCGCGGCCTGCCCGGCTATGATCGTCGCCGCTACGTGCTACTGTGCCTTGCCTGCGCTGCGCTTGAGCGTGCCGACCCGCAAATCACGCTGCGCCTGCTGGGCGAGAGGCTGCTGGAGCTCGCCGCCGAGCCGGGGCTCGACTTCACCTTCACGCTCGAGGCCCAGCATGAGCGGCGCGAACTCGTATGGGTATGCCGCACCCTGCTGGGGCTGGGAGTGCTTCATCGTGTGGCCGGCGACGAGGAAACATTCGTACAAGCCCGAGGCGAGCAGGCCGATGCGCTCTATGACGTGCAGCGCCGTATGCTCGCCGGTATGCTTGCAGCCGTGCGCGGCCCGTCGACGTGGATACCGCAAGAGGCCCCGGCTACGCTCGAGGAACGGCTGCGTGCGCTGGTGGACGGGCATGTAGCGGACAGCGAGGAAGGCCGCCGCACGGCTCTGCGCCACCAGCTTGCGCGCCGACTTCTCGACGATCCGGTAGTCTATATCGAGACCTTGGATCCAGAAGTCCGAGCCTATTTCCTCAATCAGCGCGGAACCATGGCCGCCCGCCTCGGCGACGCCGCTGGCCTCGTTGCCGAGCAGCGCGCCGAGGGGCTGGCGCTGGTCGATGAGACGGGATTTTTGACCGACGTTGCCATGCCCGCCGAAGGCACGGACGCGCATGTGACGTTGCTTGTCGCCGAGCATCTGGCCGCAGGCCAACGGCAGCGAAAATCGAATGGCGCCGAGCTAGCGCCGGTACCCGTCCGGGGCTTCCGCGAACACGATATTGCCGATTTCCTGCGCGAAGCCAGAACACGCTACGGTCGCTACTGGCGCAAGTCGGCACGCGAGCCAGGCGCCGAACGCGAGCTCGCCGCCATCGCAATCGAACGACTGGAAAAGCTACAGCTCGCATTGTTGAAAGACGGCACCGTCTATCCGCTCCCTGCGCTCGCCCGCTTCGCGTTGGGCGAGGCGCAAATCCGCGAAACCCGCGACGTGCCGGCCGTTGCCGTCGGTCCCCTCTTCGGATTGACATGAACGACCGCCTTGTCCTGATCGCCGCGCAGCCGGGGAAGCCCGTTTTGCCGGTGCCGACACGGGAACGCTGGCAGCCCCTGCGCCTCGGCCTGGTGGAGCTGTTTCACTACGACAGCGAGGAATTCTGGTTCCGCGACGGCCATCTGCTGCTGCGCGGCAACAACGGCACCGGCAAGTCCAAAGTGCTGTCGCTGACGCTGCCGCTGCTTCTCGATGCGCAGCTCAAGCCCTCGCGCATCGAGCCCGACGGGGACGGTGGCAAGAAGATGGCCTGGAACCTGCTGATGAACAGCTACGACCGGCGCATCGGCTATGCGTGGATCGAGTTCGGCCGCATCGCCGAAGACGGTGCGCCGCGCTATCTGTCGCTCGGCGTCGGCCTGTCAGCGACGGCTGCCCGTCCGCAGGTCGACAGCTGGTTCTTCTTGATCGAGGACGCGGACGATGCGCCGCGCATCAGCCAGGATTTGTGGCTGACGAGCGCCCAACGGGTGGTGCTGACCAGGGAACGTCTGCGCGATGCCCTCGAAGGTCGCGGCCAGCTGTTCGACACCGCCGCCAGCTACCGCCGTGCCGTCGACGAGCGCCTTTTCCATCTGGGCACCAGGCGCTACGACGCGTTGATGGATACTCTGATCCAGCTTCGCCAGCCGCAACTCTCCAGAAAGCCCGACGAAACCGCCCTTTCGAACGCCTTGACCGAGGCTCTGCCGCCGCTCGCGCCCGAACTGCTCGGCGACGTCGCCGAGGCGCTGGGCCAGTTGGAGGAGGACCGCCGTCAGCTCGAGGAGTATCAAGCGCTGGCCAGGGCTGTCGGCCGCTTCGAAGAGCGCTATCGCGCCTATGCCGGCACGCAGACCCGCCGACAGGCGCGGTTGCTGCGCCAGGCGCAGACGGAGTTCGACAATGCCAGCCGCGCGCGCGGTGAAGCCCAGGCCCGTTTCGATGAAGCACGAGCGCAGGAAGCGCTTGCCCGAACCGCCCACCAGGATGCCGAGATCGATCTCGCGCGCGGGCGCGCGCGGCTCGATACATTACGCTCCGACCCCACGATGCAGGATGCCAACCGCCTCGAAGGCGCGCAGAAGGAGGCTGCGGCGCGCCAGCAAGCAATGCGCAAGGCAGCCGAGGCGCTCGAGGAGGCGACCCGGCGACTAGGGCTCAGCACCGAGGAAACGGAACGCGCGGCCCGGCGCATGGAACAGGCGGAAAGTGTTTTGACTGATCTGCGCCGGCAAAGCGCGGCCCACGCAGATGCGACCGGCATTGCCGCCCAGCATGGCGCAAGCCCGCTTGCCGTATCCCAAGCGCCCGAACTGGTCGAACTGACGCGGCAGGCCTTCGACAAGGCATGCGCCGGACTTCGCAGCCTTGTTGACAGCCGGCGCGAGCAGATTGCCGTGCTGCGCCGCCGCCAGGCCGAAGTCGCACAGGCCGAGGCGATCTATGCGCGCCGGCGTGAAATCCAGGACGAACGGCGACTCGAGGCCGAAGAAGCCGCCGGGCGCCGCACACAAGCCGATGCCGAGGTCGAACGAGAAGGCCGGAGCCTGGTTGAAAGTTGGGATGGCCATTTCATCGGGTTGAAGCAATTGCATGTCGACCCCGACGACAGGTTCTCGGCCCTGGCTGCCCTAGCGGAATGGGCGGTAGCGTTGCAGGGCGATGATCCTGCCCGGCACCTCCTGCAATCGGCGCATCAACATGCCAGCCATGCGCTCACACAGCGTCGCGTGGAGATCGATAACCAGTGTCAGGCACTGGCGAGCGAAAACGAAAGGCTTAGCGAAGAAGGCGAGCGTTTGGAGGCTGGTGCAGATATTGCGCCGCCCCTGCCCTACACGCGCAGTACATCCGTCCGGGAAAACCGTCAGGGTGCGCCATTGTGGCAGGTGGTGGACTTTCGCGATAAGACGACGGCTACACAGCGCGCGGGTCTCGAAGCGGCGCTCGAAGCGGCCGGGCTGCTCGATGCCTGGATATCGCCGGACGGCCGCCTTCAGGCTGGCGACGACGGCAGGCCGCTGCTCGACGTGCAAGTGCTTGAGCGGCAAAACCGTTCACAGTCACTTGCCGACTGGCTGCATGTCACCGTGCCGGCCGGCTGCGATATGCCGGATGACGTCGTCGGGCGAGTGCTGTCCGGCATCGCCTGCGCGGATGACGATCCCGTCGACAGCGAGGCCTGGATTGCTCCGGACGGCCGTTTTCGCCTCGGCAGCCTATGCGGCGCCTGGGGCAAGCCGGTGGCGGTCTTTATCGGACATGTCGCCCGCGCCACAGCCCGGATGCGTCGGCTGGCCGAGATTTCGGAGCGCCTCGCGGAGCTTTCAGCCGAACTGGCCGCCGCGCAAGCCATGGCCGCACAGCTCGCGCTGGATCGTGAACAGGCCGATGAAGAATTGCGCCGGGCGCCCGCCGACGAGGCACTTCGCAGCGTTCACCTGGCGGCCGCCGCCTCGACCCGCCAAGCCCGGCTTGCCGGCGAACGGCTCGCTGATGCCGACATGAAGTGCCTCGTTGCCGAAAAGGCGCTCGAGGCCGTTCGTGAACAGCTCGCGGCTGACGCCGCGGACCTGCACCTACCGGAATCGCCCGACGCATTGCGCATTCTCGAGACAGCGCTGCAGCACTATCGCGATGCGCAGGTCCGGCTCGAGCAAGCCGTCCACGAGCTGCGTCTGGCTATGCCGGAATGGCAGCGCCAGCGGATCCGCGAGGACGAGGCGCGCGGCGACATGCGGCAGCGTGAAGAGGACCTCGCGGCTGCCCGCATTGAAGCAGAAGACGCGTTCGCCCGGTTCGACGTGTTGCGGGACGCGGTTGGCGCCAAAGTCGAGGAATTGCAGCGGCAGTTATCCGATGCCCGTATTGCGGTCGAATCGGGCGAAACCGCGTCGAAGTTAGCCAACGAGGTGCTGCGCGACAAGGGCGAGGCGCGAGCAGTCGCTAGCCAGCAGGTCGAGACGGCAAACGTCAATCTTCTGCAGCGCGGCGAAGCGCGCGCCCAGGCAATATTGAAACTTCAGCAATTCGCGGACACCGGTCTATTGTCAGCCGCGCTGCCGGACATCGATCTGCCCGACATGGATGGCCTGTGGACAATCGACCCCGCCCTGACGCTGGCTCGGCGGGCGGAACAGGGACTGTCCGGTCTCAAGGACGACGACGAGGCATGGGCACGCGTACAGCGCCAGATATCGGAAGAACTCACCGAATTGCAGCGCGCACTTGGCGCGCTCGGCCACCAGGTCCAGGCCGACCAGAACGACTGGGGCTTCAGCGTGAACATCATCTATCAGAATCGGCGCGAACGGCCGGACCGCCTCGCCATGCGGCTCGCCGAAGAGATTGCCCAGCGCAGCGAACTGCTTACTGCCAATGAGCGGGCCGTTTTAGAGAACCATCTGCAGGCCGAGATCGCGTCGGAAATCCAGCGCCTTCTGCAGGCCGCCGAACGGCAAGTCGACGCCATTAACCGGGAACTGCACAAGCGTCCCACCTCCACCGGCGTGCGCTACCGCCTAGTGTGGCAGCCGCTGGCCGAGGAGGAAGGCGCCCCTATTGGCCTGGACCTGGCGCGCAAGCGCCTGCTCAACACCAGCTCCGATCTCTGGTCGGTGGACGACCGCAGCGTCGTGGGCGCCATGCTGCAGCAACGCATCTCCGCCGAGCGGGAGCGCGCCGATTCGATCGACGCAAGAGATGCCGGCGGCACCCTGCTCGATCAGCTCGCCCGCGCACTCGACTATCGCCACTGGCATCGCTTCCGCGTCGAACGCTGGCAGGAGGGGGGTTGGGGCAAGCTTTCCGGCCCCGCGTCGAGCGGCGAGCGGGCGCTCGGCCTCACGGTGCCGCTGTTCGCCGCGGTCGCCAGCTTCTATAGTCAGGGCAGCTATGCGCTCGCCCCACGGCTGATGCTGCTCGACGAAGCGTTTGCCGGCATCGATGACACCGCGCGTGCGCACTGCATGGGACTGATCCGCGAGTTCGACCTCGACTTTGTCATCACCAGCGAGCGCGAGTGGGCATGTTATGCCGAGCTGCCCGGCGTCGCCATATGTCAATTGCAGCGACGCGAAGGGATCGATGCCGTATTCGTCTCGCGGTGGACCTGGGACGGACGAGACAAGACGCTTCAGGCCGATCCCGATCGCCGATTTGCGCCGGCATGAGCGGCCAGCCCGACGTCCCCCTTCAACGCCTGCTCGGCGGCGATCACCTCGCTTCGCTGCGCAGGCGATTGCGCCAACGCTTCGAGCGCGCGCCGCTCGAGACCATTGATCACATTCGCATTGACGAACTCGGCGTCGAGGAACACGCGGCGCTGGCCGGCCTGCTCGGGCGCGCGCCGCGCCACTCGAAATCCTTGCGCATCGACGTTCACGCCGTCGATGCCGCTTTGCAACACGCTGGTATCGCCAGTTCCTTGCGCGATGCTCTGGAAAAACTCGACGGTCCCATCATTCATCTCGCCGGAACCCGCCTGCGGACGCAGACGCTTTGGACGAGCGTGATCGAAGGCTGCGGCGATTCGCGCCTGGCCAGCTTGCTGCGGAACCCGACGGGCATCGGCCTCATCAAGCGGCTCGCCCGACAGGATCCGGAAGCGGCAGCGCAGCTGTGCCGCCGAGCCGAAGAGGTACTGCGGCGTCTGCCCGCTGACGGCATCACGCGCTCGCAACTCGCCGCCGACGTGTTGGGCGACGCCCATGCGCTCGACAATGGCCGGGGGACGGCGGCGCTTGTGCTGGCAGTCTGGCGTCAGGGCACCTCGCCCATTGCGGACGAGGGCAGCGAAACACTGACCGAACCGAAAGACGATCCCGATGCGCAACTGGCCGGGGGTGGGCAGCGGGCCCGCGACATCTGGGCAAGGGCGGGCGTTCTGGTCAACGAACTGGCTCGTCCGGCCCTGTTCCTTAACCTGCCGGTGCGCGAGGCCGAAAGCGACCGCTGGCTTCCGGGAGAGCCGGCCTATGCATCGCTGCGGTTGTTGTTGCGCTTGCCGCCTCTATGGAATGTGGCGGATCGCAAGATCCATGTCTGCGAAAATCCAAACCTGCTCGCTATCGCGGCCGATAGCCTGGGCGCCGGCTGCGCGCCCCTGGTCTGCACCGACGGCATGCCAGCGGCCGCGCAACGAAGTCTCCTGTCCCAGCTGGCGCACGCCGGGGCGAGGCTCTGCTATCATGGCGATTTCGACTGGCCGGGATTGCGCATCGGCAACTTCGTCATGCGCGACCACGGCGCCGAGCCGTGGCGCTTTGGCGCCATCGACTACCTCGCCGCCGTGCGGACGCAATCTAACATGACCCACCCACTTGGAGGGAAAGCGGTCGAGGCGTGCTGGGATGGGGCGCTGACGGCCGCAATGGAAGGCCATCGCGTAGCGATCGCGGAAGAGGCCGTGGCCGAGTCCTTATTGGAGGATCTTGATATTGCAAGATCTCGATGATCGATAGGGTAGCCAGCGCATGCTCGCCGCGAGCGCGGGCGAGTACGACATACTTCAGCTGTCGAGAATGGCGCTGCGGCGCGAAAGGGCGGTGATGCTTTCCTGGAGAAGGCTGCGAGGATGAACGCGCCACACTTGGCACGTCGATTGGCGCTGCGAAACTCTCTTGACCAGGGCTCGTCCTCGTCCGGCTCGCTGTAGCCAGGAGGTATTGGATGTGAAATCGGCCTTTATTCGGCTGCTCTTTTACGAGAGCCGTTGTAAACGTTGCGCGTTCAAGCTAGTCACCTGGAACCAAAGTAAGCTTCATTTTGTTCGGCTTCTGTCGCAAGAGCAGGAGTTTGATCGATGGTTGGCAGGCAGGCGGAGGTCGTCGTTCTGAGCGACGCGGATAGAGGTTTTCTCGAATCTCAGGTGCGCCGGCATAAAGCGCCACGCTCCTTGTCGGATCGATGCCGGATGATCCTTTTGTGCGCGCAGGGTTTGCAAAGCAAGGACGTTGCTGAACGCCTGGGTGTTCACGAGCACACAGTTGGCAAGTGGCGCCGCCGGTTCGTACAGGATGGTATTGAAGGGCTGACAGATGAATATCGTGCGGGTCGACCGCGAACTGTCTCCGATACCCAGGTTGCCCAGGTCGTCGAGCGTACGTTGAACACCACTCCTAAGGATGCCACGCACTGGTCCATCCGTTCGATGGCAGCCGACAGCGGCCTTTCGCATACCACCATCCGTCGGATCTGGACCGCGTTTGGCCTGCAGCCGCATCGTGCCGAGACATTCAAGCTTTCCTCTGATCCGCTCTTTGTCGACAAGGTGCAGGACATCGTCGGTCTTTACATGTCGCCTCCGGACCGGGCGGTCGTGCTTTGCGTGGATGAGAAGTCGCAAATCCAGGCCTTGGATCGCGAGCAGCCTGTGCTGCCCATGGCGCCGGGCGTCGCCGAACGGCGCACCCATACCTATGTCCGCAACGGCACGACATCGCTGTTTGCCGCGCTAGATGTTGCCACCGGGGCGGTGATCGGTCAGTGCTACAAGCGTCACCGGGCCACCGAATTCCTCGATTTCCTGAAGCGGATCGACGCCGAAATGCCCGATGGGCCGGACGTGCATCTGGTGATGGACAACTATGCGACCCACAAGACGCCGAGGATCAAGGCCTGGCTCGCGCGCCGCCCACACTGGCATGTTCACTTCACGCCAACGTCGGCATCCTGGATCAATCAGGTCGAGCGGTGGTTCGCCGAACTGACGCGAAAGCAGTTGCAGCGCGCCGTACACCGTTCCACCGCAGAACTGGAGGCCGACATCGACGCATTCATCGAAACCCACAACGAAAACCCAACCCCATACAAGTGGGTCAAATCCGCCGACCAGATCCTCGCATCGGTCAAGCGTTTCTGCCAGAAGACAATGAACCGAACTTCAGATTCAGGTGACTAGCTGTGACCTTAGCTTTCGAACAAAGCGTGAACAACTGCCAGAGTTGATGGCGCCGCAAAAGGGGCCACCTGAGGATCACACGTTACACTCTTGAACCTGATTGCGATTTGGCCGAGGCTTTATGAGCAGGAGAGAGAGGCGACAATGCATCTAGCGCGCAAAGAAAATTTCGGCCCGGCGGTCTCGCCAATTTCGCCGCGTCTCGAACTAGGTGCTTACGAGGCCCTCTGGCTTCGAAAGGGTGCAACCTTTAAGACGATAGCGGACAAGTTCGCTGGTGATCCGTCGGCGCTGCCTTCTGACTTTGTCAGCGTGGCCGAGGCGAACGATTGCGCTCGCCTGGTGTTTGCCGAGACGGTGAAGAAAGGTGTGGCTCCTTTTGGCGTGCGTATCCATCACGCTGGCGACTATCCGCAAAAGCTGCGTGACGCCAAATATCCCATCGAACTGCTTTATTTTCAAGGAGTATGGGAGCTGACGGAAACGCGCTGCATTGCCATTGTCGGTGCTCGAGACGCCACCGATGAAGGAAAACAGCGCGCCAAGCAATTGGCGCGTGACCTGACGGCTCGCAAGCGCCCGGATGGGAAGGACGATTTCACTATTGTCTCTGGCCTGGCTGCTGGTATCGACCGTGTCGCTCACGAGGCCGCCATCGCCAACGGAGGGCGCACTATTGCCGTGATCGGAACGCCGCTCGGCACCTACTATCCGAAAGAGAACGGCGATATGCAGGATCGTATCGCAAAGGAATTCTTGTTGATTTCGCAAATCCCATTCCTGCGATATGCGGCTCAAGCCGTCCCACAGAATCGGCTTTTCTTCCCGGAGCGCAACGTAACCATGAGCGCGCTGACCGAGGCGACGATTATTGTCGAGGCGAGCGACACATCAGGTACGCTTACGCAGGCACGCGCGGCCTTGTATCAAAAACGCAAGCTATTCATTCTTGACTCCTGCTTCCGGAAGGACCTGAGGTGGCCGCACGCCTACGAAGCGCAGGGTGCGATCCGGGTGCGTTCAATGGAGGACATCTGGAGCCATCTTGACTAAGGTCCTCTTTCGCCAAATGATGATAGCAATCGCGTCGATCATTCGAGACTGACGGCCGAAGACAACTGCCTTTTTCTATATGAGTTTACAGCCTTCGAGCACACCAACGGCCTTGGCTTCCGCTTTAGCGACACCAACCAACTGATCCAAAATCTGAAGAAGAAGCCGTCCGAGCGCCTCACGAAGGGCGGCTGGAAATACAAAGGTATCGCCATCCAGAAATGCGCGATCGCCCTACGCCAGGCGATTAACCCGGCCTGGTTGGCAACTGGAACTATCGTGCCCGTCCCCTCGTCAAAGGCGCGAAGTCATGCGGACTATGACGACCGCCTGACGCAGATCGCCAACTCGCTAAGCGTGCCGCCGCCCGACGTGCGGGAGATCGTTAGGCACAATCATTCACACCTGCCGCTCACGAGTCGAACGACCGCCCCACAGTCGAAGATCTACTTGCTTTCTATGAGATCGATGAGGCCGTGGCGAATAGCAAGCCGGTCACCTCAATCGCAATCTTCGACGACGTTCTGACCGCCGGCACGCATTACCGCGCGATGCAAACAAAACTTGCCGCACGTTTCAGCGGTGTCCCGATCTTTGGCATCTTCATCGCTCGACGAGCAATCCCGCCGTTCGACGCAGAGCAGTTCGCCAAACAGCTTAAAAGGCTGTTTGGCGAAATCGATGACGAGTAGCCAAAGGCGCTATGGGAACCTGACTTGTCAGCGGGCTTATTGCCTGCACCTGCTAGTGTGGCTCTCTACCGATGGTCATCCCCGCCCGTCGGGAGTCCACGGCGGAGAAATAGGCCGCGCCAGATGTGGGAATCGCGATCGACCTACCGCCTGTACGAAGCTTCGCTATCAAGTGCGCTTATTTCCGAGCCCTCGGCCAGGCTTCTGCCTGTTACGACACGCTGGCATGATGGCGCGGCCTTCCTCACCAACGATGGCAGGCTAAAAATGCCATGCCAACACGCGGCAGCACTGATGGTGCCGGTCTAGCCGCCGCCCTGCCGAGGCTCCAAGCCGATAGAGTCCGATTGGGCGGCGGTCGCGCTAACAGAGTCACGTGACGGAGGCTGATATGACAACAGCACCAAAGCTGAAGACGGTCTGCGTCAAGCGGCTGCGCGCGCAAGGGTCGCGTCTGATCCAGATTTGGGTGCCGGACGTTCGTTCTTCCTCTTTTCGCGCACAGGTCACATCGCCAGTCGGAGGCAGTTGCCGCAATTGATCACGCTCACGGGAATCAGGACTTCATCGACGCAGCGTCGGTTGGGACGAAAGAGGCGCAGCAAGATCAGGACGGTTTCGGCCCTAAGGATCATGCGGGCAAGCTGCTCCCGGCCGATATCATGCAGGACGATGGCTTTGATGCAACCGACTCGATGCAATCCGGCGTCTTAGACGACACCACCCTCGCCTTGCCGGCATTCTCGGTCAAGCGATCGCGGGTGCACGTAATATTCTTAACCCAGAGGTCATAGTGGTGGCCGGCGACTTCCCTCCAGCGGGCGAACTCTTTAGGCAAGCGCTTCGTGAAGCGATCTCACGCCACACGTTAATTCGCCTCGACGAATCGGAAATGGGTCCTACGACAGAGTTGTTGATGGCCAGCTTTGGTGGCGATGCCTCAGCGCTCGGGGTGGTGGGCGTAGCACTCCATCAGATTGGAAATCAAAACGCATTTCGGGGCGCCAGGAGCAACCTACCGGAGGCACAATA
Source organism: Mesorhizobium vachelliae (assembly GCF_033977325.1). NCBI lineage: Bacteria > Pseudomonadati > Pseudomonadota > Alphaproteobacteria > Hyphomicrobiales > Phyllobacteriaceae > Mesorhizobium > Mesorhizobium vachelliae. The sequence goes on from NZ_JAVIIR010000032.1 coordinate 17,814, forward strand.
GGAACGGCGCGGAAAAAGGACCGCAAGACGCCCGCAGTTCGAACCCAGGCAGCGAGGAACGGCGCCCGGCACTGCGGGGCATCAGGCCTCAAGAACGAGGTCGGATAGTGGGACGGCCTGGCAAGCCAGACACATTCCCTCCTCCAATTCCGGTTCCTCGATCAGGTGCCGGACACGGCCCTGCAAGATTCTGACTGCACAGCTTTCACACTGCCCGACGCGGCAGCCACTAGGCAGTTTCTCGCCATTCCTTGCAGCAAAGTCCAAAAGCACACCTGAGTCCGGTTGCCATCGCAATGTTCGGCCAGATTGGGAAAAGCGGATGTCGCACGCAACGAACTCACTGGTCAGGGGCCTGTTCGGCGCGCGGAACCTTTCGCAAAATATCTCGAACTTGGGCACCTTGCGCGCTAACAGGTCCCTGGTGACCTCATCCATCATCTCATTGCCCGCGCACAGATAAAACCGCGGCCGGCGCAGGAGCAAGCTTTCAGGTATCTCGTCGACGGTGAACCTACCTCTTCGAGAATCTCCAACAGGCTCCGCGGGCCGGCTTAGATAATTCACGACATGGAGATTGCTCAGGCGGCGCGCATGATGGCAAAGACGTGCGTGGAAGGGCCGAAACCGGGCATCGCGGCAGGTATAGTAGAGGGTAACTTCGGGCTCGCCAGGGGCACCGGTCAGGCTTTCCAGGAATGACAGAAAAGGCGTTATGCCTATGCCTGCCGCGATCAAAACCACGGGGAATTCGTTGACGAGCGGCAAGATAAAGCGACCAGCCGGAGGCCTCAGAGAGATCACGTCACCCTCTTTGACGACGGATGTAACGTAGTCAGAAACTCGGCCGTCCAAGATTCGCCTGACCGCGATAGAGTAAGAATGCGGACTCTCGCTGCTGCCTCCGATCAAGGAATAGCAGCGCTCGTTGCCATCGAACCTGATTGCCACGTGCTGGCCAGGTTTGAACCCGGACAGGGGCAGTCCGTCGACAGGTTTGAACTCGAGGGAAACGATCTCGTTTGCTTCGGCTCGCCGGCCAACAACCTGGAAATCGCGCACCGCCCGATCGGAGGAACTCCGACCAAGCTGAATGCTGCAGGCAAGCGAGCGCATTGGCAGCGAGCCACTGATTGGGTCCCGATCACGCTCCGGCACCAGGGCGTTGCAATTTGCCCCTTCACCGTCTGCTTCTAAACCATATCCCGGCAAACCGAGATCCGGCGCCGACTGCCACCAGCCATAGTCGCCGACCACCACATCTGGGGCAAGGCCGTCATCCAGAGACGCCTTCAGAATGATCGATCCAATGCGCGTCGAAACGCGCACCAAGTCTCCCTGACCTATGCCGTAGGTTGCGGCCAGATCGGGATGCATTTCCGCCAGCGGCTCCGGCCGTTTCCGTCTCAGGGACGACATGCCGCGGTCCTGGCTGTGGCGGAAGTAGCCGCTGCTGGCAGCCATCAGCACCAGGGGAAAAGACTGATCACCGCTGCCAGGAGAGGGCACGAATTCGGGAACCGCACGATAGGCGTGACGCAACAATTTCTCCGAATAGAGTTCGGCCCGGCCCGTCTCGGTGGGGAACCCTTCCTCGCGGTACTTTTGGTAGTGTCGCGCGATCGGGACCCTCACCCCTTGCGGGTTCGCGCGCAGCGTCTCGAGGTCCAAATTGAGCGGGGCGAGCTGATATTTCCAGGCAGCTTCGATGTCTCCATCAAAGAAGAGCTCGCCCAATCCGAGCCGTTTCGCCAACTCGAAAACGATCCAGACGTCTGATCGGGTGTCTCCTTGACGGGGGACCATTTGTTGCCGCAGTTGAACGAGTTCCTGTGCTTCGAAGGATATTTCGAAGCCAATTCGAAGCGCCTCGTATTCCCAGGGCGTTGAGACGGGAAGCAGGATATCGGCATAATCCGAGGTTGGATTGTGGAACAAGTCGCAATGTGCATAGAAGTCCAGGTCTTCCAGCGCTTGCTTGCCGCGTCCCGGCGCGGGATGCGAGACAAGAAGATTGGTTCCGAATGTTACGAGCGCTTCTACTCCATAAGGTCGGTGATCGATAATGGCATCATAGAGGTCCGTGGAAGTGATCCAGCCATTAAGCGGCGGTCCTAGCGGCCGATTGGCCAATCCCAGCGCCTTGGCGCGCTGTTGTTCCGGCATCAAAGCCATGCTGTGCAGGACCGGCGTCGGCAGTGGAGTTATCTGGACATTCCCCCCCTCTACATCGAAGGATCCTGTAAGCGCGTAAAGCGTTGCAATCGCCCGCTCGGTTTGGGTGGCGTTTCGATGCTGTCCGGTGCCGGTCCAGGTGTGGTAACTGATTTTCTTCGCAGAGCCGAGCGCCTGCGCGAATGCCGCGAACCTGGTCGGTGCAACGCCAGTTAGTCGTTCCACCGTGTCCGGATCGAATGGCGCCACCGCATCGCGGTAGAGGTCAAAGGCTGTGCGGCACAAAACATTTCCGGTCTTCGTCGCGACGACATGGGACGCAGATAGTGCGACCGACTTCGATTTGAGCGCCGCTGGCAGCAATCCCTCGGTTTCCTCATCCCACACCAGGTAGTCTCGCTCACGTTGCGCCATGTCGTCGTGCAAGAGATCGCGCGGGCGCAGAAATTTGCCGTTGTCCGACCTGACAAGAAATGGAGCATTCGTCCAATCGCGTACGAAATCCCCATCGAACGCCGCGCGTTCAATAAGCTCTCTGGCGAGCCCCATGGCCAAAGCAGCGTCGGTCCCAGGCCGAACCCGCAACCAATGATCGGCTCGGCCGGCAAAGGGTGTGCGACGAGGGTCGATGACGGCGAGCTTCGCGCCCCGCGCCTGCGCGGCCGCGATAGCTTCCGCCTGGGCGAGCCAGACATTTGAAGGATTGTGTCCCCACAGCAGAATAAGCTCGGAATTGGAATAGTCGGCGGCGGGGATTCCTGATCCAAAAGTGAAGGCATGAGCGTAATCTTTGTGCCAGGTGCAAATCTCCGCCGCGTAGCACAGATTTGGACTGCCGAACCTGCGGATCAATCGCAGGATCCAGTCGGTGCTGTCCGACAACGGGGATGACGATCCTGAGGTTACCGCGAAAGCAACCGACTCCGGACCGCCTTTGGCAACATGGCCCTTCAACCGATCAGCGATCTCATCAAGTGCTTCGTCCCAAGAAATCTCCATCCACCGCGGATCTGGGTTGCTCTTCGGCGTCGTGCGCCGGAGCGGCGCCGTAAGACGCCTTGAATTGTGGACAACTTCCGGTGCCGATCGGCCCTTGAGGCACATCGCCTTTCCGGTCGGATGATCGGGATTTGGCACCACCTTTTTGAGCCAGCCGTCTTCGACGATATTGATGGTGCCACACCGTGACTTATACAGCGTACAAAAGCCGACTTTTTCTTCCATCATGGTAGCGGGTCTCCGAAGTGCGATCGTCGCTGGCAACAAGAGAGCAGGGCGAAACGCGGCTTCACGACTATCGCGTAGCGACCGACAGTCCGATCTTTTCGAGCACAAAAATCAACGCGATCACCAAGGCCATCTGAACCGTCGAGGCTACAGCAACGACCACCTGCTCCGCTCCGAACTGGATTTGGCTAAACACATGGATCGGTAGTGTGGCCAATCCCGGCTCGACAGGAAGAGTGTCGCGTTCGCCTCGTTGCCCAAGCCGACCGCCCGCGAGAACTGCGCGGCGCATTCGGATGTTGAAACCGGGCTTGCCGCGTCACGGAGAATCCCGAGCACGACCTGGCGCTGGTTCACGCCTCCCATCGACGCCTTGACCTCATCTGAAATCCCGGCGGTTCGGCCTGGACGGCGTGCCCTGATTGCCGTCGGCTCGTAGCCGGGTTCGTAGATTGCAATCACCTTGTCAATGCAACTGACCTGCTCGCGGACCTCGGCTTGCAGCTTCGCCAGTTCCTCGAGCCTGTTGGTCAATTCGGCTCGTTTCAGTTTCAACTCATACGCGACGCTCATGCCCGCCCTGTCTCATATTCCGATTTGAGACAGGGTAGATCAGCTCGCTTAGGAGATCTGGTGGTTTTTGCTACCTAATGCCGATCTTCTGCGCCAGCGTTCGCTCTCGGCCCGATACGAGAAGGCCCGCCGCGACGAACTCATCGTTGCAGCCCCTGTCGGCTTTATGAAAAGTTGGCCTTCTGTCCGCCGTCTTCGCAATCATATCAGCTAGCGGCAACCACCCATCTGAAAACATGATAGCTGAAATCATGACTTTATACTGGTGTATCTATCTCTCACCGGTGCATGTTTCATATGCGTTTCATATCGGGCTTAACGTCGCACACATGTGAGGGATTCGATGGTACTCGGCCACCTACTCTCACTATTTTAGGAAACTGGGATGCAATCGATAGGTGGCGGCACGACAAGCTCGAAGAGATCTCGGAAAGCATGCGAAACAACTTTTGCGGGGTCTATATCATGTGTATTCTATGATGCAGATGGCCTTTCGCAGTATTCCCAAAACGGTCCAGACATTTACGCTGGCAAAATAGAAGGACTTCGGTTATGGATTCAGAGAGTGTTTGCTATTTGCCGGCAGTTGAGCTAGCGGAGCTGTTTCGTACCAAGAAATTGTCTCCAGTTGAATACATGGACGCACTTCTGGATAGGGTCACCAAATTGGATCCCAAGTTGCACGTCTTCGCCTATCTTGCTGCAGATCGTGCGATGGACGAGGCGAGGAAGTCCGAAGCTGCAATTATGACCGGCGCGCGGGTCGGCCGACTGCACGGTGTGCCGGCAACCATCAAGGACTTCTCGATTACCAAGGACATGCCGACGCAGTTCGGCAGCAAAATCTTCGCGGGCCATCAGCCGCACGAGGATACGCAGGTAGTTTCGCGACTTCGTGACGAAGGTGCGATCATTCTTGGCAAGACAGCAGTGCCGGAGTTCGGGTGGACGGGGGTTTCGCGCAGTCCGCTCACGGGCATTACTAGCAACCCCTGGAAGCTGGGGTACAATGCTGGTGCGTCCTCGGCTGGCGCCGGGGCAGCGGCGGCTGCAGGCATCGGGCCTTTGCATCAGGGAAGTGACGGAGCAGGATCCATACGGATGCCTGCACACTTCAGTGGAGTTTTTGGACTCAAACCTAGCTTCGGACGGGTGCCATACTCTCCCGTAGGCACTGATGATCTCTGTTCACACTCTGGTCCGATAACGCGCACGGTTGGGGACAGTGCACTTATGTTGGAAGTGATTGCAGGTCCCCACTTTTTGGATCATACAACGCTAGAAGCGGGACCTGCCAACTACCTAAGCCGGCTGCGCCAGGGAATTAAGGGTAGTCGCATTGCCTATAGCCCGGATTTAGGCGTTGCGCGCGTAGATCCTGAAGTTGCCTCTTTGGTCAAGGTTGCCGCCGCTCGTTTTGAGGAGCTCGGAGCGAAAGTTGAAGAAGTCGCTACTCCTTGGGCGAAGGACGGACCAGAGTTGATTCGATTCTTTTGGTCAGCCCATCTAGCGGGTCTCGCACAGTACCTTCCGGAGTGGGAGGAACACATGGACCCCGGGTTGGTCGCCTGCATCAGAGAGTCCAAGGACATCCGCATCACAGAGTATCAAACGATGCGTGAGCGTAAGATGACATACGTGGCCAATATACATCGTTGGTTCCAGGACTGGGACTTCTTGATTACTCCCTCTGTTTCGGTTGCCGCCTTTCCAGCTGAAAAACTGATGCCAGACCATTGGCCCACGCATCCTTGGGACTGGATAAGCTGGGCGGAGTTCTCATACCCGTTCAACATGGCCTGGAATCCGGCAGCCAGCGTACCCTGCGGATTTACTAGTAGCGGACTGCCGGTTGGTATGCAGATCGTTGGTAAGCGCTTCAACGATCTTGGTGTCCTGCAAGCGTCGGCAGCATTTGAGGCACTCCAGCCATGGGCCGACAAGCGCCCGAAGCTTTGAGTGACTCTGCCGCAGAACTTGCAGGCCAGCAAGCACATCGCCGTTCCCTCTACTCTATGTTGGGAAGTTACGAAACCGCAGGCGAAAGTCTCCGTTGCGGTGCGTCTTTGGAATTTAAGGGATGCAGCGCAAACAAAGGAAGGTCCAGCCCCGAGAGAGCATTGGCTTGTTATCTGTTTAGGTGTCCAGTCGTATTGGCTCTCATGATTTCATCGCTTTTGGATCTCCTCATCACTCCTGTTCCCGGGCCACAACTCACAAGCTGGAAAGCAGAGTTACTGCTTTTGGCGACAGACGGGATACAGCCACTCTTGTCGGCACGAAGCTGGATGGCCTGCTGCCGATTTCTCGGACACCAGGTTAAGCTAACATAGCTTTCTCCTCGAACTCGACAGGGCTCATATAGCCCAACGTCGAGTGCCGTCGCCGAGAGTTGTAGGAAGCGCTCGATGTAATCGAACACGTCGGCCCTTGCGTCATCCCTCGTCCTCACGCGCCGACCGAAGTATGCCTGCCGGAGCTGCGAGGAGGTCGTGATGCAGGCGCCCGCAGCGGAGCGACTCGTCGAGAGGGGCATCCCGACTGAAGCGACTGTCGCCCACGTGCTGGTGTCGAAATATGCCGATCATCTTCCCCTGTATCGCCAGGCGCAGATCTATGCCTGCCAGGGCGTGAACCTGGATCGGTCCACGCTCGCCGACTGGGTCGGAAAGGCAACCTTCCTGCTTCGGCCCATCCATGAGAGACTCTTCGAGCGGCTGAAGGCGTCCGACAAGCTCTTCGCCGACGAGACCACGGCGCCGGTGCTCGATCCCGGGCGGCGCGGTCGCGCCGAGCCGGGCCAGCTGTTCGCTTACGCCCGCGACGATCGCCGCTGGGGCGGGATCGCTCCACCTGGCGTCGCCTATCTCTATGCGCCCGACCGCAAAGCCGAACAGCCACTGCGGCACCTTCAGGGCTTCGTCGGAATCCTGCAAGTCGACGGCTACGCCGGATACCGGGCGTTGGCCGAGCGCAATGCCGTGAGCCCGGCGTTCTGCTGGGCATGTCCGTCGACGCTTCTACGAACCGGCCCAGTCCGGACCCGCGCCGATCGCCACGGAGGCGCTCCAGCGCATCGCCGAGCTCTACAAGATCGAGAGCGAGACACGGGGACGCTCGCCCGAAGAGCGGCGCATCGCCCGCCAGGAGAGAAGCCGCACCGTCATCGATATCCTCCAGCCATGGCTGCGCGAGAAGCTCGCCCTGGTCAGCCAGAAGAGCAAGCTCGCCGAAGCAAATCCGCTACCCGCTCTCGCGCTGGGCCGGACTTGGTCGCTTCCTCTACGACTGCCGCGTCGAGATCGACTCCTACGTCGTCGAACGCTCGATCAGGCCAATCGCCCATGCCCCCGCGCCACTCAAGGCCGTGGCCTGAGAACAGCGGTTACCTTTGGATCGGCATCGGCCGCCTCGTTTCGTTCGGCTTCGACCTCGCGGATCAACTCCAATGTCATGACGAGCCGGCGGCGCAGACGGTCCAACTCAGCCCGAAGATGGTGGCGGCAAATTACGGCCATCACCGGTCCGGACAGCTGCAAGATCACGATCCCATCAGCGCAGGGAAGGTCTCTTATTATACCCTGCGTGAACAGCTGTGCCTGGATGCGATTCTCGATGCGCAGCCCCTCCTGCACCAGGTGCTCGCGCTCACGGTGAATGCGCTTGGCGTCCTCCTCGTCTGGTGTGGGCACCCGCTTATAGCGCGACAATCTGGATGAGACGGCGTATTGCCTCACGTAACGATGCTCCCCGAGATTCAAGCGTTGCCTCATCCATTTTGCTCCCGGCTTGGGGCGAAGGAGGCCGGGCGCGGAGATGGCCGGGGTTTCGCAGCGCCCGGCCTCCTTCGCGAGCGCCACGGCGCCTCAGTGTGGCCTTGCGATCTCCAGGATCGGCGGCTCCTTGTTCAAGGGCCCAAACAGCAACGCGTCCGCCTGTTCGCTGCGCCAGACCTTCAGCCGACGCTGAAGTGTTCGAAGCAGTTTGTCCGGGTAGTCGCCGGGATACTCGGCCTGCAGTCGTGACAGAAGTTCGCTGCCGGTTCGCCATGGTTCGGCTTCGAACCAATTTCGCAAGTCGGCAGTCGCCTTGACGAGAGGGTCAGGACGCCGCCGCCCCCTTTTGGCTTTCACAATCGGGCGATCCGTCGGCCGGATAGCACCGTCCTTCCAGGCAGTCCGCAAAGTCGCCAGGAAAAGGTCGATCGGCTGAGTTGCCCCGTCAGGGCGCACGGCCGGCGAAGTGTCGGCAAGCGCAGCGAGCCGCTCCTGCATGGCGCGGATATCGCGCAATAGCAGGACAGGATCGAGTCCGGCGTAGATTTCCTGCAGTCGGGAGCGGACTGCATCTGAGGTGCGAGCGTCGGCGACCAGACGCTGATGCGGCGTAGCTGGCGGACTGTACGTCTTGCGCACACGCGCGCCGTCGCGCTGCTTCGCGATCAACTTGAACGATGGCTGAAAGAAGTTCACGAACAGCCGCGCTGACCGGTAGAGCTTCGCTAGCAGCGCGGCGGCCTCCAGCCCCTCGAACCGACGATATCCGACCATCCTGCGCACCACGGCGCCATTCTTCTGCTCGACGAACGCCTGGTCGTTCTTGCGGTAGGGGCGGCAGCGCGTGAAGACGATGTTGGCGGCGGCGCAATAGGCCTTCAGCGTCTCGTTCATGAAAACGGTGTCGTTGTCCGTATCCAGGCCGAGAAGCGCGAAGGGCAGTTGCTTGCGCAATTCTGTGAGCACCGTGCTCAACAGCGTCTGTTCGCGAACCAGCAGCGGCGCACATTCCGTCCAGCCGGTCGCGATGTCGGTGAGCACGAGGGTTTGGATGAAGCTGCCGCGAGCCGAAGGGCCGCTATGGGCGACGAGGTCCGCCTCAACGAAGCCTGGCGCTGGATCGTCCCAATCCGCCGACGTTCTAATGGGAATGCTCCGTCGCAGGGCATGCGCCGCGGGCCGTCGTCGGGGACGTCCCAAGCCTTCTCGGATCGGTCCCAGCGTCCTGTCGATCGTGGCCGCGCTCATCGCCAGCAATTTGCCCCGGATTTCGGGCGCCAGGTCAAAATGACCGTGCCGTTCCATCGCCTCGAGAAGGACGGGCAGCAACGCCTTCAGCCGCTTGCCGCAGACGCGGTCAGACGCCTCCCACAGCAATATCAGCGCATTGCGTTCCGCTTCATCATAAATCCGCGGCCGCGCTCGCCGGCCTGAAAACGGCCCTCTCACGGCGTCTTAGCAGCCGCATCGCATGCTTGCGGTGAAAGCCCGTGATGACGACGAATTCATCCAAAATTCTCGCCTTCTCCGCTCGCGTCGAAGCACGATAGCGCTCTGAAACCGCAGCCGTCAGTTCTTTCCGTGTCGCCATGCTCAGCCGTCCCATAGTTGCCCCTGCTCATACCTCTCGGTAGGGAGCAACGTAAGCGGTGCACCAAGGCACCTTTCCCGAAGTCGCCTGATGCGTGTAGGGCGGTCAGCCGTTAGTCGGCACGCCAGCGGCGATCACTGCGGGCTGTCATAGCGGGTG
>NZ_JAVIIR010000033.1:0-26434 GCF_033977325.1 Mesorhizobium vachelliae
GACGAGGGCGTGGAGGACTGCATCTGCGTGGTGAGCCAATCCCAAGCCCCCTCGAACGGAGTATGCGGAGCTGAGGAAAACTCTTGAAACGAGCTGGCCTGCTGGGCGCCTTCCCCGGCGAACGAACCCGCCTCCTCAGGATCCCGCAACCCGAGCGCTCTGTTCGCCTCAACGACTTGTAGGTATTGCCGAAGGTCGTTGAGACGCAGCTTGGCGTGCTTAGTGGCTTGTTCGAAGCCCTTGACATCTCGCATCAACTCACTTTGTTGCTGCTGACCCCCCTTGAGTCGGCTCACTATGCTCCCCTTCTTCTCCCTTTGGAGCCAATCACTAAACCTGCGTTGCACGCTAGCCGCATGGAAAATAGGGGCCTTCTGTTTCGCAGTCGGCTCGGGTCCAAGGTTGCTCAATCTTTCTTGGGTCACAAGGTCGATAAGTTCGGCGTCGTCGGGATAAGCATCCAGGAGGCGCCGCCCCATGATACGCGGGCCGGGCCCGATCTGTTCGATGCCGCACCCTTCCGACATAAGCCTCCGGAGATGATTCAGCGTCGACTGAAGACGGTTCTCAGGGTCGTTACCCTGGGCTTTATACAGGTCTAAATCGTCCGCCAGCGATTCATCTCGAAACCGAGAAGCCAACGGCTCCTTGTCGTTCTCATGGAGCCAGTTGGCGAATTTTTTTGCATGTATCAGGCTGCTGTCAATCGTGTTTTTGGGAACCCCGGCTTGCATGGCTGCCGTTTTGAACCTCTTCATGAGCGCAGCATCTTCGGCAGGAGGGGCAGCCAAGCGCTGTCGGCGGTGGGGGTTGAAATTTGGGGGGCGTTCCTCGACGTTCGCGGCATGGAACTCCTGAAGCACTGTCAATGCTGCATGGATATCTCTTGTGCCAGAGAGTGTCGCAAGTCGATTCAGATCCTCGGGGCGGTCAAGCAAGCTGGACAGCGTTAAGTTCATGGGCCGTAGCCAGGTACGGAATTTATGCAGACTCGTCTCCCACCCACTAACGGTCTTTCTCGCACGGCCGGCGGATTGGGCCGCCTCGCTGAACCCCGCAATAAGCCTCTCGTCATCTGTGAGCTCAGCTGGTGGCAGATTGGTTTGTCGTATATTTTCCAATGCCTCTATGATTTGATCTTTGGTTTTCTTGCTGCCGGCAGAGTCAAATTGCTGCGCATACTCCCGTGCATCGTTGTCCAACTCATGGTCGTTCAACCGGTCGGCAATTGGGTCCCTCTCGCGCTGGTTAAGCCATGCACTGAACTGGTGCAAATGAGATGCATTCCTCTGGGCAGTCTGCACGAATGTGCTGCCGAGAGACGCCCTCAAAAACCTGGAAACAAGGATTTTGTCCGCCTCAAAGGGCTCGGTCGGGAGCCGTCGCTTCGCGTAATATATGCGAAGCTCTGAATGAACTACATCCGACGCCGACATTCCGGACGAGTCCTCGCGACAACTCCCCGAAAAGGCTTTGACGACACCCGACTTCACACGTGACCATAGGTGCCGGCCTTTGCCGTCCTTCGTCCGCACAGCAGGAGGCGCTCCCAAGGGCCCGGTGTAGCACGTGCTGCTGAACCCGCCATTTCGTGGCTTGGACTGCGGAGGCATCCACATTGAATCCTCTATGTCAGCGCGCTGGGGGGTTCCATGCGGCTTGGCAGGGCGAGTGTCAGGCATACTAGCTTCAGGGTAAGTAGCATCACTGGGGCGCGCACCAGCGGAACTGAGCTGCAACTCGCTCAGTTGCTGTTCAAAATGTGCTTGATCCGCGGGCATGCCTCCCGATTGTTGCCTCGCCCGCTGCTGTTCCTGCAGAGCAGCGTAGTCGCGCATCCAGGCGTCCGTATCAAACCATCCGTTGTGGGGCTCCAAATCACTCTCCCTAGATGAGACAAATCATAGCTGGACCCAAGCTAAGCTCGGATGCGGAATTTGCATTTCGATCGAACCTAACGGCCGCTTCGAAGGCTTTGCGTTGTTCAACGTCCGGTGTATCTCTCATTTAGCTGTCAAAAGGCTGACGAGCACCTTTGTACGTGCCGGTAATTTCACAGATATTGAAGTGCGCAGCCTGTGGGTGGCAATGACGAGGCTACTGGTTTGCCGGTCTGATGTTTGATGTTCAAACTGGTTGCGAACTCGGATGGCTGAGCGGGAATGAACAGGCAGATATGATCTCCTCGAACGCCACTGACAGACTGCTTCGACGTCACCGTGTCTATTGAGCTCTCGCCGCCTGCGTCCCATCGAGCGATCAGGCCATTGCGGCTCGTTTTGTGGTCACGACACGCGCCCTGTTGCCCAGGACAGTGTCGACACGAGGGTACCGACAGGAATCGAATTTTTTGCAGCTGGCGAACAACGCCTGCATGGTTGCCCGGTCGTCGGTCTGCAGCCGATATGGCAGGCGCGCAATTCCCATCGTTCGGCCTCTTCGGCCACGGAGCGGCCGCAGGGCTGACGATGACGCAGATTGCTCACAAATTTCCAGTTCTCTCAGGCTGTAGCTCGCGCCCGCTGCCGCAGTAGTTCCAGTGGTCTTCGCTTTTAGCAACTTCAGCATTTTGGCTGAGCGCAGGTCAGGTTTATGTAAGGTAAGGACGGCTATGTGCGATGGCCAAAGCTTTGTCATTGTCTCAGGAAAGCAACATTTTGCGAAAGATCGATGTCTGTCGGGTGGTACGGGGGACATCGTCGCCTTTGGCGCATGGCTCGATGACCGCGGTTCCCGTTATTTCCATGCCGCCGACGTGCGCGCGACATCTCCTGCCGCGACTGCTGCGCGTGCTCCGGATTAAGGCAAACTTTGGGAATAGCCGCCGGTGCCGTGCAAGCGATCGCGTCAGGGCGATCCACAAGACCTCGAACGGGACCGATGGGGTCTCACGCATGCTGAGTTGACCAATGGGGTGAGTACTTCGGTCGCATGCGCTTCGAGCGGCTGATGAGGGCATGGCCAGCGTCAGACTTTTCAGAACCCCCGTTTCTTGACGACCATCTTCGCCTGGGCGCCCGGTCCATCGCACTTCTCGCCCCACGGATGAGCGAATCAGCCTCGACACTATAGGCGGCGCATTGCCCGCATTGGAGATTGGATATATGACAGGCATTGGACGATCTGGAAGATCGCACATTGGAGGTGCTGACTCCGGCAGCACGCGGGGATCGAGCGGTCCGTGCTCGCAATCAGGCCGCGCCCCTGAAGAAGGCAGTCAATCGTTCAATTCCGTCGTGCAACGGATGCACTCTGGGCCTCAAAACCAAGGGACGTCCTCCGCTCCCATTGCGCCCCAAGCCGATAATTCTGCTGGCGGCCGCCCTGCCGGTCCCTCGCTTGGCTCACACCGACTTTTGGCTGCTGCTCTAGGTCAAATCAGTGGGCGGCGTCGTCGTTTCCCCTCGGTGCCGGAGGGCGAGGGGCCAACCCGAGAAGAAGGCTTCTTGCATCCTGATGACGAACCCTGGCGCGGCGATCGATCAGCCGGACCTTCATATACAGCCGCGCGCCCACCGCGTCAGCAAAGCGTGAGCGAACCGGCTGCCAGACCGGGAGAACGGCCGATCGACGATAAGGCCGGGCGGGACGGTCACGGCGGAATCTCGCTACGGAACGGACCAAGGCGGCAGCCCGGTGGCGAACCCCGGCGCAGCCATCAAGCGGCCGGAAGCTCGCGCATCGACGCGTTGCCGCCACATCGACAAAGCGTACCCGATCTGGGCGCCAGATCAGGCGAGCGACCTATCGACCATGTAGCTAGGCGGGATGGCCGCACTGCAAACTCGCAAGAACTGCTTAATGGCGCCCTACACGACATCGGTTTCGCTGGTGACATCCGCAAATTCTCAATGGCTGTGGTGCGCTATCGCAGAGATCTGAAGATGCCGGAACTTGCAACATTCCTGCAACAGGCCGCTGCCCAGTTCACATCTCGATTTGTCACCAACTGGCAGCACGATATCCGCGTCCGGCAAACATGGGGATATGCCACAGTTTGCAATGCAGTGAGCCGCGAGGAAGGCCCGGCAGGCATGGAAGCTTGCCGGGCCATGGCAGCTCAGGTGTCTAGGTTTGCCCACGAACTCATTGATGTCGAGCCCAAAGCGCTTGCGCTCTTGGCGTTATCGTTCAGCCGATATCCACGGGTGCCGGCTTGCCAAAATGGGATGGGCAGCATTGCTGAATTTTGTTGCGAGCAAAGCGGAGTGCTTCGGGAACTCGACAGTCAAAGCCTGGCCCTGTTGGCGAACGGGTTCAGCAAATGGCCGGAACAGGAAAACTCACGCCTTGCCTCGGTCGCAGTCTCCGGTGAGGTCCGTCGCCGCGCCGAACGGACAAACGGCCTCGCCGGTTTTGAGCCACAGCATTTGGCGAATCTGGTGAACGGTTTCAGCAAATGGCCGCAAGAGACGGGGTGTGGCGCGGCCACGGTCGCCATCGCCAGCGAGGTGGGCCGTCGCGCTGGCCAAGCCAACTGGCTCTGTGATTTTCATCCGCAGGAATTGGCCAATTTGGTGAACGGTTTCAGCAAATGGCCGGAAGCTGCAGGCTGCGGTGACGGCACAGGCGCGATCGCTGGTGAGGTGCTTCGCCGCGGCGGCAGCCGGCTCTCTGCTCTTGATTCGCAGAACTTGGCGAACTTGGTGAACGGTTTCAGCAAATGGCCGGAGAGGACAGGCTGTGGCGCGGCCACGGCGGTGATTGCCAAAGAGATTCTTCGCCGCGGCGCCGATGCGTTATCTGATTTTACTCCGCAGGGTCTGGCAAATCTGGTGAACGGCTTCAGCAAGTGGTCTGACACAGGGGGGTGTGGTGCGGCCACCCTCGCGATCGCGGGTGAGATTCGTCGCCGCGCCAGTGGAGCGGATCGGCTCGCCAATTTCACTCACCAGCACCTGGCAAACTTGGTAAACGCCTTTAGCAAGTGGCCTGGACAAGAGAGTTCACGCCTTGCCACTGTCGCGATCGCCGGTGAAGTCCGTCGCCTTGCCAACCGGCTCTCGGGTTTTGATTCGCGGGACTTGGCGAACCTGGTAAACGGCTTCAGCAAGTGGCCTGCCGAGTTGGCGTGTGCCGAAGCCACGGTCGCGATCGCCTGTGAGATTCGTCGCCGCGCCGATAGGCTGTCCGATTTTACTCCGCAGGCACTAGCGAATCTGGTGAACGGCTTCAGCAAACGGCCGGACCAAGTGAGCTGTAGTAGCGCCACGGTCGCGATCGCTGGTGAGCTGGTTCGCCGCGGCCCCGGCCGACTTTCCAGTTTTGCCCACCAGCATCTGGCAAACCTGGTGAACGGGTTCAGCAAGTGGCCCGATCAGGCGAACTGCCGCGAGGCCGCGCTCGCGATCGCTGGTGAGGTTCTTTGCCGCCGCGCCCGCCGGCTCCCTGGTTTTGATTCGCGCGAGCTGGCGAACCTTGCGCTCGGTTTCAGCAAATGGCCCGATGAAGCAGTCTGTGGTGACGTCACGGTCGCGATCGCTGGTGAGATGCTTCATCGCGGGGACCGTGCCGATGAGCTATCTGCTTTCAGCCCGCAGGATCTGGCACACTTGGCGAACGGTTTCAGCAAATGGCCAAAGCAGGCGGGTTGTGCTGCGGCCACCGTCGCTCTAGCCGGCGAGGTTCGCCGCCGCGCCGACGCGCTGTCCGTCTTTGATCCGCAGGATCTGGCCAACCTGGTAGGTTGCTTCAGCAAATGGCCGGAACAAGTGGAGTGTCGCCGCGCTACCGTCGCGATCGGTTGCGAGATCCGGCGCCGCGCTGACCACGCTGGCCAGCTATCTTATTGTACCCCGCAGTCTCTGGCGAACCTGGTGAACGGCTTCAGCAAGTGGCCGGATGAGACGGGCTGTTGCCAGGCCACCCTTGCGATTGCCGGTGAGGTTCGCCGCCGCGGCGCCCACCTGACCGATTTTACTGCGCAGGAGCAGGCGAACCTGGTGAATGGCTTCAGCAAGTGGCCGGTAGAGGCGGGCTGTCGCGAGGCTACCGTCGCGATCGCCGGCGATGTGCTTCGCCGTGCCGATCGCGCCGAGCAGCTATCTGCTTTCAATCCGCAGGATCTGGCAAATCTGGTTAACGGTTTCAGCAAGTGGACTGACGAGACGGGGTGCGGGGACGCCTCGGTCGCAATTGCTGCTGAAGTTCGTTGTCGCGCCGACCGCACCGGGGGGCTGTCCGATTTCTCCTCGCAGCAACTTGCCATTGTCCTGCATGGCTTCAGCAAATGGCCCGAACAACCGGTATGCCATGGGGCGATCATGGATATCGCGCGCGGGTTCGGCGCGGCGGGTCCAAGATTTAGCACCTTCACTACCGTCGCGCTCGGCACCATCGCCAATATCTTGGGGCGCGGCGTCGTGCGGGGACAGGACGCCGGAGAAATTGCAGACACCGCTCTGCTGAGGGATCGGCTGCATCAGCTGGCCCATCATCTTCATTACGCCAGCGATCGCCTGGAGCAGGCCGACGCGCTAAGCATCGTGCATATCTTCAAGGCGCTGGCGAAGGCGCAGTTGCATGACGATTTGGGTCTACTGGCACGGACAGGCTTGGATCGACTCGAGGCATTGCGTCGGACCTCTGGCTTTGCCCCCGAGAACCTCGAGACCATGGGCAATCTCTGCGCCGCTCTGGTGCCGTTAGCGCGCAGCTCCCAAAGGGCGTTGCGCTGGCACCGCAGGCAGACTTTGAACCTGCTGAACGACATTCAACCAGTCATGGAGCACAAGATCAAGGCGCAACTCAAGGCAAGCGAGGCCGAGCGGATCGCTGGACCGAATTCGAGCCGCTGTCCCGCCTTGTCGATTTATCAAGTGCTCAAGGCCCGTGCTGTCCTTGAGGGGCTTTACAAGAGGCCCTACGTCGATGCCGAAAGTTCCACTTTGAAGCGGCGTCGGGATGAGCTGCATCGCGGAACCAGGGAGATCCTGGCCAGCACGCGCGGCCTCATCGAAGGCGACCTTTCCAACATGAGCTGGAACCTGATCGCGCAGATCGAGGCAGAGGGGCCGGTCGAGGCGCTGGACGAGTTCATGGCCCAGAACGCGGCACTGATCCAGGCCCGACATCCAGCCGCCGTCTTCGATGTCCATAAGGTATTGCGCGCTATGGACCACGAGCCGAGACCGCCGGAGGGTGATGCGGGGCTGATGCAGTTGCCGGTGGTGGACATGCAGGGGCGGCGATTGCCGACGGAGCCCGAGACGCGCTATTCCATTTTCCATCGCCTGACCTCAGGGGCGGTGAAGGTGGTCGCGGTACAACTGCCGGGAAAGCCGAGCGCCTTCATGCTGGGGCGGACATTGAGTGTCGAGGGTGTGCCATACCGGATGGATCTATTCGGCGGCAGCAAGTCAAAACCGCCGAAAAAGACCCTTGCCCAGATCGCCGCCCGCGCTCCAGGCGAAACGGGGGCTCAGGCGCTCGGGGGGAAGCTGCTGGCAATTCCATATGCCGAAACCGCACCGGGTACGGCGTTCGAGCAGCTGTCGCGACACTGGGCGCCATTCAAAGAAGCCTATTATTACACGCAGCGCCGAGGCTTTGCCGCGCCCCCGGCGATCAAAGGTCTAGGGCCCCACGACTACGCACTCGAAGGAGCCTTCAAACTGTCGCTGCTGCCGGACCGTCTGACGGGCGAAGCGCATCCCTTCAGGCTGACCGGGCCGGAAGGCCCGATCGCCTTGCGACCGCATGACGGTTGCGGCTTCATAAAGGCTTCGTTGGCCGAGCGTATGCCGGCTGTTCGTCGGGCCGTTCAAGGCCAAGGTCTCGATCGGGTGGCCGCTTTTGCTGAGGCAAGGAGATCGTCCGTTCCTGCCTCGGCGCTGCAACATTATCCGCGCAGCGAGCTGGTGGCGGATGAGACGCGCGAGAAGGCCAAGACCTGGCTCGACAGCAGAGAAGGACAAGAGCTGGGGGCCGAGGATCTGTTTCGCACCGTGACGGCCGGACACATCGACGCTCCCGGCGCGGTCGCCGTACCGTCCAGTGATGATTGCGTCCATGTGCCCACGCTCAAGAGCGAGACCTTGACGGGGAGGGGTGGCGTGCTGATCGGGCGAGCCCCCTATGACAAGGCCAACCTGCGGCCATTTGGCGCCAGGCAAGTCAGGTCGGCAGGTGACGGGGATGCGACTGCGGCCTTCCTGGATGGCTGCGTAGCCATTCAATACAGTTTCAATGTCGCCGAGAAGAAGGGGAAAGAACTGGCGGGCGACGATCCGATGTTTTTTGCCAAAGGCATTCTGATCGTCGTGCCAGACAAGATGTGGCCGGCCGACTACGCGGAGCGTGGGCTGGTGCTGTCCGCCGAAGACGTCAAATCGCATTCGAGCTGGACACACGGCAAGGATCGAGCCAAGGTGGACACGCCGGTCGACAGCATAGGCATCCTCCAGGCGACGGAGGTGTTTGCTCCGGGCTCTTTGGTTGCTATCCCGACCAGTGAACAGAAGAAGCTTGACGGCGACTTCGACGGGGACGCGGTCATCATCATCGGCGACCGACCGCAGCTTTATGAGCATGTGCGGCAGTTCGATGAGAAGGAGCAAGCGCGCGGCGTTCGCTCACTCAAGCCGGCGAAGTCGCATACCCCGGCGCTTAAGGACGATAGCTACCAATTCAGTCGTGCCCGCCAGATCCTTGCCACCACGCAGGACGTCCTGGAAACCTATAGCTGCCTGCAGCGAAACTTTCTGGCGCAGTCCGACGAGGCGCGACGCTGGTTTGCCGAGCGTGCTGTCTTCGGCACCTACGAAGGCATTCACCACGAGCTTAGGCGGGACATCGCTAACCTGTTGAACGCGGAAGAGGTGCGAGGCCAGGATATCCAGGACACGCTCGCCAGGGCGAGGCAGGAGATCGAGGTCGCCCGGCATCCGGTCGCGCGCGAGATGGCCGCGTTGCTCGTGACCGAGCTCGCGGCATGGGCGGCGAAGGCGGATCAGCAAAACTTGTCCGCAACCGTCGAGACCGTGGACGATTTAAGCCCGTCGGTGAGCCCAGCGCTTGCAAACCTCTTCCAGGAATTGGCGGAGAGCTATCCGGCAACGTCCCAGCCTCGCGACCGCGTCCAGCTTTTGCTCGACCACACTCAAGCCCGGATCGATCCTTCCCCGGATGGCTACAATCCGGACGACCTCGTCGAAAGCACAAGCAACCTGCTGAGCCTCGGCATTAAGGTCGGGACGGATGCCTATAAATCCGACACCGGCACCCGCCGGTTTCTGAAAAAAAGCCATGAGCTGCAGCGGCTCCTATGCCAGACGCCGGGCTTGCAGCCCGTGCCCTACGTCAAGAGCATGGCGGCGACACTCAGCCAGGGCAGGTTCGAAGTCGATGCGACCTTGGAGGAACTGAAGGACAATCCCACGCTGGCGGCTTGCGTCATGGAGGCCTCGATCAAATTCGCCGCACAGAACGGCCTGTTGCCCGAACGCTCCGGCCGCCGCCCTGCCGCCGTGGATTCCGATGTGACGGTAACGCTGAGCCGCCAGGAAGCATCGGAGCAGGCCAAAATCGAGGCGACGCGCGCGAGAGTTGAAGAGGAGGCAATCACCGCAGCGGCAATCTGGGTTGCCGAGAGCCTCAGGCAGGCCGGCATCCCGGTGAACATGCCTCATTTCGATCGCCGGGTGCGATCGGAAGGCTCGATGGCTGAACAGCTCACCGGATTGAACGCCCCCTCTGGCAGCGCGCCGCAGCTGATAAGCAACGCTGTCCGCCACATCTTCGAACTCCCCAACCAGGATTTTACCCGTGGCTTTAAGAAAGCCATCCTGGCCTTCGACGAGCGCGGCTACGCCGAACGCCACACAACCAACTGGTTCAGGATGCGCAATCCGACTTTCAGCGGCATCCAGAGCGTGCTCGCCACACCGCATGGTTATCGCTTCCAGGTTGAGTTCCATACGCCGGCCAGCTACCAAGCCAAGCTCGCCAATCATCACACATACAAGCAGCTGGACCAGCTGCGGCGGGCGGGAGGGGACGCTCCTGCGGAGCAACTCATGCAGCGCGTCATGGAAAACTGCCAGGGCGTTCCAGTCCCCGATGGCGCTCTGGCCGTGCTTCAGTGGGAAGCCGAAGGCGAACGCGGTGCAGGCGCCACTGCGGCCCTGAAATTGCGACCTGTCGGGCAACCAAGCATGCCGCAAACCGTCGGGTCATCACAGGCGAAGGAAGTCGTCGCGGCGCTCGGCAGTCGGCCGGTCGTGCTCGTTGGCATGCCGGGCGCCGGCAAATCCAGCATCGGCCCAGCTCTCGCGAAGCGACTGCAGTTCCACTTCCACGACACGGACAAAATAATCGAAAAGCAGACCCACAAATCGATCTCGCAAATCTTCGAAGAGCAGGGCGAGGTCTACTTCAGGGAGATGGAGGCGAAACTGATCGCCCGTCTGCTGGAGGAAGCGCCCGCGGTGATCGCCACCGGCGGCGGCGCGTTGATGCATGAGCAGAGCCGCCGTCTCATCGGCGACAAGGCGGTCTCGATCTGGCTCGATACCAAGCTGGAGGTTATCAAAAAGCGCCTCAAAAGGGATACCAGCCGCCCGCTGCTGCGAGGCCCTGACCCGGAGCAAAAGATCGCCCAACTGATCGATGAGCGCAGACCATTCTACCAACAAGCCGATCTCACCTTCATCCCGCCTCACCAACAAGACAAAAAGAACGCGGATCCATGCCTCAGCGCGCTACACGCCCATCTGTGCCCAACGCGGCCGCCACTCAGCAATTCGCCAATATTGTTGCGTCACCAGGATAAACCGTAGACAAGCACAGGAACTGACGGGAGCGTGTGAATGAGCCCTCGGTATCGTTTCAAGTCGCAGGGCAGTGAAAACACCGATACGAGAGAGTAATAACCACCGAAGCGGAGTCAGGGGGGCCATCGTCGATGGCCTCATCGCGCGTCCGGATTTGTTGCCCCCCCCAAACGCCACCGCAGCCGCCAAGCGCTCGCTGGCAAAAGCACTCGCTGACTTGCGTCTGAAAAAATAAAGCACCGTTCCGCACCCGCGCTATATACCTACGGACCGCCAGTTTAGCGGCGATCGTGAACGGGTCTATAACGATGGCGCGGGGAGCCCCCTACCATCTGAATTCATCCATCGGCAGAGTTCGCATACTACGAACGCTTCACATCGAACTGCTTCAATTGCGGCACCGAGCATGACAGCCCCTTCCGATCCCACCTTGCCGGGAAAATGGCGCCTTTAAAGCCGCCGTCGCATCGATATGAGCAGGCCAGCCCGTACACGACCATCAGTTTTGTGACAGCGTCCCTTCGTTTTTTTTTGAGCCGTCAGCTTCTCGAAAGCTCGCGCTCTTACTTTGAGCAAGTCGATTTTGAACACTGCATCGCAGCCTCTTGAGGGCAATAAAGGAACCGAGGTACCTGATGGTCGGAGCAATTAGAGGTGGAGGTGGCGGCACCGGTGCTTCCTTGGCTCGTGCGGGCCATGGGGATAGGCAGGATGAGCCCGGCGGGCCTTCTGGTAGTGGCCGACCGGTTGGGGAGGGTGGTCGGGACAGCGGTTCGGTCAGTTCCGGAAGTGACCCGCAAGCCGTAGATCAGAATGCGGCATTCCAAAGTGTTCTGAGTTCCATTGCGGTACAAATGGCGAGCGATACCATGGCTGATTTCGATGACGCCATGGGTGACACGGAAGAGGATGCCTGACGCCGGATCCTTCGGCGTCAGGAGTGTAAGCCGTCAAGACGGCGCAATTCGAAAGGAAAGGTAAAACGATATGTCTAAAGTTGCTCCCCCTGCTGGTGGTGGTGCTGCTCCGGCCATTGGCAATATGGCTGCTGAAGGGGCTGGGACTGCCGCCTTCCAGTCGCAAATTGCGGCGCTCACGGCAATGAGCGCAGAGGCGACGGAAAGGAGCGTGATGCTGCGCACCGTTACAACCAACCTTCAATCAATCAAGAAGGTGGCCGACGAGCGCGTTCAGTAACATTGCAAACGGGACGTAGTGTCGTCCCGATCGCTGCCTTGGCAGTGCAATGTGGAGTCAAAATGAGCCGTACGGCCATGCTGTACGGCTCATCTCCTTGTGCGGGAGAGTTCCGTGAATGACGCCATTTCCGTCGATTTCGAGGTGCTGTCGGGCCTCTATTCTGGGCTGACTGGTAATGCGCCTCTGGGGCCGAATGTAATCGGTGGTGGTCTTGAGTCCGATATAATTTTCATCGAGCAAGGGCTAGAGGCGCGTCATCTTCGTATCAGTCTTCTTGGCAATTCGATCGAGGTCGAGGCCCTTGCGGATGGGGTCCGCATAGAGGGCAACCAAAATGTTGCAGCAGGCGAGCGCGTTGTTGTGTCTCTTCCTGTCGTCATTCATGTGGGCGCGATGTCCATTCTCTGGTCCGTTCAAGATGCCGGGCAAAAGCGCCCCATTGGCATGCGTCGCCTCTCAATGCCAGTGATAGCCGTCGTCTTGCTGAGCTGCATTGGAGTCGGCGCGCTCTCAACCATTTTTTCCCTCTACGGCAGCGCCAGTGGATTGAGCGCCAATCCTACTAACCCCGCACCTATATCGAAGGTAACCATCAACCGCCCTGGTGATCAGAGCGTCCAGTTAGCGGCGAAAGCGCTGCAAGACGAAATTGATCGGGCGCAGTTATTCGATATCAAGATCAAATCCGCAGACAGTGTTGTTACCGCCGAGGGCACCGTCACGCCTGCCTTGGTCTTCAAGTGGCAGAAGATCCAACAGCGGTTCGATCATCGCACGAATGGAGCGCTAACACTCGTGAACGGTGTGGTGATCAAAGAGGACAAGGCGCCATCCGCAATCCCCATTGAAGCTGTTTGGCGCGGGAATCTGCCACATCTTCTGATCGGTGGGCAGAAGTATTTCATCGGCGCTCTATTGGATAATGGATGGATGGTCGATCGGATTGAGGACGCTCATGTGCTGCTGAGCCGAAATGGCCGCGTTGCTGCGCTCCCTTATTAAACTTCCAGGTTCGGTAGGAGAACTCCATGGTCAAGATGTCCAGCTACCCTGTCGGCTCCGGCACCTCGGCGCGCGATCTTAACATCGAGCCTGCAGGAGCAGCCGAGCCGGCCAATGATGGAACCAAGAATGCGGGGAAAATCGCGCTTACGAATATGGAGATCGATCGCGCTCATGCAAATAGTAGCAAGAAGCATGCATCGACTTTGCGGCGTGCGCACGCGCACGATATGCCGCTCGCACGCACGGCCAACGGATCGTTGGGAATTAGTGAAATCGAGGCGGTCACGCGCGTCAGCCCAAGCGAGAGCACTCAGATCAGTGAGATCGACTCCCGCGCTGCAATGGCCGCTCTTTATGGCCATACTCTCGCACGTAGCCAGCTCTCCTTCATCACGCCACGCCTACGTCATCCGGAAATCCTGCGCGAAGGGAAGCGTAGTGTTCTTCTGGAGCGCTTGGTCGACGCGCTATCGGCGGTACCTGAGGATTCGGTGGCGCGTGAAGGTATTTCCGCCCTCCAAGAGGAGTTCCGGCGGCTGGTGCTGTTGCGACAGAACCGGAACAGCTTGATCAAGGCGAGCGAAGGTCGACCTGGATGAAGAATAACACTCAAATGTTACGTCATCCCGTCGGGACACACGTTGCCAAAGACCGGTGATGTCGTGCTGATTTCCGAGCAGGAGCGAGATTTGCTCTGCGCCCTTTCCTATGCCCACCTAGCGTGTGGGCAGAGCGCCCAAAGCCTAGCCTTGTTGCGGCTCGCCGTCAGCGACAATTCTCAAGATGTCAGCCTGCTACGGATTTTCGCCTATGCGCTGATTGCTGAGGGTCTCGGCGATGAAGCACTGACGATCCTGGACAGGCTGGACGTACTTGATGACCAGCAATCTTCTCGCGTCCCTCTCACTCTCATGCGTAGCCATGCGCTGCTGCGAGCCCGTCGCATGGACGAGGCGCGAGCCGTTTTCCAAAGCTACGTTTCACTTCGCAGCGGCACAGTTCTTCTCAAACAAACATAAAGAAGGTCGCAATGGCGAACCTCATGCGCAACTTCATCGCGCGAGCGCCGGCCAACCCGGATATAATGGTCGCGTTAATGCTGCTTCTGGCGATCGGCATGATGATCATGCCAATCCCAATCGCGGTCGTTGACGTCCTGATCGGATTCAACCTCGGATTCGCCATACTTCTTCTAATGGTTGCCCTGTATGTCGGCACGCCACTTGAACTTTCTTCCCTGCCCGGCGTCATTTTGATCTCTACGGTGTTTCGCCTCGCGCTTACCATTGCAACGTCGCGACTAATCCTTGCGGAGGGGGAGGCCGGCAGCATCATCCACACGTTCGGCGATTTCGTAATCTCAGGCAACATCGTCGTAGGTTTTGTCATCTTTCTAGTGGTGACCATGGTCCAGTTCATGGTTCTCGCAAAGGGTGCCGAACGCGTTGCAGAAGTGGCGGCGCGATTCACGCTGGACGCTCTGCCAGGCAAGCAAATGGCGATCGATGCCGAGCTAAGGAATGGCCACATCGATGAGCATGAATCTCGTAGGCGGCGCGCCATGTTGGAGAAAGAAAGCCAACTTTATGGCGCTATGGACGGGGCCATGAAGTTCGTAAAGGGCGATGCCATCGCCGGGCTGGTGGTTATCTGTATCAACTTGCTGGGCGGAGTTTCCATCGGGCTGTCTAAGGGTTTGCCCTTCGGCGAGGTGCTGCACCAATACACTCTGCTGACCATAGGTGATGCATTAATCTCACAGATTCCGGCGCTGCTGCTGTCGATTTCATCGGCGACCATAGTCACGCGTGTAGGTGGGGCCGGGAGACTCAACCTTGGTGCCGACATAGCCGGCCAGCTCACCGCCAATACGCGGGCATTGAGGCTGGCTGCTGGTGTCATGGTTGCGATGGGGTTTGTTCCCGGCTTCCCTCTGCCCGTCTTTCTCGTGTTGGCCGCAGTCTTCGCGACGGCAAGTTTTACCAAAGGTGATAAGCAAAACGGCGACAATGCAAATGCTACCACTGCAGCTCCCGGGGAGGCAAAAAAGCAAACCCCACCTCCGGAAGGAGGTCCGATCACCCTGCTCCTTGCACCGAGCCTTGGCGATGCGATCAACCAAACCGAATTGCAACAGCACATTGAGCGCGTTTCGGAACTGGTCTCATCTGACCTCGGCATCATTGTTCCTCGCATCCCTGTTGCAGTCGAACAGCAGTTGCCGGACCCGCAGTTCAGGATAGATGTCGAGGGCGTACCGGTCGAACAGGATGCGATTGATCCGACGCAGCTAAGGCTTACCGACGATCTGGCCAATATTGAATTGAGCGGCATCCCCTTCCAGCATGACCCACAAGCGGGCAAGATCTGGGTCGAACAAAGCCATGCATCGGCTCTCAATGACGCCGGCATCGGCTATCACAGTCCCATCGAACTTATTGCATCGCGAGTCCAGGCAACGCTGACGCGCCGTGCGCGGCGCTTGGTGGGCATCCAAGAGACCCGTGAATTGCTGGGCCGAATGGAGCAGAAATATGCCGATTTGGTGAAGGAGGTGCTACGCACGACGCCGATCCCCCGGATCGCCGATGTCCTGCGCCGTCTACTGGACGAAGATATCCCGATCCGCAACACCCGCCTCGTCCTGGAGGCATTGGCCGAATGGGGGGAGCAGGAGCAAAACGTCGCATTGTTGACGGAATATGTTCGTTCCGGTCTGACACGGCAGATCTGTCATCGTTTTGCCAACGCTCAAGGTGTGGTGCCCGCCTTTATTATCGAACGTGAAACCGAGAATTTGGTGCGCAGCGCGATACGTGATTCGGCTGTTGGTCCCTACCTCGTATTGGGGGACGGGCAAAGTGAGATGCTGCTGTCACAAATGCGGCAGATCCATTCGAACCCTGCGCCGGGTCAGCGGCATCCTGTCATATTGGCTTCAATGGATGTCCGACGCTTCGTCCGCGGTTTCCTTACTCGCAACGGGATCGATCTCGTCGTTTTGTCTTATCAGGATCTGGATTCGGAGTTTACGATTCAGCCGGTCGGATCCGTCAAGCTCACCGCTGCAACGAATCATGAAACGTCAGGAGAACGTAACAATTTGCGCGTTGAGCCCAGCTGAACTGTGTAGCATTAGTCGTAAGGATAGCGGCATTCACATGAGAACAACAGTCGTTTCGCAGTTGCGTTCAGTTCGTCTGGCGTCAGTTCCCTTCGCAATACTTGTCATTCTTCCTCTCGGCGGTTGCGCTAGCTGGGGCACGCAAGCCCTTTCAGTGAAGGACACGCCGTCACCCGAGTTGCTCGGTGCCAAGGATATCAATCCGGCCATGCGCGAACGCATCTTGAGCTCCGTTGGTCAGGATGCTCACGAGCGGGCTTTGCGGGATCAGCTGCAGCAGCAACCAGGCAATGTCGACGCGGCGATCCAGCTTACGAAAGCCCTACTAGCAAGGAAACTCCCGAAGGAGGCCCTTCAGGTGCTCGACGGGGTTTTGATTGCGGCTCCAGGCAACTTGCGCACATTGAACGCGAAGGGAGTTGTGCTCGACATTTGCGGACGGCATGGCGCGGCACAAGCGCTATATCGCCAAGCGCTCAGGAAAGAACCGGGGAACCAGATGTTGGTCAACAACCTTAACCGGTCGCTCGCGCTTGACGAGAAGTCCGGACGGAGTGCGCCGGCACGATCGCGGTAGACTGGCATTCGCGCGGAAGCTCATCGCAGGCGATCAACATAGTCGCAGCAGCTTTTCATCAGTTGTTCCCCATTCTCCCCGCAAAACCTGACGAGCCCGAAATCAGCGCGAAAAAGCGTGGTCCATAGGTACGCGAATTGATCTCTCAAATGCTCAAATCCAGTAAGTGTGCGCCTTCTACGGCAATCAAACAGGGTATGTCTCCGAACGTAAGTGCCTCTGCGTTCTTGAAACTTGAAGGCGCAGAAGAGGGTGCTTATCGCTACGACATGAGATGTCATTCAGAAAGGGCGCGGCATTTTGTTTTCAATGAAGAACTGGCGCGTATCTCATCGGGTGATGTAGCCCAGTACCGGTGCAGTGCGGTTCAGCAAGAGCGTCCAATTGGAATTTTTTCGAGTGTCTATTCTTGTGAAATCGGGCGTACCTTTCAGCTGGCCGACTGGCGCGAAGGGCCATGAAAAAGGGGCCTCTAACCGACCTTTTAGTCGAACGGTTTGAGACGATGCCGCCTCAGGTCCAGCGGGCTGCCCGGTTTGTGTTGGACCATCCGCAGGACGTCGCGTTGATGTCCATGCGCGAGCAAGCGCATTTGGCGGGTGTGTCCCACACGACCATGATGAGGCTAGCGCGATGGCTCGACCTCGACCGCTACGAAGACATGCGCAGCGTTTATGCGAAGGCCCTGCGCACGTCTGCCGAATCGCCGCTGCCTGAGCGTCGGCAGGATGGCGATGGCAGTTACTCAACGGTCGGAGTCGTCGCGGGCACGCTGGCAGCGGAAATCGCGAGGCTCGGGGAATGCGCGAACGCGATGCAGCTGACGGCGGCTGCCAGTGTCCTTGCCGAGAGCCGAAATCTCTTCAGCCTTGGCCTGCGCGCAGAGCATCCGGTGGCACAGCATTTTGCCTACACGCTGTCACGGCTCGGCCGGCAGGCGGTCGTTCTTGATGCGGCCGGGGGGCTCGGCATCGATGCCTTGCGAGGTGTCGGGAAAGGCGACGTAGTGCTGGCGGTAGGCATCGAGCCTTACTGTCGTGCAACCATCGAAACGGCTAGGCAAGCAGCGCGCCAAGGAGTGGCTGTGGTTGCCATCACCGACAGCAGCGTATCGCCGCTCGCCCGTATGGCCAAGGCAAGCGTCATTGTAATTAGCAATCCTCAATCCTTCTTCAAAAGTATCGCGCCGGCTCTGGTAGCAAGCGAGATCTTGGCCAAGTTGATCGCTGCCAAGTCCGGATTGAATGTCGATGAGGTCGTGAAGGAAATCGAGCGCCAGCTCGCGGAGCTGGATGTCTTCTGGAAACGATAGTGGGAAGCGCAGCGGGTGGGCGAAATGTAATCCAAACCGCTGGTACCGGGATTAGCGCGTTTCCGGAAATTACTTGATGATTACCCGCGTGATTATCCGCGCAAGGCGACATGGAAGGGTGCGCCTCTGCCAGGCGAGCTGACCGATGACGCACTTGTGTGGATGCCGGCCATTTTGCAAGAAAGATTTTGAACCTTTGAACGTGATCGAGTGCGGTCTTGTGTCAGGCTTTGAGTTGCAGCATGTGAACGGCCGCACCTGAGACAGGCCTGACACAAGACCGCACTCGATCAAAGTTCAATGCTCTCCTTGCAAAACGGCTGGCATCCACACAAGTTCAAGCAGGCCAACAAGGCGCTGCGCAGGCTCAAGACCTATCTCGGCCGAACCATTCGCGACATCGCTCGCCAGATCGCCGGCCAAGAAGAGCTCGAGGTGATCTTCAGGTGGCCGCTCTACCAGGCTTCAGCGGTTCTGGAGCACCGTCAGAGCCAGCGCGGCGGCAAGATCTGGAGCCTGCATGCGCCCGAGGTCGAGTGCATCAGCAAGGGCAAGGCGCATGCCCCTTACGAGTTTGGCGTCAAGGCCCGAGAGGAAGGCCGGATAGATTCGCGCTTTTCCGCCAGCCCGGCGCGGGCAAGCAGCTTCTGCGCCACCACGCTCGAACTCGAAAGGTGGCCAGTTCGCCCTGCACGCGAAGGCACTGCCGGGCAATCCTTATGACGGCCACATACTCGCAACGATCGGCCCCAACATGGACAAGACCATCGGCAACCAGATCGGACGCATCCTCGCCGACGCTGGATACCGCGGCCACAATGCACCTCAAAGCCACAAGTTCAGGGTCATCACCGCCGGCCAGAAGCGGTGCATCACACCGGCCATCAAGCGGCAGATGCGCCGCCGCTCCGCGATCGAGCCATCGGCCACATCAAGGCCGAACACCGGATGGACCGCAACTAACTCGCCGGCGAGCAGGGCGACGCCGTCAACGCCATCCTGGCCGCCGCCGGCTACAACGTCTCGCTGCTGCTCAACTGGTTCAGGCAGCTTCTGTGGCTGCTCCTCGCCGCGCTCCAAAGCCGGCCGAAATCCCTCGAATGTTGACGAGCCTCATTGTTCACGGCGACTAGATAGGGAGAGCCTGATTTTTCTGCAGACCCAGTTCACGCCGCACTCGGATCGCTCTCATAAGAATTCAACGGATTGGGAGGTGGGGGCGGGCAGTTCTTAGTTCTTTAGGTCCCCAATTTTCGTCGGCTTCCCTTACAACCGCGCCTTTAAGCGCTGCCGCGAGGCTGCAAACACCTTTGCATGAGGCAACGCTTGAATCGTAAGCGTTGCATCAAGGCACCTTGCAATAGGCCGATGAACATGGAGCTTTCGCGCCATGACATTGGAACATGCAGAGGGCGATGTGGTCGCCGAGATCAGCGGCGCCGCGGCGGCTGAAGATGGTGCAACGATGCCCGGCTGCACGCGCCAACGGAGGCTGTGGAGTTGCGCGGAGAAGCGCGCGCTGGTCGACCTTGCGAGCGCGGCGGGTTCCTCGGTGACCGAGGTCGCGCAAGCATTCGGCGTAGCTCCTTCGCAGCTCTATGCTTGGCGCAAGCAGATGGCCGGCGGCGAGCACGATGCCGACCAGGCGATGGCGACCTTCGCACGGATCGAGGTGAACGAACTGCCCGAGGTCGACCGGCCCGCCGCCGATTGCCCGGACCCGACCGGCAGGATCGTCGTTGCCTTTCCGAGCGGCGCGCGATTGCGCATCGACGGGACCGTCGATCCGACAGCGCTGCGCATCGTCCTGGCGGAGTTGAGCAGGTGATCACGGTGGTGCCGACCGACCAGATTTTCCTGTGCTGCGGCGCGACCGACATGCGCCGCGGGATCAACAGCCTGGCGCGAATGGTGCAGCAGGTGCTCGCGCTCGACCCGCACATGGGCGCGATCTTCTGCTTCCGTGGACGCAAGGGTCATATCATCAAGATTTTGGCGCATGACGACCAGGGGTTTTGCTTATTCACAAAGCGGCTTACCGACCGCTGTTTTGCCTGGCCGACCACGAAGGATCAGGTCGTCGTGTCGCTCACCAAGGCGGAGCTTTCGCTGCTTCTGGAAGGAATCGACTGGCGCCGGCCGAGCAAGACTTATCGGCCGCGTCTGGCCGGCTAATTTTGCTCGTTTGTTATTGATTTTGTGTCGATTCTGCTTCCTCGAAGGAGCTCTTTCGGGTATGTAGTTTGGGTGTCGGAACAAGCTCCCTCAACCGCTGATTTCCTCGCCCGGATCGCGCTTCTGGAGGCGGCCGTTGCTGCCCGTGACACCACCATCGCCGAACGCGATGAGCAGTTGCGCAGAGAGCGCGCCGAGGCCGCACTTCGCATCCAGCGCCTGCAGCTGCGGATCGATCGCTTCAACCGCAAGGCCTTCGGCCGCTCATCCGAGAAGCTCGGCCAGATGCTGCTCGAACTCGAAGATCTCGAGACCGATTTCATCGCCGGCGCGCCCGAGGCCGAGCTACCCATCGTCGCTGACACCGACAAGGTTCGGGCGTTGCCGGTGCGCAAGCTCAATCCGAACCTGCCGCGCAAGCGGATCGTTCGCGAGCCGTCTTGCGCGTGCTGCCCCGGCTGCGGCGGCGCTCTGCGCGCCATGGGAGAAGATAGCGAGGAGATGCTCGACCTGGTCGTCCAGGCCTGGCAGGTGATCGAGACCGTTCGACCCAAGTACAGCTGCCGGACGTGCGATAAAATCATTCAGGCCCCGGTACCCGCTAAGGCCATTGCACGCGGGAAGCTCAGCTATGCGGCGCTCGCCCATATCATGATGGCGAAGTGGGGTTATCATCTGCCCTACTACCGTCAAACCCAGATGATGGCCGCGAAGGGCGTCGATATCGAGCGATCCACTCTGGCGCGCAGCGCCGGCTACGCCGCCGCCTTGCTCGATCCGATCTACAACCGCCTCCGTGAGATCTGCCGTACCCGCACCAAGCTCCACACCGACGACACGCGGCTTCCGATCCTGGCGCCCGGCACCGGCACGACGCACAAGGGCGCGCTCTGGGTTTACGTCGCCGACGACCGCAATTCAGGTTCTCAGGAGCCGCCGATCGCCTGGTACCGCGCCACCATGGGTCGCGCCGGCGAGAGCGTGATGAGCGAGCTCGCCGGATTTGCCGGCACGCTGCAGGCCGACGGATTCAGCGGCTACAATCAGATCTACAGGGGCGGCGCCATTCGAGAAGCCGCCTGCCTGGCGCATCTGCGTCGCAAGATATTCGACGTTCACGACAGCCAGCCGACCGAGCTCAGCACGACGGCGATGGCCGGTATCCAGGCGATCTACCGGATCGAGGAAGAGATACGGGGGCTTCCGCCGGCCGAACGATTGGCCGCACGACGAAGGCGGACCCGACCACTGGTGCGTGCGCTGCGACGACAGCTCATGCGCCAGGCCAAGGGTTTGTCGCGCCATGCCGATATCGCCAAGGCCTTCGCCTATGGCACCAAGCGATGGCGCGCGTTCAACCGGTTCCTCTACGATGGCCAGCTCGAGCCCGACAACCTGATCGCGGAGCGTGGCGATTCGTGGATTTACCGTCGGCCGGCGCAACTGGCTTTTCTCGGGCAGCTTCGCCGCGGCCGAGCGGTCAGCGGTCGTGCTCAGCATCATCGAGACCTGCAAGCTCTGCGGCGTCGATGCCGAAGCCTACATGGCCGACGTCATCGAGCGCATCCAGAACGACTGGCCAGCCTCGCGCTGGGATGAGCTGATGCCGTGGAACTGGGTGCGGCGCGAAGAGATGCCGCTCCCCTTGGCGGCATGAGCGCGCTCGATGACATGGCGCTGCCGGACGAGGCGCTCGAGGCCTGGATGGCCGCCAAGACCAATCCCCGCCCGCTGGTGCGGACCGTCTCGGCGCTGGATGGCTTCGTAACGGCGGCGGTCACCGGGCCGCGGTTCGCGGACCCGCAAGACTGGATGTGCCCACTCATGGGGTTGCCGCGCGACGTCCTGGCCAAGGGCTCTGCAACCGATCACGCCGTGTTTGCCAGCCTCGCCAGGATCCACAACCGGATCAACGAGACGCTGTTCGACAGACCGCACGATTATGCGCCCCGCTTCACCACCAAGCCCAGCGGCGGCATCGACCCGCGGCCATGGTGCCAGGGGTTCTACGCGGCCATGAACCTCAACATCAAACGCTGGAAACGGCTACTCGACCTCAACAACCCCAACCACGGCCTGCTGCTGCCGATCCTGATCTATTGCGTCGACAAAAAGGGGCGGCCTGTCCTCGGCAAACCCAGGCCGGGACCCGAGACCGCGCACTTCATCGAGCACGAGGCATACAAAGACATCACCCTTGTCATCCCCGCCCTTCGCGAACTCCACTACGTCACCCGCTATGATGACCCGCAGTAATCGCCGCCGGCGCGCCGACTAACGGCTGACCGCCATACACGCATCAGGCGACTTCGGGAAAGGTGCCTCGGCGCATCGCTTACCTTGAATCTCGGGAGCATCGTTACGTGAGGCAATACGCACGCTCACTTAGGTTGCCGCGCCGCAGGGCTGCAAAGGCGAGGCGCGTCATCACCAGATTCGTCAGCTTCGCAACGGCGATCGGACGGGGCTCGTCGAACGGGAAGATCGGCGGAGTGCAGCGAGTTCCTCCTTCGCGCCTGGAGTGATGGTCTCGACTGCGTCCTGCCGCGCTCTCGGTCCGTCAGCCTGTCGACAGCTGAGTCCCATAGAACAGTTTCCAGCCGCCAGGGCGGCTTGAGCTGCTCGGAACAGGCAAGGGAGATACGATGGATCCCTTCAACAATGTCAATCGGTCCCACGTCTCAGATCTCGCCCGCACAGACGATGCAGGCTCGCAACAGCAGCAGACCGACCAGGCGCGTTTTCAGGAGCATCTGAACGCGTTGCAGCCGGGCCAGCATCGGCAAGCTGTTCCAAACAGCCGTCTCGCCAGGCGGCGGACCGGCTCACATGCAGATGCGGTTGGACCGAGGATGCTGCAAGAGGAGGGCGCCGGGGAAGGCGGTTCGCAGTTGCCCTTTGCTCCACCAGCTCACTCACCTGCGCAGAGTTTTGACCAGGACGAGCTCTTTGCAGCCGCCGACCGCGCCGGGCCGTTGCCGGCCGCAAGTTTCGCTTCGGCGCAGTTCTGGCAGGATGCGGAGCGGGTGGTCCACTCACCCGCGCAAAGTGTCGATCAGCCACGGAGCCGCGTAGCGATTGGGGGCGGTTACGAAGCTTCGAGTTCCATGCCGCCGCGGGTCAACCTGCCCGACACGGGATTTGGAAGCGCACCCGATGGCGTGAGCCTCCCTCACGTCGTCACGGGCGCATTTCGGCCTGCGGCCAATCAACAGGGCGATTTGACCGGCGCGCGCCATACAATGCCGGCCGAGGCACCGCACCAGGTTTCCGTCGTTCAGCAAACGCGCAGTCGCAAGCGCGGCCGCGAGCACCCGGACGAGGCGCTTTTTGCCGCCTACCGTGCCGAGGCGGCTAAAACAGCCAAGGTGGGTGAAAGCGCGATTGTTGGCGATATAACGGCGCTGCGCAAGTTCAGCATATGGCTTGACGAGAACCACCAGAGCCAAATCAACGGCCGGATTGATGACGAGCAGCTGGACGGTCTGGCGAAGGACTTTGCGGGCAACGATGCCGTACTGCAGGGCGACACCAAAGTGGCGTTGGGAAGGCTCCGGCAGCATTCTGCCGGGCAGCCTGCGACGGCTGCTTCGGCTGTTCGACCCGGCACGAAGGACGATGAGGAACTCTTCGCCCAATACCGGGCAAAAGCCGTGGTCAAAGGATCAGCCGTGAGGCGCGATCTAGCGGCCTTACGCAAGTTCAGCAAATGGCTCGCCGAGAACCACCGCACGCAAATCGCCGGCCGGATTGAGGACCCCGGGTTGGACGCGCTGGCGAAGGACTTCGCGGAGCGCGATGACGAGCGTATCAATCCGGCGTTGAAGAGGCTCCGGCAAGCTTCTGGGACGGCTGCTTCGAATGTTCGACCTGGCACCAAAGACTATGAGCAACTCTTTGCCCAGGCTGCCGGCCTCGAAGAAGGGACCAGGGGAGGCGATTTGACCGGCGCGCGCCAAACAATGCCGGCCGCGGCGCCGCACCAGGCTTCCCTCGTTCAGCAAACGCGCAGCCGCAAGCATGTCCGAGAGCACCCGGACGAGGCGCTTTTTGCCGCCTACCGTGCCGAGGCGGCGAACACAGCCAAAGTGAGTGGACCCTCGATTGATCGCGATACAACGGCGCTGCGCAAGTTCAGCAAATGGCTGGCCGAGAACCACCAGAGCCAAATCGACGGTCGGATTGATGACGAGCAGCTCGACAGCCTGGCGAAGAACTTCGCGGGCAACGATGCCGGACTACTGAGCGACACCAACGTGGCGTTGGGAAGGCTCCGGCAGGCTTCTGCCGGACGGCCTGTGACGGCTGCTTCGACTGTTCGACGACCCGGCACGAAGGACGATGATGAACTCTTCGCCCAGTACCGGGCGAAAGCCAGGGCCCACCTCAAAGAACCAACCGTGAGGGCCGATCTAGCGGTGCTGCGCAAGTTCAGCAAATGGCTTGACGAAAACCACCGGACGCAGATCACCGGCCGGATTGAGGACCGGGGGTTGGACGCGCTCGCGAAGGACTTCGCGGAGCGCGAGAGGGCGCGTGTCAACCCGGCGCTGAAGAGGCTCCGGCAAGCTTCTGTCGGAGAGCCTCTGACGGCTTCGAATGTTCGACCTGGCACCAAGGACGATGAGGAACTCTTCGCCCAATACCGGGCAATAGCCGCGGCCCGCCTCAAAGAAGGAACCATGTGGCACGATCTAGCGTCGCTGCGTAAATTCAGTGCATGGCTTGACGAGAATCACCGGACTCAGATCGCCGGCCGGCTAGATGATCGGCAGTTGGACAGTCTGGCGAAGGACTTTTCGGGCAACCATCCCAAACTACTGAGCGAAATCAACGTGGCGTTGGGAAGGCTGCGGCAAGCCTATGCCGGAGAGACTGTCACAACAGCTAAAACTCGCCCCGTCAACGAAGAGAACCAGGTGATCGAAGATGCATGTCGGTCAGCTGCAAGCAGGTACGGTCAAGTCACGCTAACGATCTATCGGAGTACTTTGGGTCGTTTCAACGGGTGGCTCAGTCAGAACTTCGGCAAGGGCATTGCCCAGATTGAACCCGCGGTGCTGAGCCGGGCGGTTGACGAATACAAGAAGAACGCAGGCCCCGGTTTCGGCACAGCCTGGGGCTTTCTGCAGAGATACCGGCAAATGGTCGCAGCCAACAATGCGCTGGGCTTGGCAGCCCATGGGCAAGCGGCCCCGCGCGAGCAGCCAAGCGGCCCGCCCACTGGAACTGTGCAGAGCACCTCGGCCGTCGCCTTCTCGCCCATCCCCATGTCCCCGGGCGACCCGGCCTGGGACGTGTTGCGAGCCTTCCATGAAGAAGAGGCCGCACAGCCTGGCGCGCCAATGGCTACCAATGTGCCGCAGTTCCATCAGACGACATCGCTCCCGCCAGAATTGGCCCCCGTGCCGCCCCCATCCTCGCCTGCTCAAAGTGCCGGCTCGTCCTCGACCTTCGCCGGCCTTGAACCACTGTCACCCACACCTTATCGGCGTCCGGATTTTGATCTGAATGCGCTCACGCCCGGGCAACTGGCTGAGGAGAGTAGCGGCTTGGGCCATTGGACCGCAGTTGCCGGCTCGGCAATTGCCCAGCCCGGCTCG
Source organism: Mesorhizobium vachelliae (assembly GCF_033977325.1). Taxonomy (NCBI): domain Bacteria; kingdom Pseudomonadati; phylum Pseudomonadota; class Alphaproteobacteria; order Hyphomicrobiales; family Phyllobacteriaceae; genus Mesorhizobium; species Mesorhizobium vachelliae. The sequence continues at coordinate 25,769 of NZ_JAVIIR010000033.1, forward strand.
TCACGTAGATCATCGCAGATCTATGCCGGGCTTGATGACATCGTCGACTTGCACGACGATGCCGGCTCCGCGCCGTGGTCGGATGCTGCCAGGTCGAGATCGATTGCCGGGCCATCGTCGTCATCGAGCGAGCCTGGAGAAGGTTCCACGGCGTTGAGCGCTGCACATGGCAGGCACCCGGAGCTCGGGCCACAGCTTGGCTCGCGGGAGCAGGCCGATTGGGGGGTAAGGCCCGCCGCCTCGCAGGAAAGTTACGATCAGTCGCAGCTTTGGCAGGAGGTGGACCAAGCCGAAAGGCAAAGACCTGCCGGTCGGGACCGCCCCTGGTCAGGGTGGTCGCCGCAGTCGGATCAAGACATGGGACCAGCTTGGAGGTCCGCGTCAGCTCGCTCGTCTGATATCTACCGCGGTCTTGATTCCATAGTCGATTTGCCGTCCACACCGGCCGAGCTGCGTGATGATGCCCATTATGCCCCGCCTTCAGGTACAGCCTCCGACGCTCAGGTTGAGGCGCTCGATCCGCGAGCCTTGTCTCACGACCGCAGCGGGCTGGCACTAGGCGCCACGGAATGGCTGAACGATGAGCATATCCAGAGAGATTACGAACTTCTGGCGCAGGAGCTGCAGAGGGAAAATCCAGATCTCGCCGCCCGAACGCGGCTCGTC
>NZ_JAVIIR010000034.1:0-25656 GCF_033977325.1 Mesorhizobium vachelliae
TGCGTCAAAATCTCCATGCCTTGCGACATCGTTGGCGTGAGCCACCACGAAAACGCAAGTTTCAGTCCATGCCAACACTATCTTAGCGCTTATGCCCTTGTGGGGGAGATGTCCGGCAGGACAGAGGGGGGCGCTGTCCCGCCAGCTTCTCAAATCGGTCCAGCCAATCCTGCCACGATAACAATATGCTGGCAGACATTGTCGATATCGCGGATGACATCGCCATTCCAGAAGCGCAGGACTATCCAGCAATCCTGCTCCAAGCGCTTGGTTCTAACCTCGTCAGCGTCCGCACTATCTGCGTCGCTGTGTTGTGAGCCATCGACCTCGACGATCAGCTTCTTCTGCGGGCAGGCAAAGTCGACAATATAGCTCGCGATCGGAAACTGCCTACGGAAGCCGAGGCCCATGAGTCGATGTGCACGAAGCTCGTTCCACAGCTTCAACTCGGCATCGGTCATGACCTTACGCATCGATCTCGCGTTGGCGCGATGTCTCGGCGGCAGAGGCGTATGTGGCATGGTCAGGCTTGGGTTGTAAGAGTTGTGTCGCCCACGTTTCTACTCTACGGCGCCCCCCTCTGTCCTGCCGGACATCTCCCCCACGAGGGGGGAGATTGGCCGTCGCGGCTGCTTTCGCCAATCTCTTACGTCGCATGAGAGAGTCGCCGGCCGCTCCCCCTCACAACGCCTTCTCCGCCAGCTCCCTGAACCCGTCCGGCACCGAGCGCGCCGCTTCAAGCGCCACCGTGCCGTAGCCGACCGCTTCCTTGCCGAAGCGCTGGCGGATCTTGTCGATGGCGCGGTCGGCGCCGAAGCGGGCAAGGCCCTTGCGGCTGCCGGGCTTCAGCTTCTCGTCCGCCAGGCCGAGCGGCAGTTCGAGCTGCAGCTCGGCATGCTCCTCCAGATGCGAGACGGAGATGGCGAGCAGCGAGATGTCCCGCTCGCCCGGATGCGCGGCAAGCACGCCGCGCACCAGCTCCTCGGCGATTTCGGCCAGCATGGCGGTGGCCTGGATCGGCTGGTCGAGCGTGATCGAGCGGCTCACCGCGCGCATGTCGGCGAAGCGAACGCGCACTGTGACCGTGCGGCCCGGCCGGTCTTTGGCGCGCAGGCGACTTGCGACGCGGTCAGCCAGATGCAGCAGCGTCGGCACGAAGACGCGCGGCAGCGCGGGCTTCCTGCCAAGCGCCGACTGCGCGCCGGCGGAATGCGCTCGTCGATGCGTCTCAAGTTTGCGTGGGTCGCGGTTCCAGGCGAGCGCGGCGAGCTTCTGGCCGGCGGCATGGCCGATCAGCCGTTCCAGCGCGCCGCTATGCGTGCGCGCCAGCTGCCCGATCGTCTCGACGCCGATCTCGGCCAGCCTCGCCTTGGTCGCCGGGCCGACACCCCACATCAGCGTTACGGGCAAGTCGTGCAGGAAGGAAAGCTCGGTGCCGGGCTCGACCACCACCAGCCCGTCGGGCTTGGCTACCTGCGAGGCGATCTTGGCGAGATGCTTCGTCCGCGCCACGCCGATCGAGATCGGCAGGCCGAGCTCGGCCTTCACCCGCTCGCGGATTTTTCGCGCGATCTCTTGAGGCGATCCGAACAGATGCGTGCAGCCGGCGACGTCGGCAAAGGCCTCGTCGATCGAGATGCGCTCGACCAGCGGCGTGAAATCGCCGAGCACCTTGATCGCTGCGTCGCCGAGGCGCTGATACTCGCTGAAGCGGCCGCCGACGAAGATGAGCTGCGGGCAGAGCTCGCGCGCCTTGCGGCCGGGCATGCCGCCGCGCACGCCGAAGATTTTGGCCTCATAGGAAGCCGCCAGCACCACGCCGCCGCCGACGGCGATCGGCTTGCCGCGCAGCGACGGGTCGAGCAACTGCTCGACGGAGGCGTAGAAGGCGTCAAGATCGGCATGCAGGATGGTGGCGGCACTTGCAGCGGCGTTCGTTCCGAGCATCCCGCGCTCCTGTCTGCGGCCCACCGCCCTGCCGCGCTGCAGCATTAGATTTCTCTGTTGGAACAGGGCGGATTTCAGGAACAGAGAGAGAACAAAAGCAGTCTCGTGTCAAGCGCACGTAAGGCAGTTTCGTTTGTCTACGGGCAAACGAACGAGGTGCTTCATTCGAATGAATGAGACGGCGTTTGCACCCGCGAAAGGGATCGGAGCGACGGCTCGCCCCAATCCCACGGCAGGCCTGCCTTCGCGGCCGGTCCATGAGCCGTCTTATGCAGGCTTGGCGTATTGCTCGGCGCTCAGCACCTCGATGCACTGGAACGGCTGGCTGCCTTCGACCCAGGCGTCGTGGCCGGGCGGGATGGTGTAGGAAGAGCCGGCCTCGAAGGTCTTTTGTGTGCCGTCTGTCAGCCGCACCGTGATCGAGCCGGATACGACATAGCCGACATGCGAGACCTGGCAACTGTCGGTCTTGACCACCGGCTTGACGCATTCGGACCATTTCCAGCCCGGCTGCATGTTCATCCGCCCGAGCGTATAGCCCGGCAGCCGGACGATCTCGACACGCGTCTTGGCAGGCGCGCGGACCTCGTCGGGATTGTTGTGCGATTTGGATTCGAATTTTGTCACGTTCATTGCAACTTCGGTCATGGTAGCCCTCCCATGTGTGAAGCGGCGCCTGACGTTGCGATCGTCGGCGACCGCCATCTATTCATAAGCCTTATTATGAGTGATTGCTAATGTAATCGGGGCGACCATGAGCTCGGCCAAGCGCTTGGTGCGTTGTCGTGGAAGGCGAGTGTTCGCGGCCGGGCGACGGTCCCGGAGCAGGTTCGGACCGAAGTCTCACCGCGGCAACGCAGAGGCCCGAGATGCCGATTTGGAGGCAACCGTAGCGGCTTCATTTCATTGGCTAGCAAGCCGCCGGACAAAGTCCCTTCATCGGCGGTTGACGACGGGTGCCCGCCATTCCTGCGATATGGCGGGCACTCCTTCCTGGGGCCGCTCTTGGAGTTGCTGGCCATGCAACCCGGCAAGATCATCGCGAACCTGTTTGCCACGCTGCTTTTTGCCGGCCTGGTCGGGGGCGTCTTCCTGCTCTTCGGCAGGCCGCTCTCGCCACAAAGCCATGCCCAGATGGTAGTCCTTCTTCCAATCGACACGATCGCCACCGGATCGGTGCGCAAGGCCTGTGTCGAGCCGTGCCTGCCGGCCCGCTTTGATCTCAAGCTCGCGCCCGTCAGGCCACCGGATGAAGGCAGGCGAGGGAACCAGTCCGCGGCTCATGCCGTTGAATGAGCGAAGGGATGGCGCTGGCGGAGGCCGCCATGAATAATTTCGAACTCATCGATCTTCTATGCGTCATCAACGCATGCGCGAGCGATCGTTTGGCCGGGCGTGTCGTGCCGATGTCGAAGGCTGTCGAGGAATTGCGCGTCTTGACCGGCGATTTCGTCTCGTCGGATGAGGATGCGACCAACGCCTTGACGCAGGTCGCGCTCGAGCGCGGCTGCGCGGTGCTTTTCGACGAGCAGGCGGGCGCGGATATCGTGGGCCACGCGTAATCTCCGACAGATGGGAGACTGGTGCTTATTTCGCCAGGGTGATCATCCGACCCGCATACGCCGCCAGGCCCCCCAGCTCGGCCGTGCAATCGGACTTTACGGCCGAGTTTCCAATCATCGCGACGGTATCGCCGACCAGCCGCAGGCAACTGCCCTGGGCGTTCATGTCCGAATTTCCGGTATAGGTGATGGCGGCGTCGGGGGCGTAGATGAAACCGCTGACCACCGATCCGGATCCGCCGTTGAGCGTCAGCGGCTGGGTGTTACCATGCGCCTGGAAGATGGTGATGCCGGCGTAAGGGCCGCTCGTCGGCGGTGAGAGGTTCACCTGCTCGTTGGCGTTGATGTAAAGCTGCGAGTTCTCCATCAGGAAGATCGTCACGCCCTGGCCGGTAAGGCTGCCGTTGCCGCCCGGCTTTATGGTGACGTTGCGAAAGATGTAGGTGCCGGGATTGAGGGTGATCTTTCCCGACAGGGTCTTGTCGCAATAGGTGCCCGGCGAGAGCGTCACCGTTTTGCCGTTGGGCACCGGCAGGCAGAGCGTGTAGGCAGGCGGAACGACATTGGCCAGCGGATCGAACGAAGCATACTGGTTCTCATGTGGCGCGCCGCAGGAAAGCGTGGCGTTGGGCGGCGTCAGCCCTTGCGTGCCGCCGACCGTCGAGACGCAGCCCGCGCTGACGATCGCCGAGCCTCCGCGATTGACGGCATCGGGCGCGTCCGAATTGGCCGCGATCACGCAGCCGTTCATCGCCACATTGGTCGAGCCCTGCAGGTTGACCGCGCTGTCGGCGTGCTGATTGAGCGCAAGCACGCAGGCTTGCGCGCCGGGCTTGAGCTTGACCAAGGCTGAGCGCGTCGCCGGCCAGGCCGGCATGCCGCTGATGAAGGCCGGCCGGCTGATGCTCGACGACAGCGAAATGAAATAGGCGCCCGGATCACCGCTTGCGCTGGCCTGGAAGGCGGCGAGGCTGCCCGACAGCTCCTGCGCGTCGGTTGCGCTCATATTGGCCGCGAAGAAGGTCTGGCCGAGTTGCTGCACGTCGCTCGCCGACATGCTTGCCTGGTATCTCGTGCCTATCGCCAGGCCGGCCGCATCCAGCGAGTTCTGCAACTGCGCGGCGTCGTCGCTCGTGCCTATCAGGTCGATGGACGCCGCCACGCCAAGCATAAGCGGAACCATGGCGACCGCGGCCGCGACCGCGAAGTTGCCGCGCCTCGATGCCAAAAACCGTCCCAACATGGAGCCTATCCTCGCCGATATGCGGTATGTGATAGGCGCGCCGTCTCAACGAGCGATTTGCAAAAAAGATAAAATGCAGAAAGTGCTAAAATATTAGCTTTTACATATGCTTACATCTTAAGTCCGATATATGTTAGGCCTTAGGTCTTAGTCGGCGCGGCGCAAGGTGGGGACAGCGGAGCGCGAGGGGCCTACCGGCAAAAGTCGAGCGAAATAATTAGGCATTCGTTCATACCGCAATGATGACGTGAGGGCTGGGATAGCTTGGGGCGCGCTTGGCCATGGCCTTTTCGGGCGGTTTCTTCAGACATCTTTTTTCTCGACTTTCTTTTCGACGCTTTTGCGAAGGCAAGGGCGGCAATGTCGCGACCATATTCGCGCTCACCCTGCCGGTCGTCGTCGGCGGCGCGGGGCTCGGCATAGAGACCTCCTACTGGTACTATTCAAGCCTGAAGCTACAGGCGATCGCCGACGCCGCCGCCTACGCCGGCGCGTTGGAAAAGGTCCAGGGGTCCGACACCGCGACGATTACGGCGGCCGCCACGTCATCGGCCGCCTCTAACGGGCTGGGCGGGGGCACCATCGTCGTCAATACGCCGCCCACTTCGGGGCCAAACACGGCCAAGAAGGCGGTGGAGGTCATCCTCAACCAGAACCTCGACCGCATTTTCACGTCCGTTTTCACACAGACGAAGGTTCCGGAGCAGGCGAGGGCGGTGGCGCTGATCACCGACGCTTCGAAGGCATGCATGGAAGCGCTCAACCCCTCGGCCTCCCAGGCGGCGCTCTTTTCAGGCAGCACCAGCGTCAAGCTGACCGGATGCGTTATCATGGCGAATTCGATTGCCAACGATGCCATCAAGGTGCAGGGGTCGGCGGGACTTCAGGCCGATTGCCTGATTTCAGCCGGCGGCGTGGTGCTGAACAACCCGGTGACCACCGTCTGCAAGGCCCCGATCACCCAGGCCCTGCCGGCGGCCGATCCGTTCGCTAGTCTCCCTGCGCCCGCCGCTACCAACCCGTGCCAGAACGTCAACGGCAACAAGACGACCCAGACGATCCAGCCGGGCACCTACTGCAATGGCATGAGCCTCAATGGCAATGTCGCGCTTTCTTCCGGCGTTTATGTCCTGCAGGGCAATTTGAAGATCAACGCTGGCGCGGTCATCACCTGCGCCGCACCCTGCACCGGCGTGACCATCTTCATGGCGGGCAGCAACACCGTCAGCATGAACGGCAATGCGACCGTGACGCTGAGCGCGCCGACCTCAGGCACCTATTCCGGCGTGCTGTTCTACGGCGACAGGACGGGAACCGCGGCGCAGAGCACCTTCAACGGCACCGCGAACTCGCTTTTGACCGGCGCGATCTACTTCCCCAGGCAGCAGGTCAACTATCTTGGCAATTTCTCGGGCGTGAACGGCTGCACGCAGGTCGTTGCCGACACCATCCAGTGGTCGGGCAATTCGACCATCAATCAGGACTGCTCCAGCCTTGGGATGAAGGACATTCCGGCGGCACAGTCGGTCGCGGTCGTCGAGTGAAACCTGTGGCCAGCCAACTCTTTACGGCCATTCGTGATAGAACGGGCATAGCCGCGGTCGAGTTAGCGCTGGTCCTGCCGGTCCTGTGTGCAGCGTTGCTCGGTATCATGGACGGCTGGTCCTATGTCACCAGTTCGCTATCGATGCGCGCCGGCGTGAAGACGGCAGCGAACTTTGTGATGGCAGGATCCGCCGATGACAGCGCGACACAGAGCGTCGCGCTGGGGAGTTGGGAGAACAAGCCTTCCGACGCGCAGGTCACGATTAGTCGAATCTATAAGTGCGGCACCACCGTGGTCGACGCGTCGACCTTATGCAGTGGACCGAAAGCGCCGTCTGTCTACGTCCAGATTCAGGCATCCGGCACCTGGATCCCGCCCTTCACCTTCGGCCCATACCCAGACAATACCCTGATCGGCCATGTGCAGGTGGTCCGTGTGCGCTGAACGAAGACTCCGGCTTTCGGCATTTGGCGGCAATGAATCCGGCGGCGCCGGTCTCGAATTCGCGCTGGTTGCGCCTTTCCTCATCATGCTCCTGTTCGGCATCTTCGCCTTCGGTTGGTCGATGAACAGCATATCCAGCGTGCGCTATGCGCTCGAAGCCTCCGCGCGTTCGCTGCAGCTCAACAACACGCTAACCCAGGCCGACATCCAGGCCATCGCCACGCAGAAGCTGCAGGCGCTTGGGCTGCAGAATGTCAGCGTCACCATCACCACCGATCCGCCGAGCGGCGGCTTTACCATGGCCCATGTCAACGCCAGCTATGCCTTCGTCATCAGCTTCCCCTATTTCAGCAATTTCCCGATCAGCTACACCACCTCGGTGACCGTGCCGTTGGTCGGCGGTTAGAGCAATTCCAGGAAAACCGTAAGCGGTCAGGCCCGGCGACTTCGTCGTAGGCTCCGTCCGGAATTGTACGCTGCAAGCGGGGAGATGGAACTTGGTCCCAACGATTTACCGACCAATGGAAGGCTTGTTGCAAGATATTAGTTTGATCTAATATTGCGCGGGGTGGCGTGGAGGAGCTCAATGTCAGGTAAACCAACCTCATTCCCAATGCCTGTCGACGTGTTCGACGTACTGCCCGATCAAGCAAAAGGCCACCTGCCGCCAGCCGCGTTCGATGCTGCCCTCACGGCAGCGGACCATCCCGCTGCCAGCGACTATTTTGCGCCTCATGCGGATGTCACTCTGCCGGCCGACGCGACCAGCGCGATCGACCAGCACGCCACGCATATGCCCAGCTTCATAACCGACTGGTTGCTGTAGCCAAGCGGACCTAAAGCGCGTCGCGATCTTTCAGATTCGCGCCATGCGCTTTAGGTTTTTGATTTTACGCATGTCCCGAAACCGGTTCCCACTTTCGGGAGACATGCTTTAGCGGCATCCCGTCTCGTGAGCGCCTGTCGCCCCTGTGGTGGCGGGCGCAATAAGACGCCGGACCGGGCGCGGAACCGCTCCTTGCCTCCGCCTCGGTCGCCACGCGGCATGAATGCGCCATCTTAGCGACCTCTAAAGTCGCAAGGCTCGCGCCAGCCCGGAATGCTATGGATTTGCTGTCGTCCATATCAGGAGCGCAGTCATGACCTCTGTTGTTGGAAGCCGGCATGGTACCAGCCTGGTGCATCATCCGGGCAAGACCCATGTGTCGTCGGAAGCCTTCCTAGGCAACAGCGCCGAAAGCGTTGGCCATCTTGCAAAGGCCTCGGTTTCCGAGACGGATGCCAGCGATCCAAACGCGCAAGGAAAGGCCGCGTCCCGGATCGCCCGGATGGATCTGACGGTGCTTTCCCCGACCGGTTCAGGTGAAGGTCAGGGGGCGGACGCCGCGGCATCCGCGGATCAGGATGCCGGCGACACGGAAGCCTCGGATCTTTCGGTTTAGCCGCCCCCGAGCCGGGCGCATTCCTGCTTGACGGCCTTGCTCTCGCGCCAAAGCATGTCCCCCGAAAGTGGGAACCGGTTTCGGGAGACATGCGTAAAATCAAAAGCCTAAAGCGCATGGAGCGAATCTGAAAGTGGGAACCGGTTTCGGGGCAAGACATACGCAAAATCAAAGACCTAAAAAGCGCATAGAGCGAAACTAAGCGAAACTGAAAGATCGCGACGCGCTTTTAGGTGGACGTTCTGTGTTTGCGTGGCTTCGCCCATGTGGGGAACGCCGCTGGGACCATGGTCTGGCGGGACAGGGCCCTCATTGTTTCAAACGGCCCAGGGGTGCTCGGTCCTTTGTATTTCCATTACATTTCAATGTGTTAAGGCGATTCTTCGCGAAAATTTCCGGGCGGCGGCCGCCATGCTCTCATTTCGCGACCGCAATCGCTTAAAGTTTATCCGACGCCGTTAGGAAATTCTCATAAGAGGCTGCCTAGCGGTTGGGCCATGTGACGACGATTCATTTGCGGAGAAGCACAATGACATTGCGAAAGACACTCCTAGCATCCCTTGCCATCCTTGCGCTCGCGGCCGCCCCCGCGCTCGCCGGCGGCGGCAACGGCAATGGCAACGGCGGCAGCCATGGCGGCGGCAATGGCAATGGCAACGGCGGCGGCAATGCCGGTGGCAATGGCAACGGCAACAGCGGCGCCTCGCATGGCAAGTCGGCTTCCGCGCCGGGCCACAACAAGGGCACCGACAGCGCCTCGGACGACAGCGCGTCTGACGACAGCTCGACCGACAACACGACGACAGCCGCCACGCCGAAGGACAAGAACCTTCACGCCAAGCTCGGTCGGCTGAACTCGCTGCAGCGCAACATCAACGCCTACATGAATTCCAAGAGCAAGAAGTTCGCCGGCATCCAGGCTTATGTGACGCAGGCCGCGGCGGCGCAGAATGCACAAGCCGCGGTTGACGCGGCTCAGAAGGCCGTGGATGCTGCCCAGGCCGCCTTAGATGCGCTGACCGCGCCCGGCGCGCCCACTCCGACCCAGCAGCAACTGGATGACGCGAACGCCGCGCTGACCGCGGCACAAAACGCGCTCGCCGCCGCCCAGACCACGGCAACCAATACGCCGCCTCCAACCGACACCTCGTTGGACGCCGCCCTTACCGACATGGCCAACAAGCCGGTCGACGCCGCCGTCACCGCCTGGGCCAAGGATACCCTGGCAGGCAAGATCGACGCCGTAGCCGCCGCCACGGCGACGACGACCACATCGGCGACAACGACCCCATAAGGCCGGTCTAACCGACCAGAGGGCGAACGAGGACGCCGCCGGGCTCGCCCGGCGGCTTTTTGCGAATCAGCCTGCCTCAGTCGGCGTGGTCGAGCAGGCGGGTGGTGTCGGTGTGACCCGTGCTGCGCCTGGCCCCGGCGTGGTCGATGCCTTCGACGGTAATGGCGAATGTTCCGTTCTCGGTTCTGCCGATGAAGCCCTTCGCCTTGAGGTACCACAGATGGAATTCCAAATGCTCGCGAGGGCAGCCCGACAGGCGCTCGAGCTCCTCGTCGCCGATGCCCGGATTGTTGACGTCCCGCCGGCGCCTCACATAGAGAAGCGACAAAAGATTGGCCTGGATGACGCTATCCCTCTCCATGCCACCGCCGTCGCGCGCTCCTTCCGTGAGCTCGTGGCGAAGGCCCAGATGCTCGCGATAAAGGATGTCGTACTGTGCCCGTTTGGTCGGATCGCGAAGCGTATTGTGGGCTTCCACGATCTCGCTGAAACGCGATTCATTGCCGGTTTCCCGATTGTCGGGATGATAGCGCATGGCAAAGTAGCGGAAGATCCGCTCGATGGTCTCAGAATTGGCGTTCGGGCTTATTTCCAGAAGTTCGTAGTAGTCGATGAACATGTAATCGTGCTTCCGAAATTACGGAAACCACTCCCCCGATCCCAAGCATTGCCTAAATGCCACGCACTTGCAAGGCGCCCGGGGCTGGTCGTGAACGCTACGGCCAGCGCGCTTGTACTTGTTCGACTGGCGCCCGGCGCCGGCGCCCACCGGACGGAGACCGAGATGGATGTGGGTCGCCGCGCATGCAGCCTGTTCTACGTGCTGTTGCTGGCAACGCCGGCAATCGGGCTTCTTGCGTTCTATCTGCGCGATCTTGGGGTGACGTCCATTCGCTCGCCAAGCTGGCTTCCATAGGGCTGATCGCCGTCCACGCCGTGGCGGCGCTCTACCATGGTTTCGCCCGTCGACTAGAAGGGAAGGGACTCCTGGCCGGCGCGTTTGTTCGCGGTACCCGATCGGGGAAAGACTTGCGCTGGAATAAACTCCAGGCTTTGCTACGTTAACTATACATGAAATTCAGGTGGCAACCTGGATGGAGCCGACCTCAAGCCCGGCTCCTTTTGGCTCGCTTCGAAAGAGGCGAGCCATTTTTTTGGGAAGCCGGCTGCCGGTACAACAAATCTTTCGGCTTTCGCCCAACACCGCACCGACCTAGATGTGTGATGGCTAATATCCCTTGCGCGATGTAGACTTGAGTCGGGTTTAATGAGGCATTGGGAGGAACAAATGCCACGGGTTTCGGAGCTTTTCTTCAAGACGGCCATCGTCTTTCTCATCCTGGGCATCGCCGCCGGGCTGCAGATGGCGATTTCGGGCGATCATGGCGCCTTCCCGGCGCATGCTCACATCAACCTTCTTGGCTGGGTCACCAGCGCCATCTTCGGTGGCTACTATGCGCTCAACCCTGCCAAGGCCGAGCGCCGCATCGCCATGATCCATTACGGCCTCTATACGATCGGCCTCGTGATCATGCTGCCTGCGCTCTACTGGATGCTGGCGGCAGGCCACCCGGAGATCGAGCCCGTCGTGGCGATCGGCTCGCTGATCGTCGCCGCTGCGGTGCTGGTGTTTGGCTTCGTCGTCTTCTCGTCGTCGCAGACGGTGCGCTCGGCCTCACCAGCCACCGCACGCTAGTCGAGAGCATGATCCCGAAAAGCGGGAACCGGTTTCGGAGAAAGATCTTGCTCCAAGAAGTTAGACCGTGAAGGCGATTCAACGAAACGCCATCACGATCCAGTTCGGCGAACCCGGCAGGATTGCAGCCAGCCGGGGCCGCAGTTCCGACGGTTGCAAGCCTGCCGTTTGCGTTGCGCTGCGGTAACTTCGTTAAGGGTTGCCTGCCGGCGGCGATGCAAGTTGATGGCGCTTCGGAGCCCTGACGCCGAGGCGTAGCCCGGCTCGTGCACTCGAGCGTAGAATGCGGCGTGCCGGGCTTTGCAGCGCGGCCGCCTCTTGAAGGATGATCGGCCGCGGCGGACCGCGAAATGCCGCGCTTTAGGGAAGCAGTTTCGGGAACAGCCGCAAGATGAGAGCGTGGATGATGCCGTCGCGCTCGAACGGGCCGGGCATCTTCGCAGGCGCCGGGCTTGCGTCCGCCTTGCCCTCATCGGCCACGCGGGTTTCACCGTGCACGAGCCAGAGCACGGCCGCGAAATAGCCGACCTGCAAAACAACAGCTGCCAGGAACGTCCAGCCGATCGCCATCCAGACAGATCCGGTGGACATGAAGGTCCAGCCGAGGATGACCAGAAGCGTTACTACCATTCCCACAAGAAACTGCGGAAAATACATTTGCCCAACCGAGCGCCGCGACCACATTCGGTCGCCGGCGATCTCGCCCATATCTCTACCCATCTCGTCCCATGCACCTTTTCCGGGTGGACCGCAAGCTTGAACGACTTGCCCGCTGGCCCATCGCCCTTTCGTCCGGCCCTGATAGGGACGACGGACGCAGGACTTCCGTTGGGACAACCGGGAATTGCGGCGGATCGTTCCCCAGGCAGCAGAATTCGACGCGTATCTAACAGGCGGCTACTGGGCGTGTTCGGATGTCCCTGGCAAGCGAAAGGCCCGCCACGCGGGCGGGCCCTATCCGCTATGCTGTCCGGATCAGGTCAGGATCACCACGATCTTGTAGGTATCCGGGTCGACGATGACGATGCGTCCGTCGGCCAGCACGAAATACTCATAGCTCTCATAAGCCGGGACGATCTTGACGATCCGGGCCGGCAGACGGTGCAGACGCACTTTGTGGCGCGGCACTTCGACGCCGACCGAGACGTCGAAGCTGACGTCTCGAACCGGCTCGACATGGGTCTCATGAATGACCTGTGTGATCTGCGTCCTCTGCTCCACCGTCACGTTGTTGATCGAGGCCGTCTTGTTCTGGTCTGTCTCGACGTTGGTGTTGCCCTGGGCGTTCTGCTCTGTGTTGGTGCCGGTCTTGCCCTGGGCATTCTGCTGGGTCTGCATTTTCGTGCTGCCCTGAGCATTCTGCTCAGTGTTGGTGCCGGCCTTGCCCTGGGCCTGCTGGTCGGTCTTCATCTTGGTATTGCTCTGGGCATTCTGCTCGGTGTTCGTACCGGTCTTGCCCTGAGCGTTTTGCTCGGTCTGCATCTTGGTGTTGCCCTGGGCGTTCTGCTCGGTGTTGGTGCCGGTCTTGCCCTGGGCCTGCTGCTTCTTCTTCAACTGCGTATTGTCCTGGGCGTTCTGGTCGGTATTGGCGCCTGACTGACCCTGAGCCTGCTCATCAGTCTTCATTTTGGCCTTGCCCTGGGCCTGCTCTTCGGTGTTGGCTCCGGCCTTGCCCTGGGCGTTCATTTCGGTCTTCGATTTCATCTCGCCTTGGGCCTGTCCGCCGGTCTTGCCGCCCTTCTGGCAATCGGCCGTGCCGGCCGCGCAATTGTCGCCGCCGCTCGGCTGTGCGGATTCGGTCTGGGCCATCGCGGCGCCGCAGCCGACGCCGAGCGCGATCATGCTCGTGATAAGCAGGTGTTTCATCGGATTTCTCCTCGGAAAGTTAGGTCCCTTCGCTGAGAAAACCCCGCCCGAAAAGCATTGTTCCGAAATTGTCGAGCCGGTCGCCGACGATGTTTTCGTGAAAATGACGGCAGCAGGTTTTGCAGGAACAAGGCCTGCCGATTGGCGTTACGCACAAATGCCACCGGCTGTGAAATCGCAGGCGCAGCGTGAGAGGCAACCTGTAAAAGCAAGGAGAAGATAATGAAGATGCACCTCACAACCGCTGCCGCGGGCCTGCTGCTTTTCGCCGGTGCTGGCGCGGTAGCCGCCCAGGACGTCGTGATCGAGCCCGAGCAGGAAACGGTCATCCGCGAATATGTGCATAAGCAGCCGCTGGCCTCGATCGAGGTTCCCGGCGTCAAGCTCAGTGTTGGCAGCGTCCTGCCCGACACTGTCGAACTGCATGAAGTGCCGAACGTCAAATACCGTTACGTTGTCGTCGACAATCAGACGGTTGTCGTCGATCCCGGCACACGCAAGATCGTCCAGGTCCTGCAGTAGGGTCCATTCACTTGCTGGTTAACGGCGTGCCGCCGGCGGTGGTTGGCCGTTAACCAGTATTAATTCGTTACCAAACGCTAACGGAACCTTCGCCGGAGCCCTGCGTTGACGCTTCTGTGTTCGCGATTTGCCTCATAGCGAACACAAGCATGCGCAGGATGCGGATTCGGGCGGCGGCGAAAACAGGCACGGGTTGGGGGAGGAGACTAACCGACATGTCGAAACGAGAAATCGGAACATCCCGTTCGCTCGGGATGCGGGTTGCCGATCTGAGAGCCAGGATGCGGGACGCCCGGATCACCGAGCATGAGATGAAGACCTTCCAGAAAGTCGCGGCCATCATGGGGGGCGGCGAGGGCTCCCTACGCATCGACGCGGACGATCTGATCGCCGCGTCCTTCGTTACCGAGGCGCTGGGTGAATCGACACCGAGCTGACAGCGGCCACCAGCCGAAATCCCGTATCGATCCAGTCGACCGTCGGCCGGCGAGGCGGCGGTCTGCAGGCAGGACGCACGCGATGCGGCGCCCGGCTTGCTCCCAGGATCCGCCGGCCCTGAAGCATGTCTCCCGAAAAGTGGGAACCGGTTTCGGGATAAAGACATGCGTAAAATCAAGAACCTAAAGCGCGTAGAGCGAACCTGAAAGGATCGCGATGCGCTTAGAATTTGTGGCCGATACGTGTGGCGTGAGCCTGAATGCGCCAAAGCTGGACCTATCCTGGCACGTGTCGATTCTGCGTCCGGCTTTCGCGCGCCCGGCTGCGCCTGATCTTTGCTTCGCGCAGCTTCACGACCGGATCGGCGCCGGTCCACTCGATCCCCGCCTTCTTCGCAAAGACCAGGAATGCCTGCCGCGCCTTGTCGAGATCGATCTCTCCGGCCCGTGCCGCTTCGCAGGAGCGCAGCGCGGTGATGTAGCTCTCGTCCTGCGTAGCCGGAGGCCACTCCTTGAGGAAGTTCTGCATCGCGGTCAGCGAGGTGATCTCGCGTTTGAAACCGGCGCCGACCGCGATCGCCACCGGGGCCTGAAGTTCGATGTCGCTTCTGATGGAACCTTCTCGCATGACGCCGCGCCCTATGGATTTCAAAGTCTTGGGAAGTTTCAATGCCTTCCAATGCAGGGCCGATGCGAAGGTTCCGCAAAGTCAATTAGTCGTCGCTGACGGAACAACACCTTGCCGAGGGCGTTTGCCCCGGGAGCTCCAACTTTCGACCTGCCGTGTTTCCGCTCTCGCGGAAGCATGGCGGAGCTCGCCAACGCAACAGGAGAGAAACGATGAAAACCATCCTCATTCCAGCTGTCGCCGGCCTGGCTCTCATGGCCGGCATCGGCATCGCGGCCGCGGACGAGGTGATCGTCACCCCTGAGCAGCAGACCGTGGTCAAGGAATATGTCCACAAGCATCCGGTCGCCTCGGTGAACGTGCTCGGCCTCGAGCTCGGCATAGGTTCCACTGTGCCTGACACCGTCGAGCTGCAGGAGGTTCCGGACGTCCAGTACCGCTATGCGGTCGTCAACGATCATACGGTGCTGATCGACCCCGGCACGCGCCGCGTCGTTCAGGTGATCCAGTAACATCTGGCCCTGAAGAGCCCGATCCTTCCGCTGGAGCATCGCGGAAGGATCGGGCTCTTCTCGCATCCCGGCAAAAGGCCTAAAATAGGCAGCGGTTTGGGAGGCAACGAAGCGCGGAAGGAGTCGTTGCCATGCATCATCCACACGTCGAATCACCGGACATCGCGCGCCAAGTCGACAGGCTGCTGGCCGAGCGTGGCGATGGGTTGCTGTCGATCAGGCAGGCGGTCACGCTGCTGCGAGAGCGCACCGGAACCGAGCGCTCCGACGCCGATCTCACCGGGCTGATCGTCAAGAAGGCCGCGCATCTCGGTATCGTGGTGCTCTCGGAGGATTAACGGGCCATCACCTGATCTTGCGTCAAGTTGCGTCCGCGCACCGCGTCGATACCCAAGACGCCGTGCGAAAATTCGGCTAATGTTCGCGTTGGGGAACCGTCCCAACCTTAGGAGGCGACAGTGACGGACGACAGGCACGAACGCATTCGCCAGCGGGCGCACGAGATCTGGGAGCGGGCAGGCCGTCCGGAAGGCGCGCATCTCGAGCACTGGGACCAGGCGACCGCCGAGATCGATGCGGCCGGCAAGGGAAAAGCCAAGAGCCCGAAGAAGGCCGCCGCCAAGGCCGAGAAGCCCAAAGCCGCCAAGGCCCCCGCCAAGGCAAAGGCGGCCAAACCGAAAGCCAAGGCCTGATCTCCTGCGGCCGCGCAGCCGACGGCTCATACCGATAACGACCAGGTGTGGGTACCCGCGCCCGACGGTTTGCCGCACGGAGATGCTTGAATTCCACAGCGCGGGGCTGCAGTTCAACCGGTAGTGGGAGTTCAGCTGCGGTAGTAGGGGAGGTTCTACCGCTCCCCTTGCTTTCCGGCATATCGCGCGACCGCGCAGAGGAAAGCCAGCGCGGCCGTATCGCAGGCGGCCCGCGACGGCGAGGGACCTTTGGCGAAAAGGACCGCGTCCGCGACGGGGATGGTCAGGCCATGCTTCCGGGCGAATGAGGTGACTTCGTAGGGCTGATCGTCGGGCTGTATGCCGATGTCGATGCGCTGATCCATCAAAACGAATTCCTCCCTGGTTGCGGCTTTACCCTCCTTCGCCTGAGAGGAATTAACCACCGGCCGCTCTCGCGCGTCCACCAATTGGCAATTGTGTGAAACGATGCATTTTTCGGCGGGCGGCCTAAGGGTTGTAGCGGTGCGATTGTCCGGGCTCACCACGCGTCGCTCGATCGGGCAAACCTTACCCCCGCCGCGAGCATCGCGCTTTCACATTCACTGATCAGCCTCAGATTGCGCGAATACCGAGCCACCGTCTCCGGCAGCCAGGCCGCGCAGGCCTCGACATAGGCGCGGCCATGCACCAGCGTGCCGGTCGAAAGCCGCTCGTCCTTCTCGGCGATCACTTTCAGATATTGCTGGATGAAGCGGATGTCGTCGGCGATGTCCTGGCTGGCCATGCGCCAGGCGCCGGCAAGACGTTCGCGCTCGGCGAGCGACAGTGGCGACAGCAAGGGGCGGGAAAGGTCGGCGAAAGCGGCATGGTTCGCGGTGTCCAAGTAAGTCCCCTCAAAAGAAGGGAAGGATCGTACTTTATGTACGAAAAGTAATCAAGCAGGATTCGTACAATTTGAACGATAAGGCGGTTATAAGAAATTCACGAAAATCTTTAGCCAGCCGACCACTCGTGCGACCGCCATGCAATCGACGCATCCGGCTTGGCGAATTCAGCCGAGACTTGAGAGCCGTCGGGCGACCGCGCCTCAGCCGTCCGCCTTCTTCCTGCGGCCGAACAACCTTCTAAGCCACACCAGCGGCAGAAGCAGGAGGAAGGCGCCCTTTTTCAACACCACCAGGGCGAGCGCGATGAGCCCTGCGCTGGCGGCGCCACCATATTTGACGCCGAGCATGGTCGCCAGCACGCCCAGCGCGCCATAGCCTGCGATCTTGTCGCCGCTGGAAAAATCAAAATAGGCCGTGCCGGCCTGTGGCTTGTAGGCGGCGGCCGATGCCGCGACGATCTTCTGCACGTCGTCGCTTGTGACGTTGCCGTTCACCGGCACGATCTTCATCGGAACATAGCCCTGGCGGTCGAAGATCGACACCGAGATGTTGATCGTCCTCTCGCCGCCCCAGTTCAGGATGTTGGCGTAGTAGAGAATGTTCTTGGCCTTGTCTATTTGCGGATAGACAAGCCAGCCGTCGAAGCGGATGTCCTTTCCGGACCGCTCCGATTGCGCTTTCACCGATTCCTTGAAACTGTCTTCGATCGAACTGATTTCCGCGCTGCGGTTGCTGCTATCCCAGTCCGCCAAGCTCACATAGCCGTCCGACAACGGCTTCTCGACGGTCAAATTGTCGATCTCCGGCGTGAAGCCGAAGATCAACTGGTCGATCGTGCCGCACTGGCCGCGGTCCCAGCCAAACTCCTTCACCACCAGATTGCAGCGATCCTCCGGCTTCAGATAGACAGCCCCGCCACCGGCCGGGCTGACGGTGCCTCTTGCGGCGATCAGAGGCTGGGTGAAGCTCTGCGGATGATAGTCCGTGCTGTCCTCGGCATGCGCGATGACCGGCTGACCGAGTGAGCAGGCAAACGCCAACAGAACAGAAATCAGATTTTCTCTGACAGATTTGCGCACAACCCTCTCCACTATTGAGGCCCCAACCTTACGCAGTCACGATCTAACGGGATTTCAACGACAGGCACAAGACGAGAAAGTTCTTTTTTTGTTCTTTATGCCGGAGAATATTCCGTAATCCCTCGGCCAGTTCTTATTTGACCTGCAAGCCTGACTTTCACTCGGATACCCGCCTGTAAGCGGCCAGAGTCGCCGACGGGTTTCGCGAGAAACATTGCACCGCAGTCCTTCCATCACATGACTGGCGCCGCGCCTTGTCACCGGCGCCTAATTCTTCGTAATGGCGTAGAGCAGGGCGGTTTTGATATGCCGTCCAGGTTCGCCCGACAGCGAAAGGGCTGCCGCAAACAATTTCGCCGTTGCGGGGCACAGGCCCGCGAAATCCTGATTACTGTTCGCGATGGCCTCCATCTCGGCCGGCGTGCCGCCGCCTTTGGTGAAGGCGTCGGCGACCAGCGACCAGTCCTGATCCTCAGGTTCGGCAGCCGGCAAACCGCTTCTTTTGGCAGCGCCAAAGGCGTGGAACAGTGTTGCGCCGATCTTGTCCAGATGCGCCAGAAATTCACTGTCGGGCGCGCTGACTGCGTCCGGCCCAATGCGCAGGTAATTATTGCAGGTGGCTGGCGTTTCGCGCGCCATCACATGATTGAGCATGTCGAGTTGCGCTGAGAGCGCTTGCGAGACCTCGCCGTCCGGCGCGGAAGGCAGAAGCGGTGCATATCTGTGCCGCAGATCGGCGACCGCCTGTCTGCTGGTATTGCGCACTTCTATTTGGCTTCCAGTATTGGCCGCGGCCGTGATCTTGCGCAGCATCGCATCGTAGTCGTCCGGAAACTCCCGGGCGATAGCCTCGAAGATCTGGAGATCCTGCTTCCGGATCTCAGCATCGATGTCGGCGGCCGTCAGCGGTTGGGGCGGCTTCGTCACCGACTGATAGTGGTGATATCTGCCGCCGCCGAACATCGTTGGCATCACTTTCGCCGCAACGAAACTCACAGGGAAGACCGCCGCCACTTGCAACCATTTCCGATAGGACATCCGCTGGCTCCCTACAGCCGATGCTTAATTGGACTTGAGACTCAGCGCCTTCTTGCGATCGGCCTCGGCACGCTTATGGTTGCCCTTGGCCTCCCAGGCCCGGCTTCGCGCTTTGTAGGCAGTGGCAAAATTCGGCAGGAGCTTAACGGCCCGATCGAGATCGGCGATGGCTCCGTCATAGTCCGCCCTACTGGTCCGGATCACACCCCGGCCGAGATAGGCTAAGGGGTTGTTGCGATCGAGGTTGAGTGCTTTTTCGAAATCGCCCAGCGCGGCGGCATCCTCATGTCTGCCCATCCGGATAAGACCCCGATCGGCATAGATTCTCGCATCGACCGGATTGAGCCTGATGGCCTTGTCGTAGTCAGCGAGGGCTCCGTCGTCTCCCTGGAAACTGCGATTCTGGCCGCGGCCATAGTAGGTCTCGGCATTGTTCGGGTCGAGCGCGATCGCCTGGCTGTAATCGGCGATGGCATGAGCGTAATCGCGTTTCGATTCCCAGGCCATGGCGCGGGCCAGATAGGCATCATGGAATGACGGGAAGAACGCAATCGCTTTGCCGTAAAGGATTATCGCTCCGTCATAATCGTTCTTTCCATACAGCGCTTGACCTTTGTTGAACGTCTGCGCGGCTAGCGAAGTCCAACTCGGCCTAGTCGCCGTTTCGCCGGCCCCGCCAGTAGCCTTGCGTGGTGTCTTCGAGGCGTTCGCTTCGTCTCTTGCCATCATCGCCAGCTTGCGGCCCTTGCGGGCGAGGGCCAGCTTCGGGTCGAGTTTCAGCGCGTGGTCGAAATCGGCAATGGCAGGCTCGTAGTCGCCCTTGGTGAACCAGACACTGCCACGCGCAAAATAAGCCGGCGCATATTGCGGGTGGAGTTCGATCACGCGGCTGTAATCGGCGATGGCGCGATCCAGTTCGTTCTTGTTGGTCCAAGCGACAGCGCGGCCGATGTAAGCGTCTGAATAGGTAGGATAGAGTTCGATCACCTTGCTGAAGTCATCGATGGCTGCGTCATACATGCCTTTCTGGACAAGCGACGTGCCGCGCCCGACATAGGCCGAGGCTTTTCTCGGATCGAGCTCAATCGCCTTCTCATATTCCTCAATGGCCTGGTCGTATTTGCCGGCGTCCAAGAAGGTGTCGCCACTTTGCACAGCGCTCAGCACGCGTTGGTCAATCGCCTGAGCTGGGTCGGTCACCTGCTTTCCGGTTGGCTTTGCTTCACCTTGACCGAGTTGCTCGGCCAGGATTTCAACGCCAGCAGCGACGGAGGGCTGTGGCTGTTGAATGTCCGGCGGGGAAGTCGGCCCGCTTTCGTCATCGGCCACCTGTTCGCTACAGCTTCCTGTCCGCTTCGGGTCCAGTTCAACGGCACGCCGGCAATCCGCCGCGGCGCCGGCCTGGTCGCCCTTGAGCGCCTTGGCGCGGCTGCGACCCAGATAGGCGTCGGCATTGTCGGGATCGAGGCTGATTGCCTTGTCGAAATCGAGCAGCGCGCCGTCCACGCCGTATTTTGCCAGCCGCGTCCCGGCGCGTTCGACCAGTGCCCTGGCGGCGGCCCGATCCTGGGCGGCCCGATCCTGCGCGGCATGGTCCTGCGTCGCGGCGGCCGGAACGGTTTGAGCCATGAGCGCGGCGCACGCATCGGCGCGTTTCGGGTCGAGCTCGGCGGCGCGCCGGCAATCGCTGGCGGCAAGGGCATAGTCCCCTTGCGAGGCCGCTGCGACCGCCCGGCCGTAATAGGCGTCGGCATTGTCGGGGTCGAGTGAGATGGCAAAGCCGAAGGAAGCGATCGCGCCAGGCACGTCGCCGGAGACCTGCTGTTTCAATGCATCCTGGATTTGCGCGGCAGCATTTTTAGAACGAATCCGTCTGGCGGTTGCCTACAGCTGCTTGGTCAAAGAGGAAAGATCCGGCTTGGCCGTCGTTTCCGCGGCCGGCGCCTCGGCGTCGGCGGGCCCTGCATCACAATCGCCGGCCTTTTCCGGCTTGAGCGCGATGGCCTTCCGGCAATCGGCCGCCGCGCCGGCAGCGTCGCCGCGCCGGGCTCGTACCAGCGAACGGGCGAACCAGGCTCCGGCATCCTTCGGATCAAGTGCGATCACCTGGCCGAAATCGGCAGTGGCGCGGTCGTCGTTGCCTTTGCCCGCCCAGGCGACGGCTCGGTAGTAATAGCCGTCGATGTTTCCAGCATCGAGCTCGATCGCCTTGTTGGCGTCAGCGATCGCGCGAACCCACTCCTTCTTGTTGGTCCAGGCGGCGCTGCGTTTGGCATAGGCGTCGGCGCTCCTGGGGTCGATGCCCAGCGCCGTGTCGTAATCGGCAATAGCGCGGTCGAACCTGCCCTTGGCGGCGTGGGCGATGCCGCGGTTGACCAAGGCGGTCACGTCCGTCGGATCGATACGGATCGCCTCGTCATATGCGGCGATCGCCTTTTCCTGCTCGCCTGTCGCGGCCAAGGCGGAGCCGAGTTCGGCATGCGCCCTGCCGTTTCGCGGATCGGCCTCGATCGCCTGCTGGAAGTCGAGGATGGCCGCGTCAACCTTGCCCTTGTGCAGGAAGGCCGAGCCCCGGCTGGAATAGGCTTGGCTGTCGGACGGCTCCAGGCTTATGGCCATGTTGAAGTCCGCGATCGCGCGGTCGTCGTCTCCCTTGTCGAACCACGCGGCCCCGCGGTTGAAATAGGCCGAAGCCCGCTTGGGATCGAGCGCGATCGCCTCGCCATAATCGGTGATCGCGCCATCCCAGTCCTGCATGTCGTCCCGAGCCCCGGCCCTGTAGAAATAGGCCTTGGCGCGCAAAGGCGATGCCTCGGTGACGTCCTCGGCAATCGCGGTGCAAGCGGCAATGCGGCGGTCGGCTGCGGCTTTGGCATCGCCTGCGCTTTTTTCATCGCCAAAGCAAAGGGCAGGGTCCTTGACAACAGCGGACGCCGGTTCGCCCAGCCCGCCAAGCACCGCCATCCCCGCCAGGACCACCAGCGGCCCGCGAGAAAACCCTCCAGCAAGCGCGCGCAAAAACGCGCCGATGCGGCGTGACATGATTGGATCCTCCCCCCGGAGTTACCGCGGCTGCTGCCGTGGTTGCCTATATAGTTCTGTTTTTGTTCCGGAATGCAAGCAGAAATTGCGATGCCTACATTTTTGCCGTCGGACGGGCCTTGTAGAGTGCTCTTGACCTGTCCAGCTTCTATCGAGATATCTTGGCGCGGCTTGGGGCCAAGAAGTCAGAATGGAAATCACGCTCAGCGACGGAGATTTTGCTTCATACACCTGCGGCGAGCGGCTTTTGGTTTCCTATCTTACGGCCGTCCTTTTCCTAGGATCTATAACGGCCGTAGTCATCATCGTCATAGTGCTGAAATCTTCTCGGGAGATCTCCGAAAGCTTTCGGCAAGACCCCAAGGCCAGGACAATAAAGATAGCATTGATCGCATCTGTCGCGGCCCGCGTCGTTCTGCTGTCGATTGTGGCGCCGCTTTCCCGATCAAGAACACGGCTGTTCGCCACGGAGACCTCGATTGTCGAGACGGGCTGCTACATCCTCACGCCTTACCGCGAGGTTTGAGACCGGAATCTCGTGACTTTTTTCTACCGATACATCCGAGATAAGAGCGACGTCGACTTGCTTGAAATTAAACAGGAGGGCAGACGCTCTCTAAAGATCGGGCTGCCCGGCACTCCCTATTTAAGAAACCTGGTTGCGGTAGCGCCCAAAGCAATGAGCTTTTATTTCGACCAGCTGAAATCCGAAGGCAAGGCAATCCCTCGCGTCTAACCCTTACATATCGATCATCGACCGCTTCACCCGCCCGATGATGGTGATCGCCCCTTCCAGCTCCGGCGGCGGGATGTCGAGATAGGACGCCGGCTGGAACGGCGGATTGTCGTTCGGGCGATAGCGCTTGTAGGTGGCGCGTCCGGTCTCGTCGGCGATCACGTAGCAGCCATTGGTCACCAGACGCTTGTCGCGCAAATTGACGAAGATGATCGAATCCGGCGGCGAGATCTTGTTCATCGACGGCCCGTCGACGCGCAGCGCGATCCATTCGCCTTCCTCGAGGTCGGCGGTGGGGATGGTCGGATAGTCGGAAAGATTGACCACGCTGTCCTGGCTGCCGAGCTCGCCGGCGCTGATCCAGGACACGATCGGCACGTCGACGGTGACGGGCGAAGAGGCGAGGCTGACCGGCGCCGCCTCGGCGCCATCCGCCCCCAAACCGCCATTGAACAGCAGCCAGCCGGGATCGACGCCGAACAGCCGGCCGTATTTCTCCGCCGCTTTCCGGGACAATGGCCGGTTGCCGTTCTCGTGGCTGATCAGCGTGTTCTTGTTGATGTCGCGCAAGGCCCGCGCCGCATCGCTGGGCGAAGCATAGCCGGCCTGGGCGCGCGCCTGCTGCAATCTGTGCCGAGAATCCATCATCGTACAAAATGCCTGAAAATAATCGTCCAAAGTGTACGATTTCGCTTGCGCGGTTTTCGTACATAACGTACGCTTAGCGCATGAATGAGCATCCCGCAAGCATTTCCGCACTGCCCGTGATTCTGACGCCGCCAACGAGCACCTCAGGGCTGGTAGGGGGCATGAACGCGCGCCCCTCGACTCATCAATTCCCATCGTCCGGACCGTCCTCCTCCCCGGTCCGGGCGCATCCCGGGGCGCTTGCCCCGGATCCGGTCGAACCGTCCGCACCCCGGTTCACCGGAACGGCCGGAGCCGTTCCTCCCCCGGCTCCGGCCCCCAATTCGGGCATAAGCTGCATCCGCACCGAGGACGGCACCGTCATCCTGTTCGACCGAATGACGGGCCGGGCGGTGTCGGGCCTGACGCGGGCGGCCGCCGAGGCGACGCTGCTTCGCTTGAACGCGCCAGGCGCAGCCTGACCTTCAACCCTTTCGATGACCGCCAAACGGCCTCGCGGCCGAACCCTGGCGCCCGGCCTGAAGTCGGGTGCTTCGCCCAAGCTCTTTGCAATCAGTGGAATGAGACGATGGCAGCCGCCTATACCGAGAAGGAAATCGACGAGATCGCCGCCTTGCTGAAGGAGGGGCTTTCTGCCTCGCGCATCGCCGGCCGCTTCAGCGCGCTGCGCGGCAGTCCGGTCTCGCGAAACGCCATCATCGGCATCGTCCACCGCAACGCCGGCTTGAGCGCCATCGGCTTCGCCAACCCCAAAGGTGGCCGCGCCGGCGGCAGGCCGAGGAAGCATGCCCGGCCAGACCGATTGGGTCGGCGCGGAAGGATGGCGGCTGGAGGCGTGGCGCTCTCCGAACCGGCAGCGCTCTCGAGATACGCCGAACTTATAGAGGGCGCCGGCATCGAAGCTGCCAATCTCCCCCCAAGCGGGGGAGATGGCCGGCAGGCCAGAGGGGGGCGCTGTCCCGCCGACGTGTCGGTCCCTGCGGTTACAGTGAAACCGGACGCCATTAGCGCTCGCACCAACCGTAGCTCGAAAAAGCCCAAAGCGCGCAAACCCGCGCGCACGCTTCCGCCCGCCTGGCTCGCTCCCGGCGCTCGCGAAAAATCCGAGGCGCATCTCTACAAGCTCCCGGCGCCGCCGCCTCCGGTAAACCCAGGCCGCCAGCCGCATGTCGCGGCGATGCGCTTCATCGACTGCCTGTTCGGTCGCTGCCGCGCGCCGCTCGATCTGGCGCTGCGCGAGGATGCCAACGATGACCCACTGGGCGCGCGCCCCGGCACGGACATGCTGTGCTGCGGTTTACGCACCGCGGGCACGCGCAGCTACTGCGCGCACCACCACGCCAGGTTCCATGGCCATCGCGGGAGGTGACGGCGAATAGGGGCGAACGACACCGCTAATCTCCCCAACCGGGAGATCATTCTCTTCCTCGCCTCCTGCCAACCGCCAACGTTGAAAGGGAGAGCCGGCGCCGAAACCGCCAATCTCCCCCCAAGTGGGGGAGATGCCCGGCAGGGCAGAGGGGGGCGCTGTCCCGCCAACCTTTCCAATTATCCACTCGCAAAGGATCGCTCATGCCCCGCAAAGCCGCCAAGAAAACTCAGCCCCCGAAACTCCCCAAGGGCGAGGCCGAGCAGGTGCGCATCCGCCGCGAGATCGGCCATGATTTCGCGTTGAAGCAAGACGCCTTCGGCCGCCAGCGGCTGACTGCCGGCACGGCCGAGGCGCGGCGCGTCTACGAGGTGTCGAACGGCGGCTACACCTCAACCGGCGGCGTCGTGCGCCTGCGCAATGTCGATCCGCTCACCGGCATCAGCTCGCTGACGCGACAGCAGCGCGAGGCCGGCCAACGTTTTCGCGACGATTTCGAACGCAGCCAGCGCGAGGGCCTGCAGCCGCAATCCTGGAGCGAGCGCGTCGACACCGGCCGCGTGGGCGGCGGCGTCCCCGACCGCGTGCTGTCGGCCGGCCGTGCGCATGCCCACGCAGCGGCCGCGCTGGCGCATTGGGATGTGGCGGAGGTGGTGCGAAAGATCTGCCTCGAAGGCCAATCGGTGAAGGCCATTGCCGAACGCACAGGCGAGGGGCGCGACGTGGTGGTCAAGTTGCTGAAGCTCGGGCTGGATTTGCTCGCAGTGCACTATGGGATGATGGGGCGGAAGGCGGGGTGAGGGGGGCATCGACGCAGCGAAGTCAAGAGCTTGGCAAAGCGAAGTGAGTCACGATGTCAGGTGGCCGGGTGTGAACTCGCAGAAGCACGGCGCTGCCCCCCATCCGCCCTTCGGGCACCTTCTCCCCGTAAACGGCATAGGCGCTAAGATAGGGATTGCGGCGCGGAATCGGTTGTGATTCTACGCTGGGGATGACACACGAATCGCTTGTTGATGACGGCTGGGCCGAGACGATTGAGTTGCT
>NZ_JAVIIR010000035.1:0-19750 GCF_033977325.1 Mesorhizobium vachelliae
GCGATGATCCGCTCATCAGCCTGCCGGCAGTGGCGCGCTGATCATTCCGGCGCTTGCCGGAGAGCACGGCGACCAATGCCGCCAGCTACACCACATCCCGGGACATGATCCTCCAGCAATCCGGTCCCCGTGGGAAATCTATCCAGTTTAACCGGCCAAGTGCATGCAGTGCTCAAAGGCACGGCCACAGACAGAACAGCTACAGCCTCTCAAACGAGCGATCAGGAAGTCAATGACACCCCACTACATCATTTCCCTGGAGTGCGGGAAAAATTCAAGTCGCTGAAGCGCCACCTGTCGACCCCCTATGGGTCACGCCGGATGGTAGTAGCGCCAGATGAGGTCCGCCGAAGGATTACCCTATGGTAGCGCCGAATTACGCCGCGGCGCGCTCGGCCCTTGGCCAACACGATGGGGCTTGGCCGCAAACCGAAAGACCCGGAAACGTCCGAGTCGGCGAAGCGGGCGCAAACTACGGTCGCGGTTTGAGCTCCGCAATCGAGGTTCGATCTGACGCGCGGCTGCCATCGGCCTAATCTGCGTCCTACATAAAAGGCGGAACAAATCTCGCCTTTCCCTTCAAACAACTTGGCTTTGTGGGCGTCAACAGACTGGAAGTGACGTGCTCGGCCCCCCCTTATATCGTCCCAATCAACGCAGTTGACCCGATCATGAGCGACGGGTCTGTTGAGGCGTCGGCGTTTTGGGCACACGGAAAATCCAGTAGTGCGCGTCCTCTTCGTCGAGGTACTTGCCATCGTTAAGGCATTGGGCGGGCGCTACTGTACCCTCGTTTTGCAGACACAGCACCTCGTTTTCGAACGATGTAGCCTCTGCATAGCTTTTGCGGGTGCTAACGATGACGAATCCGTTCGGGCGCGTGACGCGCACTAATTCGCGTAGTCCGCGGGGCCGGACATGCCCTAGTGTAAACACGCCGCAGCAGACGGTCATGTCATAGCTCGCGCCCGAAAAACCCAATGGCGGCTGATTTAGGTCCACTTTGCTTTGCACTTGCCGGTAAATGCCAGTTTGTCGGGCCTTTTCGGCCATTGCCTCAGAAAGATCGAACCCGTCGATCAACTGGAAACCGAGACGCACCAGCTGCCGGCCAACGAGGCCTGTTCCACACCCTGCGTCAAGGATTGCCATGGCTGCTCGATTTTCATCCATGTAGGCTGCCTGCATGGTAGCCGCCAGTTCCGCTACCACCACGGGACCACAGTATCGGTCGCGATCAACATCCAAATTGTAGGAATTGGCCCATCCGCTATAATAGTGGGCCAAGCGGACGGCATCCCCATCGAGCTGGTGTGAAGCCTTGATCCGCTCTTGTGCTGCTTGCTCAGATGCTTGCTGTTCATGCGAAGTGTTCATTGCTTTTTCTCCGGCTAGCGCAATGGAAGCAAGCCACTCATGCCGCAGAGCCTTTTTAGAGTCCTAAGGCAAATCCGCAACTTGGTTCAACTAGCCATTCACGTGCCAGTCGGACTTCCATGACGCAGACCAGTCTCGCACTCTGAATGGCTGACGCAATATATTTTATATTAACATTGGCTACATTTTTGCGACAGGCATTCAAGATTCGCTCCATAATAATTAATTCACATGTAACACCACTTCGCAATTTTGGTGCCTATCATTTTGACCGGCACGATGCATCTAGCTATCTTACTTCAAATCACGGAGATCGGCGCAACTTACAGCACCAGTAGATTTCGGATTTCCCGTGGATGGACCGCATGACCAAGTCTAATACAGCTCAACTTCATGACCGGCTCCGCGCGTGTCGGCAACCCTTCGATAAGGTTCCGCTTGTCGACGTCGCGGGTCTAATTGACGGAAGCGACCCGGGAAGCGTGGCGAAGGAAATCAGATGGGCACTTGCCAATGTCGGGTTCATGTACATCAAGAACCATGGAGTACCCGGAGAGCTGGTGGAGAAGACCTTTGTCCAGGCGCGATCGTTTTTCGAACAGCCAGTCGAAGAAAAAATGAAGTTGCATATCAGCAATTCCGGTGTCGCGCTGCGTGGTTACATCGAATATTTCGGCGAGAATACCGACCCCTCCAAAACGAAGGATCTGAAGGAGGGTTTTGATATTGGTCCTGAGCGACCAACGATAGAAGGGCCATTCTTCGGACCCAACCAGTGGCCCGCTACCCTGCCCGGTTTCCGTATGACCGTATTCACCTATCACGAGGCAATGAAGAAGCTTTCGATAAAGCTCCTGAGTGGTATCGCACTTAGCCTTGATCTTCCGATGGATTTCTTCGAGCCGAGGATGAAAAGACCAATCACTATCCAGCGTTTGCTACATTATCCACCCCAGACCGGGTTCGTGGACGACAAAATGATCGGCATTGGGGCGCATACTGACTATGGCAATCTTACCATTCTGGCTCAGGACAGCGTAGGGGGACTTCAAGTTATGAACCGCGAAGGCATTTGGGTTGAAGGCAATCCGATACCCGGGGCATTCGTCATCAACATCGGTGACCTGATCCAAAAATTGACGAATGACCGTTATATAGCCAATCTGCATAGAGTTATAAACGCCTCTGGGTGCGGGCGCTATTCGCTTCCGTTCTTTGTCGACGCCGACTATGATGCCGTTTTCGCCCCTTTGGAGAGCTGCGTTTCGGCCGATAGCCCGGCGCGCTATCAACCGATCTGCTGTGGTGCGCATAAATTTGCGCGTTTCGTCCAGAGTTTCCCGCATTTGCAAAAAACCTCGGGGCCACGCTGACACGTAGGGACAGAAGCGCGCCGGTTCGGGAACTGGCCCCAAATTAGACTGGCCGCCGGTGAAGGCCTGGCCCGCGTCGAGCGGCTTAGACGAGTCGTTCTTCGTCGAGGAGATCGCAGGATTGACGGTGTTGTCCGGAACTAGACAGCAGTGTCGGGAACAGAGCCAGCTTTGGTACCGGCGGTTCGCAACGGACGGAGAAACTCGAGTGCAAGGGTTCGGCACGCGACCTGCAGTTATTCTTGGCAGACGGACTTGCGTCGGTGGTGACGTCCAGACGAGTGGATCCGATCTGCAATGTTCTTGTCCGTTAAGGCTCGCGGCGGCGAACGATGCCGAGGCGAGCCACTGTTGTCCCGTGCAATTCGTCTGGTTGAGTATTCGATGGATCATCCGTATTACGGTCTCCGCTGCCTAGCAGAGCTTGAGATGTTCGAGGCGTTGGGGCGGTTTAGGTCGATTGAACATGTAGCTTCCGAATTCGGTAGGGCTTCTGACATAATCAACCGGCAGATCAAAGCGGTTGAGGAGGAACTCGGCCTCTCATTGATCGCCACCGGCGGGACCCGCGTAACGTTCACCAGACCTGGTAGAGACCTTTACAGGGTACTTGCCGATACTTTCTGTAGGACCTCGGATATCCTTAACAGAGTGAAGCGGGGACGATCATTCCAGAGCTGACTATGCTTGTTTAGCAGCTTGACAGCGATGAGCCCTTGACAACCAGAGCGCTGCTGTATCGCCGAGCGATCCAGGCTCTCTCGATCCATCAAAAAACCTAAAGGTAGGAAAACAGAGCGTGGCCAAAGTAGCGATAGTAACGGGATCGGCAACGGGGATCGGCACGGCTTGTGCTGTCAATCTTGCAGCGCGGGGTTGGAACGCCACGATTAATTATTGCCGAAGCAAAAAGGAAGCCGACGAAACGTATACAAAAATCAAGGCGGAGGGTGTTGAGGCCATCGTCGTACAGTCCGACATAGGACCGGACGAAGATTGCCGCAAACTGGCCATTGAGCGAATGGGGGCGCATCGATGGCCTTATTAATAATGCTGCCACTACAAAGTCCCAAAAACCCGGCGACCTCGAAGGCGTCACGCCGGAGGATTTCGACCGTATCTTTCGCGTGAACTCTACCGGCGCTTTCATGATGAGTCGTGCTGTGTTTCCCCATCGCTCTGCAGGGCTACAATCCCCATAGCTGCGCGGCGACAATCAAGGTGAGATTCCGTATTGCCTCACGTAACGATGCTTCTCGAGATTCAAGCGTTGCCTCATCCATTTTGCTCCCGGCTTGGGGCGAAGGAGGCCGGGCGCGGAGATGGCCGGGGTTTCGCAGCGCCCGGCCTCCTTCGCGAGCGCCGCGGCGCCTCAGTGTGGCCTGCCGATCTCCCTGCCAAACAGCAACGCGTCCGCCTGTTCGCTGCGCCAGACCTTCAGCCGACGCTGAAGTGTTCGAAGCAGTTTGTCCGGGTAGTCGCCGGGACACACGGCCTGCAGTCGTGACAGAAGTTCGCTGCCGGTCCGCCATGGTTCGGCTTCGAAGTCAATTTCGCAAGTCGGCAGTCGCCTTGACGAGAGGGTCAGGACGCCGCCGCCCTCTTTTGGCTTTCACAATCGGGCGATCCGTCGGCCGGATAGCACCCTCCCTCCAGGCAGTCCGCAAAGTCGCCAGGAAAAGGTCGATCGGCTGGGCTGCGCCGTCAGGGCGCACGGCCGGCGAAGTGTCGGCAAGCGCAGCGAGCCGCTCCTGCATGGCGCGGATATCGCGCAATAGCAGGACAGGATCGAGTCCGGCGTAGATTTCCTGCAGACGGGAGCGGACTGCGTCTGACGTGCGAGCGTCGGCAACCAGACGCTGATGCGGCGTAGCCGGCGGACTGTACGTCTTGCGCACACGCGCGCCGTCGCGCTGCTTCGCGATCAACTTGAACGACGGTTGAAAGAAGTTCACGAACAGCCGCGCTGACCGGTAGAGCTTCGCTAGCAGCGCGGCGGCCTCGAGCCCCTCGAACCGACGATATCCGACCATCCTGGCGCCATTCTTCTGCTCGACGAACGCCTGGTCGTTCTTGCGATAGCGGCGGCAGCGCGTGAAGACGATGTTGGCGGCGTCGCAGTAGTCCTTCAGCGTCTCGTTCATGAAAATGGTGTCGTTGTCCGTATCCAGGCCGAGAAGCGCGAAGGGCAGTTGCTTGCGCAATTCCGTGAGCACCGTGCTCAACAGCGTCTGTTCGCGAACCAGCAGCGGCGCACATTCCGTCCGAGGGTTTGGATGAAGCTGCCGCGAGCCGAAGGGCCGCTATGGGCTACGGGGTCCGCCTCAACGAAGCCTGGCGCTCGATCGTCCCAATCCGCCGAGGCTCTAATGGGAATGCTCCGTTGTACGGCGTGCGCTGCGGGCCGTCGTCGGCGACGTCCCAAGCCTGCTCGGATCGGTCCCAGCGTCCTGTCGATCGTGGCCGCGCTCATCGCCAGCAATTTGCCCCGGATTTCGGGCGCTAGGTCAAAATGACCGTGCCGTTCCATCGCCTCGAGAAGGACCGGCAGCAACGCCTTCAGCCGCTTGCCGCAGACGCGGTCAGATGCCTCCCATAGCAATATGAGCGCATTGCGTTCCGCTTCATCATAAATCCGCGGCCGCGCTGGCCGGCCTGAAAACGGCCCCTTACCGCGCCGTAACAGCCGCATCGCGTGCTTGCGGTGAAAGCCAGTGACGACTACGAACTCATCCAAAATTCTCGCCTTCTCCGCTCGCGTCGAAGCACGATAGGGCTCTGAAACCGCAGCCGTCAGTTCTTTCCGTGTCGCCATGCTCAGCCGTCCCATGGTTGCCCCTGCTCTTATGTGAGGCAACGGTTGAACATTCAGGAACATTTTCGACGAGGCAATGCGCCGCCGCGCGGCCGGCGTCGCCCCGATCCGCTTGAGCATATCTTCGACGCGGAGGTCGTTCCTCTTCTGAAGGCCGCTCCGGGCATCCGTGCCGTCGCCGTTTACGACGAGATGCTGCGGCGCCATCCGGAACTGTCCGAAGGCATTCGCCGTACGCTTGAGCGACGGATCCGGTCATGGCGGCTGTTCACGGTGAGGCACAGGAGGTGATCTTCCGCCAGAGACACGAGCCCGGCCGACTGGGGCTGTCAGACTTTAGCGACATGAGCGGCCTCGGCGTAACGATCGCCGGTCAGCCGCTCGACCACCTCCTTTACTAGTTTCGGCTCGCCTGGTCGGGCTTTGAGCACGCCCATGTCATCCTCGGCGGCGAAAGCTTCGCCCTGGCCGAAGGGATTCAAAACGCGTTGTGGTCTGTTGGCGGCACGCCGCTCTGTCACCGCAGCGACAGCCTGTTGCTGACACTGGCCCATGATCGCGGTTGCGAGCGTGAACTGGCCGAGGAGCTTGCCAGAACGCTCGACGCCGGCGACCTGCCCGACATGGCCGCCCTGCGAACCCTCTTCGCTCCGGACCCGGCCCGGTTGCCGACCGTTCATGTGCAACTGGCGTCGCTCAATGGCTATGAAGCCCTGATCGCCACGACGTATGCGGGGGAAGCCGCATGAAGGGCGCCCCCACTATCGACGAAGCTCGTCTCGGCATCATGCTCAACGAACTGAGGCTGCCGACGATCAAGACGCTCTGGCCGCAATTTGCCGAACAGGCGGATCGGGAGGGGTGGCCGGCCGCGCGCTTCCTCTCGGCCATTGCCGAGCATGAACTGGGCGAACGTACCCATCGCAGGATCGAAAGGCATCTCGCCGAGGCGCACCTGCCGCCAACGTCCTCATGTTCGGGCCGCTCGATCTCGATTCATAGTGCTCATCTCGCTATCGGCCCAGGCCGCCAGAAGCTTCTCCTGGATCATTCGCCGGACCGTTGCTTCACTGACGTTGAGGATCTTGGCCGTCTCCACGAGCGTTACCTGACCTCGTTCGGCACGCTCGCCCTCTCGGTACGGTGGAATGCGGCCGTGATTGTGCAGGAAGCACACGCGGGAACGGGTCCAATCATTGCCCTTGCTGGTCTTCTTGCCAGCCCGGTTGAGCACCGCCGCAATTGCTTGATACGGCGTTTGTCGAGCCAATACGGCCACGAGTTCGACCACGTCAGCGTCGGTTCCCCACCGATGCTGGCCGGCGCGGTTCTTGCGCACGCGTAAAGGCGTGTGATCACCGCCTTGCCAACGAATGACGAGACCGAGAGCGTCTTCCTCGACGCGAACAACAATCTCGTCGATCAACGTGCGAATAATCCGCTTGCGGGTCGCTGGCGTCGCACCAGAACTGTTCCAGGCCCGCTCGACATCAGCTCCGAGTGCAAGTAGGCGTTCTCGTTCCGTGGCGGAGAGCGACGATTGCGGAGCGGCTGCAAGCGTGTCGCGCTGATCTTCCAGCGCGCGCGCCGAAGCAGGCGCTCGTTCCAGCGGGGCTCGAGTTCGGCCGCCACAAGGCGATTGTTGGGATCTACGGCCTCACACCGCCGCCGCGCGAGGGCGGCTTCGTAGCGCGCCTGCTCAAGGGCGAGCTCGATTTGCCTCCGCTTCTCCGCGTTCTCGAGCCGCCGCGCCTCAACGGCGTTGATCGCTGCTTCGACCGAATGGTTGGACTCGCTCGATCACGTCGGTGCCGATGGCGCGATCAATTCGCACGCCGACGAGTGCATGGGGCGCCACCATGGTTGAGCTGGCCGCCGCGACAATGGTAACGCCCCGAACTCCCGTTCTCGCCGCTGAATCTCTGACCATTGGCGTTGTCGGCGATCAGGTGCTGATTCCTCTCAAACTCGGCCTAGCAATATATCCTTTGGACGAACCCGCTTCGCGGGAGAGGCTTGCACGGAGGTCATTGATCAGACGGAAGCGAAGCATCCTGGCATGATTGGCCGGACGCAGCCGCCCGCATTCACAGAGGCTTGCTTGAGGCAAGGTGTGCTGCTGCCCACACGCGCAGTGTCACTCTCAAGGAGCCTCCAATGACGCCGCTTCGACTACGCATGATGAACGACATGCAGATCCGCAACCTGTCGCTGCATACACAGGACTCGTACCTGCTGCAGGTTTCGCAGTTTGCCCGTCATTTCGCAAAGTCGCCTGACTTGCTCGGGCCGGAAGATGTCCGCACCTACCAGATCCATCTGACAAATGAGAAGAAGCTGGCGCCGGGGTCGATCAGTGTGGCCGTTTCGGCGCTCCGTTTCCTGTATCGCGTCACGCTCGGCTTCGAATGGGATTTCGATCTCATCATTCCGTGTCCCAAGGTGCCGAAGACGCTTGCCGTCATCCTGGGCCCCGAAGAGGTGCTGCATTTCCTCGGCTGCGTGGAGAGCCTGAAGCACCAGGCGATCCTGACGACATGCTACGCCGCCGGCCTGCGCATTTCGGAAGCGGTGCACCTGAGGCCGGAGGCCATCGATCGACAGCGGATGGTACTGCGGGTCGATCAGGGCAAAGGCCAGAAAGACCGCTACGTCATGTTGTCGGCCCGGCTGCTGGAGAGGTTGATCGACTATTGGCGAGCCCTGCGGCGAAGACGTGGATGTTTCCCGGTGCCTTCGAGGACGTGCCAATAACAACCGGCGCGGTCGAACTTGCTTGTCGCAAGGCGCACCGTTTGTCGAAGCTCACCAAGCCTGTAACCCCTCATTCCCTGAGACATGCCTTCGCCTGTCACCTGCTCGAGGCCGGCACTGATCTTCGCACCATCCAGCTCCTGCTCGGCCACCGCAGCCTGTCGATCACCGCGCAATACCTGCGGATCGCAACCAGCAAGGTCTGCGCGGCG
This sequence comes from Mesorhizobium vachelliae, assembly GCF_033977325.1. NCBI lineage: Bacteria > Pseudomonadati > Pseudomonadota > Alphaproteobacteria > Hyphomicrobiales > Phyllobacteriaceae > Mesorhizobium > Mesorhizobium vachelliae. The sequence goes on from NZ_JAVIIR010000035.1 coordinate 8,532, forward strand.
ACGAGCCCGCTGGAGCTGTTGCCACGGCCGGTGCCCAAGCCGGCACCAGCGCTACCACCCGAACATTTCTGACGGCCGTCCCAGTATGGGCGATCGGGTCCGGAGGTGGCGGATATATTCCGTCGCTATGGTGCTGCATGGCGTGAGCAGCATGGGGCGTCGCTGTCGACCGAACGGCGCGCGGCCATGACTGCCATCGAGCGCTGCCGGACGGCGGCGCTCGGCGGCCATGTCGAACAATGCGATCGCTGCGGCGAGCGACGGATCGCCTATAACAGCTGCCGGTCGCGCAACTGCCCCAAGTGCCAAGCGCTCGCGCGCGCGGATTGGGTCGAAGCGCGCCGGGCGGAACTTCTCGACACGCAATATTTCCATGTCGTCTTCACCGTGCCCGACGAGATCGCGGCGATCGCCTTCCAGAATCCCGCGGCGGTCTACGACATCCTGTTCCGCGCGACCGCCGAGACGTTGCGTACCATCGCTGCGGATCCCAAGCATCTCGGCGCCCAGATCGGGTTCTTCGCAGTGCTTCACACCTGGGGGCAAAACCTCTCCCATCACCCCCACCTCCACTGCGTCGTCCCGGGCGGCGGGCTGTCGCCGGACGGGAGCCGGTGGATAGCATGCCGTCCCGGCTTCTTCCTTCCGGTGGCCGTGCTCTCGCGACTGTTTCGCCGGCTGTTCCTGGAAGAGCTGCAGAAGGCCTTCACGGCCGGCAAGCTACGCTTCTTCTCGTCATTGTCGGGGCTCAGCGACGCCGCCGCATTCCGCCGTTATCTGAACCAGGTGCGCCGCATCAACTGGGTGGTCTTCGCCAAGGCCCCCTTTGCCGGTGCCGAGCAGGTGCTGACCTATGTCGGGCGCTACACGCACCGCGTGGCGATAGCCAACAGCCGCATCGTCGACATCGAGGACGGCAAGGTCCGTTTTCGCTGGAAAGACTACCGCGACGGTGACCGGCAGAAGGTGATGACGCTGGAGGCCGGCGAGTTCATCCGACGCTTTCTGGTCCACGTTCTGCCCAACGGGTTCAAGCGCATCCGATATTACGGGCTCCTGGGCAACCGCCATCGCAAGGAGAAGCTTGCCCGTTGCCGCGAACTGCTTGGGATGACGCAAGCCGATGCACAGGCCGAACCAAAAGACAGCGCCGACTATCGCGACAAGGTCGAGAAGCTGACCGGAAGATCCCTGCGCGAGTGCCCGACCTGCCACCAGGGGCTGATGGTATGCGTCGAGGTGCTGGAGCCGGCGGCGTCAAGGACCGTGCCATTTTCGGATACGTCATGACGAGCCGCTGCACGCAACCATCGCCGGTTCGACATGTTGCCCGCCGCGGCGGGCAACGGGCACCTTGTTGCCGGACTTGCCGAATTGGCTGGTCGACACTTCGTTCTTGTCGTCCTTGCCTCTCACGACGACGCGCTTTGACGTGGACTGTTCATCATGAGGCTGCGATTGGTTACGTGCCTCGGGCAAATCAGCGCCAGCATGCGCAAGGGCGAAGCATTCAAAACCCATAGCAGAAACGTCGCGCCCACGGCTTCGTCCAACACGTTTTTAGCTTACCGGCGCAACTAATGCTGGCGCTCGCATGACAGCCACCCACGACAGCGCCGCCAACCTAAAAACGCTCTCTATTATGATGGTCGAGGATCAAAGCCTCCCAAGCGCTGCGCTCGCGTCGAAAGTCGCAGACGGCCCTCTAGCGACCGGCTGCGATGGTGATGCGGCTACCGGTGCGCCCGGCCAAGGCCTTCGAGGAGCAGCGACGATCACCGGGTCTCGATGCCCTGTTGTTCGAGGAGCGCATCGGGCTGCTGGTCCAGAGCGCGACACCAAACGGCTCACCACACGCCTCAAATTCGCCGCGCTGCGCCAGAGCGCCTGTGTGGAAGATGTCGATTTGCGCATCCCGCGCGGCATCGACCGCGCCGTCTTCGCCAGGCTCGGCCGGCGACTGGATCGACCGCCACGAGAACGTGCTGGCCACCGGCGCAACCGGCCTGGGCAAGAGTGGATCGCCTGCGCCCTTGGCCACAAGGCCTGCCGCGACAATCGATCGGTGCTCTATCATCGCGTCCCGCGCCTCTTTGAGGCGCTCGCGCTAGCGCGTGGCGATGGGCGCTATGGCCGCCTGCTCAAGACGCTCGGGCGCGTTCAACTCCTTATCCTCGACGACTGGGGTCTGTCGGTCCTCAATGCAGCCGAGCGTCGCGACCTCCTGGAGATCCTCGACGATCGCCACGGCCGCGCTTCCACAATCGTCACCAGCCAAATCCCCGTGCCGCACTGGCATGACGTCATCGGCGACTCAAGCAGCGCAGGATACCCCTATTATTGATCGGTTGGTGTCTCATGTCACGGTGGTTGACCGTCGACACGCGCTCTGTGGACAGCGGTTTGAGGTGGCATCACTTCGATCGGGGCGCGGACCTGCCTTTGTTGTCATCCGCCTTCCGGATGGACGGCCACGCAATATCCGCCGGTCAGTGACGGATTTGTCGCCTGCTAGCGATGATGATGGCGAACATCGTAGCGCGCAGGGAAAGTTAATATCCGTTCGGACTTTGCTTCCTTTAGTGTATTATGCGCGAATCACCTTTAGTAACTCAATAGCGAGTTGCGATGGTTGCTCATGCTTTGGCGCATCGGATTGCGGTGTCTCTACCGGAGACCAGTGTTCCACTGGTAATGATCAAGCCAGATACGCCCAGCCTTTGGAACAATCTCCCACCGGTATCTCAGCACCAGGTCGCGCAGATGCTCGCGACGCTGATCCGCCGGATGCCGCCGAACGCGCCAGCGGCGAGGGAGCGGTTTGATGTTGGCTATTCCGAGCGGTCCTGACGAGCGGCTCACGGCCGTCCGACGTTCAAAGTTCGCTTACGTGTATGTGCGCCAATCCTCAATAAACCAGGTGCGCCACCACCAGGAAAGCACCGAACTTCAGTACAGTTTGGTGGACCGCGCCGTCAGATTGGGCTGGCCGCCGGATCGTGTTGTCGTCATCGACGAGGATCTTGGAAAATCAGGAAACGGCCAAGTCGAGCGCGGCGGCTTCCAACGGCTCATCGCCGAGATCGGGCTCGGCAACGCAGGTCTGGTGGTCAGCCTCGATGCATCTCGATTGGCGCGCAACAACCGGGACTGGCATCAACTCCTCAAGTTGTGTTCATTGTTCGGCGTTGTCATCGCCGATGGTGAACGCCTCTACGATCCTTGCGCTTATCACGACCGGCTGCTGTTAGGGCTCTCGGGGATCATGAGCGAAGCGGAGTTGCACCAGATCCGCATCCGCCTGCATCAAGGGGAGCGGCAGAAGGCGGCGCGGGGCGAGCTTCGCATACCGTTGCCAGGTGGCTTGGCCTACAACCGCTCCGGCCAGATCGTGTTCAACCCTGATGAAGAGGTTCAGGCTCGGCTGCGTCTGATCTTCGACAAATTTAGAGAGCTTCAGACCGCGCGACGCGTTATGCGTTACCTGCGCACGCACGACCTACGCGTACCGGTGCGGCCGCTTCGCGGGCCGGCGCCCCATGAGCTGGTGTGGCGAGACGCCACCATCGCCCACGTCCATTATATTTTGCACAACCCGGCCTATGCCGGCGCATATGTCTACGGCCGGCGCCGAATAAATGCGGTCCGCCAAGGTCCGGGTTCGCACCGCGCAACCTCGAAGGTGGCCATCGACGACTGGGATGTTTGCATCAAAGACGCACACCCTGGTTATATTGACTGGGAGGAGTTCATGGCCAATCAGCGACGCCTCGCCGACAACACCAATCGATACGAGGCCGGCCACCGCGGCGCGCCGCGCAAGGGCATTGCTTTGCTGCAGGGCTTGGCGGTCTGCGGCCAGTGTGGACGGCGGATGACCGTGCGCTACAGCGGCCCCGACAATGCATGCCCCGTCTACTGCTGCCTGGCGGACCGCAATCAGACAGGCAGCTCTCTCTGTCAGGAGGTTCGGGCGCCCGCAGTAGATGAGTTGGTCGCCCAAACCCTCCTGAAGGCGTTGGAACCTGACCAAATCGCCATCGCCATCGCTGCGCTCGACGAGATTGCGGAGGAAACACGGAGCCTCGAGAAACAATGGGCGCTACGGCGGGAACGCTCGCGGTATGACGCCGAGCGGGCTCGGCGACAATACGACGCCGTAGAACCGGAAAATCGTCTCGTCGCCAGAACCCTGGAAAAGGCATGGGAAGACAAGCTGCGCGTGGTCGATGAGATCGAGCAGGAATATCGCCGGTGGCGCGACCGAGAACCCTTGGTCTTACAGGCGGCGGATCACGCCGCGCTTCAGGAACTCGCCGAGAATTTGCCGGCCATCTGGCACTCAGAAACCACCCAGCCAGAAGACCGCAAACGTATCCTGCGCTTCATCATGCAGGAGGTGGTTCTCAACCAGAAAAAGGTACGCGGCCAGGTCGCCATCAGGATTCTCTGGCAGACTGGCGCAACCAGCGAACACCAAATCCAACGCCGTGTTCAATCTTACGATCGAGACTATGGCGAGATCGAGCTTGTGCGTGAGCTGATCACGCAACTCAATGCTGCGGGCGATATGGACAGGCAAATCGCCAAAAAATTGAATGACGAGGGCGTCCGCTCGGCGCGAGGCAAGCCGTTCAGGTATGAGAACATCTGGCTCCTACGCCACCGTTGGGGAATCCCCACAGCCAAGATCAACGGCGTCGCAGCCAATCCGCCGCGCTGGCCTGACGGAACCTACTCTGTACAGGGCGCAGCCACCGCGATCGGCGTGACGGCTCAAACCATCTTCGACTACCTCGCCCAGGGCCTTGTCCACGGTCGGCAAAGCACGAAAGGCCAGCCTTGGCAGATCAGCCTTTCCAGCGACCAGATCAATCAACTTCAACGCCGCCTGCAACGGACCAGGCGATCGAGAAAAGGTGCATCATGAAGTATTCGCGGATCCCACGCTCGGTGATGCGATTCTGGATCGCCTCGTTCACAACGCTCACCGCCTTCAACTCACCGGAGAAAGCATGCGAAAAACAACGCCCGCGCCCACGCTCTTGACGAAGCCGCAAACACCTGAATCAAGAACAGGTCGGGCGAAGCGGCTGCTCATGATCGCGTGAAATCCCTGCTCACAATCAGCGAAATGCGCAACGAGACGCTGCGTGCCAGACCACCGGCAACCAAAACGTTCAACAGACCTTCAACTAAATTTACAGACTTTTTGCAACCGCAGAGCGCCGACAATGGTATCTCATCGCAAGTCTGACGGAAGACACGGCTAAATAGGTGGTGCCGATCTACACTCTGACCACCGCACAGCTCGCAACAGAGGGTCAACAGCAATGCGAAGAAAAGCGCTCATTCTGGTTGAAGGGGGACCATGGGGTTGTGGTCTGCTGTGCGTCCAAGCGGCCCAGCGTCTTGGACTTCATCCAATTACTCTTTCGGCTGATGCAACTGGCAACCAGTATCTAGTGACGGAAGGGACTGAGGCAATCCGTGTCGATACTAGCAATCTCGATGCGCTGATCCGTGAATGTTCCCGGCTACGTGCGATCTACGATATTGCTGGCATTATGGGCAGATCGATGTTTTATGCGACAATTGGCAAGCTCTGCCGACATTTCGATCTACCGGGACCGAACCCTGCATCCATTGAACGATGCTGCGACAAGTTCACTCAACGTCAGCTCCTTGCGGAGGCCGGCGTTCCAATGCCTGCCTATCGCGTGGCGACGACTGCGCGAGACGTCGAAAGCTCTGCCGCGGAGATCGGCCTACCGGTGGTTCTTAAGCCAACGGTAGACGGTGGCAGTACTGGAGTGCGATTGTGCCGCAACGCCGACGAGGTAGCCGAACATACGGCCCATCTGTTGGGCGGAGAGTACATATGGCGGTCCTCGCCGATGATACTGGTCGAAGAATTCGCACAAGGCCCTCACTACGAAGCCGACATAATGGGAGATGAGGTCATTGCGATTGGCACTGGTGACTTCGGCCCCCCCCCGTATTTTGTCTATCGTGAGTGGGCCTATCCAGCCTTGCTGACTGATGACGAACATGAGCGCATCGTCAATGTTTCGCTGAGCTGTTTGCGAGCTCTCGACCTTGGCTGGGGGCCAACGAACATTGAACTCCGGTGGACGAAGCGTGGCCCAGTCGTCATTGAAGTCAATCCGCGTATGGGTGGCACGCCCGTTCCCCAACTGGTTCATCTGGCTTACGGTATCGATCTAATCACCGAGCAGATCAAGCTGGTCACCGGCGACGAATGGGATTTGCGCAGAAGGCACTCCCACACAGCGGCCGCGCGGTTCCTGGTTGCTGATCGCGATGGTACCCTCGATTGGATCGGTGGCGACAGTCGAGCGGCTGCTGTGTCAGGTGTCGCTGAGGTCAAATTCTACTTCGAACCCAAAACGCTGATCATCAGGAAAGGCAATTACCGAGACACGATCGGACATGTCATCGCCTCTTCACCTCGCCGTGCTCAGACCGGGGCAACACTGCAGCGTGCCGTCGACTTGATCGATTGGTCGATCACACCATTTCCTACCGTTGGTGAATAGGAACAATCTGCGGCTGTTACCCTCCTATCAGGCGAAGTGAGGATTTGACCGCCTATTGCCTCACCGGAGAATGTTACCGAGCGTGGTGCTGCCGACATGACCCGCGCGATTCATCCAGTCGCTGCGGAGGATGATTCGCTCCGCCGGCACTCATGAGCCCCTGGAGCACCGTGACTGCCGAAAGTGTTGCCTCGGCCTCAAGCCATGCCCGCTCGGCCTCTTCGGATAAGATTTGATCCGCCGATACGGCCTTCGATGCGTGAGGCGTGTCTCCCAGGCTCGCGGCAAATCGAGATCGGGTCCTGTCGCAAGTGCGTGTTGTGGCTCGCGGCTGGTAACGCCGTCGCGCCAGAATGAGTTAGGCGGTGCGCCGATCGGTTCCGAACGCACCTTCGGGGACTGGAACGACTCGCCCACCTCGACGTAAAGGGTCGTGGCGGGTGGTCTCGGGTGTCGGTCGCGACGAGCGCGCACGCCCTGCGCGCGTTCTTCCGCCATGCTCAGCGTCGACAATGGTGTTGCCCCGGAATCGCCGGCAGCGATCGACGCGCCGCGACTGTTCAGGGAAGAAGCTTGCCGATGGGCCCGGCATGGCCCGATGTGCGGCTCCTTGAGAGCACGAGGGACAGGACCGCGCGTGACGTCCGTGACCGCGCGATTCTAAAGCTGCTCGCGATCTACGGACTGCGAAGCGGCGAAGTCCGCGGTCTTTGTCTCGAAGACATCGATTGGACGAGAGAGGTCATCAAGGTGACCCGGTCCAAGCAGCGCAAGACGCAATACTACCCCTGGTGACCTCCGTCGGCGACGCTGTTGTGAGTTACCTTCAGCTGGTGCGCCCCCGCTGCCGTCGCCGTGAGGTCTTCCTCACCCTCAAGGCACCGTTCCGGCCGCTGTCGGCGAGCGCAGTGTACCATGTGGTTGCAAGCCGACTGAGCGCCCTAGGCGTTCAGTCGATGCATTTTGGCCCTCATGGACTTCGCCACGCCTGCGTCACCCATCTTGTTGCGCAAGGTCTGAGGCTGAAGGAGATCGGGGATCATCTCGGCCATCGCAGCGCCTTTGCGACCGGCACCTACGCCAGGGTCGATCTTGCCGGCTGCGCGAGGTCGGGGCGTTCGATCTGGGAGGACTGGCATGATCCTTTCAGAAATTATCGCCAGCTTTGTCTATCACCGGCAAGCACTCGGAATGCGCTTCCGCACGGAGGTGCGCACGCTCAAGTCGTTCTGTCACTCGTCGGCGACAGACCTCTGCCGGAGGTGACGGCCGACCGAGTGTTGGCCTTTCTGGCGGGACGCGGCGCGGTGACCCGTTTCTGGGAACGAAAGCATTCTGTTCTGGCGGGCTTCTATCGGTTCGCGATTGCCCGGGGGCATACAAACATATGGCCGTTGCCACGCGCCGTCCCCAAGCCGACGGAAGCCTTCGTTCCCTATATTACTCCCGCGAGGACTCGATGCCGTCGTCCTGATCGACCATCCTCGCTGTCCTATTGATCCGGATACATACCGAACGCTCCTGCTTCTCCTTTACGGCGCAGGGCTTCGCCTTGGCGAGGCACTGTCCCTCACCTTGGCCGACGTCGACCTCGAGGAAGGGGTCCTGTGCGTCCGCGAGAGCAAGTTTTACAAAACCCGACTGGCTCCGATCGGCCATGACCTCGTGCGCATCTTATCCCGGCACGCTTCTCGCCGCCGCGAAGGCCAGTCTCCAGAATCCCTATGGTTCCTCACGTGCCAGGGCGCCCCTGTGACCCTGCAACACGCTGAAAGGGTGTTCTGCCGATTACGCGTCAAAGCCAATGTCGTGTGCGCCGGCGCCGGGCCGCGACATCAGCCTCGCTTGCATGACCTTCGACACAGTTTTGCAGTTCACCGCCTCCTCTCCTGGTATCGCCAAGGCGCCAACGTCCAACGGCTTCTGCCCAAGCTCTCCACCTACCTTGGCCACGTCAACATCTCGGGCACGCAGCGATACCTAACCCTGACCCCGGACCTTCTGCGTGACGCCAGCATGGAGATGCCCAATGCGTGACGAGGCGCTCCTTGGCCCCTGGATCCGGCGGTTCCTACTCGAACACGTGGTTGCCGAACGCAATCTCGCCCGCAACACCCAGCAGGGTTACCGCGACGGCTTATGTCAGCTTCTCCTGTTCGTTGCGAAGCGGGTCGGCAAGTCTATTGATCGCCTGAATGTCGTCGATCTATCGGCCGAGCAATCCGCGCCTTCTTGACCGATATCGAAGTGACGCGTCGATGTTCGATCGCCACCCGCAATCAACGTCTTGCCGCCGTTCGGGCGTTCGCTGGCTTTGTCGGCGAGCATAGCCCGGTCCGTATCGAATGGTCGGGCCAGATTCGTTCGATCCCATTCAAAAAGACCGATCAGGCGGTCGTTCCTTACCTCGAAAAGGCGGAGATCGACCACTTGCTCGCCGCTCCAGATCGGCGGACGGAGCAGGGTCGGCGCGACTACGCCCTGCTGCTGTTCCTCTACAACACTGGTGCGAGAGCGTCAGAGGCGGTCGGCGTTTCAAGGTGGCGGACCTGAACCTGAACGCCCCCAGCGTCAAAATCCATGGCAAGGGCGGCAAGCAACGATACTGCCCATTGTGGACCGCCACCGTCGTCGAGTTACGGGCACTCGTTGCTGACGGAGCCCCTTCTCGATCCGTCTTCCTCAATCGCTGCGGCCACCCATCACTCGCTTCGGGATCCATACCGCCGTCGAGCGTTATGGCCTCAAGGTCGTCGCCAAAATTCCGTCGTTGGCAACAAAGCGCGTAAGCCCTCACTCCATCCGCCACACCACGGCGATCCATCTCCTGCGCGCCGGCGTCGACATCAACACAGTCCGCGGATGGCTCGGGCACGTCTCGCTGGACACCACGAACGTCTATGCAGAGGTCGACTTCGAGACCAAGGCTAAGGCGCTCGAAAAATGCGAGGCGCCGAGTCTCGGCAAGATCCCAAAACGATGGCGTGATCAACCGGCGCTGATGCTTCCTTCGGTCCCTGTAACCCGCTTTGTTATGTGGCGCTCGGCGTCCTCACCGGCCTGCCGCCTCTGGCCCGCGGCGGCCGACGCCACATCTCTACCGAAGCCACATTACGCACCCGGCTCTTCCCGAGAGTAACCCGCGTCATATCCATGCTTGCGCCCAAGTTCGAGTGATGCGCGGAGTTGGCAGGGGAAGCGCGCCGTCAGCGTCTCGAACTCCGACCAGCCCATGCGCCGGCTTTTCTGGCTGCGCCGTCTCACTCAGACAGCGCAGCCATATCCGGCGCACTTGCCGATGGAATCCGTTGAGCGCTGGATAGTTGTGCGGCCTGCGGTAGTAGCCGTAGTGTCCACTCAGAACGGCGGCGAACCACCTGTGCTGCGCAGCCATGGCGCGTGCAGGAGCCGCCAGGCATCCTGGCGCAGCGCCGTCAGCTTGCGTCAGGCGTTTCAACTTCCGTCCTGTGCTTCACGATGAACCGGCCATCCCGGGTACGCCCGCAGTAGTGGGTGAAGCCCAGAAAGGAGAAGAGAAGGTCTCGGGTCGCCGCTCGCCACGCCGCTGTCGTGAGAGGGCCGCGAACCGCCAAACTCGATTAACCGCGTTTTGTCCTCGTGGAGCGTCAGGCCAAAGCCGGCCAGCCGCGCCTCAAGAGCCAACAGCATCTCCTCTGCATCGGCTGGGCCCAGAGATCGAGGATGTAGTGCAGGAAAATATTGGCGAGGAGCGGACTGCTTACTCCCTCAACGCAAAAGGTAACTTCGGTCGGAGGACGGCGCATTACCATTTGAGGAGGGAGGTTCGCTGCCGGTCGCAGGCGTAGTCGGTTGCGCCGGGATCGAGTGACGGATGGTGATGGTGTCGTCGTCCACCAAGACCTCCTTGACCAGTAGTAGGCGGGCGATTCTCTGGCGACTACAGATGTCCAAAGTCTCGGCCGATTGCCGCAGACGCTGAGGAAAGCAGTCAATGTCTCGGCCAATCGCAGGAATGACATGCGGTCGGCGGCCTGATCGCGGATCGCCTGCAGCTCGGCTCGCAGTCGCTGTTCGCAGGCCCGCAGTTCGGGCATGCGGCGCCGTAGTTCGTCCAAAGACAGGGGAGCTTCCTGGTAGGCGGTCACCAGGCGTTCGATGCTTTTGCTGACGCGCGTGAGGTCGCGTTCGACGTACGCCTCCGGCGAGGGCCGCCTTGCGCGAGCAGGGCACGGTAGCGATGCTGCGCTCTTAAGGTCGTCCTTACGAGCGTAGTTAGCAGCACAGCATGAGCCATGTGACGTTATTGACCGGGCCTGAGCGTCGGCGTCGTTGGAGTGAAGAGGATCAGTGCCGGATACTGGCCGCGGCATTCGCGCCCGGGTCCACGGTTGCGGCGGTGGCGCGTCAGTACGATGTCGCGACCAGCCTGATCTATAAGTGGCGCCGCACGATGAGAGCCCGCGAGACGGGCTTTGCCGAAGTGGTCGTGGTTCCCGATGAGCCTGTCGCCACTTCGAGGCCGGCGGCGCCACCAGCGGTGATCGAGCTGGAGATCGCCGGCAAGATGCGGCTGCGGATTCCGCTGACCACGCCACCGACACTGGCGGCGGCGATGGTGAAGGCGCTGGGCGTTTCATGATCCCGGTTCCGAGCCAGGTGCGGATCTGGTTGGCGGTC
>NZ_JAVIIR010000036.1:0-16963 GCF_033977325.1 Mesorhizobium vachelliae
ACGGCGCCAACGATGACGACGGGATCCTGGCCTTCACCGATGAAGGCATCGAGGAGGTCAAACTCCTCCTCGAAGAATATCATCGCGTCTCACCATCGAAACCTTGACCCCGGCACCGCAGTGGTCAGGGGCTCATGGCCGCCGGATACGCACGTCTGCGGTCTTCACCGGACGCGTACCGTTCGACAGCCTCCTGCCGTTTCTTCGTCGGCTCGCTCGCACGGGCCGCATCAAGGCGACGGTCAAGCTCAGCGGTGATAAGCTCAGGACCCTCGATCAGCCAAATGACCTCCTGCCGCACGATGTGGTCGAGCAGATCCTGGCGGATCGGGCGGCTGCCGCAAACGGAACCGCCGAGATGGCGCCAGCTATCCGAACCGCAGGCAGCGGTAATGGTGGATTTTGCGGGCCGAGCTGCGGGTCGACGTGCGTTAGAGCGCGTAGCCGCATTTGCGGCATGACACGCGCCGGCGTGTCGGCGGGCCCATCTCCCGCAGCAGCCGGCGATGACGCCGATGCTCGTGGCGGGCAAACTCTTCGGTCAGAAGGGACCTGATAGGCGTACTTGCGGCTCAGCCGATCCGGTCCGTGGATGAGGACCGCTTGGATTTTGTACCGATAGGCCTGAGGTCGGGACAGGGTGAATTGGCGCGACAACACCAAGGCGGCCTCCGCCCCGCTCAGCCCACGCGGAAGCAACCCATGGGCCGCATTGAGACGATCCGCTTTCTGCGAATCGCTTGATCGCAACATCTAACATACGTATATTACTTGAGACGCAAATCAAGTAGCGGGAACGATCGAGCGGGATTGTCCGATCGAATTCGAAGTCAACTTTTGCGTTCTGGGGAGTAATATAATATATTGCTTTCTAAACCGACTAATGCCGCCGACCATCGGCGCCGTTGATCACCTCGAAGCGCCGAGCTCACGCTCAAGCGTCAGCCAAGTCCAGACATAAGCTGATCTCCGCTTGCGACGCAGCATGGCAGGCTCACAAATCATGAATGATTTGACGTCAGCCAAATGCCATAATCGGTGAGCCAAGATGGACCTTATCCGGCGTCACACCTAGTCCAGGCCCGGTCGGTACCTTAATCCGGCCCGCTTCAATCTGAACGTGGTTCTCGCTGTCGAAATGTCTTCGAATATAGGGCGCTGCGATCCAGGAGCCTTCGAACCTTGCCGGCGCGACGGTAGCACCTACATGCACGCAGGCTGCGGCAATGACGTCCCCACCCCAAGTGTCGTCACACGTGTGCGGCAAGCTGCGGGCGTCGCAGATGTCACGGGCAGTCTGGACTGCCAAAATGCCTCCGAGGCGCGTCAATTTTAGGCCAAACCCATCGACCAATCCGCCTGAAACCGCGCGCATTACGCTGTTCACGTCCTCCGCCAACTCGTCCACGTAAACAGGATGGCAAAGCTGATGCCGAATGGCGGCGATCTCCTCCATGGTGTTGCAAGGCTGCTCCATCACCATTGAGATGTCCCTGCAACGATGCGAAAGGAACATTGCGTCCCGACTCGTCAGGCTTCGGTTTGCATCTGCTGCGATGCGTATTCCTGGCTTGGTCGCCTCCTTCACCTTATGGAGTGTCTCGATGTCTTGCTCGACATCGCGCCCGCCGATCTTTAGTTGAACCCTTTCGTAACCTTCCCGTTGGCGCTCACGAGCTTCTCGTGCCATCTCATCGGGCGAGGCTGTGGTAATTGAATAGTAGGTGGGAATCGTGTCGCCCGTTGCACCGCCGATGAGGTCGCAAACTCGTCGATTGTAGGCCTTGCCCGCGATGTCCCACGCCGCTATGTCAATGGCGGCCTTGGCATACCTGCTGCCATTCAACGTTGCGTTCATCGCCCGATTCAGTTGGCCGATATTACGCGGGTCCAGACCGATGAGGCTTGGCCCGATCTCTTGAAGAGCAGCCCTGCCGCCGAGCATATGCTGCGGCTGATAGACTGGGCCGGCCGGACAGGTCTCGCCAAATCCGACAAGACCGCTATCGGTGATCAGTTCGACGATTGTGCTCTGCAAATGCGTCACTGTCGCCGACGCCATTCTATATTGGTGTACCGAAGGCACATCGACATTGTACACATTGATCCCAACCAGCTTCATTCGTGCCTCTCATATCCTTCGGCGTCGACCTAAAACGGCCCCACGATGCGATGGCAATGGAAAAAAGTTAGCCCCTGCAATACTTTTTGCGCCTTGATTTTGGATGCCGGTTGCGGAACGCTCGTGGCGACGAGACTCACATTCAGTCATCACTCCCGAGGCCGCCAGCCCGCTTTCGACGTAGGCCGCCTGCATAGCGCCCGCCGGTTCCGCTACGATTAGAGGGACGCAGTACCGCTCACGGTTCACATCCAGATTGTAGGAACTAGCCCATTCCCGATAGTAATCCACCAAGCGGCTGGCGTCGCCGTCGAGCACGTGTGAAGCCTTGATAGCTCTTGTGCGACTTGCTCACTAACAGCCTGTTTATGCAGAGTGTCCAATAGATTGCTCCTCTTGTCCATCGATCGGTGCTTGGTGGACGGGACCTGCCGGTCCCGCAGAGCGAAGGCCGATCTTCCCTGCGGCGGCTCAGCGCTCATATGGCCGCTCCAATACGTTCAGTATAGAATGCCACTTGATACGATTTACACAATACGTGCATTGTGAAAATCGCATTAAGATTCCGTTAAACGTCGTATCCAATCACTCAAAGCTTATGTTTAGAGTCCCAGATAGTCAGGAAACCCCACGCCTCATATGATGAGTCTGAGATCAAGCGGCTGGTTAGCATATCGTCCGTCCTTGCATTGTTGTGTCGGCTACATCCAGTTGAGCCTGTTCCGTTAGTACCGGCGAGCAGTGCCTTGCCGGTACAACCTCATATGCGGTCGCCGCTCGTGGCGGCAGCACCATAATCCCTCATTCGGGGACAAAGGCTCAGGAGAACGGGACCATTCTTTAGGTCGGTTGTTCAGGCCACGGCGTGGGGCGGCCCGCTCACCTGGATCCGTCGAGGCTGATCAGGCCCGAGGATTGGGTTGATCGAATGAGGCGAAAGTCAGGCTTCGGCCATGACGGCTCCTTCGATCACGACACCGCTGGCCGCATATTTCGAGAGGGCGACGAGCAGCTTTCTCGCCAAGGCGACAATGGCGACCTTCTTGCCGCGCCCGCCACTGCGGCAGGCGGCTCCGATAGCGGCGTTTGCGGTGTAGATTGGCCGGATAGAAGCATACAAGCGGGGCAGCCATACAGTTTGGGACTGCAAGTATCACCTCGTTTGGGTGACGAAGTATCTTATGCGGTGCTTGGCGGTGATGTTGGGGAGCGGTGTCGTGAGTTGCTGCGCGAGACGGCGCAAGCGCATGAAATGGTCGTGCATGCCGGGTCGATCAACCGAGACCATGTGCATATGTTGGTGTCGATCCCGCCGAGCCTGTCGGTCTCGCGCGGTGCAACATTTGAAGGGGCGCAGTTGCACTCGGGGCAAATTCCCGTGCGGGTTGGCTTTTCAAGGCGTGCCGGGTGTGATTCATCCTGTGGATGACTCTGCCCGCTTCTTATTCGGTTGAGGATTTGCCGCTGGCGGATTTACGCCGGCTTGTGGTGGCGCTGATCGAAGAAGTGACGCTTTTACGGGCGGAGAACCGTGATCTGAAGGACGAGATCGCGCGGCTGAAGGGACTACCGCCGCGGCCACAGTTCAAGGGCAGACCATCCGGGTTGGAGAAGGCGACGTCGGCCTCTTCGGGCGGTAGGGGACGCTCCAAGCGCCGGCGAGGTGCCAAGCGCGACAAACTGGAGATAACGGCCGAGGTGGTTGTGAAGGCCTCGGCGCCAGTCGGGTCCCGGTTTTTGGGCTACGAACTTTTGGTGCAGGATCTGCGGATCGCGGTTGAGACGGTGCGCTACCGCCGCGAACGTTGGGCTGGCCCCTGTGGCGAGTGGATCGTGGCGGCGCTGCCGTCGGGGTATCGTGAGCGGCTATAGGCCGGAGCTGCGGCGGTTCATCGCGGCGGGACACTTCCAGGGCCAGATGTGCAGCGAGCGGCTGACGGCGCTGTTGACCGGCATGGGCATGGCGATCTCCAAGCGCCAGGTGGTGCGGTTGCTCAGCAAA
Source organism: Mesorhizobium vachelliae (assembly GCF_033977325.1). NCBI lineage: Bacteria > Pseudomonadati > Pseudomonadota > Alphaproteobacteria > Hyphomicrobiales > Phyllobacteriaceae > Mesorhizobium > Mesorhizobium vachelliae. The sequence continues at coordinate 4,125 of NZ_JAVIIR010000036.1, forward strand.
AGTGTGGACGGCTTGATCGGAGAGGATCAGGCGGTGCTTCGGGCCGGGCTGGAGACCGCGCCGTGGATCAGTGTGGACGACACGGCTCACCGCCAGGGACTGTCAGGAATTCTGTGCGCGAGGCCGGTCGTCACTGGCTGACGAACCTTTCGCCGAACACGACGGCGAACTGGGTCTTGGGCCTCGAACCACTCGCGTGGCGGTCGTTTCCATTCTTCGGTCGCGTGGTTAAGCACCAGATATAACAGCTTCATGGCCGCGTCGTCACTGGGGAAGTGGCCGCGCGTTCGAACGGCGCGGCGCAGCTTGGCGTTCAATGCCTCGATAGCGTTGGTAACCGGTATGATCATGACGTTGCGATCTCGTCCTCTCTGGAGCAGTTTTCGGCGTATGGTGCGACCATCCGGGACAGGGGCACCGGGAGCACGCCAAGTGCGGGCAGGCCGATGTATTCGATGAGCTGCGAGCTCGCGTTAGTAGCTGGCCGCCCCTGCGACCTACCCGGTTGCGCCGAGAGCGCGGATCCGTAGGTGTCGCGTTGCCCGCCGGCTCCCGATTTAGTCGCGCCCGCGCCATGCTGGTCGAGGTCGCCTGGACGGTGGCGAAGGCCGTGAAGGAGTTGCGAAACAGCGAGAAAGCCGCGGCCGAGAATGCCGAGCGTATATACGAGCTGATGATCCCGCACTGGCCGATGTCGGCGATCGAAGACAAGCCACGCTCATCATGTTGATAGGCGATGAATTCGTCGACCTTTTCACAATGAGCCTTCGGCTCGTTGGGAGCCGGTTCGTCAAGCTGGCCAAGAAAGCAAAGCCACGCTGCGGCGACGTCATGGAACAAACGCCGTGACCACTTCTACCGCAGGCTCTGTTTCGCATGTGCTGGTATCGGGCCCAAGATTGAGCGGCCGCGTCGATCTCGGCCTGCCTGACGCACCTGTCGCCGGACAGATCCAGCCGCTGCGCAATGACCAGCAGCTCGCGGGCCGTGCGCAGTAAAGTCTCACGAGCCGCACGCTGATCGGCGAGGTGCTTGAGATAGCGCAGCCGCTTCGAGGCCTTGGGCCCGTCACGGTGACGCGCTACGACCTTCGGGTAGGCGAATAAGTCCTCGAACATGCCTCGGATCTCCAGTGAGGTGGGAAATCCGATCACCTATATTCAGTTTGTTATGTGGCGCTCGGCGCCCTCACCTGCTTGCCGCCTCTGGCCCGCGGCGGCCGACGCCCACATCTGTACCGAAGCCACATTACGCACCAAATGTGCTCGAGCACATTTGGTGCGGGAAATCCGCCCGCCCGGATCTGTGAGGGCGAAAGCCGAATGGCTGAGCTACTCGACCACGATCTGGCGCTGCCCCACGGAAGCAGCTGCGGCCTTTTGTTCCACTCGAACTGGTACGGTGGTCAGCATTCCGCGCCTTTCGATCTCATCCTTCCGGCAAATCTTCTAACCAACAGGCGCCCTCGAGGTGCGGCCGGGAAAAGATCCTTCCGATCTTTTCGGGAGTCTTGTTTTGATGGTATCGCATATACACGCGGCCATCGGCTCCGAGGTCGAGGATCTCGATCTTTCCTGTGTAATGGGACATGATGTATTTGAATGTTTTTTGGATGCCGCTGAGACGTTGGTTGATGCCGCGCGCGATCTCTATTCCGCGGCGCAGGGAAACCTGGAAATGCGATGCGCCTTTCACCGGCCGGCCCTGAAAGAGGTAATAAGGGCGGACACCCATTTGATGACACTTGGCGAAGGTCGCCGCCAAGATCTTGGAATCATCGTTGACTTTCGCGAGGAGCACGGACTGGTTGAGGAACTGCACGCCGTGAGCCCGCAAGGAGCCAATGTTGCGCTCTGCGTCGGCCGAGATTTCGCCGACGTGATCGAAATGTGTGACGATGACTGCGGTCTTACCCCCTTCATGGATCCGTTGGAACAGTGCCAATAGAGCGGGATCCTCGAACCGTTTGGGCTCGTAGGCGACCATCTTGGTGCCGAACCGAATCGAGCCTAAATGTGGGATCGGCAGCAGATGATTAAGGATTTTGTCGAGCTTGGCCGTGTTGAGCACGAACGGGTCCCCCCCCGATAGCAGTACGTTCGTCATCTCAGGATGGTCATCGATATATTGCGCAACCCGGGAGAAATCAGTTGCGATTTCATCGGAGTTCTTGCCGACAATGCGCTTGCGAAAGCAATAACGGCAATATGAAGCGCAACGGTCCGTTACCAGCAACAACCCGGTCTGGGCATACTTGTGCTGAAATCCGGGTACGACCGTGTTGTCGTGCTCGCCGCTCGTGTCCAGATGACCGGGACTCTCGAATTCTTCGAATGAGGGCTCGACGATGTGTTTAAGCTGACCATAATAATCGCTTTTGGTGATTTGTTCACGATAAAATCTTGTGACATGATAACGAGTGATGTTGTTAGCTTGTAGCTCACCCTCGGTTACGTCGCGCGTCCCCTCGATAAAATTCATGGCAGCGGTGCGGTGCGGCGAGTCCGCCTTGGCGGGCGATGATTGAAGTCGGCGAATTCGAGGCGCGGCCGAGGTCGTCCGCGCGTTCATCTCACGATCGCTCACGCTCTGGTCCTCGCAATGAACCGCAACTGCCTGCGGATTCCGCTTCGCCTGCGCCCCAAGCAGTGCGTCAATGCAGCCACCCGCGCCGAACGCGGCAAAGCTTCGATTGGCGGCAGCAAGTCGCATGGTTTGAGCAAGTTTCATACGGACCTCTTCGGTCGGAGATCGCCAGATCGCAATCTTCGTAATAGATCCTTCAGCGTATTCAAAGCAAGCGGCATGCCAACAAAGAGGTTATGCGAGTGAGGGGCAAAACCATGTGTTTGGCGCCGCGCGGCGGAATACTTGCGCGTCAGCTTTGTCAGGTTTCGAACATGGAGCTCGTCAACTGAACACAGTTGAAGACACACCCGGAGGGTCGAATCACGACCATTGTCGGTCGGCAAATCGTCAGGCTGTCAATGGGCGCCGAAGTTTCCGCAGATATGGGCATCCAATTTGCTTGTGTTGCAAGTTTTTTTCATGAAGGTTGGTCGGGACGGCGCTGTCGTGTCGCCAGTATGGCGGACTGCTCAGCCAGGGAGGGATTTGGATTGAACGCGTACCTCGCCTGTCGCTTGCGCATCATGTGAAGCATTTCGATCCGGGCAGGGTGACGCTGGCGGTGGCCGGCGACTTGAAACCCAGCATCGGCCGCACACGGCGCTTGATACGCTGGTGGTCCTGCTCGATCCGTTCAAGTATCGACTTTTCCTGATCGTGATCGGGTCAGCCAGCGCCGGGAACGATCCTGCAACCGATTTGCCGCATCGCAGGAGGTGATGGCTTCGTGATTGGTCTGGCTGCCGTCGATGACGATGCGATCGGGCCTGTTATGGCGCTCCAGGGCTTTCCTGAAGAAGCGCTTGGCCGCACGGCCCTTCTCAAACGGCATCAAGTGCCTAAACGTGGTCGTGTTGAAACGCCACAAAAAAGAAGGACCGCTCCATAGAGAAAATTATCACAGTCGGACCCGATCTGGCAAAATCCGTTTTCAAGTTGATGGCATAGCCGAAGAAGGAGCAGTGATCGCACGTCGCGCACTGCGTCGGTCGCAGGTGTTGGACTTTTTTCGCAAGCAGCCTTGCCTCGGAGGGATGGAAGCCTGTGGCAGCGCGCATTATTGGGCTCGGGAAATTTAGGCTCCGGGCATACGGTTCGGTTGATGCCACCCGCATACGTTAGGCCTACCTCAAAACGCAACAAAACTGACGCCGCGGACGCCGAAGCTATTTGCGAGGCAGTCAATGGCCGACCATGCGCTACGTGCCGGCAAAAACACAGGACGAGCAGGCTGCCGGAATGGTGCTCAAAGCACGAGATTTGCTCATCCGTCAGCTCACTCAGGCAATCAACGCTTTGAGAGCTCATCTTGCCGAACTGGACATTGTCAGGGCGACCGGTCTGGTCGGAATCATCGGCCTTGCCGCCATAGTGCGCGACCATAGTGACCTAAGATTGCCGGGTGAAGCGCGAATGGCTTTGGAAGAACTCGTCGAGCAAATCGAGGCCGTGACAGACACGGATTGAAAGGCTCGATCGAAAAATCCTTGAGGCGGTGAGGAAAGATGACGGCGCTCGAGCTTGATTGCAACAAATGTTTCGTTTGTTTCAGAAGACCGTATGGATCACACAAAGTGAACGCGAGCCAGTGTGCCCTCGATAGCGGTACACCGAAAGTTGGTTTACCGCTTGTCAGCGAGAAACTGCTCGAACGGCACTGACTGCGCACTGCGCAAGTGGTAACGGCGGCAGTTAGACTAGCGCGCCTGAAAGAGGGCTGGATGTTTGTTCAGGAAGGCTTCGCCCGCCTCGCGGTGATCCGAAGTATTGAGGCACATGCCCTGAAATGCTGCGCAGAGATCGGGGAAATCAGACAGGTCCAATCGCCGCGCTGCCTTCAGCAGCCGTTTGCGAGTCGAAGTGTTTGAGGAGGTTTTCCTGCTATGCTTGCAGCACGTTGCAGGGCTCGCGACTGCAATTGCGACGCAGCCGCGATCTCAAGGACGATTCCCAGTCGTAGAGCTTCCTCGGCGCGCACTAGACGCTCGGTGAAGATCAACTCCGCCGCCCTTTGGGGACCGAGCAGATCCTGCAGGAACCAAGCGCCGCCATCTCCCGGAACAATCCCGAGGTTTATGAACGTCGAGCCGAATACCGCGTCCTCCGCTGCGATACGGATGTCGCCATTGTTGCCAGATCGAAACCAGCACCGATTGCGGCCCCATTGAGCGCAGCAATGACAGGGACCTCCAGCCGGTGCATGGCAGGCGCAATTCGTTGGATGCCGCGGCGATAGCGTTCTTGCACCTCAAATCCATCGCCAGCGAAGCTTCCCCTACGGTCCCGCATATCCTTGACGTTGCCGCCGGCGGAAAACGCCTTACCAGCCCCTGTGATGACGAGAACCGAGATGGCCGCCCCACCATTGATCCAGTCAACCGTTTGCACGATGTCGTCTGTCAAACTTGTCCCGGTCAGTTCGTTGCGGACGTCGTCGCACCAGCATGAGCACGGCGACACGGTCGCTGATCTCGAGTTGCGAGTCGATGAATTTCGGCAGATCGATCATGTCTCAATTCCTTGCTTCGACGACCGCACTATGGAGGACGCAGTGAGAAGGATGCGAACATCCGAGACTGCCAGACCGTCGGGATATGCATGGATAGGATTGAGGTCGAGTTCATCGATTTCCGGGAAAGCTTCAACCAGGTCTGAGATACTCACCATAAAATCTGCGAGCGCGTCGCGATCAACCGGCGCTCCCCCGCGCACGCCATCGAGAACCGCTTTCGCCTTGATTTCGTCCAACATCGTAAAGGCATCATTGCGTGAGATTGGAAGCGCGCGGAATACCACGTCCCTAAGAAGTTCGACGAGGACTCCGCCCAGTCCGAACATCATGATGGGGCCGTATGAGGCATCGCGGACGACGCCGACGATGAGCTCGACGCCTCCCTTGGATGCCATCGGGGTGACGAGGACGCCTGCAATGTTCGGATTTATTACTGCAGCCTTGACATTGGCCACGATCTCAAGGAAGCCACTGCGCACCGATGCTACGTCGCCGATATCGAGTTTGACTCCGCCAGCCTCAGTCTTGTGCAGTATGTCGCGAGATACAATTTTCATCGCGACGGGCTTTGTGCCGAGACGGCGAAAAGCCTCTTCGGCCTCTTTTTCATTCACAGCTAGCAAAGCCGGAGTGAGATCCAGGCCGAAGTCGCGCAGGCTAGCTCGCCCTTCGTGTTCCAAGACTACGCGCCTGCCCTCGGTTCTGCATCGCGCAAGAACCTCCTCAAAGACTGCCCCGCGCTGCGCCCGCTGTGGCGGCAGCGCTGCAAAGGCGCGACCCATCTCACCGCACTCCGCCAAAGCCTGCATGCATCGCACGGCAGTTTCCAGGGAGCTGTGCACTGGGATGCCTGCGCGGTGCACCTCGAGGATTGGCAACGGCCGCTTATCTGCCTGAAGCGCACCGTACAGGCTATGAACGACTATGGGCTTGCCGAACCGGCGTGGCATGGCGCCGATGAGGTTCGTTGCATCGATTTCTGCTGAGAGCAGGTCTTGTGAGAAACGGACCGCATAACCGCCGTAGAGACCTGATATTAGAAGTCCGTCCACCATCGGATCCTGCAAGAGAATCTCGGCGCAAGTGGCAAAAACAGATGGGTCCGAATCTGTACCCCCGGCTACGTCGACAGGATTGATAACCGACGCAGCTGGAGGAAGTTCAGCGGTAAGTCGCCGACGCGTGTCTTCGCTCAGAGGAGCGAGCGCCAGTCCGCGTTCAGATAAGGCGTCGGCGGCAACTGTCGCGTGGCCTCCGCCATCCGCCAGAATAGCGAGGCGGCGCGAGCGCAGGGAAGGCAGTAACGATAGCGCCTCCGCCATCGGCAGGATCTCATCGGACCGATGCGCAAGGATTGCACCGGCTTGCCTCAGCACAGCCTCGCTAACCGCATATTCGCCAGCCAAAGCACCGGAATGAGACTTCGCGGAGCTGCGTCCGGCGCTTGTCCGACCCGATTTGTAGATGACAACTGGTTTTTCTGGCGAGATACGCCTCAAGGCGTTCAAAAAGCGGCGGCCGTCTTTTAGTCCTTCAACGTAGGCGATCACCACGTTGGTGTTGGGATCGCCCGCAAAGTAGTCGAGGTACTCATCGAAGCGGATATCCGCCTCGTTACCTATCCCCAGGTAAGTGCTCAGACCCACATGCCCGTTGCCGTGAGCTTCGGTGACGAGCGACAGGGTCATGTTGCCGGATTGGGACAAAAGGCCAATGCTACCCTTCAGCAAGTTCGAAAAGCCGACGAGATTGCAAGCTTTGTGAGTATTGAACATACCCGAGGTGTTTGGCCCCACGATCCTAACACCGCCAGCGCGCGCAGCGGCTAGCATTGCATCTTGCAGCTGGCTACCGTCGGCTCCGGCTTCCGCGAAGCCACCCGCCAGAACCACGGCACCGCGCACCCCTTTTGCTGCGCATTCGGCGATGACTGAAACTACCGTCGCAGCGGGGGTACAGACCAGCGCAAGGTCGACCGGCCCCGGTAAGCTACCCAGATCGGGTAAACACCTAACGCCGCAGATTTCACTCTCCTTTGGATTAATCGGATAAATTGCCCCGGCATAGCCGTCATCGAGGAGTTTCCGTAGAGACCGGTGTCCGCGCTTTGCCGGATTTCTGGATGCCCCAATGATCGCGATGGAGTTCGGGGATAGAATGTCGACCAATTCGCTCGGCGCCATGTTACTCCCCCCGAAAGATCGGCGAACGCTTTTCCGCGAAGGCATCGACGCCCTCCTGCCAATCGCGCGTCGTCGAACAAAATGTCATACCTTCAAGCTCGGCGGTAAGCGCAGAGTCGAACGTCCCGTGAGCAGCTGACGCCAACTGTTCTTTGGCAAGCTGCATCGAGAATGGCGCCTTCTTCGCCAGTTCGCTCGCTAAAGCGCGGATGCCCTCAGCGAACTCCTTGTCGGGGATGCAGCGCGAGGCAAGCCCGATCCTGACCGCCTCCGCTCCGTCGATCTGCCGACCGAAGAAGATCAGATCCCGCGCTTTTGCGAGACCTACAAGCCGTGGAAGGATGTTCGTAACCCCACCGCCCAGGTATGCACCAAGGCCAATTTCGGGAAATCCGATCCGCGCCGACGCGGCCATGATCATAAAATCGCAAGCGAGAGCTATCTCGGCACCGGCGCCAAGCGCAAAGCCGTTCACGCCCGCAATGATCGGTTTTGGATGTGAGACCAGCCGTTTACACACCCTTTGTTCGCTCATCAGATATTGTCGCCTATCGAAGGCCGTGCGACCCGCCTTGTGCTCCTTCAAATCGGCGCCCACACAAAACGCCCGTCCTTCACCCGTTAGGACAATGACGCGCACGGTCTTGTCGCCTTCCGCCTCATCAAGAGCCGCCAGGACATCATCGTATAATTTCTGCACTACTGCGTTGAGGCGGTGTGGGCGGTTCAGACGAATTTCGGCCACGCCATTCTGCATTTCGTAGGCGACTGTTTCAAACATTGTGTACTTCCTATAGCCAGCTATAGCCTGCGTGACCGGTGATGAAGTTGGCGGGCACGATAACAGAGGCGGGTGGATTTGCAACATATGTTTCAATCTTGCGAGAGTGAGTTATATGGATCATATTTCGAGCAGCTGGCTTGCTTAGTTACCGCTGGCGCCAGCCGATTTGGCGCGGATGGCCCGGAGCGTCACGGTGCGGAAGGGTCCGAGAGAGCACTAAGCCCGAATGAAACACATGTTGCGGATGCGATAGCGTTGCGCTACCTAGGTGTCATGGCTGGTGGACCTCTTTCGGAAAGATTGATCGCGAGCTTCGACGCAATGTCAGAGCAATTCCAGTTGGCGGCGCGCTATATTATCGACCAGCCACATGACGTCGCACTGTTGTCGATGCGCGACCAGGCGCGTGCGGCCGGGGTCCAACCGGCTACCATGACGCGACTTGCCAAGCATCTTGGCCTCACAGGTTACGACGAGCTTCGGGAAATGTATGCCGAGGCCGTTCGCAGCGGCGACGTCGGATTCGCGGGGAAGGCCGATGTACAAGCGATGGCGCAAAGGCGCAAAGGCGAACATAGCCTTGCGCGCGAAATTCTGCGAGTTCAAGCGGCCGAGATTATCCATCTGGCTGAGTCTCAGCTTGATGCAATCGTATTAACGGCAAGACGCCTTGCATCCGCCAAGTGCGTTTTTTGTGTCGGATTGAGGTCAAGCCACGCAACAGCTTGGCATCTCCATTATATTATTTCGATGATAAGAGAAAAGTCGGTCATGCTTGATGCGGTTGGTGGCACCGGTTCGGACGCACTTGCCCGTGCTACTCCCAATGATGTGCTCTTCGCGACAAGCGTGTTCCCTTACACGCGCGCCACTGTTGAGATCGCCCAGTATGCGCATCAACATCGCATTCCAATCGTGGCCATTACCGACAGCGAGGTTGCCCCGCTGGCCCGAGTGGCCGACGAAGTCGTTCTCGTCGAGACGAAGAGTCCCTCGTTTTTCCACACGATGACGCCGGCGTTCGCGGTCGCGGAGGTGCTGGGCGCGCTGATCGCAGGGCGGAGTGCGGAAGCCGCACGTGAGTCTCTTCTGCGGTTCGATGCGCATCTTGCGAATTTCGGCACACACTTGAAGTCGAGAACTTGGATGCGAAAAGTCCGCGCGCGCCCGTCAGCCTCTCCAACGAGAGGGAAAATGGACGGCAAGAGGCATAAGGCGATCGTGCCGGATCAGGAATGATGTCTAGCAGGCTGCTGAAATTGGCGCTGCGTCGCCGCCAGGCAGGTGCGATTTTTGGCGGTTTGAATCCGGATTTGATCGAGAGGTTTTTCCCGTCATATTGGCCCGCAAAGTGGACGCTCAAGACCCTACCACCGGGCCATGGCTATATGGGGCGTGGCTTCGCATCATCTTCGGCCTTTCATTCGCATCCCTTCGGGGTCGAAGAGCGGGCCAACGGTGACGCTGGCATCTATCATTTGCCGAGTGATATCGACCTTCACCGGGCGCCACTCCTCAGCGGTTCACGGCTGCGGCCGGGTCCCACGGGTTTCCCAATACGGTAACCGAACGTACAGGAGGACGTCTGACCTACAATGCGGCCGTCCAAATAGATCGGCTCGTATCCCAAAAGCACAGCGGTATCTTCATCAAGTGTAAGCGAGATCATGCGCGAGACCTCGCCGCGCGCGAGCGTCTGCCAAAGCGTTGGCGGCGATGGCGCCGCCTTCCTTGCGGATTTCGAAATCGGGCCCTGCAGCGATCGGCGTAATATCGCCATCCACTTCATGTCCCATGGCGCAGAAGCATTTCTCGATTTCGCAATGACGTCTGTGCGACCACAAGCGCGGCATAAGATCGCCGACAAGGACATTCGCGCGCCACGCACGTGCTTTCCGGCGATTCGAGCCGTGCCATGCTTAAAATAGCTGACCCTTCTTGAGCTCCGCTGCTGCCCCACATTCGCTAGATCCGGGTGGCCTCCGGCCCCATTAGCCCAAGAACCGCGTAAGTTCCGTGCTGTCGGTCAGGGTGACGTTGTAGCCTTGAGAGTGGCGGCGCGGCCAGGCGAGATCACGTTTCATGGCCGTCGTGCTCACGAAAAGGCCGTAGTGATCCGAAGTAATCCGATGCGCGGTGGGGTCAGGTTCGAAGGTACCCGTTCGTTGCAGTATAGATCACCGACCCGGGCAGGCGCACAAAAAACATTTCTAGTAGAGATGTAGAAGAAAATACATTTTGAAAGACGGCGAAAAATGGATCCCACCTTAAAGACCCGTATCACATCCCAGCTCAAGGAGGAACTCCCCGCATTGCCACGAGGATTGCGAACGGTCGCCAAATACATCGTGGATCATTCCGTCAGACTTCGGCCTCGATCCTCTCCGGGAGACGGCGCGTAAGACGGGTGTTAGCACCTATACTCTCGTGCGTTTAGCCGAGCGGTTGGGATTCGGCCGCTATGATAAGATACGCGAACCGTTCAGGCATACGCTTGAATCGGCCTCTGCCGGTGTCGAACGGCCCGAATAGAGGCTTGCACATTCGCGCGCCGGAAAGGCGTGAAGCTGATTCTCATTTCCGACAGTGAATTGCATCGTCAGACTTCAGCGCCGATGAGACGATCGTCGTTTCTGTCCTCTCGACGCATCATCTTTGCTGTTACCTGGCGCGATAGCCGTGGTCGATACCCTTATAGCCCTGTTGGCGGCTCATGGCGGAGACACGGCTAAAGCCCGTATTAAGTCTTATGAAGATCTGCGCAGGGACAATCAAACCTATTGGGTCGCGCAAAAAAATAACGACAGCTTTTTTGTCGCTTCGCCGTGCCCGCAGCACCCCGCGTGCCAAGCCTGCCACACCTCGTCAGGCTGGCCGCTGCTTAGACTGCACGGGAATCTGCCCCAGGTGCGGCTCGGGACCCATAAGTTGTTGGCGTCGTGTGGGATTTGTGATTCACGGCTTCCGAAAGGGAGAGGTGATGAATCGGGACCATTTCTGGCTTAAGAAGAACAGTTTCGCCGCATTGAACCTTATCTGCCGACCGACACGCGGGGCAAGGAACGGGTCGACGACCGGGGTGGCGGTATCGTTCAGGTTCTGAAGTCGGATTTGCGCTGGGTCGACGCGCCGCCGCACGGGGCAACAGCGATGTCGGGTCAGTTCAGGTCGGCTTGAGGCGGGTGAAAATAACGAGGTTGCCCGACTGAATGGGACGGACGTGAGGCCGTAGCGGCGTGAGGAGGTCAAAGGACAGGTATGGCGTTTCCTCGCCCGATCCAGGTGAAATTGAGACCAGATCAATTCGAAAATTGACATACTAGTCATTTTGGGAACATAAATCCAGAACAGCCGACCGGGGAGGTGTTCACGAAACCTCCAGCACTCATGTCGTATGGGCGCGGTTGTGGCTCTGCTCCAATGTCTATCGGCTCAAGCGGATAGTAGTCTTAAGGAGGCTCGGTGGCTGCTAACCGGATATCTTGCTGTTCCTCGACCGGCGCCGCATCACGTTCAAAAAGACGGCCCATGTTGCGGTGAGTGCTCATCAGGGGCCTTGCGCTGGTGTTCGGAGATGGATCCGCGGTCAGACAAGATCCACCAGAGCGTTTGCGAGAGCGCCTGGAGGCATCACCTCACGTTATCCTTGAGGGGCTTTCAGCACCGGGATAGACAATGAGGCGACGCGCGGGATTGATGTCCTCGCAAGCCAGGTGAAAGCCCTTATCGACCTTCCGCGCCAGGTTGCGCTCGATCTCGATCGCCCACGGCCGTTTGCTGGGCCAGAAGAAGGTCAATCTCGGCGCCGTCGGCGGTTCGATAGAAACTTGCCTCGGTTCGCGCAGGCGCGACGAGAGAAGATTTTCGATGACGTAGCTCTCCCAACTGGATCCCACAACGGGTGCCCGGAATGGCGATTGAAATCTCCGATGCCCAACAGCGCATGCACGATGCCGCTGTCGCGGACAAGACTTGTGGCGATTTTACAAGCCTCTTGCCGGTATTGGCATGAAACGGAGGCAGCCGCCGTACCAGTAGAATGTCGACGAGAAGATCGACGCAGGATGTCACGGTCGGTGCGCTGACGGACGGGCCAGACGCCAGTAGGGATGCGTTGAGGAGACCAGCGTGATTGTGGGCGAGCATGGTCCAGAGCCGCTCTAGCGTCTGTGCAGGAATGCGTGGTCCGAATTGCGGGGCATCGCGTTCGAGGTAGGTCCGAAATGAAGCTGCGCCGGAACGCCAGGCTATCGGCATCGGACGCTGCCAGAAAGCTGTCGGCAAATCCTCCTCTGAGCCACAGACGCTCCGTGTCCGCTGCCCAACTTCCAGGACATCGAGCGGCGTCATTTCTACATACTCGATGCGGCCGGCAAGGCTTTCGCCAGACTGCCGCAGCAAATTCATGGAAGCTGAACCCAGCGGAACCTGCCGGGGCGGCGGCCGCGACGGCGGCCCCTGGTCGATCAAGCGCGTAGTTCCTGGAATAGTTCTGGGACGCGGTGAATCTCGCTAAGATGACAAGACGATCTCGTAGGGCTTGAGAAAGAGCAGTACGCATTCGGTGAAGACCGCAGGGGTGCGTATCCGGCGGCCATGAGCCCCTGACCACTGCGGTGCTGGGGTCAAGGTTTCGATGGTGAGACGCGATGATATTCTTCGAGGAGGAGTTTGACCTCCTCGATGCCTTCATCGGTGAAGGCCAGGATCCCGTCGTCATCGTTGGCGCCGT
>NZ_JAVIIR010000037.1:0-16141 GCF_033977325.1 Mesorhizobium vachelliae
CGGTGGTGCTGATCTCGGCGACCACATCGCCCTTTGCACGTTCCAATGTCATGGCGCGAAAGCTCCATGTTCATCGGCCTATTGCAAGGTGCCTTGGTGCACCGCTTACGGAGCAACTTATGTGAGGCAACGGCTGAAAATTCAGGAACATTTTCGACGAGGCAATGCGAGTCTCACCTTGTTTGTCGCCGCGCACCCGCTACAAACCTGCCGGTTCCCTTGAAGGTAGGCCGCCAATACGCGCAGCATCTTATATTATACATCGAGCTGGTCGGTTTTTGCCCGACGGGCTCGTCAATTGACGAGAATGCTGGTCGGCTCGAGCACATGGTTGGCGATGCCGTGTGCGGTCAGTAGCCGGTGCAGCCAGAAGCCGTCACGCCCGGCCTCGAAGCAGCAGACTAATCCTGGCGCTGCGCCTGACCCGCCGGCGAAGCGGGCACGCAGCAATGAAAGATGCGCCAAAAGTGCGGTTGTGTCGCCGGCATCGATCTTGTGTTGCCGAGGCTTTTTAACTCCCCGCAAGCGGGGGCAACGAGCCACGCTGATCGGGTGAGTCCAATCGCGATAGTGATGACGTTCTCCAGGTCGAGGTGGTCGAGGACATGATGGCTTCCGTAAGCGCGAATTTCCCCGCACGTTGACGCCGCCCTTTCAACGACGGTCGCTTTCAGACGGACGCGTCCGGGCGGATCAGGCTGCAGCGGCTTTGGCGAAGTTGAAGGGCGGCAGGTCGTCGATATCAGTATCGACAGCGCGTTCAGGCAGTTCAATGAGGACGTGGCGCAACCACGCTAACGGCTCGACGCCAGAGGCTCGGCAGGTCAGCACCAAGCTGTAGACGATGGGCACTGGTCCTGGCTCAGTCGAGTGATCGAAGGGTTTCCTTGCGCCATCTTCCGGATGCCTACTTGCCTCGGATCTGTCCGCGGCTCTTGACCCACGATAACCACCATGGCTCTTCTGCCACAGCAGCTTGGGCTGGTTTGAGATCCGCTCCTGAAAGCCGATCCGAGGGGGCCTGTCCTCATCTCTCACGCAGCTTCTCAGCATGTTGTCAGTTCACCATCGAAGCTCCTTCTGCTTGCTGCAGCACACTATGGACGGAAACTGATTTATCAACGAGGGCATATCGGGGAGCAGGTCACCTCGGCATGCTTCAGAATCCCCAGGTCGCGCTGAATGTCACGGTCTATCTGGGTCATCAAGCCAATCCTCACCGCCCCAGCGGCTATGAAACAGGATGTCTCGCAAGCTCATACATATCTACATTTCGGTATCAAATTGCCTCCTTGATGGCAGAAAGGAACTGCTTTGTGCGTTCGCGTTGAGGCCGCGTAAATAATTCTTGAGGGGGGCCTTGTTCTTCTATCTTACCCCCGTAAAAGAAGCATACACGGTCCGAAATGTCTCTGGCAAAACCCATTTGGTGCGTGACCATCAACATCGTTAAACGGTACTCTTGGACAAGCTTTCGGATTACGTTCGTTACTTCGCCGATAACCTCTGGATCCAGAGCGGAGGTGACCTCATCGAAGAGCATCACTTTAGGGCGCATGGCCAATGCTCTCGCGATGGCGACCCGCTGCTGTTGACCCCCCGACAACCGGGAAGGATGTTCATCTTTCTTGTCGATTAAACCGACCATCGTTAGCAACTCTTCCGCCCTGACTCGAGCTTCGGACTTTGACAAGCCCAGGACTTGAACCGGTCCCTCCATACAGTTTTGCAGCGCGGTCATGTGAGGGAACAGATTAAAGTGCTGAAAGCACATGCCAATTGAGGATCGCATTCCTCTCAAGTACTTTTCATTTGCTGGGACAAGCTTCCCGCCCTTGGGCATATGAGTGAGAGGCTTTCCGTCGACGTAAATGACGCCTTCGTTGATGGCTTCCAGCGTCATGAGAATTCTAAGTACTGTGGTCTTTCCGGAGCCTGACGGACCGATAATTGATACCATCTCGCCTTCAGCAACCTCGAAGTTGAGATTGTTGATAACAGTGAGTGCCCCATACGACTTGCTCACATTCATAAATCGAACCATCGGGCGATTTGGTTCGGGCAGTTTCATAGGGAAGTTATGAGCGCTTGCTGTCACAATCCAAGTACCTTTTTGAGACGATTCTCGAGGCGCTTTACTAGGCTAGCGGTTGGCAAAGACAGGAGCAAGAAAATTATGCCAACTAACGTAAGTGGCTCGAGATATCGGTAGTGCTCGGAGCCAATCGCATTTGCTGTAAGCATTAGCTCAGCAACCCCGATCACAGAAAGCATGGGGGTATCTTTCAGTATACTGACTAGATAGTTTCCCATTCCCGGAAGGGCGGTTGCTAAAGCCTGCGGAATTACGATTCTGATGTATGTGTCGCGCGATGAAAGGTTAAGCGCGCGACAGGCCTCCCATTGGCCGCGCGGAACGGCATCTAAGCTAGACCGGTATACCTCAGACAGGTATGCTGAGTAGTGAAGCCCCAGCGTTGAGATGCCGGCTACCCATGGGGAGAGTCTAAGCCCAAACTCGGGAGCCACGTAGTAGACAAAAAATATCTGCAGCAGAAGGGGCGTAGATCTGACGATCTCTATGAACTCCCTTACGATAGCCCCTAGTAGTTTCGATTCAGTGCGTTGCAGAAGTGCAAAGACGAGACCACCTATCATCGCCAAAATATAACCTGCTATCGTGGCAAGTATGGTGCTCTTCGTGGCCCACAATAGGCTCGGAAGTATTTCCCATGTAAACGCCCAATTCCACTCCATACTTAAACGCGCCCTTGACGCTGAGCCATAGAGTGTTCAAGCCATCGAACCAAAGGTGTGATCGCCGCGCGAGCCAAGATATAGTAAATAATAAGAGCTATGCCAAACGCTTGTATGGGTATGTAGGCCAATGAATTGACCTGCTTGGCTTGGAACATGAGATCTTTGACGGAAATCAGCGAAACTATTGCAGTAGACTTTAGAAGCTCGATGAGCAAATTCCCCCAGGGGGGTAGCATAATGGAAAACGCCTGGGGTAGAATAATTCTTCTCATTCTGCGAGCAGGCGACAACGATATTGCCGTCGCAGCTTCCCATTGCCCCCGCGGGATCGACTGTATTGCCCCCCGTACTAGCTCAGCGCCATATGCTCCGATATTGAGACCTACAGAGAGAAAGCCGGCTGTAAAAGGCGACAGAGTGAGTCCAAATAGAGGGAGTACAAAAAAAATCCAAAAGACCTGTACGAGCAGCGAGGTTCCGCGGAATAATTCGATGTATATTACTGAGACGCCGCGAATAAGGGCGTTCGTCGACAGTTTGCCCAGACCGACAAAGAGGGCAACGACAAGCGCTACCATGGTTGCAGTCAAAAACTGAGCGCAGGTGACTAGTGTTCCCCTTGCGATTTGCACCCCGTAAACCTGCAGAAAGTCCCAAATAGCCATAGTTGTCCTCGGTGAATAGGCCGGGGAGCTGGCCCCCGGCCCACTTGATCGTTATCGATTGGCGCAAACCCATTCCGCAGTTTTGCCGTCTGGCAACATGTTCTTGTCGTAGTCGTACGGTGCGACGGCCTTCATCATCTCTGGGGTACCGATGAACTTCTTTTGAGCCTGGTTAAACTTGGCGACGAATTCTGCGTCGTCCTTGCTGAAAGCGATGCCAACCCAGTTCTGGTACGACTCGGGAAACGCCTTGGGATCGGTGACCTCCACCTTGCCCCCAGCCTTCTTCGCAACCTCTTTAAGTTCCAAAAATGCCGATACACCTGCGTCAGCACGGCCGGACTCCACTGTCGCCAGGATCTCAGGCATCCCGGGCACCTGAATGATCTGAGAATCCTGAACGCCATCCTTTTTCGCTTGCTCAATCACACTGGACCCAGTGTTTGCCACCATCGTGGCGTTCTTGCTGACGAGATCCTTATAGTTTGAAAGCCCCTTGGGGTTGCCGGGCTGGACGATGAAGGCTTCGCCAGTCTTCGCGAGAGGTTCAGCAAACAACACATTCTCGCATCGGGACTTCAAAATGTACATGCCGCCCGTAATGATGTCGAAACGTCCCGATTGAAGTCCCGGGATCAAACCTCCCCACTCCGTCACGACCGGCTCAATGTTTGTATATCCCATCTCCTTCAATGCACCAAGAGCAATGACATTTGCAAATCCGGCGGGCTGATTGTTGGCGTCAGGATAGGCATACGGTACTTCGGATGCGAAGCCGATTCGGATCGGCTGGCCGTTAGCGATGCGATCTGCAACCGGACCCGCCGACGCTCCCGTGTTTGTCAGTGAGAAAAGGGTGAGTCCGAGCAGTGCGGTAAGAGCCGTGAAATTGGGTTTCATTGTCGTTTCCTCTTCCTTTCAAGCATTTATTGTTTGTGTTGTTCCTTGCAATTGCGACAGATGCTCGAGATTAACTTTTGTCAACCCAGACCATCGTGGCGATCCGCTCGATAAGCATGGGATGAGGTAAGTCGGCGGTCAAATGCAATGTCTGTATGCTGCCATATTACATTGAGATAGCAGGAACGAAGCCCAGTCGATACGCTTGCATAGTGGAGCCCGTGTGTGTGGGCACGTCGCTCTTGGCATCAGCCCATTTGACGAATTCGCCGTTCATTCAGATATGGCCATCGAGCTGATCGAAGGGGACGGTACCATCATTCCCTCCTACCGGGGCTTTGCCGGATGTCGTCGTCGGTGTCGTCGCGGGGCCCGGTGCCGATCGCTTCGAGGCGGATGGTCATCTAACGTCACCGGATACGTCGGAAATCCAGTCAACCAGGCTTCTCGCGAAACTACGCGGGACGAAGAGGTCGCACTGGAGCGACCGGTGCGCAGCAGCAACACTGGCACGAGATGAAAACCAACCTGGACTCCCTCGCCCTCCTGCAGAGAGTCCCAATCAACCACAACGCATCGCTCCAACGTCGTCGTTTGACTTCGGACTGGGCGCCCGCCAGGCAAAAGGCCAGTGCTTTTGGCCCAAGAGGCCGTTGCGCAGAATGGAGAAAACCGAGTAGCCATGCAGGCCGAACCCGCTATCTTATGAGCGGCGGGCGAAAAGAAATGCAGAGTTTTTCCCGCTCCCCGCTCGATTGTGACTAGACATTTGCGCCCCGGTCAGGCGCAATACGGTTAGACTTCTTTCTGCACAGGCGCTCGACTTCGTGCTGAAGAGGCAGGTCGATCGATTTGGCCGACTGCGATCAATTATGGGCCACTTGGCTTGGGTGCACCAACATAGAGTCTCGAAAGGTGCCATCGCGTTTTAAGATGGCGGAAGCGCAGCCGAGCCAGATGGCCAGATCAATACCGGGCAGAAGAGATTAGCTCCAGGGAGAGTTGATGCCTGACAACCTGCCTTGTCTTAACCCGCGATGGCAGGGCAAGAACTCTGCCCCGCCGCCCAGTGGAAATATCGGCCGTCCGATATTTGTCAGATCTCGAAAAGTTCTCTTGGCGTTTTCGTTAGAAAAACGGCACCGGCCTTTTCGACGACAACGCAGTCAGAAAGAAAGTGGTCATTCTGCCCATCGGTTACCCACGTCAAAAGATGGAACACCATGGACTCACGGATTTCCATCGAGCTCGTCTCATGCAGGCTCTGTACCCCGGGGCCGCCAGTCCAGGTGGGTGGGAACGATAGACCGACCATGTAGCCACAGTGAGGAGCTCTAGGCTTAACATTCGCAGGGTCAAGACATGCCTTCCAAGCAGAATAGACATCCCGAGCAAGACTTCCGGGTTTAAGAGCTGCAAGCCCGACCAGATGCGCTTGGTGGCTCACCTCGCTTAATCGCTTCGCTGCCGCGGATGCGGATCCAATGTACCCGTATCTAGCCATTGGTGCATGATAGCGATTTACACAGCCCGACAATTCCAGAAGAAGCGGAGCACCATCTTTTAGAGGTTGGTCGGTCCACGAAGTATGTGGCTCCGGTATCCTGTCGCCGGATCTGACGAACGGTGGAAAGCCCGGGCATTCACCTCCCGCTGCGATCATCGCACGGTAAATCTCGGCAGCAACAATGTTTTCGGCTACCCCCTTACCCGCTTCACGCAGACCGGTAGAAACCATGAGATCTGAAATTTCCGCAGCGCGCTTGATTTGCTCTATTTCGAAAGGCGATTTTACCTCTCGCAGGCTCTCGACTATACCCGATGCATCAATGATATCGGCTTTAGGAAGATATGACTTCAGGGGGGCATCAATCCTAACCGTAGAGGCGCTGTTTCGCTGAAGCCCAACGCGCGCGCCTTCCCCAGCGAGTGAGACGATCTTAGCCGTTATCAGTGCGGCAACGTCGTCAGCGTCAGTGTATCCGGCAAATTCAACGCCTGACGTCTGCCGAACAACCGTAGGCGCCTCGATATATCTAGCAAATAGAATTGATTTCCCATTTGGCGATACCAGCAAAGCATGAAGGGCAAAATAGCCTTCATAATCAAGACCCGTAATGTAGCAGATATTCTCCGGGCTGGTGAATATAGCTACGTCAATTTTGCGGTCTCGACAAACCTGCTTCACTGCGTTTAGCCGGCGTTCATGTTCAAGACTAGGCGACGTAACGTACTGATTCATCCCGGATTCCCCGATTTGAGTGGAATTATTCACAGAGTCGCCCTTGGGCGACTGGATTTTGGTTCGTACAAACACGCTCATAGCGAATAAAGGACCGTCTGTTTGCCCCGAATTTCAGGGCCCCATGCCTTTGCGCAGGATCGCACCGAATATGAGGAGGCATCGTATGATCGGTCAAATGCAGTGTTAATATAGGCCCTATCTAGCATCGAGATTGGAGGACAATCTGTCAATTTGCCTGAAAGGCGAAGTTTCGGCGCGTGGTGAGACCGCGTCAAGGCACGAGCTTCGTCTCGACCAGTTTGATCCAGTAGGAAGTCCTGTAGGGAATGGCCTTGTCATTAAAGTCATAAGCCGGATGATGCAAACCGGCGCTATCGCCATTTCCGCAAATTATGTAAGCTCCTGGACGAGCTTCCAGCATGTAACCGAAGTCTTCAGCCGCCATGATCGGTCGGTTAGAATGGACATTGGCTTCGCCGACCGAATCCTTCGCGACGGCTAGCGAAGATGAGCCGCGCACATATCGAGCTCTCATTTATTGGTGGTGCACCCCCGACGTTTAACCACCCTGATCAGACTGAGATAGCGCCCTCTTGAACGGGATCGAACGGATCTGGCCTGACGATGTGGATGGGGCTATGCTCGCCGACAAAGCCAGCGAACGCCCGAATGGCCGCAGACGTTGATTTTGGGTGGCGGTCGAACATCGATGCGTCACTTCGATATCGGTCAAGAAAGCGCGGATTAGCTCGGCCGATAAATCGACGACATTCAAACTTGCCGACCCGCTTCGCAACGAACGGGAGAAGCTGACATAAGCCGTCGCGGCAACCCTGCTGGGTGTTGTGGGCGAGACCAGGAGAGCAGGCGGTGAACTGCAAAGCTGTGACGATAATTCCGAGTTCGGAATTATCGTCACAACTCCGGGTGGCGGATTATTCCGAGTGTCCGTCGTTCTGGCGTAATTCTTTCATGATTGCCAAGGCTTCGATCAACGGCGAGCGTCATGGCAGGATCTGGAAAGACCCTGTTCCATTCACCGAAGGGCTGGTTCGCGGTGATCATGATGGAACGTCGCTCATAGCGTGCGGAGATGAGTTCGAAGAGCACGCTGGTTTCGGCCTGGTCCTTGGTGACGTAGGCCAGATCGTCGAGGATAAGCAGATCGAACTTGTCGAGCGTGTCGATGGCGGTTTCGAGCTGGAGTTCGCGGCGGGCGACCTGCAGCTTCTGGACGAGATAGGTTGTTCGGGTGAACAGCACCCGCCAGCCGTTCTCGATCAGTGCGAGGCCGATGGCTGCGGCGAGATGGCTCTTGCCGCCGCCGGGCGGCCCGAACAGCAGGATATTAGCCCCCTTGGCGACCAACCGTCGCCGGCGGCGATCGCCATGACCTGGTCCTAGGAGACCATCGGCTCGGCGTCGAAAGTGAAGCTGTCGAGGGTCTTTCCAGGCGGCAGATGGGCCTCGGCAAGATGCCTTTCGATCCTGCGGTGGGCGCGCTCGGCCAGTTCATGCTCGAGGATGGCCGTGAGGAAGTGGGCGACGGGCCATCCCTCCCGATCGGCCTGCTCGGCAAATTGCGGCCAGAGTGTCTTGATCGTCGGCAGCCGGAGCTCATTGAGCATAGTGCCGAGCCAGGCTTCGTCGATGCCATAAGTGCTCTTCTTCATGCGACCTCTCCCGTATAGGCCGCACCGATCAGGGCCTCATAGCCACCGAGGGATGCCAGATGCAAGTTGATGGTCGGCAGGCATGCTGGGTCCGGACCGAAGAGCGCACGCAAGACGGTCAGGTTGGGCAGTTTACCGGCATCAGCCGCGATCATGAGCCAGCGCCAGCAGTTCAACCGTGATCTTGCAGGCCTGTCTGTCGGGCAGTTTGTCGATGAGCATTTCGAAGGCCCTGCGATATTCCTGCCGGGGAAGACCTTGTCCCGGTAGACGAGGTTGAGGAGCGCCATAGGCTTCTTGCGCAGGGAATGAATACGTGCCGATAGTTGACGACCTCATCGTGCCGTCCGTCGGCATGGCTGCGCCCACGAGGCAAGGTCATCAGATGCGTCCCGCCGATGAAGACCTTGAGACGATCGTCGAAGAGACGCACGCGCAGCCCGTGGCCAATCAAGCGGGATGGCAAGGTGTAGAAGACCTTGCGCAAGGTGAAGCCGCCGGTGCGCGACACGGTGACAGCCACCTCCTCGAAGTCCGCGGTGCGCCGTTGGAAGCTCCTTGCGCGCTGGACAATGCGGTCTGTCATGGTCGGTCTACCCAGCGGTCGTAGCTTGCCATTGGCTTTCAGGATATAAATCCGCTTCACCGACTTCGGGCGATAGGTGCCCTTCAGCAGGTTGACCCGCAGGTCGGCCAGATGGAGATTCAGCCCGGCCTGCGTGCGTCGCTTATCCATTCCGTCAATGCCCAACGTCCGGGCGCCACTTGACGCCAGAACGATCCGGGCGGCCTCGGCAAGCCATTACCGATCGGCAATGAGCCGAAGAAGACGATCGAACCGCCGGTTCGGATCGCTTTCAGCCCATGTTGCGAGCTTGTGCTGCATTTCGCTGATTATCAAAGGTCTTCACCTCATTTGGCGCTCCCCAGCCGTGCGAGACGCGGTGCAAACCATGATGCTTTGAAATAGGCCCTCCAAGCGATTTTGTAGGCAATGATAGTCCATCTGAAAACGCGATGGGATGCGTTCTAACATTATATTGGCAAGGACCTTTGACTGACGATAATTTGAAATCAGCCGCGTAGAATTTGAGGAAAATCCCAAAATGTCAGTTGAGCGAACTGGAGTCCACATCAAAGAAGTTCTCCTCGCGCCTGGCTTGGGCGGCTCGTTTTATGATGATCAGGCTGCAATTAGAGCGGGCGCCGCCCAAGACGGGTTTTTGTATGTAGGCAAACCACTCACAGAGGGGTTCTTGTCTATCCGCCATCCGGCTTCCACTCTGAGTATTGGACTCGTTCTCGCCGACGGGACTATCGTCTGGGGCGACATGATGAATGTCCAATATGCAGGAGTGAGCGGTCGCGCTAGCCTCTTCGATGCTGCCAAGATTGCTGAAATTACGTCCCGCATCGTAATGCCACGGCTTCTTAAAGTGGATGCCTCCAGATTTATCGAGTCCTGCACAAGCGTTTTTGAGGCTGCCGACAATCAGCGCCTGCCTGTCGCAGTTGAATACGGCGCCAGTCAGGCGCTGCTACGCGCAGCAGCATACGTAAAACGACTGACCATGGCGGAGATTGTATGCCAGGAGTTTAATTTGCCGGTGCCGAAAAAGCGGGTGCCGATCTACGCGCAGAGTGGTGACGATCGTAAACTCAACGTTGACAAGATGATCTTGAAATCCGTCGACGTCTTACCGCACGGCCTGATTAATTCTCGAGAGAAATTCGGCGTTGATGGCGAGGCTTTTGTAGAGTTTGTGAAGTGGGTTGCAGCGCGGACGAAGCAGATTGGTGAGCCGGGCTATCACCCAGTGCTGCACTTCGATGTCTATGGCTGGATCGGATTAGAGTTTGGGCTTGACCCGCAACGCATTGCCGATTTCATCTCGAAGCTCTCTGAGACTGTTTCGGACTTTTTACTTAATATCGAATCTCCGGCGGATTTTGGGTCTACGCAAGCTCAGATCGAAAACTACGCTGAGATTGTCAGAGTTCTCGACAGCCGAGGAGTCAA
Organism: Mesorhizobium vachelliae; assembly: GCF_033977325.1. Taxonomy (NCBI): domain Bacteria; kingdom Pseudomonadati; phylum Pseudomonadota; class Alphaproteobacteria; order Hyphomicrobiales; family Phyllobacteriaceae; genus Mesorhizobium; species Mesorhizobium vachelliae. Next base: position 10,264 of record NZ_JAVIIR010000037.1, read on the forward strand.
CGCCCGCATCTGCGTAGATGAACAGTGCAATACACTCGAGGACATTCGCCACTTTGCAGAGGCTCGTGCTGCTCACATCGTACAAATCAAGACCCCCGACGTAGGGTCGATTGCTGATACCGCGCGGGCTGTATTGATTTGCAGGAAAAATAATGTGGGCGCCTTTGTGGGCGGAAGTGCTACGGAGACTGATCTTTCCGCCCGCGCAACTGTTCATGTATCTGTTGCGACGCAGGCTGACATGATGCTTGCAAAGCCCGGGCTAGGAGTTGACGAAGGAGTGTCGGTGGTTGGGAACGAGCAGAGCCGTTTGTTTGCCATGCTAGACCGGCGGCGCCGTTAGTTTCTTATCAAAATTTATGGATGCAAAGCAGAGACTCCCGGGTGCATGGTTGTCTTCGCGGTCGACATCGGCTGCCGCATGATGGAGCTTCGGGGGATGAGCCTTCAATGTGGACGACGCACTTTGCTGGGACAGCGGTGCAACCCCATCAGCGGAATGGCTCGGCTCACGTCCCGGCAGTGACGCCTCAGGCGCTCAGATTCTGAACGTGCGCGCCACGGCCACGACGGCTCGTTTGAAGGCGATCCTCTCCCGGAGCTTTAGCCGGCTGCTGCAAAAGTCGCGTTCGGCGATGTTTTGTGATTCGCTTCGGTTGGCGATCTGGAGTGATTTGCGATGCGCGGACGGGATGATCGATCGAAAGGTCTTTTCAGCTATGTTCGACTGGAGGAACGGATTCCCGCAGATCATCCACTTCGGGCGATCGGGGGGTTGTGCGACGAAGCGTTCGGCTGTCTGGATGCCCGCTTTGAGGCGCTCTATTGGGGCGACCGTCGATAGCGCCCGAGATGCTGCTGCGGGCGACACTGCTGCAGGCGTTCTTCTCGGTGCGTTCGGAACGCCTGCTGATGGAGCCGATCGACTACAATCTATTGTTTAGCTGGTTCGTCGGCCTGCCGATGGACGCATCGGCGTGGCATGCGACGGTGTTCACCGACAATCGCGATCGGCTCATGAAGGCCGATGTTTCGCGCGAGTTCCTGGGTGCTCTGATGGAGCTTGGCAAAGTGAAGGAGCTTCTGTCGAATTTCGATCGACGGCACGCGCTGATCGACGCCTGGGCCTCGGTGAAGAGCTTTCGGCCGAAGGATGGTTCGGGCGAACCGCCGAAGCCAGGCCGCAACGGCGAGCGCGACTTCCGCAAGGAAAAGCGCTCGAACCAGACGCATGCTTCCACGACCGATCCGGACGCACGGCTCTACCGCAAGGCGGACGGCCATCCGAGCCAGTTATGCTACATGGGCTATGTGCTCATGGAGAACCGCAATGGGCTTGCGGTCGACACGACGCTGACGCTCGCCACCGGCACGGCCTAGCGGGAGGCGGCGCTCAGCATGCTCGACCGGCGCCCCCCTCAACCATCGCATCACGCCGGGGAAAGTCCATACCGGCGTGCCACAGCACAAACCGTCTCGCCCGCCTCGTAGCCCTCCGCCATTATCCGGGCCTTCTCCTCCGGCGGCCACTCACGCCGCCGCGCCGCCGACCCGAACCAGTGAAGATCTCCAGCCGACCGGCTCCTCGTCCCTGGACTTAAGCGCAAACTCTGAAATCGTCATATGCCGAAGCGTAAAGCGATGCACCAAGGCGCCTTCCCGAAGCCGCCTGGTGCTTGTATGGCGGTCAGCCGTTAGTCGGCGCGCCGGCGGCGATCACTACGGGCTATCATAGCGGGTGACATAGTGGAGTTCGCGCAGGGCGGGGATGATGAGGGCGATGTCTTTGTATGCCTCGTGCTCGATGAAGTACGCGGTATTGGGTCCCGGCCTGGGTTTGCCGAGGACGGACCGCCCCTTTTTGTCGACGCAGTAGATCAGGATCGGCAGCAGCAGGCCGTGGTTGGGGTTCTTGAGGTCGAGGAGCCGTTTCCAGCGTTTGATGTTGAGAGTCATGGCCGCGTAGAACCCCTGGCACCACGGCCGCGGGTCGATGCCGCCGCTGGGCTTGGTGGTGAAGCGGGGCGCATAATCCTGTGGCCTGTCGAACAGCGTCTCGTTGATCCGGTTGTGGATCCTGGCGAGGCTGGCAAACACGGCGTGATCGGTTGCAGAGCCTTTGGCCAGGACGTCGCGCCGCAACCCCATGAGCGGGCACATCCAGTCTTGCGGGTCCGCGAACCGCGGCCCGGTGACCGATGCCGTTACGAAGCCATCCAGCGCCGAGACGGTCCGCACCAGCGGGCGGGGGTTGGTTTTGGCGGCCATCCAGGCCTCGAGCGCCTCGTCCGACAACGAGGCCCGCGACATCGTCTATGAGATAACGGGGGCCAATGGGGCCGACGTCGTCGCTTTCGGCACTGAGGCGGGGCTTCTCCAGGAAGCGGGCATATCGCTACCATCTGCGGGTCTGGCTCGATCGAGCAGGCCCACAAGCCAGATGAGTTCGTCGACATCGATCAGCTCAAGAGTTGCCTGAAAATGCTTTCGCGACTGCAATCGAAACCCGTCCGAAAGATGCGCCTCGGCGCGTCATCCGCGCCGACTAAGGAAAGGTGCCAGCCATCTGAAAACACGATGGCAAGGTCCGGGACATTATATTGGCGAACCCAACGCCAAGTGGCGCATAGTTGGGCGATACCGGAACTACATCCGCCGTCAACGCAATCCAATAGAAATCGAGCAGAACGAGTGCAGATTAAAGATGTTGTGCTCGCGCCCGGCAACGGCGCCTTTTTTTACGATGATCAGGCGGCCATCAGGGCAGGGGCCGGACAGGACGGCTTCATCTACGTGGGAGAGCCGCTGTTGCCTGGCTTCCGCTCCATCCGTATTCCCGCAGCATCTGTCAGCATTGGCCTGATACTTGAAGATGATACGGTGGTCTGGGGCGATATGATGGGCGTCCAGTACTCCGGCGCCGGCGGTCGCGACCCTTTGTTCCAGACCGCATCGATCATTGACCTCGTCTCAAGAGTCGTTGTTCCCCGGCTGCGCGAAATCGATTCTTGGCACTTTTTGGATGCCTGTAGCGAGGCGTTTGCTTTTGTGGAGGGCGAGCGCCTGCCCGTCTCAGTCGAGTATGGGGTAAGCCAGGCTCTTCTCGGCGCAGCCGCGCACGTTGCACGCAAGACCATGGCCGAGATCGTATGTGCCGAACTTGGCCTGCCGGTTCCCAACCGAAGGGTGCCGGTTTACGCCCAGAGCGGCGATGCCCGCGAAATCAACGTCGATAAAATGATCTTGAAGGCAGTGGATGTACTCCCTCACGGCCTCATCAATTCGCGCAGCAAATTCGGCGTTGGTGGGGAAACTTTTCTGGATTTCGTCAAATGGGTGGCGCAGCGCGTCAAGCAAATCGGCCAACCAGGCTATCATCCTGTTTTGCATTTCGATGTGTACGGTTGGATTGGCATGGAGATCGGGCTCGACGTTCAGCGCATCGCCGATTTCATCAGTAAGGTTGCTGATGCGGTTCCGGAGTTCACGATGAATATCGAATCGCCAGCCGACTTCGGGTCTACCGCGGCGCAGGTCGAAAACTACGCCAAAATCGTCAGCATTCTGGATGCGCGCGCGTCACGTGCGCGCATTGTTGTCGATGAGCGCTGCAACACGCTTGAGGATGTGCGTCTGTTTGCGGAGGCGAAGGCCACCCATCTCGTGCAGATCAAGACGCCGGATGTGGGCTCGATCGCCGACAGCGCCCGAGCGGTGCTTCTCTGCAAAGAAAACCTCGTGGGCGCCTATGTGGGAGGCAGCTGCAGTGAGACGGATCTCTCAGCGCGGGCGACAGTTCACATTTCGGTGGCTACGCAGGCAGACATGATGCTCGCGAAACCAGGTATGGGCGTCGACGAAGGGCTTTCCATTGTCGGCAATGAACAAAATCGGTTGCTCGCCATGCTTGATCGACGTCGGGCACAGAATCTGAGCGCCGCGTAGGGAGCGCCCCTGATGCTAAACAGTCTCAAGGACATCACGGTTGTGGCGGTCGAACAGGCCGTTGCAGCGCCCTATGCGTCGTCTCGCCTTGCGGACGCCGGCGCCCGGGTAATCAAGATCGAACGGCCGGAAGGGGACTTTGCCCGAAGCTACGACAAGTTGGTTCGTGGGCAGAGCGCCTACTTCGTTTGGCTCAACCGGGGTAAGGAGTCGGTCTGTCTGGACCTGAGGTCGGAGGCGGATCGCGCCGTCCTGGACACGCTCATTACCAGTGCTGACGTCTTTATCCAGAATCTGAAGCCGGGCAGTATCGAAAAACTGGGGTTCGGGTCTGCTGATCTGCGTAGCCGATGTCCGCGGTTGATCACTTGCGACATCTCGGGTTTCGGGGACGCAGGGCCGTACTCCCATTTGAAGGCCTATGATCTCATCGTCCAGGCCGAAGCAGGTCTATGCGCCATCACCGGCAACCAACAGGGGCCTGCGCGCGTAGGGGTCTCGGTTTGCGATATCTCGGCGGGCATGACAGCTCACAGTGCCATTCTTCAGGCTTTGTATCACCGCGAGGTCACCGGAGAAGGAACAGGCATCCAGGTGTCACTGTTCGATGCCGTAGCCGACTGGATGAATGTTCCGGTTTTGCAAAACGACTACAGCGGCTACCACACGGTACGCGCCGGCGTGAAACACCCGTCGCTTGCGCCATATGGCGCCTACCGTTGTGCCGATGGCAAAGAAGTCATCTTTTCGGTTCAGAATGACCGCGAATGGGTGAATTTTTGCGAGAAGTTCCTGAAGCAGCCCGGGCTTACGCGCACATCTGGCTTTGCTGATAATATGGAGCGCCTCAGTCACCGTGCGCAACTTGATGAGATCATTGAACGCCGGTTTTCCGCCCTATCCTGCCACCAAGCGATGCAGGAGCTTGAGGCGGCCGGCCTTGCATATGGCCGACTGAACGAAGTGGTGGATGTTTCACGGCATCCACACATTCGCAGGGTTGAGGTTGGCACACCTGAAGGAACGGTCGAGACGATAGCGCCGGCAGCGATCTTCAACTCGGAGCACCCCGCGCTGCGCCCAGTTCCGGCTCTTGGCGCTCATACCGAGGCTGTCCGCGAGGAGGTTCTGGGGCTTTTGCGCGAAAGAGCCGCGTCAGCGTGAGCGCGCATCTCGGTAAGGTGAGCGCTAACGTGATTTCCGAAGAGCCCGAGTGCCTCGGATTATCTGGGCACACTGGCCGCCGCGCAAGCTCACTGCCGTCGCCTGCGCTAAAATCGGCCGCAGAGGCGGCTCTATGATCAAGGACACCTTTGCGGCCGTTGAAGGCGTGATGCCTGTACCACGTTGGAGATCCCTGCTCTTCGTACCCACTCACATACCGCGCTTCGTAGAGACGGCCCGTGAGCGGGGTGCGGATGGCGTCATTCTCGACCTCGAGGATTCCGTTCCTCAGGATCAGAAGAGCGAGGCACGGCGGCAGCTTCCTGAATCCGTGGCAAAAGTGGGCCGCAAAGGCGCATCTGTTCTGGTCCGCGTCAATCATGGTTTACGCGCCTTGGCGGCCGATCTTGATGCAGCAGTGATAGCGGGTGTTGACGCGCTTGTTCTTCCGAAGACGGATTCGGCAGAATGGGTATTAGAGATCGCGAATGCGGTTTCAGAACTTGAACGGGAAAGAAATCTTGCGTCGGGACGCATCCGGTTCCTTACTCAGATTGAGACTCCGGGCGCCTTGCAAAGACTTGCGGCCATTGCGTCGGCGCATCCAAGGATGGTCGCAATGTCGCTCGGTCCTGAAGATTTCAGTGCCGCTGTTGGCGGCGCCCCGGAGTTCGACCTACTGTTGGCGCCAAACCTTTCTGTTCTGTTTGCCGCCCGTGCAGCCGGCTTGCTCCCGCTAGGCTTCATAGGAAGCATCGGCGAGTTGTCG
>NZ_JAVIIR010000038.1:0-15731 GCF_033977325.1 Mesorhizobium vachelliae
GAAAGTCAATCGGGAACAGCCGGCCGTTGAGGCTTTAGTGAAACATGGAATTCTTAGGTCGTGTACGAGCGCGATTGTGGCATTCTTTGCGCTCCAGACTTTGTCGGGTCAAGCGTGACCCGCCCCCGAATTTTCATCCTGGCAGCAATTGGAGCCTCTTTTACGCCTGCTCTGAGACCGAAGTTTGGAGCGCCGGAGGCTGGAGTTTTCCGGCTGCGATCATGGTGATAGGCTGGCAGCGCCACCGAGATTTTGCAACGCAATCGGGACGTTGTATCCGATCGCGCTGTGAGGACGTGCTCCGATACCATTCTTTGGACCGCCGGAAGGCGGAGTTTCCGGGCCTTCACGATGGCGGGCTGGCGGCGCGTGATTGAGCAACGAGATCGGGACCCTTGCCCGATCGCACCATGCGGGCGCACCTATCTGCGCCAATCCTCCAACTTTTCAGCGGCGTCGGCAAGGGTCAGGAACCAATGGGCGTCCGCACAGGTTGAAGCCGTACCACGGCTGCTAAGTCGCGAGCACTCGACATACGCAACACCGCCGTCCTCCAAACTTCAATGTCTTCAACGCTCTTTCAGCGGTTGCCGAGAGAATGCAGGGAAATCTACATATGTCAGGGTCCAGTGATCTTGCAGATGAAATGCGCCAGGCTGAGCTTTCAAGCTTCGTGTTAAAAGAGGTGCAACGCATTCTAGCCCAACGCGATGGGGCAAGACAGAGTGACGAAGCCGACGCAGCGCCTCGAGGTACTCCTTCCAACCAATCGACAGCCGTTGCCGCCGATCTTCTTAGTCGGCTCGAGGCCGAAGCAGCGCGACGGCTAAACGCTCAGGCAAGTGAGATCGCTTCGCGACCCCGGTCAGCCGATCGTCCGCTCGTGCATCCGGTTCTGCAGGATTGCCCGAGAGAAGGCGCACGCATTGCAGAGTGGGCCGGTCCAGTTGCAGGGTCAACGCATCTGGAGAAACGTTTCGGAATACCGCGGTCGACGCTGTATTGGTGGCAGCGGCACAACGATGTGGTCGCCTTTCGCAGAGGCTCCCGCAAGCATGTATTTCCCTTAGCCCAGTTCATCGACGGCAGGCCCATCCCCGGCATCAAGCAAGTGCTTTCCTCGATCGCCGATCCAAGAGTGGCATGGCTGTGGCTGATCAGCCCTTCCCCTCTTCTCAAAGGCCGCGTTCCTATCGAATTGCTCAGAGAAGGTATGAGCATCGACGTTGCGTCGGCTGCCCAAGCCCTTGCTCTGATCGAATCTCTTTAAGGATGGCTGGGCGCCAGCCTTCCTCATCCGAAAGCCATATCACTCGTGCGGCGACTGTCTTCCGCGCATTCTATACGTGCGTACAAAAGTCGATGTGCCACTTGTGCGATTTGTGCAGATGTACAGTTGTTCGATTCGTGCAAATAATATTGACAATTTAGTGACAAAAATGCCACTAATACTTTGGCACCTGGCTTTCGTTCAGTATTTGAGCTTGCACCAACTCGGCCGATGAATAGCGTCGTACCGGGAAGGATGCACCGCGATGCGCATCTTTTTCGATCGTGGGGACAGGGAGCGGTTCGTCCATCGACGTCCTCGCCCTTTTCAAATCTTTGAATGGAGATCAACTATGAACATCAAGAGCCTTCTTCTCGGCTCAGCTGCGGCGCTGATCGCAGTTTCCGGCGCTCGCGCCGCCGACGCGGTTACCGTCGCCGAGCCGGAACCGGCTGAATACGTCAAGATCTGCGACGTGTACGGCTCGGGCTACTTCTACATCCCCGGCACCGAAACCTGCCTGCGCATCGGCGGCTATGTCCGTTACGACATCAGCGCTGGCGATGTCGGCAGCTTCGACGGCGCACGTTCGACAGACGTTCTCAACGGCAAGGACCAGGGCACCTGGCACAAGAATGCCCGCTTCGAACTAAAGACCTGGACCGGTCAGGAAACTGAGCTCGGCACGTTGAAGACGTACACCGAGACCAAAATCCAGTTCGGCAACAGCGCCTACTACGCTGGGGCAGATGGCAATCAGGCCCACAACAAGGGCGCTGCGCTTGTTTATGCCTGGATGCAGCTTGGTGGGCTCCGTGTCGGTTTGGACGATTCGGCTTTCGATACGTTCATCGGCTATGCCGGCAACGTTCTTAATGACACCATCGTTCCCTACGGTGATTTCTCCACCAATCTCATCCAGTACAACTTCGATGCCGGCAATGGTTTCTCGGCCATTGTATCGCTCGAAGAAGGTTCGGTGGACACCAACAATGTCTTCTACGTGGGCACGATCGACAGCTATGTTCCGCATGTCGTCGGCGGCGTGAAGTACACGCAGGGTTGGGGCGCCATTACCGGTGTTGTCGCCTATGACAGCAACTACGAGGAATGGGCCGGCAAGGTTCGTGCTGACTTCAACGTGACCAGCGAGCTGTCACTGTTTGCCATGTTCGGCTACGGCACCGACAAGCATTCACTCGACGTCGCCAGCGGCCGCGACTTCTACAAGCAGTGGGGCGGCCACTGGGCTTGGTGGGCCGGCGGCACCTACAAGTTCAATCCGAAGACCTCATTTAATCTCCAAGTGTCGGGTGACGCGGATAAGAACTATGGCGTGGCGGCCAACGTTGCCTACGACATCGTCTCCGGTCTCACGGTTACGGCGGAAGTTGATTACGATCACTTTGGCCATTTCAACGATGGCACCCCCTTCGGCAACTGGACCGCGGCCGACAAGAAGAACAACGTAGGCGGCTTCCTCCGCTTCCAGCGCTCGTTCTGACGATTGAGCGGCTGGCTCCGCGTTCGAAGCGGTGCCTGCGAGCGCTTCAATTTGGTTGTCGGCGGATAGCTTGGGCACTGACCTCCAATTCCGAGCATTCGCCGATAAGAAGGGCGCCCAGTTCCCGGGCGCCCTTTTTAGCGGGTCCATCGTCGAGAATCGAGCAAGCGAAATGGGGCGCACGCCAGCCCCGTCGATGGAAAGTAGTGGCTTCCGCAATGATCGGATCAAGTTGCTATGACGCTCCGAAGAGGGAACCGGAAAACACAAAGGTCCGGCTCTCGATGACGGCCCCAGTTGGAGGGCAAGACAGGGGCGATCGAGCCTTCCCTTAACCAAAGCGCGGTACGCTCTCCACAGAGCTCGCGAAGCGCGCATCGAGATCCGCTTTCCCTGCAGAGGAACTTATGAATAGACTTTTATTCGCTTTTGCGTTCTCGATTGCGACATCGGCGGCATTCGCTGCCGAGCTCGGGGTCTCATTTGAATGGGGACCTACGAAACGATGCTTTGACCCAAGTCACCCCCCATAACTCTGTCAGGGGTTCCTCAAGGTACTGCGAAACTTCAAATCATAATGACGGATAGCAGCTCTGCCTATAACCATGGCGGCGGAACCGTTGCCTACAAAGGGCAAACCTCGCTGCAGTATGGAGCCTTCCGATATAGGGGGCCATGCCCCGACGGTGGGCCCCATTTCTACAACATCCTCGTGAAGGCGTTGGATGCATCCGGAGGGGTCTTGGCTAGCGGTTCTACTTCCCGGCCCTTCTCCGCAAAATAGGTCGCGCTGCGCTGAACCATAGTGCTGGGGGTGGGGCCACGGTGGGGAACTCCCGTCGCTAGTTATGTGGCCGAGCCGATGCGCCCCGACGCCCGCCCTCTGGCCCTGTGCAGCTTCAGCCGATCCGGCTGCTTCGCAAACCTGCCAAGCAGCTGATCTCCTCTCGCCCTCTGCTTGACAGGGAACATGAGAGCTAGCTCTTCATGCGGGTGCCGCCAGGGTCAAAGATCGGGCCAAGCGTGACCGTCGCGTCGAACATCTGACGGGCGATATCGACCTTCACCCTTGCGCCACTCTCCAGCCGCTCGCTGCTATGGCCGAGCGCCACGGGTTTGCCGATGCGATAACCGAAAGCACACGAGGAAGTCTGTCCAACAATGTGGCCATCAAAGTAGATCGGCTCGTGGCCAAGCGGCATAGCCATCTCATTGTCTAACAGAAGCGAGACTATCTGCGAGACATCGCCTCGTGCACGCGCTTCTTCAAGGGCATCTGCCCCGATGAACCCACCGCTCTTCCGAACCGCGAAATCGAGTCCTACGGCGATCGGCGTGACCCCACTGTCCAGCTCGTGTCCCATGGCACAGAAACCTTTCTCGATGCGCATCGATGTCTGGGCGAACAATCCGGCAGGCTCAGCCCCAGCTGCCGTCAACTCGGCGTAGATGGCTGGCGCATCTTCCGCCAAGCACGTCAGTTCCCATCCCGCCTCGCCGACGTAGGACATTCGCGCGGCCCGCACCTGTTTTCCCGAGATATGAGCGATGCCGTGCTTGAAATAAGCGAGTCCGGCCGACTCCCCCGCGCCACATTCGCGGATGATCTGCGCTGCCTGTGGGCCCATCAGACCAAGCACCGCATAGGTTTCTGTATTGTCAGTCAGGGAAACGTCAAACCCTTCCGAATGGCGGCGCAGCCATGCAAAGTCGCGGCTGATTGAGGTTGTGCCGACAAAGAGGCGGTAGTGATCATAGGCGATGCGCTGGGCAGTCAGATCGGATTCGAAGGTGCCGCGCTCATTGAGCATGGCTGTGTAGATCACCGATCCAGCGGCACGCCCAACATACCCGGAGCAAACATGCAGCAGGAACACTTCGGCATCAGGACCCTCAACGTCGATCTTGCCGAAAGGCGATGCGTCGAAGATTGCGGCGCGCTCATGCGCAGCCTTGACTTCAGCGCGCACGTTCTCGAACCAGTCCGGACGGTCGAACCGCATGGCGGGCTCGGTGGACTTGCCAAAGTAGAGCGGGCGCTCCCAGCCGTAAAACTGACCCATATGCGCCCTCGCTTCGCGATAGGGCCTATCGAGCGGAAGCGCGCGCAGGTTGCGCGCAGTTTTTAGCTGCTTTCCGGGATAGGCGATGTCGTAATGCGTGCCCAGAATTTCCGGCGCGCGGGCCGTCAGGTGCTCGACATTGTTGAAGATGGGCGCGAAGCGCTTGGCATCGGCCTCGCTGAGATCGTAGGCGGTGTGGCCATGGACAATGCAATGGGCCAAGTTCATTCCCGCGCCGCCGCCCGAGGCTATCCCCACCGAATTCATCCCGCACCCCAGGTACAGACCCTTTGTTTCGGCAGTCTCGCCCAGCATGAAGGTGCCATCGGGTGTAAAGCTCTCCGGCCCGTTCAACAACATCTTCACTTCGGCATCTTCCAATGCCGGCAGACGGTGCAGCGCTTTCACCATCATCGGTTCGAAATGCTCCCAATCCTCCGGAAGCAGACTGAATTCAAAATTCTCATTGAGAACACCTGGTGCAATGGGTTTGCCCATCGGCTCGAAGCAACCGACAAGCAAACCGCCGGAGTCGTCGCGGATGTAGAGGTGGTTGTCATGATCCGACAGGGTGGGAGTATTGCCAATAATTCCATCGATTGGCTTGGTAAGCAGGTAAAAGTGCTCGCAGGCGAGCGCCGGTACTGCGGCTCCGGCCATTGCCCCCACCTCTCGAGACCAGAGGCCGGTGCACAGTGCGATCGCGTCGCACATAACCGTACCTTTGCTCGTCTCGACGCCGCGGATGCGGCCGTTCTCGGTCAGGATGCCCGTCACGCCAGTGCGCTCGAACAGTTTGGCGCCCAGTCTCTTTGCGGCTTTCACCAGAGCTGCACAAACATCGGATGGCGAGACGCGTCCGTCATCGGGCGACCATACAGCACCCTGAACGTCCTCAGCATTCATGAGCGGCCATCGCTCCTTGGCTTCTTCGGCGGAGATGGACCGGGCATTGATCCCGTAAGCATGGGCTAAGGCCTCCTGCCGCCGGATGTGGGTCAATCGGTCCGTGTTGGTCGCGATCGAAAGCGAGCCCTTCTGGATCCAGCCCACCGATTGACCGGTTTCCTGCTCAAGCTGCGAATAGAGATCCACCGAATACTGGATCATCCGGGTGAGATTGCGGGAATTTCGTAGAGCGCGGACCTGGGCGGCCGAGTGCCAGGTCGTTCCTGAGGTCAAGGCGTTGCGCTCAAGCAGAATTGTGTCGGACACGCCCATCTTCGCAAGGTGGTAGAGGGTCGAGCATCCCATTATGCCGCCGCCAATAACGACGACGGACGCATGTAGGGGTAAATTTTTGGCAGAGTGGTCAGTCATCATTCATTCAACTCAACAGTTTCAAGTCTAGGAGGGCCGCAAGCCGGGCTGGCGGCGCATTTCGCTCTATGCGTCCTGACAAGATTCTTACCCTCCAGCGAATCGGTGAGAGCTCGTCACTGACGTTGAGCCTAAAAATGGCAGTCGGCAGCGCATCGACATTCGATGAACGACCCCTCCTAGGGTCGACAACAACGATACCTGCATGCCGCGTCATGGACCCACCTCGATGCCTCGCGTCACAGGTATCAGATCACGGCGGTAGACCGCCTAAGCTGAACGATTGACACGTCGTGTTTCATATGTGAAGATTATAGGTAACATTTGTTACATACGAATCGGAACCATGGCAACCCCCACCAACGCGCTGAACGAAAAAATCCGAAAATGCGGCGAGGAGTTGACACCAGGCATGCGCCGGGTGGCGGAGTGGATGTCACGCAATCAGGACGAGGTTGCCTTACGATCGCTCCGGCAAATCGCGCAGAAGACCGACGTGAGTCCGCCAACGATCACGCGGCTCACGAGAACATTGGGCTATCAGGGCTTCGAGGAATTGCAGCAAGACTGCAAGGAATGGCTGCGCGCTAAGAGCCGCTTCTCGGTCCAGGCGGAACGACTAAGGCTAAATTCCCGACAATCTAGCGACCCCGCCGGACTCCTTGAACGGAACGTCGCCTCGGCGTGCGCTGGCCTTTCCAATCTGGCCCACAACATACCAAATGCTGCGCTCGAAGCGGCTGTTCGGGACCTTTTGGCAGCCCGCTCAGTTTGGTTCGTTGGCTCCATGAGTTCGGGCCCGATCGCCCGTTATAGCAGCTACATCGCCTCTTTGGCGTTTCCGAATTGGCATGAGGTGGACCTAGATTCGATGGCGACTATAGCCACGCTCGGGCCAGAAGATATGATCATCGCCATCGCGTTTTCCCCCTATGCGACCAAGTCGGTCTCCGCCGTCGAGATCGCAGCTGCTCGCGGAACCCGCATTCTTAGTATCTCGGACAGCCCACTCTCGCCCATTGCCGAAGTCGCTAGGCATCTCTTTGTAGTATCGACCGAGAACCCAGGCTTTTTCTCAACCTATGTCCAGCCAATCCTTCTCATCGAGACCTTGATTGGCCTGGCTATCTCCCAGGCAGAGGAAAAGGCGGGCGACAGGATCGCTGCCGTCGAAGCTGCGTTGGAAGCCAGTGGAATGTACTGGCTCAGCACCAAGGGGAATAACGAATGAAACAGACTTCAAGGTCCAAATCGCTCACCTCTCTTTGCGCCGCTCTCATCGTAACGATGACTGCGGTATCCACTGCCGATGCGGACACACCTTCCGATATCGTGAAGAAGATAACGATATCCTGGTCTCGGTCCTCCTGCTGGCGACGCCAGAGTTGCTGCGCCGTCGCAACGAGCGCCCGCGCGGGATCAGGCCATGATGGCGATCGTCAAACAGATCGGTTGGCCACCGAAACCTTCAATGCCAACTGGAACAGCCAACAACCATCCGGCTAGCTGTGCCTACTTGTGAGAGAGCAATGCCCTACGAAACCATCATCTACACGCGCCGTGACGCACCGGCGGAAATCCGATTCAATCGCTCGCAACGGCTCAATGCCGTGGTCGAACAGTTTTGTCATGAAGTCTTGGCGGCGCTTCATGCCGCCGAAGATGACGATCAGGTGCGTGTGATCGTGCTAACAGGAGAAGGGCGTGCGTTCTGCGTCGGTGCGGACCTGAAGGAGCACGGAAAGGGCGAGAGAACTCCACGCCAGCAACGCGACTATCTCGTGCTTGGCAATGAAGTCTGCCGGCGCATCCAGTGCAGCCGGTTGCCGGTTGTCGCTGCTGTAAACGGTTTTGCGTCGGGAGCAGGGGCGGAAATGGCGATTTCGTCCGACTTCATCCTTATGAAGGAATCGGCCCTTCTCTGGCTTCCGGAAGTATCGATCGGCACCTTCATCGGTGGCGGCGTTTCGGGGATTCTGCCCCGTCTGGTCGGCCTTGCCAGAGCGCGAGAATTGATTATGACCGATCGGCGCGTCAACGGCCGGGAAGCCGCCGCCATCGGCCTTGCTCTCCGGGCATTCGATGATGAAAAGTTTGAGGCGGGCGTGGACGAATTCGTCCAGATGCTCGCGAGTAAGGCGCCTCTTTCAATGCGGTTCGCCAAGGAGCATCTGAATGATCCAGGCCGTAGCCTTGAAGCGCGACTGATTACCGAACTCGAGTCCTTGCGTGCCTGCATGGTAACCGCGGATTGGCAGGAAGGCGTGGATGACTTCGCCGAAAAGCGTCGACCAGTTTTCACAGGCCGCTAAGACAATCCATTTCGGAATATCAACATGAACACTGCATTGAACCGCATTCTTTGCGCCCGGTCGCTTGCAATCATTGGCGCTTCAAGCGATCCGGCAAAGCGTGGCTACCAAGCTATTAGGCAATTGCTGTCAGACGGATTTGCCGGCCGCATCTTCCCCATTAACCCCAAGTCCCGCGAAATCCTCGGCCTCAAATGCTATCCGTCTGTTCTCGACGTAGGCGAAACGATCGATGCCGCGCTGATATGCACGCCGGCCAAGATGTCGCCGGGCATCTTGGATCAATGCGGGCAAAAGGGCATTACCGGCGTGATTGTGCTGGCAGCCGGTTTTGCAGAGATCGGGCCGGAGGGCGCAAAACTCGCCGACGAGTGTCTAGCTGTCGCCCAGCGCAACAACGTCCGTATCATCGGGCCTAACACTAACGGGGTGTTCAACCTGCACAACCGCATGAACCTGGTCGGTGTGCAAGGGGTCGAGCCGGGTGGCATAGGTATTGTCTCGCAGTCGGGGAATATGTCGCTCGCGCTCATCACGGAAGCTAAACGGCGCGGCGGCCTGGGCTTTTCGACCTATGTCGGAGTCGGCAATCAACTCGACGTCCGTTTCAATGAGTATCTTGAGTATTTCGGACAGGATCAGGAGACCAAGGCTGCCGTCTTTTATGTCGAAGGTTTCAAAAACGGTAGGAAGTTCCTCGATGTATGCCGGGAGGTAGCGAAGAAGAAGCCGGTCATCATCTACAAGTCCGGCCGAACCGCTGCTGGTCAGAATGCCGCCAGTTCCCATACCGGCGCACTGGCCGGCAGCTTTGCGCTGACCCGCGACCTTTTGCGCCAGGCTGGCGCAACGGTCATCGAGCAATCCGACAAAATCCTGTCGGTTGCCGAGGGCCTGAGCAAACTGCCGGTGGCTTCCGGCGATAGGGTTGCCATCCTGTCCGACGGCGGTGGACACGGCACTATCACCACAGACACGCTGATCGAACATGGACTCACCCTCGCTGAGCTTTCCGATGAAACGCGGATGAGACTGGCGGGTATGTTGCCGGCATCCGCGTCCCTGACCAATCCTGTAGATGTGGCCGGCGGCACCGACGAGAACCCTGCATGCTTCGCCGACTGCGCCCAGATTCTGCTCGAAGATCCTGGCGTCGACATCTTAATGATCATTGGCATCTTCGGCGGCTATGCGATGCGTTTCTCCGAATCCCTGCTTGAAATGGAGATCGAGACGTCAAGAAGAGTCGCCGACTTGGCTCGACGCTATGGCAAGCCGTTGGTCGTGCAAAGCGTCTACGGCACACTCCGCCCCAAACCGCTGGAGTATTTGAAGGAGTTGGGCATTCCGCTGTTCATTTGGCCGGAGAATGCGGTGCGGTGCGTCGCTGAGTTGGTTCGCTATTCTGGGGCTCGCCGGCGAATTGCCCGCGCGCAGCCACTCATTCCCGGGCCGGCGAAGAAGGCGGCCCAGTCGATCATCTCGGGCGCCCGGAGCGAGGGGCGAGATTCGCTCTACGAGCACGAGGCCAAAACCCTTTTGGCAACTTACGGCGTTACTGTTCCGCCCCATCTTGTGGTTCGCGAAGCCGGCGAACTGGTCCATGTGACCGCGAAGCTGGGCGACGATCCCATGGCCATGAAGATCGTCAGTCAGGATATACTGCACAAGTCTGAGGCCGGCGGTGTAAAGCTCGAGATCTCGGGAGGAAAGGCACTGTGTTCGAGTTTCGAGGCAATTCTCGAAAATGCCCATGCCTTCAACCCGCGAGCACGCATTCACGGCGTGCTGGTCTCCCCCATGGCGCGCCCCGGCGTCGAAGTCATCGTTGGCGTAGTTCATGATCCAATCTTCGGTCCGGTCATCATGTTCGGGCTGGGCGGTATCTTTGTTGAGGTGCTAAAGGACGTCTCGTTCCGTGCGCTGCCGATCTGCGACGAAGATGCACAAGAGATGATCGAGGAAATCCAGTCCAAGGCAATTCTCAATGGGGTGCGCGGCGCGGCCCCCGTCGATAAGTCAGCTCTTGTTGACCTGATCATGAAGGTCGCGATGGTCTCGCAGTTACACCCGGAGATTGCCGAGATCGACCTCAACCCGATCATAGCCAGAGATGACGGCTACGACGTCGTCGACGCCCGCATGATCTTCAGCAACGATGGAGACTGACGCTGTGTCGGACAAGCTGATCTTTGAACGCGACGGTCACGTTGCGACGTTGACGCTCAACCAGCCCGAGTTGCGTAACCCAATCACCGATCTCGATTTTGTCGAGGCCTTCGTCGAGCGTTGCAATGACATTCAAGCCGACATGGACATCCGCTGCGTGATAGTGACTGGCGCCGGCGCGGGATTTTCCTCCGGCGGTAATCTTAAGCACATGCGCGATCGAGTCGGCACTTTCTTTGGAAATGCCGCCGAGATCGCCGCAAAGTATCGCCAAGGGATACAGCGCATCCCACTTGCGATGGCTGCTCTGGAAGTGCCGGTTATAGCGGCGGTCAACGGCCCCGCCTATGGCGCGGGCTGCGATCTTGCGATGATGTGCGACATCCGCCTAGCCAGCGAAAGTGCGGTCTTTGCCGAGAACTTCGTCCGGGTTGGTATCATTCCCGGGGATGGTGGCGCTTGGTTACTGCCGCGTACGATTGGGATGGCGCGCGCTGCCGAGATGACGTTCACAGGCGATTCAATCGACGCCGCAACTGCGCTCAGTTGGGGTCTAGTGTCGAACGTCTTCCCTGCGGATGGGTTAATGCCGGCGGCTTGGCAACTGGCCAGACGCATCTCAATCAATCCGCCGCTGCAACTGCGCATGGCCAAGAGGCTACTGAGGGAGAGTACGCACGCCCGGCTTGAAGATATTTTGGAGTTGTCAGCCGTCCTCCAAGGCGAATGTCACCAAACCAATGACCACAAGGAAGCCGTGGCCGCCCTGCTTGAAAAGCGGCCCGCGATATTCATGGGAAGTTGAAGTCCGGACCCGAAGCTCGATTTGCTTCGATTTACCCATCCCAGCGAGCGGAGGTTTCCACCGGACAACGAAGTATTTGATGCAGAGACGACAGTGTGCTGCAAATCGACGATAGGTCAAGCGCCG
Organism: Mesorhizobium vachelliae; assembly: GCF_033977325.1. Classification (NCBI taxonomy): domain Bacteria; kingdom Pseudomonadati; phylum Pseudomonadota; class Alphaproteobacteria; order Hyphomicrobiales; family Phyllobacteriaceae; genus Mesorhizobium; species Mesorhizobium vachelliae. The sequence continues at coordinate 11,570 of NZ_JAVIIR010000038.1, forward strand.
AAAAGCACATTGTTGTCAGTGGCCAGATAGCGTGAACCAGGTTGAACGCACTATTCCGAGGTGGTTGTATTTTGATCGCGCCTACACGGGTCTCCTCAGCCTCGGACCATCGCATAGTGGATCTTCGATTGTTTCGCTACGCATTGATTTCAGCCAAACACGGTAGCTTTCGCCGTGCCGCGGCTGTGCTGAACGTACAGCAGTCGACCGTTAGTCGAGGAGTGCGCGGCCTCGAAAATCAAGTCGGAACTGAGCTCTTTGAACGCAATCACGCCGGCTCCGGCCGACGCTAGCAGGAGACCGATTTCTAGAAGAGGCAACGCTAGTGGCCTCATAGCATGGTGGGTGAGCGGCGTGCGCCTGATGGCCGGCACCGTCGCCACTTTGTTCGTCATAGGCTTCCTTGGTGTGTTGGTCTGAAGCGATGACGACCCTTGTCATCGTATTCGCCGCCGTTGCTGTTTGCCTTGTCATTGGCATTCCGGTCGGAATTCTGACTGCCCAGAGCGACCGGTTTTTCGCGTTCGTAGACGTCTACAGGGTCGATCTACCTATTCGGAGGAGTCTACCCTTCTTCAGGCGGCCGAGAATACCGCAGTTCCGACGCTACGATAGTCAGGATTGAAACAGCTTGTGGTTGGAAGGCTGGGGCGAAAGCACGCCATTCGGATTGACTTATGTTGCCTGTCACGCCCTCGGCGTTTCGCGCGGGTATTGCTTAGCGACGCCGCCATCGGGGGACTTTCCGGTGGTAGGCGGATAGTTGGCTCCCACCGGGCCAGGCTTGGGCGTCACACCGCGCTTGGATGTCCCCGGCGACCCAAAGTTATGCCTAGTCGACAGCTTTGTATTACGAAACCATCAGTGCCTCTTCGGAGACTCCCAGTCTCGACCGAAGCCTAGATAGGAGCAAATGGATCAGCTAAACTAAATCATGTTAAACATTAATGCTATTGCGGAACGGCACTAGCGCGAAAAAATTGCGGCTTAAAACCTAAGCTCAGCCCGTGGAATTTCCGATGACAGCCTCGATCCAAGATATGCTCAGACGCCGATTATCGGGCTATGCTCTTGAACAGCCGTTCTATACCTTGCAACTGGTTTACCAACTCGATCTCAAGCACATTTTCTACAAGGAATGGCTCTACGCGGCCCGTCCTGCCAGCTCTCCAAGCCGGGAAGCTATATCACATTGCGCGTAGGCGCTTACGAGGTGATTGTCGTTCGGGGGCGCGATGGCGAATCCGGTCGTTTCACAATACGTGCCGTCATCGAGGCTCGATAATTTGCAAGGCGCGGAACGGCCAGGTCGCCAAACTCGTCTGCCCTTACCATCAGTGGACCTATGAACTCGATGGCAAGCTGATCTGGGGCAATGATATGGGCCCCGGCTTCGACGCGTCGAAACACGGCCGCAGACCGGTAAACCTGCGTCAACTCGAAGGGTTGATCTACATCTGCCTGTCGGACGCCGCCGGATTTCGAGCCGTTTGCCAAAACCGCCCGCCCTTATCTCGAGGTGCACGATCTGCGCAATGCAAAGGTCGCGCACACCTCGACCATCGTCGAAAAAGCGAACTGGAAGCTGGTGTGGGAGTAAGCGGTGTTCTCAGGCCACGGCCTTAAGCTCGGGAGCGGCGATGTAGGCCCAGGGCAGAAGCTCGTCGATCTGGCTGTTTGGGTGGCCGTTGACGATCTTGGCGAGCACGTCGGCGAGGTAGCCGAGCGGCTCGACGTCGTTCAGCTTGCACGTCTCGATCAGCGAAGCGATGGCGGCCCAGTGCTCGGCGCCGCCGTCGGAGCCCGCGAAGAGGGCGTTCTTTCGGTTGAGCGCGATCGGGCGGATCGACCGCTCGACGGTATTGGAGTCGAGCTCGATGCGGCCGTCGTCGAGGAAGCGGGCGAGTCCCTCCCAGCGTGACAGCGTGTAGCGGATCGCCTCGGCGAGCTTGGTCTTCTGGCTGATGAGGCCGAGCTTCTCGCGCAGCCACGGCTCGAGCTCGGCCAGGATCGGCCGGCTCCTTTCCTGGCGCACGGCACGACGTGCGTCTGCCGGCTGGCTGCGGATGTCGTCCTCGACGCGATAGAGTTCTGCGATGCGCCTGAGCGCCTCGCTCGCGATCGGCGCTGGGCCAGCTGCGGCGAGTTCGTAGAAGCGCCGGCGCACGTGTGCCCAGCAGAAGGCGAGCGTTGCGCCGCTCTTGTCGGCGAGCACCCGATAGCCACCATATCCGTCGACCTGCAGGATTCCGGCAAAGCCTGCGAGATGAGCAATCGGGCGCTCCGCCTTTCGGTCCGGCGCATAGACATAGGCGACGCCCGGTGGGTCGCTTCCGTTCCATGGCCGGTCATCGCAGGCGTAAGCCCAGAGCTGTCCGGTCTTGGTCTTGCCGCGGCCGGGATCGAGCACCGGCGCCGTGGTCTCGTCGGCAAAGAGCTTCGGCGAGGCTTTCAGCTTCTCCAGCAGCCGCTCGTGGACTGGACGCAGATGCCAGGCCGCGCGGCCGACCCAGTCGGCGAGCGTGGATCGGTCGAGGTTGATGCCCTGCCGGGCGTAGATCTGCGCCTGGCGATAGAGCGGCAGGTGATCGGCATATTTGGAGACCAGAACCTGGGCGACCGTCGCCTCGGTTGGCAGGCCGCCTTCGATCAGCCGGGCGGGCGCTGGAGCCTGCACGACAACGTCCTCGCAGGCACGACAGGCATATTTGGGCCGGCGCACGACGATCACGCGCAGTTGCGCCGGCACGATGTCGAGCCGTTCGCTGACGTCTTCGCCGATCCGATGAAGTCCGTTGCGGCAGCATGGGCAGGCATGGTCCTCGATGTCGACGACCATCTCGACGCGCGGCAGATGCGACGGCAGCGCGCCCCGGTTCCTCCGCCGCTTTGCGGTGCGCTCCCTGCGCGCGGCAGGATCGGCACGTTCGGCATCTTCCTCGCCGGCCGCCTCGATCTGCTCGGCCTCCTCGAGGCCAAGGAGCAGTTGATCTTCGGGCAGGCTCTCGGCGCGTCGGCCGAAGCGGTGACGCTGCAACTCCTTGATGATCTGGGTCAGGCGGGCATTCTCGACATCGCGCGCCAGGACCATCGCCTTCAGCACATCTGGATCGTCGGGAAGCTGGTCCGCCGTCATCGCCATGATCGGATCAGACCATATTCGCCAGTTCCGGGCGACAGCGGAATCCAGGCTGATTCACTTGGTCGCGGATCAACCCGCCTGCGCCGGAGCGCGCGTCCGGCGGGCTTCATGAACCCGCCGCCAATCAAGCCCCTCAAGCAGCGCCGACAACTGAGCGGCCGTCAGCCGCTTCGCATAGAGGCAGACGCCGGTACCGTCCCAGAAGATCAGCTTGATCCGATCCGTTCGTTTCGCCCGGAACACATAGACTGCGCCACTGAACGGATCGGCGCCCATCGTCTCGCGCACCAACGCGGCCAGCCCCTCCGCACCCTTGCGGAAGTCCACCGGCTTCGTCGCTACCATGACCTTGACGGCGCCCGTCGGCCCGATCACGACGTTGCCTTCAGCGCACGGATGACCGCCGCAACCGTCCTGGCGTCGGCGCCGCGGCCAACCCGCATGGCGATGCCGTCGATCTCAAGCTCGATCACCCCAGCATCTCGGGTAGTCTTCCGCTTCCGCGGCTGTGCTGGACGCTTCGGCGCGGGTTCCGGAGGCGGCGCCGTCACCACCGCCGGCACGAAGGCCGGGGATTCCTGCTGCGCCGAAGCGGCCTGTTTGCGCGCTTCGCGCCGCCAGGCGAACACCTGCTGCGGCCTGAGACCATAACGGCGGGCGACTTCGGAAATGATTGCGTTCGGTTCCAGCGTCTCCGCGACGATCCGCGCCTTGTCATCCATCGACCAGTGACGCCGGCCGCCAGCGCCGTTGATCACCTCGAAACGCCGAGGCTGCCGCTCCGGGTCAAGCGTAAGGTCAAGTCCAGACACAAGTCTATCTCCGATCCCAATACAGGATCGGTAGCCTCACAGATCGCGATCACTCCCGAAAGGTGGCCCGGAAACACCGCTTACGTGTGGGAAAACAGTAAGCGGTGCACCAAGGCACCTTTCCCGAAGTCGTGTGATGCGTGCATGGCGGTCAGCCGTTAGTCGGCGCGCCGGGGCGATCACTGCGGGTTATCATAACGGGTGACAT
>NZ_JAVIIR010000039.1:0-12831 GCF_033977325.1 Mesorhizobium vachelliae
ACCAAAAGCTCATAACCGTGCATTAGGCGGGTTAGATGTGTGCTATTATTGATCCCGCCAAGCCGAACGACCGGCTTTTGCTCGGTATGAAGGGTGTCGCGCTGCGCTTAAATGTGACATTGCGCCGTCTTCTTGCAATGATCGATGAGCCGTTCACCGTGGAGGGCATCTTTCCAAAGACCCTCGAACGGCGAGAGCGGGCTTATAAGCGCAGATGCTGCTTCTCTTATGTCTTGTTGCCGTAGTACGCATACGGGACAGGTTATCCGCCAACCCTGGGTCCAGTTTCGCTGCACCGCAGTTGTTGCGCCCTGCCCTCTGTTTTGCTCGGCACAAGCGAAGCAACATTGAATAGCGCATGGCGCGGCGAGCCGTGCTGCGGAACTTGGGAAACTTGATGTGGTTGTCAGAATTGCAGACGACTCGGTTCGAAACAGCCTCGCAATGTGGCCGGCGTGGGTTGGACCCAGCTTTGTATCGGTCAGCCGCAAAGATTTTGCTTCCGGAATAGCAGGGTGGAGCATAGTGAGCGGGGAGACGCCATAGAAACCCGCATGGCGCGCAATCCATGACGATAGGAGCTCATCCGGCACAGGTTCGAGAATGACAGGAAGCGGCTTCGTGCCGCCGAGTTCTCGGTTCATGCGTATGCTGTTTCGGCACTGACTGGCGGCGACCAGCTTTCCACCGCTTTATCGGTGATGTGCTCGATGCCGCTCTCGATCGAATCGGCCGCTAGGCTAGGGCTCGTGGACATTCAGCCGGCTGAAGGGATTGAACGAAGCCGCTAACGCGGCATTTGGCGGATCGGTTTGCGGGTGACGCTTCTGTTTTGAAGGATTGCGGCTGTTGAAGCGCAATCTCGAGAACAGGAGCAATGAGATGGTCGAGTTGAGCCCTCTTCGCCGGCGCATGATCGAGGACATGACGATCCGCAATCTGTCGCCGGCCACCCAGCGATCCTACGTGCACGCGGTGGCGAAGTTTTCGCGCTACTTTGGCCGCTCCCCTGACCGGCTTGGCCTTGAGGACGTGCGCGCCTTGCGCGATCGAGCTATGCCGGACCGCCGAACTGGGCGGTCATGTCGAGGGCTGCCGCTCCTGCGGGTCGATCCGCGTGGCCTACAATTCCTGCCGCAACCGGCATTGCCCCAAGTGCCAGGGCCAGGCCTGCCGGGACTGGCTCGCCGCGCGGCAGGACGAGCTTCTACCGGTGCCCTACTTCCACGTGGTGTTCACGCTGCCGGTCGAGGTCGCCGCGATCGCCTTCCACAACAAGACGGCGCTCTACACGATCCTGTTCAAGGCGGCGGCCGAGACGCTGCGCACGATCGCCGCCGATCCCAGACATCTGGGCGCTGAGATCGGCCTCATCGCAGTGCTGCACAGCTGGGGCCAGACTCTCACCTACCATCCCCACCTGCATTGCATCGTGCCGGGCGGTGGCGTCTCGCCGGACTGCACACGCTGGATCTCGTGCAGGCCGGGATTCTTTTTATCCGTGCGCGTGCTGTCGCGCCTGTTTCGCCGCCGCTTCCTGGAGGAACTGCGAGTGGCCCATGATGCGGGCCGGCTGGGCTTTCTTCGGCGATCTCGCCCACCTGGCAAAGCCCGACGCCTTCGCCCGCTTGCTCGCTGAAGTCCGTCGCCTCGAATGGGTCGTCTACGCCAAGCCGCCCTTCGGCGGGCCGCAACAGGTGCTGGCCTATCTTGGCCGCTACACCCATCGCGTCGCCATCGCCAATCCCGCCTGGTTAGCATGGTCGATGATCGCGTCGCGTTCCGCTGGCGAGATTATCGTCATGGCGGCAGGACGAAGGTCATGACGCTCGATGCCCATGAGTTCATCCGCCGCTTCCTCCTGCACACGCTGCCCGACGGCTTCCACCGCATCCGCCACTACGGCTTCCTCGCCAACGGTCATCGCGCCGCCAAGCTCGGCCTGTGCCGCCGATTGCTGGCCAGCCAGCAGCAGAACAATCCCGAATCGAGTGCTGAAAGCGCCGCTGTCGCCGCCGAGCGCCTGGTGTTGACGCATCGCTGCCCATGCTGCGGAGGGACGATGGTCACGCTCGCCACCTGGCGATGCGGGCAGGCGCCGCCGACCCCCTTCTGGAATGACACCTCATGATCACGCCGGGTGCGTCCACATCGTCTGGTTCGGCACCCGTCGCCATGCGCGATGGCACCCAGACCTTTGTCCCACCGCACAAAACCGCAAGCAGCCAGACCAGCGGTAGAGGCCACTGCTACCTATCTGACGGTTCACGCCATCACGGTTTTGCCTTCCGCCATGCTGTCCATCGCTGTGGTCGAACCGCGAACGCCGTTCATCGGTCTGGCAAAGACAATCCCCACCCTCCGCAGGGCTACAATCCCCATAGCGCCAGACCGACCCGCGGCTTCGCTCAATCCGGCTTGCAATGAGGTCCGACAATCAACCGGCTCGCTCCGTCGAGCATGCGGACCTCACAGAAGCCTCCAGATTCCGTATCTGTCGGATTTGTGATTCAAGATGCTGGCTGGAATGGAAGCCAGCATCTGATGACGCGACCTCTGTCGGACGATCTTCGCGAACGGGTTGTAGCGGCGGTATTGAGTGGTGAGAGCCGCCGGTCGGCCGCCAAGCGGTTCGGCATTTCGGTTTCGGCTGCGGTGAAGTTGTTGCAGCGTCATCGGGCGACTGGCTCGGTTGCGCCTGGCAAGATGGGCGGACATCGCAAAAGGGTGCTGGAGCCGCACCGCGCCTTCATCGAGGCACGCATGCGTGAGACGCCGCATCTGACGCTGCACGGTCTTAAGGATGAGTTGGCCGGTCGCGGGGTCAAGGTCTCGCACAACGCAGTGTGGCAGTTCCTGCGCCGCGAGGGGTTGAGCTTCAAAAAAACGCTGTTCGCCCTTGAGCAGGCGCGCGCCGACATCGCGCGGCGGCGTCAACGATGGCGATCCTGGCAGGGCGGCCTCGATCCGCAGTGCCTGGTCTTCATCGACGAGACCTGGATCAAGACCAACATGGCTCCGCTGCGCGGCTGGGGGCCGAAGGGCAAGCGGCTGCGCGGCCTGGCTCCACATGGCCACTGGCGCACGCTGACCTTCCTTGGCGCGCTGCGCTGGGATCGGCTCGCGGCGCCTTGCGTCTTCGACGGACCCATCAACGGCCAATGCTTCCGCGCCTATGTCGAGCAGCAGCTCATCACGGTGCTGAAGCCCGGCGATATCGTCATCATGGACAATCTTGGAAGCCATAAGTCGGCGGCCATCAGGCAAATGATCAGGGCCGCTGGCGCCAGGCTCTGGTACCTGCCGCCCTATTCACCGGATCTCAATCCGATCGAGCAGGCCTTCGCCAAGATCAAACACTGGATGCGTCAGGCCCAAAAACGTACCGTCGAGGACACATGGCGCCACATCGGTCACCTCGTCGAAACCATCGAGGCAGCCGAATGCACGAACTACTTCGCAAACGCTGGATACGCTTCCGTCAAAACGTGAAAGAGTCTAATCGTTCAACGAGTGTGCCAAGGCTTCCCCATGCTCGGCGAGACTCCGTTCTATGAGCCCGGACGCTCTCAAGGAAGAGAAGCCGGCGAGCAACCTGTCTGTCGCCCGCCGGCCAGGCCCGCCTTGGGAGGAGTGGCGGTGTGAATCTCATCGAAGACCGGGGGACGCTGATCTTCCTCGGCCCCGAGATTAATCGGGACTGTCGCGACCATTCCGCCATCCAGGATGAAGCCGTGACGGCCATAGGTCAAATGCCGTTGGTATATGGTCGCATCTCGCAACGAGATGGCAAGGCGGCCATTGCTATGTTTTGCGGCCCGCAAACACGGGCGCCGGGGCTGCACAGCGAACGGAGAAACGCCGGCTGTCGCGCCTCGACGGGGCGCACGGCCGGCCTAGGTTCTTTCGCTGCCGTCAAACAGAGAAAGCATCGAGGCCGACCCCCTCAAATAGTGTCGCGGCAGTTACCGGTCGGCGTGCAGGTCAAATGGCACCCTCGCTCTTTAGCGCGCGGTAAGTTGTTTCGACGGCTTTCGCTGTTGCGTCGACGATGATGTCCACCTCCTGCCTTGTAATGATCAAAGGCGGGGCATAGCCCAGGATATCGCCGTGCGGCATTGCACGGCCGATAACACCATTTTCAAACAATGCGGCAGCGGCGCGCACTCCGACCTGAAGTTCGGGAGCGAAAGGCACCCGCGCCTTGGGATTTAGCATAAGTTCGACGGCGGACAGGATGCCGATGCCGCGGACCTCGCCTACAATGGGATGTCCCTCCAATTCGGATTTCATGCGCGATAGCCAATAGGGGCCGACGTCGCGGACATGCTCCAAGATATTCCTTTCCTTGAATACCTGGATGTTGGCGAGAGCTGCGGCGGCGCAAAGCGTGTGACCTGAATACGTCCACCCATGGCCGAGCGCCCCGTGCTTTTCCGTTCCCTCCTCCAGAACCGACCAGACCCGGTCGCCAATAATCGATCCCGAGATGGGGAGGTAAGCCGAGCTCAGACCCTTGGCGATCGTCACGAAATCCGGTCGCATGCCATAGAGATGGGAACCGAACTTTTCACCGGTGCGTCCGAAACCGCATACCACCTCATCAGCAATCAGGAGAATATCGTATTTGTCGAGCACAGCCTGGATGGCAGACCAATATCCGGTGGGGGGCGGAACGATGCCGCCGGTCCCCAGTACAGGCTCTCCGATGAAGGCTGCGACCGTCTCTGGGCCTTCAGCCAGGATGAGGGACTCAAGTTCATCGGCGCAACGCTTGGAGAATGCCTCCTCGGTTTCGCCATCATGCGCCTGGCGATAGTGGTGCGGCGTTGTCGTGTGGCGCACAAGGTCGAGCGGGAGATCAAAGAATTTGTGGAAGAACGGGAGGCCTGTCAGACTGCCGGTGACCAGTCCGGATCCGTGATAGCCGCGGTTTCGCGAAATTATCTTCTTCTTTTTCGGGCGACCGAGGATGTTGTTGTAGTACCATACCAGCTTGATGTTGGTCTCGTTGGCATCGGATCCCGAAAGGCCGAAAAACACTCTTTGCACATTCTGGCCAAAGTGTTCGACCACAGCCTCCGCCAGGCGAGCGACCGCCTCGGTGCCCTGGCTGGCATAGACATGGGCGAACGGCAGTTCATGGGCTTGCCGGGAAATCGCGTCCGCGATCTCCTTGCATCCGTAGCCCATGTTCACGCAATAGAGCCCGCCAAAACCGTCAAGGCTGCGCCGGCCTTCGGTGTCCCAGATGTAAACGCCTTCCGCGCCAGCCATAATGCGGTTTGGCGTCTCCCCACGGCTGTGCTTTGCCAGATGTGTCGACGGATGAAAGACGTAGCTTCGATCCTTTTCCTGGATTTGCTTGGTTCCCAGATTGGTCAGGCTCATTGCCACTCTCCGCTCATTTCCGGCCGCGTTTTTATCAGCCGCTCTGAGGGTGAACATAGCAGGGAACCGCTCGCGCAATTCGCGGGAATTGACATGTGCGGCCGACGATTTCACGGAAAGTGGTTCAATGGCAGTGGAAACCAAGCCGAGCGAGCTCAGCGCTTCTCCAGAGCAGCCAAAGGGACTGGGGAATTGGATTTCACGGGCTTCGTCACGATAAGGCTGTAATACTGGTCAATTCCCAGTCCCACCTGCAATAGCCCGTCCATGAACTCTTGGTACGCGGCCATTGAGGGCGCCGCGACCCGCATGAGGTAATCTATGCGCCCTCCGATAGCCCAGCAGTCGAGGACCTCGGGAAAATCTTGAATCGCCGACTCGAAGTGGCGCTGGTCCTCAAGTCGGTGGCGGTTGAGCACCACCTCCACCATGAAGAAAATTGCGCCGGCCGTGAGTGAGGGACTCAGTCGAGCGAAGTATCCTTCAATTATGCCTGCTGTCTCGAGCGCGCGCAGCCGGTCCGAACAAGCCGAAGCCGAAAGATGAACGCGCTTGGCCAACTCGCTTTTCGAGATCCGACCATCTGCTTGGATTTCTGAAAGGATCCGAAAATCCCAGGCATCCAGGCGGGCAGCAGTGAGAGTCGGCTTCATGGCCTTCGATCGGGTTGATTTTGCGGTCTGAAACTTAAACTGCCGCAGGCGCCGTGCCAATCGCGCGGTTTTCGGCCACTTTGATGTTCTTGCAGCACCTAAAGCAAAGAGCGCGATTCGGTAGCCCGGGTCCCCTGAACCAATGCCCGCGGTCCTGGCTGTCATTTAGAGACGAGTTTTGGCAGCCGGAAGCCTGGGCAGAATCAAATGCCGATGCTGCGCGCGATGCTGTCGGCAGCCATGCGCTTGCGCCATTCAATGGGTCCGGAATTGTGAATGGAGTTTCCCTGGACGTCCACCGCCATGATAACAGGCATATCCTGAACTTCGAATTCGTAGATGGCTTCCATTCCCAAGTCTTCAAAAGCGACGATGCGGGCCGCTTTGACGGCCCTGGAAATCAGGTAGGCGGCACCGCCTACCGCCACGAGATAGGGCGCCTTGTACTTGACAATCGCCTCGGTGGCCGCCGGCCCTCTCTCGGCCTTGCCCACCATCACGAACAGCCCCGTTTCGGCGAGGATCTTTTCAGCAAAATCGTCCATGCGGCTCGAGGTCGTGGGTCCAGCCGGTCCCACGACCTCATCCCTCACGGCTCGGACAGGCCCGACATAGTAAATCGCGCGTCCCCGCAAATCGACCGGAAGCGGCTTTCCGGCATCGATGAATTCCACCATTCGCTTATGGGCTGCGTCACGCCCCGTCAGCATCTTTCCAGAAAGAAGAAGTGTCTCTCCACACCGCCAAGACGCGGTCTCTTCTCTGGTCAGAGTGTCTAGATTGACGCGGCGCACGCCGCTCATCTGTAGGTCCCCAGCCCCGATCTGCGGCCATTCGGAAAGATCTGGCGGCTGCAGTCGAACGGGCCCGGACCCGTCAAGCGTAAACGTCAAATGCCGGTTCGCAGCGCATTGCGGAATAAGCGCCACGGGCTTCGATGCGGCATGCGCCGGATAGGTCGCGACCTTAACATCCACCACGGTCGTGAGCCCACCGAGACCCTGAGCACCGATCCCGAGAGCATTGATGCGTTCATAGAGCTCAATTCGAAGGGCCTCCTCGGCACTTGATGGTCCCCTTGCAATCAACTCCGACATGTCGATCCGCTCGTTCATGGCCTCCTTGGCCAACAGCATCGCCTTTTCCGCGCTGCCACCGATGCCGACCGAGATCAGGCCGGGAGGACACCATCCGCTACCAAGCGTCGAAACCGTATCGACGACCCAATCGGACACCGAGGCGCTGGGGTTCAAAGTGGTGAACCGCGCCTTATTCTCCGATCCGCCGCCCTTTGCAGCAATGGTGATTTCAATCTGCTTGCCTCGCACAAGTTCGACGTGAACGACGGCCGGGGTGTTGTCACGGGTATTTATCCGTTTGACGAGCGGATCCGAGACGATGGACGGGCGAAGCGGATTATCGGGATCAAGATATGCCCGGCGCACCCCCTCATTCACGAGGTCCGCGAAATCGGTCCTTGATTTAATGCGAACGCCCATGCCGATCTTCGCAAAGACCACCACCAGCCCGGTGTCCTGACAAATCGGGCGGCGCCCGAACGCCGCCATGCGCGAATTCAGCAGAATTTGCCCTATGGCGTTCTTTGCCGAGGGGCTCTGCTCGCGAGCGAATGCCTCAGAAAGGCAGCGGATATAGTCCGGAGGATGGTAATACGAGATGTACTGAAGAGCGTCGGCGACGCTCGTTAAGATGTCTTCACCGGCAATGATGCGCGCCCTTGTATTCACTGGGTCCTACCCGAATGATCCGAGGCCGTTGACCAGTTTCAAGCTTTGGAAACTGCGCAGGCCCTCCTCCCCACCTTCGTACCCATAGCCGCTCTGTTTGACGCCTCCATAGGGCGCGTCGGCGGAAACCCCTTTGAGATGATTTATGCTGACAGCACCAGCCGAGACACCGCCAATCAGCGCCCGTTTCGCATCAGTGGCGCCAGTGAAGAAGTAGGCGGCCAGGCCATATTCGGTGGCATTGGCGTCTTCGATTGCCTCCTCGATCGTGTCGAACGGCGCCACCGTGAGGATGGGCCCGAACGGCTCCTCATGAAGCACTTTCGCATCTTTTGGCACTCCTGTCAGGATAGTCGGCGGCCAGTAAAAGCCGGGCCGGTCGAGGCGGGTGCCGCCGGTCTCTATGCGGGCGCCACGATCGACTGCGTCCTTTACCAGATGCTGCATGGCCTCGATACGCCGCGCGTTTGCCATCGGTCCCATCTCGGTCGTAGGGTCGTCGGGCGGGCCGATCTTGATGTTGCGCGCAACGTCGGTCATCTGCGATAGAAAGTCCTCATAGAGTGGCCGCGCGACGAGGATTCTGCTGGGCGCATTGCAGCTCTGGCCCGCGCACTCGAACTTGTATTCCGAAATTGCCGGAACGGCCGTTGCGAGATTCGCATCCTCGCATACCACGACCGGGGAGTGCCCACCGAGTTCGAGGATGCATCGCTGCAAGTTATTCGCGGCGAGCTTTGCGAGCTGTTTTCCAACCTCGGTAGAGCCCGTGAAAGTTAGGATCTTGACGATAGGCGAGCTGAGGAGATGCCGGGATATTTGCACCGGAGCGCCAAAGACGAGATTGACGACGCCGTCCGGGATACCCGCTTGGCGCAAGGCTTCGACGAAATATACAGCCGCGCTTGGGGTCTCTTCGGCCCCTTTGAGGATCACCGGGCAGCCTGCCGCCAAAGCAGGGGCAAGCTTGCGGGCGATAAGCACTGCGGGATAGTTCCACGGCGTGAAAGCAGCGACCACGCCGAGCGGCTCGGGGACGATCATTCGGTTCGGGCCATGCGGAATTGGGACCGACAGTTCTTCCGCGTGTGTGCCGTACCACTCCAACGTTTCGACAGCGCGCGCGTACTCGCCTGTTGCTTCGGCAATCGTCTTGCCCTGTTCGGTCGACAAATCCTTCGCTGCGTCTCCTACCTTTGTGGCAAGGATCTTGGCGGCCGCCACAAGGATCTCGCCGCGCTTTTTTACAGGTCGTGAGGACCAAGCCCGGCGGCTTCGCTCTGAAGAAGCAAGGGCCTCATCCAGATCCGACGCTGAAGCCGCGGCCACCGAGCCAAATACCTTCTCTGTCGCCGGGTTGGTCACCGGCAGAGTTGTTCCGTCACTGCCCGCTCGCCACCTGCCATTGATGAAAAGCTGATAGCTGGTTGCGTTGGACATCGCATGCTCCGCTTGACTGTATTACTGCCAGTGCGAGACCTGCCGATATCCGGACCATGGGCTCGCTTCTTTGCAGTTTCATAGCGATAGCCGCATGCGGTCAAATATCGAATGTCGCCCAAAACCATCTCGAATCCAGATTGATACAGCTCAGACAGCCGCGAAAGAGCGGTAGCACTGAAACTGGTTTGGGATGCCTAAGGCCGGTCCGGAGCCGTGGCTGACCAGTGCTTGCTCTCGATCAATATCTTGACGACCTTAGGGATCAGCTTGCGGACCGCAGAGACGGCTGGAGAGCGGTCGTCTTTCGGGTTGACGGCGAGGACAACGGAACGGGTGATCACTGGATCAATGATCTTAACCGTTCGGACTTGGCCTTGAGACGCCTCTTTCTGAATGGCCGACGGGGTAAGGATGGAATACGCCTTTCCTTCCATGACCATATTGATAATCGTAGAAAGGGAGTCTACTTCGAATCTGACGTCCAGCACACAACCGTGTTGCGCAACGACATCAGCCACCGAACGCCTGACATTGTTGTTGCGCATTGGAACCGCCAGCGGGAACGCATGCAGGTCGGCGAGCGGTATCGAATCTTCGAAAGGCGGTTTACCCGCCGGCACCACCAGGCAAAACTCTTCGCGGCCCAGCACCGTCATTTGCCCAACGCTCTCGGCAGTTCGGTAAAGGATAGCCAGATTGAAACGGCCAGCAGCCATCCACTCCTCCAGCAGTCCCGTCATGCCCTCGATCATCTTAAGGGAGATCCTCGGCAATTCGCTTCTTACCGATTCAATCAGGGGACCACTAAGGACGCGAGCAGCTCCGGACGGAATGCCAATGGTCACCTCTCCGGAAGGAGCAGCCACCGAGTTGGTCAGTTCGGCCTCAGTGAGCTGAATTTCCTTCAGGATAACCCGCGCTCGCTCAAGCAGCTTGTCGCCGGACGCCGTGACCCTGACGCCGGTCCTGTCGCGGACTAGCAGCTGGGTGCCGAATCCTTCCTCCAGTTGCCGCACATGCAGGCTTAGAGCGCTTTGAGCAACGTTGAGGGTCGCAGCTGCCTTCGTGAAACTGCCGGCTTCGACGACGCCGACAAAATATCTTAACTGCCTGATGTCCACGATGAACAAATCCAACCGGGGCATGTTCCCCAGTGCTATTTATCTATCTCGAAAGGAGATGGCAGACAAGTAGCGAAACTGTTGGGCCATTGTTCGAAACCAGCGCCTGTCCGCCGATTACAGGCAAATCAGATGGTCTCCATCACCTGCCAGGGCCTGGGCGAGCAGATTGAGCACCTTGTCGCTATCTTCGCCCATGGCGCGCAGATCGCCGCCACAGCCCGGGCAGCATGCGCAAGACCGCTCACGAACGACCCGCCTGCGCGGCAGGTTGCGGTTGGGTTTGAGCTTGCGAACCGGCAACACCCGCACCTTGTCGGTGTCAGCGACGGTGGGCAGCTCGATATCGGGCACGCTGGCGGCGAAATCGGTTTCAAGATCTCCGAGTTCAAGCCGTATTTGGCCCAGCTTCTCGAAGGAGCGGCCGAAGGCTTGCGGTTGAAGCGATCGATCCGCAGCTGCAGCGCTGGATGCGAAGTGCGGCCCCGGCGCGCTTTCTTCGCAGCTGTTCATCGCGTTCGGCGATGGTGGTGTCACGGGCAGAAACGGCCACCTCCAGAAGCGCGACCCGAGCGGGAAATCAGCGGTTGAGAGAGCTTGTTAATTACACACGCTCGTCGCTCGCCCCTTAGCATTTTCCCCTCGGGACGCGATCGACCTACCACTCTTGGTAGTTTTGTCGTTCGCGTTTCTGACGTAAGTCAGCGGAGTTTCCGGAACGCGCGTCCTATAGTTCCAGTGCGCCGAAATGCGTCCTTCCAGACTACCCTGTAGAAGGAGCGTGCTGAGTCATTGAATCCCTTATTTGAGAAAGAGCCGGCTGTGGATGGAGTGATTAGCAAACTACACAAAATATACGAAGCCCAGCTTGCAAGAAAACTATCTGATCAATGACCTTTCGAACCCCGCAACGAAGAAGGCGCAGCGTTCCTGGCCCGTGATCAAGGCCGAGGAGTGAGATAGTCCGCGCCGACGAAATCGTAGAAGAAGGAGAAGAAGATGTCTGGAATTACCGATAGCGCTGAACGAAGACAGGATCCCTATCCGAGCCGGCTGCCCGAAGAGCACTGGCTACCCCGTTTGGACAAGACAGTGTGGAGCCAGTGGTGCCCCGACGCGCCGCTGACCGCGCAGCAGACCGACCACTTCGACCGCGACGGCTTCATTGTCTTGAGGGACCTCTTTTCGGAAGAGGAAGTTAAGGCGCTGACCCAAGAATCGGCAGCGTTACGGAGCGGTGAGCGCTGGCTGGAACAGGACACAGTCATCACCGAGCCGGGCTCAGACGAGGTGCGCAGCATCTACAAGCTGCCCGAGCAGAGTCCGCTCTTCAACCGACTGGCAAGCGACCACCGCGTGGCCGAGACCGCCAGCTATTTGGTCGGCGACGACGTCTATATCCATCAATCGCGGCTGAACTACAAGCCGGCCTTCACGGGCAAGGAGTTCTACTGGCACTCCGATTTCGAGACCTGGCACGCGGAGGACGGCATGCCGCGCATGCGTGCCGTCTCCGCATCGCTGCTCTTAACGGATAATGATGCACTGAACGGCCCCTTAATGCTGATGCCGGGTTCGCACAAGCACTTCATCGCCTGTGCCGGCGAGACGCCGGAGGACAACTACAAATCCTCGCTCAAGAAGGAGGAAGCGGGCACACCCTCGCACGAGGCGCTGGCTAAGCTCGCCAAGGAGCACGGGATCCATGCCGCCACCGCCAAGGCCGGCACGCTGGTTCTGTTCGACTGCAACACGATCCACGGCTCGAACGGCAACATCACGCCGTTTGCCCGTTCGAACGTGTTCTTCGTGTTCAACGCCGTGTCAAACCAACTCGAGGAGCCGTTTGGCGCAAAGAAGCTGCGCCCCGCATTCCTCAGCTTCCGTGGCGAGCCGAAGCCGGTGGAGATAGCGTCGGGGAAGCTGGCGTAAGAAAGCGCTTGAGATGGAGAACTCCGCTCCACCGACAAAGCCCAGGACAGTTGCGGCCTAACCGCCCAATCCTCGTGGGATTTACGGTGGCCGTAGCTCTTGCGAACGCGGCCATCGACGATCTCGGCCCGCTTTTGGGTTTTGCCGTACACATAGACCCCCACATAGAAAGGGTTCTTCAATACGCTGATGACGTTGCGATATCGGATAGGAACCCAGTCGAAGAAGACCATCATCTTCCCGTCAGATGGGCGCGGAAAACGCTGCCGATCTCACGGAACCGCGCGAATATAAGCCTGATGGCTTCCTGGCCGGAATATCAGGGTCGAAACCAAGCCGTAATCGGGGTGCCAGATGTAGCCGATCGGCACATTTATCCGCAGTTCGGCCTTCTGCCGTGGGCCTCGTACATCCGCGCCCGAATGACGAAAAGCTCGAACTCCCTGATGTTGCCCTTCATACCGAGCAAAAGCCGGTCGTTCGGCTTGGCGGGATCATAATAGCACATATCTAACCCGCCTAATGCACGGCGATGAGCTTGGC
>NZ_JAVIIR010000040.1:0-11822 GCF_033977325.1 Mesorhizobium vachelliae
GCCTCCGAGATCGAAGAATACGTCCTCTTAGCCTCCGATCGAAAGGCTCGTTGCACATCAATGGCTTAACTTTAACAAGACGGGTTGACAAATGACCTATGCCTTCATGAAACAGCTGAAGCAGGAAGAGGTGCAAGGCCTGGCCTACAAGGATGCAGATGATGCCCGCAGGCGCATCGGTGCTTTCATCGAGACCGTTTACAACACACGCAGCGCCTGCCTTCGGCGCTCGATTATCTCACGCCGGGGAACACATCAGGCTGGCATCTGAAAACGCGATGGTGCCATCGTGACTCTAGGCTGGCACTCGCGGCGTGGAATGCCGCATAGTTTGCTAGCGTCCTATTTGGCGACTTCTCATTAAATGCATCGAGCAACGCGTGGAAGCTTACAATTGTCTCCTTCAGCCGTTGTCGTGAACCGGGGCTGATATGCGCGGATACTCTGTTTTTTCCATTCTTCGCAATGGGCTCTCAGGCCAAAGGAATTGGCCCCGCGTTTGGAGATCGCCGAAGCCGAAGTCAAACTATGATATCGTTATTATTGGGGGTGGCGGTCACGGCCTGGCTACCGCTTTCTATCTCGCGGAAAATCATGGCGTTCGCAATATAGCGGTCTTGGAGAAGGGCTATATTGGCGGAGGTAACGTCGGCCGAAACACTACGGTTATTCGATCGAACTACCTGTTGAATGGAAATACCCAATTCTACGAGTTCTCGCTCAAATTATGGGAGGATCTATCCAGGACGATCAATTACAACGTCATGTTCTCGCAGCGCGGCCAGCTTGTGTGCGCGCACTCTCCCGACCAACTCGAATTCTTCAGTCATCGCGCCAATGTAATGCGTCTCAACGGCATCGAAGCAGATGTGCTCGACCGTGAAGAGGTCAGGCGAATGGCGCCATACCTCGATTTCTCTGACAGCGCGCGGTTTCCAATTTATGGAGCGCATTTTCAAGACAGAGCTGGTACCGCGCGGCACGATGCCGTCGCGTGGGGCTACGCTCGGGCTGCGGACGCGCATGGGGTAGACATCATCCAGAATTGCGAAGTGACTGGCTTTATTCGTAAAGGCGAAAGTGTAGTCGGCGTCAGAACAACTGCTGGCGACATTGGAGCAGCAAAAGTGGGGATGGCGGTTGCGGGCAACACCACCACGCTTGGCCGTATGGCAGGCTTGGAGCTCCCGATAGAGAGCCATGTGCTGCAGGCCTATGTGACCGAGCCCATAAAGCCGCTAGTAGATCAAGCGATCGCTTACGGAGCCGACCATTTCTATGTGAGCCAGTCTGATAAAGGGGGCTTGGTCTTCGGCGGTGGATTGGATGGCTACAATTCATACGCACAACGAGGAAACCTCGGCAACGTGCGAGATGTTGCCGAAGCTGCTATCGCGTTCATGCCCTGCATCTCACGTCTGCGGCTTCTCCGGCACTGGGGGGGCATCATGGATATGACACCAGACGCCAGTCCGATAATATGCCACACGCCCGTGGAGGGCCTCTATCTTAACGGCGGCTGGTGTTACGGTGGGTTCAAAGCCACGCCAGCGTCAGGATGGTGTTTTGCCCACCTCCTGGCCACCGGGGCTCCGCACCCGCTTATCACCGATTACGGCCTGGATCGCTTCAAAGCTGGACGAACTATAGATGAAGCCGGCATCGGTCCTTTTGCTTGGCTTCAATAACGGGACCCACCAAATGCTTCGCATAAATTGCCCCTGCTGTGGTCCGCGCGACCACGATGAATTCCGGTATGGGGGCGACGCCTCCGTCGTTCGGCCGACACAAGAAGACCTTAGCTCGGAAGCATGGTACCGATACGTCTTCATCCGAAATAATCCAGCGGGGCTCCACCGCGAGTACTGGCAGCATGCCTTAGGTTGCCGGCACTGGTTAATCGTCGAGCGGAATACCCGGAACCATATCATTCATTCGGTTGATTTTGCAAAGGAAGTGGGGGCATGAAGCGGCTTGCTAACGGTGGACGCATCGACCGTTCGCATAAGGTGACCTTTAGCTTCGATGGGAAGCGGCTCTCGGGGTTCCGTGGAGACACGCTCGCCTCAGCGCTGGTCGCAAATAACATCAGCCTCGTTGGACGAAGCTTCAAGTATCATCGGCCGCGAGGCATAATGTCGGCGGGCCCCGAAGAGCCGAATGCCCTCGTAACCTTGGGCGTTGCCGATCGACGGGAGCCCAACATCCCTGCTACGACAGTCGAATTGGTGGACGGGCTCGTAAGTGAAAGCCAGAACCGCTGGCCCTCGCTCGGTTTTGATATCCAGAGCATCAACAGCTGGTTTTCACCCTTCCTGGCTGCGGGATTTTATTACAAAACGTTTATGGGCCCCACGCGTGGGTCTTGGATGTTCTACGAACATTACATTCGTAAAGCGGCGGGCCTTGGGCGAGCGAGCGATCTACCAGATCCAGACCGATATGAGGTGCGACACCTATTCGCTGATGTGGTGATAATCGGTTCTGGTCCGGCGGGCCTTTCAGCTGCACTGGCGGCAGCACAAGCGGGCGCGAGAGTAACCTTGGTCGAACAGGACTTCCTTTTGGGTGGAAGTCTGCTGTCAGAGCCTACGAAAGGAGCGGCACAGATTTGGCTTGATGAAATTTCGACTCGATTAGGCTCGATGCCAAACGTGACGATCTTGCGTCGCAATATCGCATTTGGAGTATACGACGGGAATGTCATCGGTATGGTTGAAGAGCACGGCCATCAAAAAGCAGACCCTTCGCCTGATGTACCTCGTCAAACTTTGTCCCTTTTACGGGCGAAGGCAATTGTATATGCGACAGGCGCGATAGAGCGACCGCTGATCTTCGCGAGTAATGATCGCCCAGGCGTAATGCTCGCCTCGGCTGTAAGAACATACCTCAATCGCTATTCCGTATTGACCGGGACTAACGTTCTTATCGCGACTGACAATGATAGCGCTTATAGCACAGCGTGGGATCTCATAGCCGCAGGAGCAAAGGTCTCGATCATCGACAGCCGCGCAGCTGTAAGCCGCGACGTCCTACAAAGGGCGCGGAAAAGCGGGGTTGACGTTAGGTTTGAATCTTGGGTGACCAAAGCGGTTGGTGGCAAGCACGTGATCGGCGCGCTGATAGCTGGACCAAATGGCAAACAGAAACATGGTTGTGATCTGATTGCGGTTTCCGGCGGATGGTCGCCGACAGTTCATTTGACCTCTCACCGCGGCGTGAAGCCGGTCTACCGAGAGGATATTGACGCCTTCGTGCCAGGCAGGTTGAGCGAAAGTGAGTTCGTTGTAGGCGCACTAGCTGGCGATTTCGCCTCATCTCAAGTTGCGGAGCGGGGATTCCAGATAGGGTTGGAAGCCGCAGAATTCTGCGGCCTCAAAAAGCCCGCAAGGCACCCTCCTCTACTGGACCTCAGAGAAGACATATCCAAGAATGAGGGTACAATCCCAAGAACCGCCAAAGCTTCGATCGCCAAGGGGAAGGCATTCGTCGACTTCCAGATGGATGTCACCGCTAGTGACATAGCATTGGCTCACCGAGAAGGCTTCGTATCGATTGAGCATCTTAAACGATACACGACTCTTGGAATGGGCACCGATCAAGGAAAGACAAGCAACTTCCATGGTCTCTCCGCTATGGCAGGATTGCGGAGCTCGAGCGTGGTAGAGGTTGGCACAACAACTTTCAGGCCGCCATACACGCCTCTAGCGATGGGTGCATTGGCTGGGCGTAGAATAGGCCATCACTATAAACCTATTAGACGTACGCCCATGCATGACTGGCACGTAGCCAACAGCGGTCGAATGCTGGAGACGGGATTGTGGATGCGGCCATGGTTTTATTCGACTGCCGGCCGAGACGTTGAAACGGCATATGTGAAAGAGATGCGCATCGTTCGCGAGAGCGCGGGGCTGATGGATATTTCAACACTTGGAAAGATCGAGTTGCAGGGACCTGGCGCTGCTACACTGCTGGATCGAGTTTACGTCAACGGCTTCGCAAGTCTTCAGATAGGTCGCGCACGTTATGGCGTGATGTTACGGGACGATGGAATTGTCTTTGACGACGGAACCACGACGCGGATCGATGAACAACGCTTCTTTATGACGACATCCACTGCTAAAGCAGGCGATGTCATGTCGCGATTAGAGTTCCTCCTTGAGACCGCTTGGAAGGACCTTGATGTATCGCTTACTTCGGTGTCGGACGAGTGGGCAGCCATGTCCATCGCCGGCCCCAAGAGTCGCGAAATCCTCTCAGCCGCGTTTGAGGATCTCGATTTCTCGAATGATAACCTGCCACATATGGGCAGTTTAGAGGGCACCTTTGGCGGCAAACCGCTGCGCGTCTTGCGCTTAAGTTTCTCGGGCGAAAGAGCGTACGAGGTTTATGTCGGCTCGACGCAGGGCGAGGAACTTTGGAAGCATCTATTAGAAGTCGGCGACCGATTTGGGCTGCGACCGTATGGCCTTGAGGCTCTAGGTGCGCTGCGTATCGAAAAGGGGCATATCGCGGGACCGGAGATAGACGGTCGTACGGCGCTTGACGACCTGCGTTTGCGTCGCATGGCTGGCAAACGTCAAGGTTTCGTTGGTGACGTCCTGAGCCGCCGTGAAGCGCTAAACGATCCAAAACGTGCACACCTGGTAGGGCTTCAAAGCGTCGACACGGGCAAACGGCTGAGAGGGGGGGCGTTGCTATTCAGGCCCGGCGACAAATTGGAGGGTCACGGGTTAGGTCGCGTAACATCAGTGACTTATAGCCCTACGCTCAATTCCTGGGTCGGACTAGCGCTCCTTGCTCGTGACGCGTCAATAGAAGGCGCCGAGGTGCTAGCAACCTACCCGATGAACAACGAGACTGTAAGGGCTCGGATTGTCTCCCCAGTGTTCCTAGATTCGAGCGGAGAACGTTTCCGTGGTTAGCTTCAACAACGTTGACTTCTTGAAGACCTCCGATTGCCCGATCTTGCAATTCGAAAGTTGGGCAAGCGCTAAGGTCAAATTTGAGAGCGCCTTAGCAAAGGATTTAAGTGTAGAACTTCCAGCAAGCGTTGGTGACAGCGTAGCTACTGGGAGCGGACGTTTGATCCGGATTGCACTCCGCCGGCTGTGGCTCGTTTGCGAAGACACATTGCCGGCGGTTGCTGTCTCTGACTATGGGTGCCAAATCGTATTGGCTGACGGTCGAGTACGGTTGCGGCTCTCTGGTAGAAACATCAAACATATTCTAGAGCGCTGTGCTCCTATTGACTGGGAGAACCTCGGCGAGGGGAAAGCCATCCAAACCGGGTTCCATGGCATTCCTACATTAGTCCTGCGCGCGGACCCGCACTGCGATCTTCTAGTGCCGCGTAGTTTCGCGAGGAGCATCGCAGAATGGATAGCTGACATTGGTTCAGCCGCGCCCGCGCGGGCTGCCCGACCCGAACTCGTAAGATAGGAAGCGAAATTGGCTGAGCTGTTCCTAACAAAGCGGACTCGCGATGAAAGAGAGGCCTTGAAGGAGGAGCTGCAACTGATCCTTCGAGAAATGGAAGCGCTGGAAACGCGCGCGCAGGGTCTTCGCCTGCGACTTGCTCGAATAGACATGCATGAGGCAGCCACTTGCAGTATTGAAAGCACCACACAGGCTCTATGGTTACCCTCCTTTTATCCGCCGAGGTACTAACCCGCTTCTCTCAGTGCGCCCAGATGGCGCGTATCACCAGTGGAGGAAGGTTCCACCCAGATAATTGTCGATAGGTCTGGTAGCTGACGAGCGGTTCCGTCGGGTAACTGGCCGGGTTGAAGCCTCGTGACAAAGGCCGCCTTGGGCAGTTGAGCAATCCAGCGGGCCGTAATGTGAGTGAAGCCTGAGCAGGCCTCGAAAGTGAAATTGCGGATGCCGACCTGGCTGAGAGACGGGGAAGGCAGCATGAACGGGGAAGCAATCGACATGGGCACCCGTTCGATCCGCCGATAGTGGGCACGGCACGCTGGAAGGGTGATGCGGGCAACTGGGGAGACCCGTTCGGCATGAGGGTCGCGACCTCGACGCAGCCTTCGGGGCGGCGGTGCCGGCGGGAGTCGGACAGGGTCATAATACCGGTGAAGCCGGGTAATGCCGGCGGAGGGAAGGGCCCTGACTTCTGGTGTGCTTTTGAAGCTGGTGAGGAGGGGGTGATTGGCGATGAACCTGGAAACACCCGAAAAGATCAGGACCCTGCAGAGGAAGCTGTATCGCAAGGCGAAGGCGGAGCCCGCTTTTCGCTTCTACGTGCTTTACGACAAGATCTGCCGTGAGGACATTTTGCGCCACGCCTATGCGCTGGCCCGCGCCAATGCGGGTGCGCCGGGCGTGGACGATGTGAGCTTCGCGCAGATCGAGGCGGAGGGCGTGGAGGGGTGGCTGGCGGGCCTGCGCGAGGAACTCGTCTCGAAGACCTACCGGTCATAGCCGGTGCGGCGGACGATGATCCCGAAGCCGGGGGGCGGCGAACGCCCGCTCGGCATCCCGACTATCCGGGATCGGGTGGTTCAGACCGCCGCCAAGCTGGTGCTGGAACCGATCTTCGAGGCTGACTTCGAGGACAGTGCCTATGGTATCGGCCCGGACGCAGTGCGACCGACGCCATCAAGGAAGTGCACCGGCTTGTCTGCCGGGGCTATACCGACGTTGTAGACGCTGATTTGTCGAAATACTTCGACACGATCCCGCATTCGGACCTCCTCAAATCGGTGGCCCGACGCGTTGTCGACCGGCACGTGCTGCGGCTGATCAAGCTGTGGCTGAAAGCGCCGATCGAAGATCGGGACGGTGATGGGAAGCGGCGAATGAGCGGGGCAAGGGCAGTACTTGCGGCACGCCACAGGGTGGCGTCGCAAGCCCGCTGCTCTCGGTCATCTACATGAACCGCTTCCTGAAGCATTGGCGGCTTACCGGACGCGGCGAGGCGTTCCGTGCACACGTCATCTCCTATGCCGACGACTTCGTCATCCTCAGCCGCGGTCATGCGGCCGGGGCGCTGGCGTGGACAGGGATGGTGATGACAAAACTTGGGCTCACCCTCAACGAGGCGAAAACCTCGGTGAAGGATGCCCGCATGGAGCCCTTCGACTTCCTCGGTTACCGGCTCGGCCCGCATCGCTTCCGCAAGGATGGCCATTGGTACTTGGGCGCGAGCCCGTCCAAGAAGAGCGTGCAGCGGATGAAGACGAAGGTTGGCGATCTCCTGGTAAACGGCAACAAGGAGCCGTGGCCCGAAGTACGCGACCGGTTGAACAGGCTTCTGCGCGGCTGGTCGGGCTACTTCGGCTACGGAACGCGTTTGCCAGCCTATCGGGCGGTCGACAACCACGTCTGCGACCGGGTACGTGCGTTCCTGCGCAAACGGCACAAGGTGCAAGGACGCGGCGCTCACAGGTTCTCCGATGACAAGGTCTTCGGAGAGCTCGGCGTGTTGCGTCTTCGACGCGTGCATCTTGGACCGCCGCCGTGTGCCTCGCGATGAAACCAGTCGGAAAGCTGGATGCGGGAAATCCGCACGTCCAGTTTGATGAGCGGGGAAGGGAAACGGAGCGACGCCAACACGGCCCAAGCCACCGCGCCCTTCCTCGACTCTACCCGCGCCCAGGCTCGAGGCGCATCTTGACTGGTGCGGCTAGAGCCGCTTGGCCGCCAACAATCTTAGAGGCCGAAATGCCGGCTGCCGCTGCCGATGCGATCCTGGCGTCGCTCATAGAGTAAGCACATCTGAATGCCAGATGGATCAAATCTACAAACAACATTTGACGCTCGCGATACGCTCAGGGATTGTTTTCTGGCTGCTTCTTCCTGGTTAATTAGCATGAAAGAAAAGGCACCCTGAAAGGGGAAGCCATGGGGACGAAAATGCTCGATTTCAGCCTGGATGAATTCGCGGAGCGGCTTAGCAAAACCCGAGCAGCGATGGAAAGGCGCGGCATCGACACCCTTGTCGTTAGCGATCCAGCCAATATGCTGTGGTTGACTGGCTATGATGGCTGGTCGTTCTACGTCCACCAAGCGGTCATTGTACCGCCTTCCGGCGAGCCGATTTGGTTCGGTCGCGGTATCGACTCACCCGGCGCGACGCGAACCTGTTATATCGGAACCGAAAATGTCGTTCCCTATCCCGACCACTACGTCCACTCGCTTGAGCGTCATCCGATGGAACTGCTTGCGAAGCTCCTGGTTGAGCGCAAGCTGGATAACGGCGTCATAGGCATCGAGAAAGATGCCTACTGGTTTTCGGCCGCAGCTTACGAATCCCTTATGGCCGGCCTGCCGAACGCCAAGTTTGTCGATGCGACTGTCTTGGTGAATTGGGAAAGGATAGTGAAAAGCCCAGCTGAAATCGCTTTTATGCGAAAAGCCGCTCGCATTGTTCAGCTGATGCACAAGCGCATCTACGAAAAGGTCGAGCCGGGCATGCGCAAGTGTGACTTGGCGGCCGAAATCTTTGACGCCGCCATTCGCGGCACACCTGAGTTCGGCGGAGATTACCCAGCCCTTGTACCGCTGCTCCCGTCGGGGGCCGACGCCGCAGCATGCCATTTGACCTGGGACGACCGGCCGATGCGCAACAACGAGGGGACATTTTTCGAGATCGCCGGCGTCTATCGGCGCTACCATTGCCCGATGTCACGGACCGTCTATCTGGGCAAACCAAGCGAGACGTTCTTGAACGCCGAGAAAATGACGTCGGAGGGGATGGAGGCAGGTTTGGCCATCGCCAAACCGGGTGCCACCGCCGAGGACATCGCGATCGCCTTCTGCGATGTGCTTGAACGTTACGGCATTAAGAAGGAAAACCGGGTCGGGTATTCGGTCGGGTGCGCCTATCCGCCGGATTGGGGTGAGCACACGATGAGTCTGCGTCGTGGCGATAAGACCGAGCTTCAGCCCGGTATGACATTCCATTTCATGACCGGCCTGTGGATGGAGGACTGGGGTTTCGAGATGACAGAAACCGTTCTCATTACCGAAACCGGCATGGAGTGCTTAGCGAACGTGCCGCGGCAACTTTTCGTCAAAAACTAATGCGACGAGATGAGTGCGTTTGCACTGGGGTTTTTGCTCAGGGGGCCTGCGGCAGGTGGGTCGCTTGTAGCGGTGAACCCTCCATCCTCATGTAAGAACCGCTGGAGAATGAGATGTCAGTGGCTTCGATCGAAGACGCAAAACAGATACTTGAAAAACTCGTCGCATTCCCGACCATCTCCCATGAGTCAAACCTCTCCATGGTTGACTACATGGCTGATTTCCTCCGGCAGCTTGGTGCAAGGGTATTTCTTCAGCACAATGAAGACGGGCGGAAGGCCAATCTGTTCGCCACGTTAGGCCCTCAGAAGGATGGGGGTATCGTGCTCTCCGGGCATTCGGATGTAGTCCCGGTGGAAGGGCAGGATTGGTCCAGCGATCCTTTTATGATGCTGGAGATCAACGGACGGCTTTACGGCCGCGGCACATGCGACATGAAAGGCTTTCTCGCCTGCTGCCTTGCCGTTGCTCGGGAGACTGCGGAACTCAATCTCGAGCGACCGCTGCATTTTGCATTCACCTACGATGAGGAGGTCGGTTGCTTCGGCGCCCAAGCGCTGGTGAGGGAAATGGCTCGTCGCAATATCAAGCCTGCGGCCGCCCTAATCGGTGAGCCGACAATGATGCAGGTCATCGAAGGGCACAAAGGATGTTATGAATATACGACCAATTTTGTGGGCCTTGACGGCCACGGATCGCAGCCGGATCGCGGCATCAACGCCATTCAGTACGCGACAAGGTTCATCACGTATCTGATGGAGCTCGGTAATGAGCTGAAGGGCCGGGCGATGGCGGGAAGCCGCTTTGACCCTCCTTGGGCCACAATTCAGGTCGGGCGGATTCTCGGCGGCGCGGGCCGTAACATTATTGCCGGGCATTGCTCGGTCGAATGGGAGATGCGCCCGGTTCAACCGTCTGACGCAGCGTTTGTGAAGGAGAGCCTCGACGCCTTCATCAACCAGCAGCTGCTGCCGGAAATGAAGGCCGTGTGTCCTAATTGTTGTGTTGAAACCATCTTGATCGGTGAGGTGGAAGGACTTCAGATCGTGCCCCAGTCGGCGGCACGCGACCTCATCTATGAAATCACCGGCGCCAACGGTGCCGACGTCGTCGCCTTCGGCACCGAGGCGGGGCTTTTTCAGAAAGCGGGGATATCGGCGATCATCTGCGGGCCTGGCTCGATCGAGCAAGCGCACAAGCCAAATGAGTTTGTAGACATCGACCAGCTCAAGAGTTGCCTAAAGATGCTTTCGCGCCTGCAGGCGAAACTCGTTTGAACATGCTTCCGGCGTGCTGGGCCTTGGCTCAGCGATCAATCCGAAATCCGGGTTCAGCTCTCTCGCAGCCCACTGATTGCCTATGAACGCTCCGTATCGATCTCATAGGATGACCTTCACTGAGCCCTCCAAGGTTCTGGGAGCGAGGCAAATATTGACAATCGCCGTCCTGGTGCTGCCGGGGTTTTCGCATCTGGCACTTCATGCCTATCTCGAGCCCTTGCATATCGCGAACTCCGTTTTGAAAGAGCAGCGGTTTCGATGGCGAATTGCTGGAATGGACTGCCGACCTGTTGCTGGCGCAAACGGCATCGCAGTGCCGGTCGAAGTCACCATTGATATGCTGCGTGCCTGCGTCAAAAGTAACGAAATCGATCAACTCGTGGTCGTGTCAGGCGAACCTGTTGAGGGCTTCTGTACCGCTGCTCTCAACAGCTTGCTACGCGATGTGGCCAGGTGCGGCGTAGGCATATCAGCTATCGGCACGGCAACCTGGCTGCTTGCCCGCGCTGGCTTGCTGACGAACAGCCATTGCACGATCCACTGGTCGCGGTTTGCCGCCTTCTCGGAGGTGTTTCGCAAACCTCGCATTCAGAACTCGCTGTTCGTTAAGGACGGTCAGTATTCAACCTGCGCCGGGGAACTGGCTGCTTTCGATTTGGCCGTGGACTTCATCGGCGCTCACGCTGGAGCATTCATCGCGAAAGAGGTCTGTCGGTACGCAACCGTAGAGGGCCAGCGCTCCGGTTCAAAACGTCAGACAGATGGCGCGGCAACAGGATTTGGGAAGGTGAGCAACAAATTCGTAGCTGCAATAACGACGATGGAACAAACCATAGAGTTTCCAGTGCCGGTATTTTGGCTGTCTAAGCGAATAGGCATCTCAAGGCGTCAACTCGAACGCCTTTTCGTAACTCACGTAGGAATGACACCTGCTAAGTACTACCTCAAGGTTAGGATTGATCACGCAAGGCGGCTGATCGAAGGCACGCAATTACCCATTGTTGACGTAGCGATTGCTAGTGGTTTCGTATCGGCGTCGCATTTTGCGAAATGCTTTAGGAACATGCACGGAATTTCGCCACAGGAGTGCCGCGCGATGGCACCCACCTGGGTGGTGTTTTGAGAAATTCGCCAAATCCGCTGAGGACGGTCTACGGCGGGACTCGGTGCCGGTCTCGAACGACTACTCCGCAGCGCCATCGGCATCTAGAGATCGCGAATGCGGTTTCAGAACTTGAACGGGAAAGAAATCTTGCGCCGGGACGCATCCGGTTCCTTGCTCAGATTGAGACTCCGGGCGCCTTGCAAAGACTTGCGGCCATTGCGTCGGCGCATCCAAGGATGGTCGCAATGTCGCTCGGTCCTGAAGATTTCAGTGCCGCTGTTGGGGGCGCCCCGGAGTTCGACCTACTGTTGGCGCCAAACCTTTCTGTTCTGTTTGCCGCCCGTGCAGCCGGCTTGCTCCCGCTAGGCTTCATAGGAAGCATCGGCGAGTTGTCG
>NZ_JAVIIR010000041.1:0-8124 GCF_033977325.1 Mesorhizobium vachelliae
TTGGATAGCGCGTCGGCCGGCCTGGATCGCACCAGCGCCAACGTCGTGCATCGACACTACCCAACAATGATGACGCTGAAGATACAGCGTCGAAACGCAACCTAAGAAGCTCTCCGCCTTGGCGTTGTCGTAGGGGTTGCCTCTGCGGCCCATCGAGCCGTTCAAACCGCTGGCACCGAGTGTCTCCCGATAGAGCTGCGCGGCGTATTGGGCGGATTCAAGCGGTCGTCGCAACACCTGAACGAAGGAGGTTGCGATGGGCATTGGAAAGCGACGATCACACCGTTCTGGACGGGCGCCGTTGCTGTCACCGGGACGTCCGCCAGTGGCGGAGCGATCTGAACTCCAGCGATTCTGGTTGGGGATAGCGCAGGGGCTGACCAGCGAAGATGCTGCGCTGGCTGCTGGTATGTCGCAGCCTGTTGGAACCAGATTGTTCCGACAGGCGGGCGGCATGGCACCAGCGATGTTCAGATCTTCCACAAAGCGCCGCCTGATCCTGGGCTGCAGGTCATGCTCGCGCATCAGGCGCCGGATCTTCTTGGGGTTCACGACGAGGCCTTGCTGACGCAGCGCAGCGCCGACGCGGCGATAGCCGTAGAACTCGAACTCGTCGCTGATTGCGAACATTGCCTCGACGATTGCGGTGTCGTCGGCCGGCTTCTCCAAGCGGTCGTAGTAGGTGGAGCGCGCGATTCCCGTCAACCGGCATCCTTCGGCAACGCTGATGCCGCGGGGCCGGTGATGACCTAGTCCCGCTTCTCGGCCGCGGTGCGTTTCTCAGCGCCCCTTTAGAAACTCCAGTCCAGAGCCTGCTTACCGACCAACCTTCGAGCGCTGGAGCTTCGTATTCCTGGATCAGGTCGGCGGCCTGCGCATCATCGTCGAACGCGCCTTGCTCATATTTGCGGACTCAGATGCGGATCAGGTTGGGCGACACATCGTGATGCTTAGCCAGGCCTTCCAACGTCTCGCCGGAGATGAACTTCTGCGCGACCTGGCGTATGAACTCGATGCTGTGACTGCGGTGCTTTGCCATGGGTTCTCTCTCCGAAAACCCGGAAGGCTGGTCAATCCACACATCCCGATCTGTCCACCCTCATGGGCGCGAGCAAAGTGGCCGCGGCGCGCAAATTGGCGGTGATTATGCACACGATGCTCAACCCTGGCGAGCTGTTCAATCCGAATGAAGGAACCACCAGAATCTGAGCGCCTGAGGCGTCCCCGCCGGGACGTGAGCCGAGCCATTCCGCTGATGCGGTTGCACCGCTGTCTCAGCAAAGTGCGTCGTCCACATTGAAGGCTCGTCCCGCAAAGCTCCATCATGCGGCGGCCGACGTGGACCGCGAAGACAACCATGCATTCGGCAATGCCAAAACGGGGTGCGATGCAGCGTCCGTCAAGGTTTACCTGGGCCGGATTGCGCGTTTTTAGCAAATTTGCCAAGACGCGCTGTGGTCCGACGAGGATCCATCCGAGCATCCGATTCACCGGCGTCGGCGCTTACAGGTTGCGGCACGGCTGTTTGTTCCGTCGGCCTACCGACCATCGATTGATGCATCCCTTTTACCGAGGCCTACAGCCTCCTAAGCCAGCAGCGACGGGCGGCGCGTGTGCCAGTCAGTCTCCCGCTGATATGCGTCGGCCACTTTCAGCACGCTGGCCTCGGCGAAGGGGCGGGCGGTGAAGGAAAGACCAATCGGCAATCCATTTGGATCAAAGCCGCAATTCACGCTGGCCGACGGCAGGCCCAAATAGTTAAAAACCGCGGTATTGGCGTGGATCGTCAAAACTTTGCCCTCGATGCCGGGTGGACCGATATCGACGTCTGTTTCAGTCAAAGTCGGGAGGCACGTCGGGATGGTGGGCGTGGCCACCACGTCGACGAGGCTGAACACCTCTTTAGCGAACTCGGTCAGGATCGGTCCGCGCCGCGATAAGGCCTCGACATGGTACGATGCTGGCACGGCGTAGCCCGTGTAGAGCCAGCTTGAGATGTGCGGAGCGTAGTCCTGTGGGCGATTGCGCATCCACTGCGCATGGATGGCCGCCACCTCCACCCGGGACATGATGCCGGAATAGGCTAGGATGGCGTCGAGTTGCGGCAGCGCGATACACTTGACCGTGGCGCCACGCTTACCTAGCACTCTGATCGCCTCCTCAAACGCGAGCGCCACCGGCCGATCAGCATTGTCCAAGAAATACTTCGTGGGTACACCGATCTTAAGGCCCCCGACCTCACCATCCAGTGCCGCCTCATAGTCGGGCACCTTTTCGGTCGACGTGGTTGGATCTAATCGATCGTGACCAGCAATCACCGAGAGAATGCGGGCACAATCGCGGGCGGTGCGGGCCAAAGGTCCGACATTGTCACCGGAGAAGGAGAGCGGCATGACGCCGGCGCGGCTGACCCGGGTTTGGGTTGGCTTGATGCCAGTCACGCCGCAGGCAGCCGCCGGCAGCCGAATCGAGCCCCCGGTGTCGGACCCGAGCGCCGCATAGGTCATGCGAGCGGCAACCGCCGCACCTGAACCCGATGATGACCCCCCGGGAATGTAAAGCGAGTTCCACGGATTGTGACAGTCGCCGAATTCTCTATTGTGCCCAGTTGTGTTAAGCGCGAATTCGGCCATGTTGAGTCCGCCGAAACTGTAGGCACCGGCCGCATCCATGCGGGCGAGCACAGTCGCGGTCAGCTCGGGCACGAAGTCCTTGCGGATACGCGAGCCGCAGGTGCATGGCTTCCCCTTGCGGTAGAACATGTCTTTGTGCGCCATCGGTACACCATGCAGGCGGCCAAGCTTGGCGCCTTTTTTCACCGCCTGATCGGCCTTGCGCGCGGATTTGCGGCCGGCTTCGTAGTCAAGCCAGATGGTGGCGTTGACGTTTTGGTTCGCGCGCTCGATGTTGGCGAAGCACGCATCGAGGAGCTCGAGCGACGAGAGCTTGCGCTTCAGCACCGCATCGGCCGCTTCGACCAGTGTCAGATCGGCGGGACCTGTCATTGCCGACTCCTATGCGATGACGGCTTCTTCGCCGCGTGCAGCGCCGCCGCGAAGCTCGCCGGCTCGTCCTCGAAGCGCAAGCTGCCGCGCTGGCGCTCGACCATGCGGATCAGATCGGCGAGATCGGTCGCCATGCTCATCGACTGCTCATTAGGTACGGATATACCGTGCCACGCAGCAACCCACCATTCGACACGCTCATAAAATTCGCCCATCCACTTTGCTTTTTCCATACTCTCCAAACGCCCTTCTCCACGGCCACAGCACCGGCTTCCATACTATGTTCTATCAGCTGCTTTACAGCAGTTTCGCGGCAGCTGCTTCAATACCTCTGACGATCGTCAGCGCCAAATCTGAGCCGCTACTCGTTCGAAATTTCCACCCAGGATGTTCATAACATCATCCTCAACAAAACTATGGAGTAGCTCTTCTGTTAGCCTGGGAAGTTGTTCCGGCTGTGCAAAGACCTTTTTCTGCTGTTCAGCCAATGTGACGTTAGGCCAACACTCTGGATATATCTTGGAGAATTTGACGACCTCATCCGGATCAATAACTGAATCTATGCCGATCCCAACGTGATTAACTCCAACAAGATCGGCAATGTACTTGATATTCTTGGCTATCGCCGCAGGACTGCAGTCATTGTCGGCAAGAAATGCCGATGCGCCGTTGACACCAATGACCCCACCCGTTCGCGCACATGCTATGATCTGGTCGTCCTTTATGTTCCGCGGGTGATCCCATAGCGCTTTAGGATTCGCATGCGAGAAAATAACGGGCTTGTTAGAGAGCTCCATTATCTCCATCGACGACGAATAGCCAGTATGAGAACAGTCGACGACCATTCCAACGCGGTTCATCTCAGTCACGACTTGCCGTCCCAACACAGACAGAGGAGCATCTACATCCATACACCCGCCTGCGTAGTCGCTGTTCTTATTGTAGGCGAGGTTCATTTGCCGCACTCCGATCTGGTAGTACACTGACACCAAATCGACGTTCTTATTGAGGGAGTCTGCACCTTCTAGATCGAACGCTATCGCCAGTTTTCGCTCTTTTTTCGCCCGTCGAATATCGGTGATCCGCTCGGCGAGGACATAGCTGTCAGCATGTGTCTCGATCCAGCGGCGATAATGCGCGGCACATCGCAATGTCTGGTCCCACGTCATGACACCCCATCCAACATTGACGCTGAGATAGGATGCCCCCGATAGGAGCCATCTCTCCAGAAATCTTAAGTCCAGATCAGGATACGGAGCGAACCCAGCATGATCGTCCCAAACCAGAGCATCACGATGAACACGCGCAGCGTCTGGATTGACCCCCCACTGCGTAGTTTCTTTTCCGATCACGGTCATTACTAATCTCTTTCTTAGTCCGCTTGAGGAGATCGTTCGTGCATAAGGTCGACCTAATTGATGTTACCGCAGCATCCAGGATGGGCCAATACCGACGGCTCACACCTCCTCAGCGAATTGTTCTCGACTTATGTTCCTAGAATGACCAGCGTGTCAATTCTTGAATTGAAACGGTGTCAAACGGCCTTTCAGCCAGTGGCCATGATACTAGATCCATCCCGGCCCAGACTGACCTGCCGCCGAATTTTCATCCGGCAGCAATTGGAGCCGCGGCGGTTTTGCTCTGAGACCGAAGTTTGGAGCGCCGGAGGCTGGGAGTTTTCCGGCTGCTGCTCTGAGACCGCCTTGCAATAGGCCGATGAACACATTAGCCCCGTGCCCCATGAAGCACGGCTTCGCCTCCTTGCCTTACCCCTTGCGGTAGAGCCTGGCGTCGGGATCGGTGGTCGAGGCATGCGTCTCGTTCAAACGCTTCCGGCCATGGAAGTCTGCCTCCGTATTGCGCCCGCCACCCTCTGCTGGCGGCTCGCCCGAGCCATCCTTCGGCTTGACGCTCTTCATCGAAGCCCAGGCCTCGATCAGCGTGCCGTCGACCCAGAAGTGGTCCGTAGATAAAGGCCTCTTCACCTTGGGCTGAGCCAGCACCGCGCTCAGGAAGTTCAACGCGATATCGCCCTCCAGCAGCCAGCCGGTCGCGGTTGTTCGAGAACATCGAATGATCCCAGGCCTCATCATCGATGCCGATCACCACGAACCAGCGAAACAGAAGGTCGTATTCCAGCCGCGCCATCAGAAGTCACTCCGAGCGGATCGAATAGAACGCCTGCAGCAGCATCGCCCTGAGCAGCTTCCCAGGCGGGATCGATGGCCGCCCGGTCGGCGAATAAAGCCGCAAACTCCTGCGCCAGCGTCGACAGCGCCTCGTTCACGATCCTCCGGATCGCACGAGGCGGATGATTGCGCCGAACCCGCGTCTCAAGATCCACATAGCTGAACAGTTCGCCGCTTCGTTCGTCTTCGCCGCGCACCTATCACCTCCGAATCCATCTGGAGACAATGAATCACGCATAAAGGGCCGCAGCGTCGCCTTGTTCAACAGATTGGGTATTCGGCCCGAGCTGTGCGCCCTGACCAGCACCCTCATCCTCGATGAGGATGGCGTCTACGATCCGGCCAGCTTCAACGACAGACTTCTTTTGGGTTTGAAAGGAACGATGTCGGAAGCGGAGTTGCACTTCCTCAAGGCGCGCATGCGCGGCGGCCAACTCAACAAGGCAAGCCGCGGCGATCTGAAGATAGGGCCGCCAGTGGGCTTGGTCTACTTGCCCGATGGCACCCTCGCACTCGACCCGGACGCCGAGGTGCAGGCCGCGCTCCGCATGGTGTTCACGACCTTCGAGCGCCTGGGCAGCGCAACCAGAACCGTCAAGTTCTTCCTCGACGAAGGCATTCTGTTCCCGCGACGACTGCGCAAGGGACCGCACAAAGGCGAACTCATGTGGGCGCCGCCACGGCACGCCCGCATCCTCCAGGTCCTGCATAATCCGAGATATGCCGGCGCCTTCGTTTACGGTCGAACGCGTGGACGGCCCCGGCCGGGCGGCGGCGTCTCTCAGATCAAGGTGGATATGGCTGACTGGCGGTTCGTCATGCCCGACCTGCATCCGGGTTATATCGACTGGGAGCGCTTCAAGGCCAACCAGGAGCGTCTCGCTGCCAATGCACAAGCCTATGGAATGCAGCGCCGCGCCGGGCCGGTCCGCGAAGGATCCGCCTTGCTCCAAGGCAGAGTTCTCAGCGACCTTTGCGGCGGGCGCATGGGCGTCCATTACAGCCAGGAGCACGGTCAGCCTGTCCCGACCTATATCTGCCAGGAGACTGCCACCCGTCGCGGCGGCAAAGTCTGCCAGTCCGTGCCCGGCAAAGTCGTCGACCCGGCGGTGGGTGCATTGCTTGTCGAGCTGATGACGCCGATGACCCTTGAGGTCACCCTGGCGGTGCAGCGCGAGCTTGAGGCACGCGCCGCCGAGATGGACACGTTGCGCCGACAGCATATCGAGCGGACGCGTCATGATGCCGAGCTCGCCCGGCGCCGCTACATGAAGGTCGATCCCGACAATCGCCTCGTTGCCGACACTCTCGAGGCCGAGTGGAACGAGAAGCTGCGGCTCCACACCGACGTCGTCGAGGACTATGAACGACGCGCGCCCGAGGAAGCCGCTGCCCTCGATGCCGAGACGCAGCAACGCGTCCGCGACCTTGCCGAGCAGTTCCCGCGGATCTGGGGCGATCCCCGCATCGGTGTCCGCGAGCGCAAGCGTATCCTGCGGCTGCTGGTCGCCGACGTCACCCTGGTCAAGGCCGAGACGATTACTGCAAACGTGCGACTATCCGGCGGGGCGACCCGCACCTTGACGCTGGAGCGGCCTTTGCCGATCGCCCAAATCCGCAAGTTCAAGCCTGAGCTCGTCGCCAAGGTCGACCGCTTGCTCGACCGATATTGCGATCGCGAGATCGCCGATATCCTCAATGAAGATGGCCTGCGAACCTGGGAGGGCAAGCCGTTCAATCTCAAGAAGATCGCCTTCATCCGTGGAGCTTACAACCTGCCCAGCCGTCGCCAGCGCCTGCGGGATTGTGGTCTGCTCACCACGCAGGAAGCGGCCGAACACTTCGCTGTCGCCGAGACCACGGTGCATCAATGGGGGCGCCAGGGGCTCATCACCAAAGTCTGCAGCGACAGTCTCAACCGTGGTCTGTGGGACATTCCTCACGACATCGAGATCATCAAAGGCCGCCCGGGCCGAAACGCCGTTGCCGCCCGCCGTGCCTCAATTACCGTGCCGTCAACCGCCGTCTTCATCCTGTCGTAGAGGATCTCGATCGGCACGCCGCCAATGGCCTCGAATGCCTGCATATGACAGCGCAGCAGCGTCTGCAGGTCCTGGTGCATGACATAGCGGGCGAAGATGTAACGCGAATGGCCAAACACGAGCGAGAACAGCCAAACGATGCGCATCACGCCCGGCGCGTCGGTGAACTCGGTGACGAAGCGCGCGAAGTCGACCTGTGCCTGATATCCGGCCGGCGTCTCGAACCGCACCTCGAAGGGACGCACCTCCTCCTGCAGTCGGATCGCGGCCACGAAGCGCTTCACAGCGGTGTAGGCGCCGTCATAGCCGCGCTCACGAATCTCGCGCGTCAGGCGCACGGCGCTCAGATCGGGAAAGGCCGAGACCCGTTCGCGCAGATAGTCGACGAAGGGCGCGATCTTGTTTGGCCGCCCCGCCTGTCGTGGGCCATAGGCGGGGAGTTCGAGCCCGCGCTCGATGTATTTGCGGACCGTCTTGGGATCGCGGCCCGTTCGCCGGGCGATCGCGGTCACGGACAGGCCCTGGCGGTGCATATCCAATATCATCCAGAAGTTCTCCAAGTCCACGTATAGAGCTGCGAAGGAGCTACGCCAAACGCTTGCGCGACCTCGGTCACCGACGACCCCGCCGCGCTCGCAAGGTCGACCAACGCGCGCTTCTCCGCACAACTCCACAGCCTCCGTTGCCGTACGCGGCCGGGCATCGTTGCACTATCTTCAGCCGCCGCGGTGCTGCTGATCTCGGCGACCACATCGCCCTCTGCATGTTCCAGTGTCATGGCGCCCGGCACCGGCACGACGCACAAGGGCGCGCTCTGGGTTTACGTCGCCGACGACCGCAATTCGGGTTCGCAGGAGCCGCCGATCGCCTGGTATCGCGCCACCATGG
>NZ_JAVIIR010000042.1:0-7748 GCF_033977325.1 Mesorhizobium vachelliae
CACCCGCTATGACAGCCCGCAGTGATCGCCGCTGGCGTGCCGACTAACGGCTGACCGCCCTACACGCATCAGGCGACTTCGGGAAAGGTGCCTTGGTGCACCGCTTACGTTATACCAAGAGTCATGGAGTTTGACCGACGTGCGCCCACTGCCGCATTCCGATTGATGTGATGGTTTCGGGCGCAGCGAGGAGCTTCTGCCAAGCCTCGCAAGCGGCGTCGACCCGCCGCCGTGGTGTCAGGGGTTCTACGCGGCCATGAATCTCAACATCAAACGCTGGAAACGGCTGCTCGACCTCGACAACCCCAACCACGGCTTGCTGCGGCCGATCCTGATCTATCTACTGCGGCGAAAAAAGGGCAGACCCGTCCTCGGCAAGCCCAGGCCGAGGCCCGAGACCGCGCACTTCATCGCTTCATCGAGCACGAAGCCTACAAAGACATCGCCCTTGTCATCCCCGCCCTCCGCGAACTCCACTGCGTCACCTGTTATGACAACCCGGAGCGATCCGCCGCCGGCGCGCCGACTACCCGCTGCATCACAAGACGATATTGGGAGGTGCCTTGGTGCACCGCTTACTCGCCAGCCTCGTAGTTCTCTGCAACGATCCGCGTCTTCTCCTCTGGAGTGCACTCGCGTCGCCGGCCGGAGCCCGTGAACACCTCGAACCGGCGTACCGGCTCCAAATCGTTCGACTTAAGCGCAAGCTCTGAAATCGTCATATGTCGAGCCCTCAAAGGCTCCGAACATCGTCCTTCACGCCGATCCCGGAAAGGTGCCGTCGGAACATCGCTTACAGTGCTGCGCGAGGTCGAACCGTCGGATCTTTGATATTTGGTGGTGTATATTCAAATTCCGGCGGATAACCGCCGGCTTTCAGGTGATGTGAGCAATGCGCATTCCGTCCTTCATGCGTACATAGCCAATACCGTTGCGCAACGTCTGACTCAGTATGATGGGGGTAACTAGCATTGCGGACCTCGCTCGAATTCCTTTTTTATTGGTCGCTTCTCCAAGGGCACCGTTTCGACGGTGATCGGGAAAAGGCATCTGAAGCTGTGCTCCGTGTCATCCGGGCTTGTTGAAGGCTCGGGGAAGACGCGGCTGCAGATGTCCTGCACGTAACGACAACGGGTGTGGAACTCGCAGCCGGATGGCCGCCTCATCAGGCTCGGCACTTCACCCTTGAGCTCGATTCTGTTGAGCACTGCATCCGGGTCAGCCTCCGGATTGGCCGCAAGCAGCGCTTCGGTATAGGGATGACTCGGGTGCTCAAATATACGCTCGGTCGAACCGACCTCAACAAAGCGCCCTAAATACATGATCGCCATGCTATCGGCCATGTGGCGCACGACATTGAGATTGTGCGTGATGATCAGGATCGCCATGCCGAATTCGTCCTGAAGCCGTGCGAGCAGGTTCAGCACCTCGCCCTGCACCGAAACATCGAGGCCTGCGGTGGGCTCATCGGCGATGATCAAATCCGGCTTGAGCGCAAGGGCTCGCGCTACGCCTACGCGCCTAGCCTGACCTCCAGAAAGCTGATGGGGATAGCGGCGAGCAATATCCGCTGGCAAACCCACCATGCGCAGTAAGCGCTCGACTTCGCTTCCGGCATCGTGATCCTTGAGTCCATGGATGCGAAATGGCTCTGTCAGGAGCGAGCGCACCGTCATCCTGGGGGAGAGTGAGCCGATTGGATCCTGGAACATCATCGCCATACGCCGCAAGTAAGGCTTGCGTTCAGCCCCACTGAGTTCCTCAATTTCATGTCCGTCGAAGTTGATGCTGCCGCTAACGGACCGCTGCAGGCCGATTATCGTGCGAGCGATAGTGGATTTGCCTGAGCCGCTTTCGCCGACTAGGGCCAACGTCTCGCCCTTGCGGATATCAAAGGACACACCGCATACTGCATCGATGAAAGGGGCTTTCGTTCCGGTTGAGAGCGCCTTCAGCGGACCCATGGTGCGGAAGCGGACGCGCAGGTCCTCAACCCGAAGCAGCGCGCTCATGACGAAACCAACCGCTGTTCGTCGAGGAGATGGCATCGGGCGACATGGTCCACGCCGATGCGGTACTCTACCGGGTTCTCTTGCACACAGCGGTCGGACGCATGTCGGCAACGTGTGCGGAAGATGCATCCTACCTTGCTGCCGAGTAGACTAGGCACCTCACCGGGAATGGTCGGCAAAGTGCGCGTGCTTTTTTTTATACGCCCGGGATCGCACTCAAGGAGCGCCCGGGTGTAGGGATGACCAGGATTGTAGAAGATGTCCCGCACGGTCCCCTGCTCAACCACCTCGCCAGCATACATGATAGCGACCCGGTCGCACAACTCAGCCACCGCGCCGAGGTGGTGGGAAACGAAGAGAATCGAGCAACCAATTTCTTTTTGGAGATCTTTGAGCAGATGAATGATTTGCACTTCCAGCGTTGCATCGAGCGCAGTGGTTGGCTCATCGGCGATGAGCAGCGCCGGTTTCACAAGAAGCGCCATGGCGATGCAGATACGCTGCCGCATGCCTCCGGAGAAGTGGTGCGGATAGGCGCATAGCCGATCTTTGGGATCGGGAATTCCGACTTGGTGAAGCATTTGAATGGCACGAGCGCGTTTTTCGCTCCGGCTTCCTTGTTCGCGGTGCTGGATATCGATCATCTGACTCTCGATAGTCCGCACTGGATTGAGTGCGGTCATCGGATCTTGAAAGATCATGGAGAGACGATCGCCGAGCAGGCTCTGTCGTGCTGAACCGGACATGTTGAGCAAGTCGCGTCCCTCGAACAGAATAGCGCCGGGTGTGACTTCGGCATTTTCGGGAAGCAGGCCCATCACCGTATAGGCGAGCGTCGACTTGCCGGATCCGCTTTCGCCGACGATGCCAACCACCTGTCCCGATGGCACATCGAGTGAAACATTGCGCAAGGCGTGAACACGCCCGCGTGGCGTACCGAAATCGAGATCGAGGCCTCGGATCGCAAGAAGCGGACGGGCGGACAGGTGCGGCATCGGGTCGTCGCGTCTCACAGGTCTTTCCGAAGCTTGGGATCGAATATATCGCGCAGCGCCTCGCCAAGAAATGTGAAGCCGAGCGTGGCGATGACGATAGGAATGCCGCCGGCAATCACCAGCCAGGGCGACTGATTAATGTGATTGTATCCTTCGTTGAGAATAGCTCCCCAATCGGGCGTTGGCGGGCGCACTCCCAAGCCCAGAAAGCTCAGACCTGCCTCTACGGCGATGACCGCGGGCACGTCCATGCTCACGAGGATGAGAAGCGGGCCGATGACATTGGGCAGTACGTGCACGGCGAGTATACGTGTCGTTCCGGCGCCCATGCTGCGCTCTGCGGCGATATACTCACAGCTGCAATGCGCCTGCGCTTGCGTGCGCACGACGCGTGCATAAATGGGCATGGATGTTATTGCGATGACGAAAATCACGCTGGCCAGACTGGGTCCCATGAGCGCGATGATCGCCAGCGCAAAGATAATGGCGGGAAAGGAGCGGATGGTGTCGAAGACCAGCAGGAGCAAATTGTCTAGCCAGCGCGGGCCGAAACCGGCGATGAGACCAAGCACGAGGCCGACCGCAAGAGAACTGCCCAGAGAAGCGAGAGCGACGAGCAGCGGGACGCGGCCGCCCATCATGACGCGCGAGAACGTGTCGCGGCCCAGCTGATCCGTGCCAAGGAGAAACTCGAGTGAAGGCGGCGCCAGACGCGGACCGACCATGATGCGGATCGGGTCATGCATGATGAGGAACGGAGCAAAGATCGCGCACGCCATCACGAGCACAACGAGAACTGAGCCGAGCACGCCGAGACGGGTCTTGCGCAACTGCTGAAAGAAGGCACGAAAGGCGCCCGGGCCCTGCCCTTCGTTGGCTCCGGCGCGGATGGCTTCAACGTTCGCCATGTTAGAGCTTTTCCCGGGTTCGCGGATCTAGGGCCGCATTGATGAAATCGGAGAGCGTCGTCGCGATCACGATAAGGACGGTCGTGACGAGCACGGTGCCCATCACGATCGGATAGTTGCGCGTATTGACCGCGTTCACGATCAGCGCGCCGACGCCAGGTCTTGCGAAGACCACCTCGATGAATACGGCAGACGAGAGCAGCCACGCTATGCCCACGCCGAGGACGGTGACAGTCGGCAGGATCGCGAGTGGCAGCGCGTAACGTGCAACGATGCGCCATTCCGAAATCCCGAAGGAGCGGGCCGTACGTATGTGGTTTTCACCAAGGATCTCAAGCATCGACGCGCGCACCAATCGGGAGATGTAGCCGACCCAGCCAACTCCGATGGCAAAGCCTGGCAGGATGAGATGTATCAGTCCGTCCCAGAAGCCGCTTCCGGCACCTATGGCCGGCAGCCAGCGGAACGTGACGGCGAAGATCAGCAGTGCGTAGACTGCCATGACGAAGGACGGGATGGCGATCGTCGCGACCGCCATGACGCCGACGACCTGGTCGATGACAGAGTTACGCCTCATGGCCGAGAGACAGCCCAGTGGCACCGCAACCGCGACTGCCCACAAAATCGAGACGAAGATGAGTTCGATCGTATAGGGCAATTGCTCGAAGACGATGTCGGCAACAGGCCGCTGGCTGAACACATCAAAACCGAGATTACCTTGGAGCAGCCCGCGGAAGAACGTAACGATCTGCACAACAAGCGGCTTATCCAGCCCCATCTGCTGATGCAGCAGCGCCTTCATTTCGGGAGTCGCCCGTGGGCCGAGCAGAACCGCAGCAGGATCCCCGGGCACTGCTCTGATCATAAGGAACAGTAGCGTCACCGCGGTCACAATGATTGCGACCGCGAGGAAGATCCGCTTCAGAATGTAGAGCCACATCCCTTAGTCACACCGGCATAAAATTGAGGAACAGCGGGGACCCATCCGGGAGTGTCGCAGCCTGCACATGCGTGCTGCGGTACATCACCGGCCATGCTCCATTCGTCAAGAATCTGTAAGCGCCTGACTCCTCCATAAGGTCCTGCATCTCATAATAGAGTTTTGCACGCTCGGCAGGATCCTCAATCGTAATGGCCTTGGCGTTTAGCTCATCAAAGCGATCACTGCTGAAGCGCTCCCAGTTCCAAATGCCGACCTGAGCTTTAACGAACCAAGATGTGTAATAATAAGGATCCGGCTGACTAGAAAAATTGTTGACTACGAGCTGCATATCTTTCCAGCGACCGCCTTCCGATTCCATGCCAATCGTCCAAAACGACCCGGCATCCTGGGCATTGACTTCGACCGTGATACCAATCTGCGACAATTGCGCCTGGACAGTCTGGGCTACGGTCGCATAAGTGCTGTC
The DNA here is from genome assembly GCF_033977325.1 of Mesorhizobium vachelliae. NCBI lineage: Bacteria > Pseudomonadati > Pseudomonadota > Alphaproteobacteria > Hyphomicrobiales > Phyllobacteriaceae > Mesorhizobium > Mesorhizobium vachelliae. The sequence goes on from NZ_JAVIIR010000042.1 coordinate 5,325, forward strand.
GTTGAGGCAATCGATGGTCAAGGTCAGCTCATTGACACCAGCCTTTTCCAGGAACTCCTTGGCCTTTGTGAGATCGCCTTCCGGCGGGACGAGCGCTTTGTCGCGATGGCCCACAATACCTGGAGCAATGGTGCCTGTCGCGACCTCCGCCTGTCCCGCATACGCGACTTTTAGGATCTGCGGCACATTGATTGCCCACTGAATTGCCTTGCGGACATTGATGTCCTTCAGCTTCGGATGTTCCATATTCATGCCGATCCAAGTGTAACTGAGCCCGGGGTATTCCTCTATCTTAGTATCGGCGGGCGCATTGCTCTTGAGCGTCGCAAGCGAATCCAAACTGATTCTGGTGAAATCAATGTCGCCCGCTTGATAGGCGCGCTCCGCCGTCTTGTCGTCGGTAATCACGATGATGCGGATTTCGTCAAACCCAGGCTTTGGCCCCGACCAGTCTGGATTGCGTGTTAAGAGCACATACTGGCTTTTCTTAAAGTCGGCGAGCACGTAGGGGCCGGAGAAAGCCGGCGGCTTCAGGCCGAAACTACTGCCATCACCGGTTGCTTTCATCACCGCATCCTCGGAAACGATATGGCCAACCCCAAAGGGGAGCGAAACGATCCAGGCCGGCACAAACGGTGCCTTGAATACGATGACTCCCGTGTAATCATCCTCCACCTCGACGCGATCGAGCGTACCCCAATCGACGGCAGCCGCCGATTTGTGCTTGATCACGCGCTCAAAGGAGAATTTGACGTCGTTGGCGGTCAACTCGCCATAGCCGCCGGTAAACTTGATGCCTTTCTTCAGGCGGAAACGGATATGCGTCGGATCAACCTGCTCGATCTTTTCTGCCGCCTCCAGTTCCCAGCGCCATTCGGAGCCCGGCTTTCTCCGAATGAGCTTCGAAAAGACGCAGTTCGCGACGTCTAAGCCCACGTATTCGCTGTAGAAACCTGGATCGAAGGTGGAGACGTCGTTATAAGAGCGCGCCTTTAGCAGCTTCCCTTCCGCTGCCCAGATGGCTTGCGACAATGGCATCCCGGAGGCGAGGACACCCCCGCCGACGGCGGCACCAGCCTTCAGAAAGGCCCGGCGGTTCACATTGCCTACGATGTCTTTCATGATTGATTCCTCCCGTTTCTGTTGAGCGCCGCTCCGAGGGGTCGCTTTCCGTTTTGGTTGGTCCGGCACGCGAGCGCGATATACGCAGCTCGAATGCTTCCGCTGAACTAGTCTAGAAATCCGTTGCTGCAGTTTTCCGGCAGGTTCGCCGGCGCAGAGGGGGGACTATCCGCTTGAGCCGATAAACATTGGAGCAGAGCCACAACCATGCCCATACTACATGAGTGCTGCATGTTTCGTGAACACCTCCGTAGCCGACTGCTCTGAATTTATGTTCCCAAAATGACTAAGATGTCAATTTCCGAATTGATCTGGTGTCAATTTCACCTTTATCGGGTGAGGAATGCGGCTGCGGTGTTGAAGTCTTCCACCCATTTGCAGATCACGCTTTTTATGTGTCGGAGGAGAATATGTGGCGGAGCTGCCCCTGACGCGCCGGATCGGCCAGGTCTGGAAATCCTCCGCCACATAATGTTTCGCACCATCGGGTTGGGGGATTCCCCTGCTATGCCGGAGGGCAATATGCTCGTGTTCTGTTTTCCTATGTTGGAGTGCTCAAAGCGCCTGCGCAGCGGAGCGCTCGGTGGCAAGATGGATCGCCGTGCGGAGCATTTTTCACACACTTGGTTACAAGCGAGCGTGTGGGTGGCCCCCGTTTGACCCGACAGGCAGCTGGTCGCATTAAGCAAAAGCGGCTTTGGCCCAGAACTAGCGTGGCCAGAGGAAGAGCAAGCCAGAGTGCGGGTGGATCCTTGTAGTCGTCGAAACATGTCGGCAGCAAGGCCAGTACAGCTAAGCCGGGATTTGATCGTCGACGGCCGCAATCTGCTCTCCCGTAGCGAGGCGACGATTCGAAGCAGAGCGTCACGCGCAATTGTCGGAAGAGGTTCGTGTCCTTCATCGACTCGCGGTCCCCGAAATGACTTGGGGGATGAGCCCGAACCCGCCAGATGGGTGCAAAATGCATTCGATAGCATTGTACGCAGCCTGGAGTGCGCCCCTGAGGGTGGACAGAATCAGGCTGCTGATTTGCCAGTCTGCCGGATGTGTTGATCCTCCGGGCTCAGATATACGAGCGCCGTATGGAGCCTGCGTGCGTTGTAGACGTCCTCGATGAAGTGGAGAAGGTGATCAATGACGTCGTCGAAGGTTTCGAGGGCCATCGGGTAGACCGCCTCAACCTTCAGCGTCTTCATGAAGGCATAGGTCATTTGTCAACCCGTCTTGTTAAAGTTAAGCCATTGATGTGCAACGAGCCTTTCGATCGGAGGCTAAGAGGACGTATTCTTCGATCTCGGAGGC
>NZ_JAVIIR010000043.1:0-7467 GCF_033977325.1 Mesorhizobium vachelliae
TCGCTACATCAACATGGACGACCTGCGCGAGCACAAGAAGCTCGCCCTACGCCAAGCCGCATGACCAGCAACAGGGCCGCCCCTTTTTGCTGAACTTGACGCACACAACCCCGAATCTGGGTGCCGCAATGCGGCGATTCAATGAGTTAGCGAGATAATTGGAACAAATCTTCTTGAGCCGGACAAGAAAAGGCCCGTCCTGTGAGGGATGGGCCTTTTCTTTTCGCGTTGATTCCAAAATTCCGATCAAACTTTTGAAATCAAACGTGCATCACTGCTCGCTGTTGCTCGCCACCGGCGCCACCAGCGAGGTGATGCGGCGGATGGCGACACGCCGGTTCTCGCGGTTCGGGCCAGGCGTATTGACCTTGAGATATTGCTCGCCATAGCCCTGCGTCGTCAGGTTCTCGGCCGGGATGCCGAAGGCGTTGGTAAGCGCCTCAGCCACCGATTCGGCGCGGCGATCCGAGAGAGCAAGGTTCGCCTCCGGCGTGCCGACGGCATCGGTATGGCCTTCGATCAGGAAGGTCTCCGCCGGGTTCTTCTTGAGCAGCTTCTCCATGGCGCTGGCGACGCCATCGAGCTTCTGCACTTCGGTATCGGAGATCGTGGCCGAGCCGAAATCGAAGTTCAGCGTGTCGAGATCGATGCGGCGTGCGATGTCGCGCACGCGGGCCGACCGCTTGACCTCGTCGATCGAGTAGAGGCGCTGCACCCTTTCCACCGGCGGCTGCTCGAGGAAGGTGTAATAGTCGTCGTCGCTCTGGATGTCCTCCGAATCGAGGATGTAGTCGCGCCGCGGCATGTCGAGCCGCATCGGCGGCAGATCGTCGCCGGGATCGCGCCACTCGTCGACATCGTTGTAGTAGCGCTCGTCGACATAGCTCAGCACATATTCACGGCCATCCGGGGTGATGCGCGATCGCCTGATGACATCGCCATTGCGGTTGCGGATGGTGACGATCTGGATGCCGTTCTCGCGATCGACGATTTCGCGGGTGCGGCCGCCTGAAAGATCCTCGTAGTAGACATCCCTGGCACCGCGCGTGATGCGGGGAGCCTCGTTGCTTTCCACGAACGTCTGGTTGTTGAACTGGAGGATCACGCGGTCGCCGAGTTGCTGCACCACGTCCGCGCCCTGCGGCCGGCGGCGATCGCGCACAACCTCTTGGGGCGTGAGGTCGACGCGCTTGCCCTTCTCCTCGATGACAGGCGCGATCTTTTCAGGCTGGATCGCCTGCTGCGCCGTCTTGTCGTCGGTGGGCGGCGGGCCCTGATTGACAGGGGCCTGCCTCGCGGCTTGCTGTCCGGCCTGGTTGCCGCCTTGCTCGACCTGGCCATTCTGGTTCTGGCCGGCCGGCTGGCGGCCCTGGTGCCTGCGCAAGACATCCTTTTGGCTGTCGAGGAGAGGCGCCTCGTTCGGGTTGGCGAGAGCTTGTCCTTGCGCGGCATTGCCGCCAGCCGCGGGCTGATTGTTATTGGCAGGCTGTTCGCCGGTGGCAGGCTGCTGCTGCCCCGTTGCGGGCTGCTCCGTAAGCGGCTTCTTGGCCTGCCTCTTGTTCTGGTTCAAAGGCTGTTCGCCTTGAGCCGGCGCCTGCTCGGTTCCGGCCGGCGCCTGCTCCGTTCCCGGAACCGGCAAGGGCTTGAGCTTGCGAGAGCCCTGACCTGCGGGGGCCTGCTCCGCCGGGGCTTGGCCTTGTTCAGCAGGTTGCTGGCCCTGTTCGGCAGGTTGCTGGCCCTGCTTCCGTTTCTTTCCAGGCTGGTTGTCATTTGCCGGCTGTTCTGACTGCTGTTCGGCAGGCGCGGTTTCCTGCTGCTGATTGAGCTTCCTCTTGCGCAGCTGTTGCTGCTGGTCGGGGGTGGCCTGCTCGGCTGGGGCCGTCTCGCCTTGCTGCTGCTGATCGAGCTTCCTCTTGCGCAGCTGTTGCTGCTGGTCGGGGGTGGCCTGCTCGGCTGGGGCCGTCTCGCCTTGCTGCTGATTGAGCTTCCTCTTGCGCAGCTGTTGCTGCTGGTCCGGGGTGACCTGCTCGGCCGGAGCCGTCTCGCTCTGCTGCTGATTGAGTTTCCTCTTGTGCAGTTGTTGCTGCTGCTGGTCGGGCGCGACCTGCTCGGCCGGTTGCTCAGCCGGCGCCGATTCGGCCTGGTTGCGCTTCTTCTTGCGCGGCTGTTGCTCGTCGGTTGCAGGCTGTCCGCCCTGATCGGCGGGCGCGGCCTCGGTCTGCTGCTGCTGGTCGCGTTTCTTACGCGGTTTGAGTTGCTGCTCAGCTGGGGCTTCCCCGGACTGGCCATTATCCGTCTGCTGCTGGTCTTGCCGCTTCTTGCGCGGCTTCTGCTCGGTCTCGGCAGGCGCGGCTTGCCCGGCCGGCGCCGATTCGCTTTGCTGCTGCTGTTCGCGCTTCTTTTTCCGCGGCTGTTCGCCACCCTGTTGAGCGCACTCCTCGGCCGACTGGCCTTCGGCGCAAGCGGCCTGAGCCAGCACGAGCGGTGCGCCGTGCAGGCTGCCGGAAGCGACACCCCCCTGCAGCGGGTACGCGCCCAACGGCGCGGATGCCATAAGCAGGCCGATTGCCGTGCCCGCCAGAATCCGTGGTTGGCGTTTCATATCAATTTTCTCCTACTGGGGTCCCATCCCTGCCCAAACCTTCATCAACCGCAATTGGTTCCGTCGGGCATTGGCGCCAGCCAAGGATGCCTGGCCGGCCTTTTGAAGGCAATTTGGTGTTTTTCTAATGTTGATACTGGGTCACCCGTCACCGCAGCGCTTGACCGGAAGGCTGCGGAGGGCCAAATCCACCGGAATGACCGCACCGTTCTGGAAAACGAAGACGCTTGAGGCGATGACCCCGGCCGAATGGGAATCGCTCTGCGACGGCTGCGGCAAATGCTGCCTGTCGAAGCTCGAGGACGAGGATACGGGCGAGATCTTCTGGACAAGCGTCGGCTGCAGGCTGTTCGACGCCGAGAACTGCCGCTGCTCCGACTATGCCAACCGCCTGGCGCGCGTGCCGGATTGCGTCGGCCTGACGCCGCAGAATGTGCGCACCATCACCTGGCTGCCAAAGACCTGCGCCTACCGGCTCATCGCCGAGGGCCATGATCTCTACTGGTGGCACAGGCTTGTTTCCGGAAGCGCCGAGACCGTGCACGAAGCCGGCATTTCGATCCAGGGCCGCGTGAAGGCCAAGGAAACCGATCTTGCCGAGCCAGACGACTATTTTGATTACATACTGGATGACGAACCCTGACGGGTTCGCATCTGGATGACGAACCGTAAGCGGTTCGCATCTTGACGACGAACCCTGCGGGTTCGCGTTTTTTGAACGGTTCGCAACGCATATTGATGACGAACGCCGGCGTGTCCGCATCTTCTTGCCACATGAACCGGACATGAACGGCCGGTTCGCGGAAAGTTCAGACGCAAAAAGGCATTTTCCAATCATTGGTTCTACGGGTGACAGCCCACAACAAGGAGAGAAGACGATGTTCAACACGATCAAGACGGCTGCCCTTTCGGCCCTTGTCGGACTTGGCACCTTGGCCGCCATTCCGGCGCATGCGGACAGCCTCTATCTCGGTTTCGGGGACAGGCACGACCCGCGTTTCGGCATCTACACCGGCGACGACGACGGCTATCGCCGCGACTGGCGCCGCGACCGCGACCGCGATTGGCGCGGCTGCTCGCCGGATCGCGCCCTCGACAAGGCCGAGCGCATGGGCCTGCATCGCGCCCGCATCGTCGACATCAGCCGCCGCACGGTGAAGGTTGCCGGCCGCCAGTATGGCGACCGCGTGGTGGTGGTGTTCGCCAACGAGCGCGGCTGCCCGATCATCTATCGCTGAGGCTGAGATCCTCTGCGAGGATCAATCTTGAAGCATGGATGAGCTGAAGGACGATCCTCTGTGAGGATCGCCTATGAGTAGTTGAGCCCCCAAGGTGAGGCGCGGCTCGAAAAAAGCCCCGGAGGATCGATCCTCCGGGGCTTTCTTGTGTGTCGGTGGCGTGCCTGCGATGCCTGCGGCGCCGGTCGGTTCCTACTTCAGCTCGAAGGTGACCGTGACCTGGACGTTGTAGGAATTCTCGCCACGCTGCACAGGCACGGCCGAGCGGGCCGCATCGAACGACTTGGCCGCCATCGGCATCGGCGCCGGCGCCACATTCTGGTCGGTGATCTCGAGCACCTTGCCGAGGCTCACGCCTGCCGCTTCCGCAAGCGTCTTTGCCTTGGCCATCGCGTCGGCGACGGCCTTCTTGCGCGCCTCGGTGATCGTCGCCCTCGGATCGTCATTGGTGAAGGTGATGCCGCCACCCTGGTTGACGCCGAGCGATACCGCCTTGTCGAGGATCTCGCCCGTCTTGTCGACATCGCGCACGCGCACCGACAGCGTGTTGGTCACCTGGTAGGCGACGAGCTGCGCCTCCTGGCTGCCGTCGGCCTTGTTGGTGTAGTTGTAGCGCGGGTTGATCTGGATGCCGGCAGTCTGCAGGTCGCGTTCGGCAATGCCCGCGGATTTCATCGCCGCGATCACCGCCGCCATGGCGTCGTTGTTGGCATCGAGCGCTTCGCGCGCGCTCTTGGCCTCGCGCATGACGCTGAGCGAAAGGATCGCCATGTCCGGCGCCACGGTCGCCTCGCCTTCGCCGGATACGATGATGCGGGGCGGGGGCTGGGTGTCGGCGGCGCTTGCCAGCGCCGGGAACGCGACCGCGGCAGCGAGCGCGATGGGCAAAAAACGTCTGGTCATGAAAACTCCTCGAAGTCTGCGATCCGACGCTTCGCGCCGCATCTGCCTCGACCCGCAAACGCGTCGATTCCCGGCAGCGCGGCGCAAAGGCCGGACCTGTTTCGCGCCGTATGGGCGCAGGCCGCTCTACGGCGCGAATATGGGCTGATTTTGGCGTTTTGCGCCAGCGCTTTCGAAAGCCTTGTGCGGACGAGCGAAAAACACTAAGCCAGCCCGCGTGGGGCCTGTAGCTCAATGGTTAGAGCCGGCGGCTCATAACCGCTTGGTTGGGGGTTCGAGTCCCTCCGGGCCCACCATGACCATTGATTTCATTGATGAAAAGTGGCCTCGGCCCAAAACGTTTTGGGCCCATTATGGGCCCAGCTGTGCGGCGTCGGCCATGGTTTGTTCCGGCTCGATCTGATCACTTGACGACTCGCAGGACAGTTCGCTGCTTCATGGCATCGCGTTTGGCCTCGCGCTGATTGATAGCGCGAGCGATATCCACCGCCATCCGCTTCTTGTTTGCCTCACGCACATAGTCGTCGGTTACGGTCATGGAGGAATGCCCCATCGCCTCCATAATGGCCCTCGCCTGAATGTTACATTCAGCAAGGTAGGTGCCGAAGGTGCGGCGCAAGCCATGAAGCGTGTAGCCGTCCGGAATTCCCGCCTGGCGGTTCCAATGCTGCATCATGCCGGTCAGGCTCTTTTCTGAGAACGCCCGTTTGTAGGCACTCTTCAAAACGGTGCCGCCCTGCGAGCGGTCGAGCGGCTCCAAGGCCGCTGCCAGCTTGTCGACGATTGGAACGAACATCTCCCTTCCGCCGTGGCGATTGCGGTTCTTCTTCTGGCGGAAAGCAAACGCTTCGATCAACTCAAGCGAGCCGTCGAACAGTTCAATCTCCTCGGTGACGAGGTCTTCCCACTCCAGAGCGGCGATATCGCCGCGCCGGTTCCCGAGCCAAAAGCCCAAGGCGTAACAAGTGCGTGCTGGCGTGCCAATCGGATGCCGAGCCTCGAATTTCTCGCGGATTGCAACCGGCCAAGCGGGATTGCCGGTGGACTTGGGCACACGCACGCGAATGGATAGTGCCGGATCGTCTTGCGGCTTGATCCATTTCTCAACCTCGGTCGCGACCCATAGCAGTTTCTTGATGGCGACCAGCATGTGCTTGGCGACTGTACGGTTTGTCGCAAAAATGCCTTCGATAATGGCGCGAAGCCGATCCGCGTCCATGTGTTCCACTGGCGTATTGCGCCAGGTCAGCGGGTACTTTGGATCAACCTTGAGATTAAGAAAACGCTCTATCAGGCGCACATTTTTCCGCTGCGTCGCCTCGTCAAAATCCAGCCACTCCATAGTCGTCTCAAGCCGGCGCGCCGCATGGCCGAAGGTCCTTGGCAGCGCTCGGCCAGGCAGGTCGATGATCGCAGCATTCTTGCCTAGACCCTGCGTCGCCCTTTGATATTCGGCTTCGAATTCCGGATCACCCGGCTTACCGGGAAGCCGGATTTCCGGCATGCCTTTTGCCCGATAGCGATAAACGATCTTGCCGTTCTTGATCCGCGAAGAGACGCCGGGGTAGCGGTCGTCCTTGAAGGGTCTGGCCATTAAAGTCTCCCGCCGGCAATTCCGCTGAAGTTAGTCGTTAAGGGACGATTTCTCCTGCATTGCCTTGAGTGAAAGAGCATTGCTTTTCATCGCAACGCGCAGGAGGAGGGGATAGGGGAAGCCTCTGCCTTGCTCGATGCCCTCAAACGTGCGCTTCGGTATTCCAAACGCCTTGGCCGCAGCTTCGGCAGTGAGCCCTTCCTTGGCCCGCCAGGCTTTCACTTCTTGGGCAAGCTTCTCGTTCTCGCTCACGTGACGCCTTCTCGATACCTTTACTACGTCTTCAGCGTATACGCAATCAGCGTATTTCTTATCTTTTTTGCTCGTCTCGCCTGCTTCGCTCCAACAACTCTTGGAGACCGTTGTCTTTGTCGGGCAACGACGTGAAGGCGATGTCGAGAGCTACACGATCCCAGACGGCACGGCTGTTGATGCGCTTAGGTTTCGGCATACGTCCATCAGCGACCATCTCGTCAAAAAGAGTGAATCCAACACCAACATACCGGGCCGACTCTTCACGAGAAAGGCCTCGTGGCGGATACGAAATTCCATCATTTTTCATGGACGCCGCCCCTGTGGCTGGTGCCTGCGGCGACGTGAGCATTCCAAAGGTTGGAAGGCTTGTTATGTCGAGGAGTCCTTATACCCCGGGCGTGTTGGTGTCGAAGCACAAAGTCTATCCCTGTACGATTTCCGCAGCGACGAGATCGTCCTCATTTAGAGAAGAGAAGTCACGTAAGGCGGAAGCCCTTGGCCAAGCCGATTCGGTGCAAACTGGTAGCGAGGTGGGAAACGGATGGATCGCAGCCCGGACTTTGAGCGCGCTATCTTGAGGGCTGTTATCGAGGGGCGGGCGCAGGTTCTATGCGCTGAAGTCGATATCTCCGGTTTATCGTGATTGGCGCATAAGTATCAAATATGCGCCAAACCCGATATCGATCTTGGGCCATTTGCCGCTCTACCGCGGCCGGTCGCCGCTTTCAGCAAGCCCCTTCGCAGCACTCGCGAGGCAATATCGAGATCGTGTCTCAGGAAGTGGTGTAGCTGACGGCATTGGTCGCCGTGCTCTCCGGCAAGGGCCGGAATGATCAGCGCGCCACTGCCGGCAGGCTGATGAGCGGATCATCGCT
>NZ_JAVIIR010000044.1:0-6383 GCF_033977325.1 Mesorhizobium vachelliae
ACACCATCGGCACTCAACAGCACGATCTCGGCACGCCAGACATACTTCTGCGGATTGTTGCGGTCGCTGATCAGGGCAGTCAGCCGCCGATGATCAGAAGGCGAGACGGTGCTGGACGTGTTCTCAGTCGGCACGTCCCTTGCGTTGAGACAGAATATAGTCAAACGCCAAAAGGAGAATGTCGCGTCAGAGTTGAGCCGATGCGGCGGCGATGAAGCATTGTCACGTATTCGCGGGGTGCCGTCTCCCGGGTGCCCGAAGTTGCGCAATAGTTACCCAAGGCAAGGAGCCAAAGAAATGTGCGGCATCTGTGGATGGATTGATTTCGATCGTGACCTAGGAGGTCCCGACGCGCGAAGAGAGATTGCCGACATGACAGCCACCATGGCCTGTCGCGGTCCAGACGACGAGGGGACTTGGATCGACGGGCCCACTGCCTTGGGACATCGCCGCCTAGCAATCATCGACGTCCAAGGCGGTCGCCAGCCGATGATGCTCCAGGAGGACGGCCGACCCGCATTAGTCCTCGTCTACACGGGTGAGACTTACAACTACCGCGAGCTTCGTCAAAGGCTTACCGCCTTAGGCCGTCGGTTCGACACGAGCAGTGACACCGAGGTGGTGCTGCACGCCCACCGCGAGTGGGGCCGCCGCGACCCCCGCACCGCGGTGAGCGAACTCAACGGGATGTTCGCCTACGCACTCTGGGACACCGCCACGCGCGAACTGCTTCTGGTACGCGACCGACTCGGGATCAAGCCGCTCTACTACTATCCCACCCAGCATGGAGTGTTGTTCGGTTCCGAGCCAAAGGCGATCCTCGCCAATAGTCTCGCGGAACCCGCCATGGACGCCGATGGGCTTCGCCGCACCCTGTGCTCCATCGCTGACCCGTACAACACCGTGCTCCGCGGCATGCGTGAGGTACGGCCCGGCCATATTGTCCGCGTGACCCGCGACGGCATCCAGCAGATGACCTATTGGCAACTCACCGACAGCAGTCATACCGACGACGTGCCTACCACCGTCCAGCGCGTCCGCGAGCTGCTCGATCAAACGATCCGGCGGCAGCTCATTGCCGACGTACCGCTGTGCACGCTTTTGTCGGGTGGGCTTGATTCCTCGGCCATGACTGCACTGGCCGCGCACTTCAGCGACGAACGGATCAGGTCCTTCGCGCTCGACTTCGTCGGCTACACCGACAACTTTGCCCCCGGCCCGGGGCGCCCCACGCCCGACGGGCCATACGTGCAGGAGGTTGCGAAGTTCCTTGGCACCGACCACACGGATATCACGTTGTCGGCGGACGAACTCATGGACCCGAGTGTGCGGGCCGCCACCCTCCATGCACGGGACCTGCCGTTGACCTCTGGCAACATTGATAGCTCGCTCTATCTGCTGTTCCGGGCAATCCGGAAACACTCAACGGTGGCCCTGTCCGGAGAGGCGGCCGACGAGCTTTTCGGCGGCTACTCGTGGTTCCACGATCCCGCGCGCATTCAGGCCGACACGTTTCCCTGGTACGAACTCAGCGAAAACCTCGCACTGCAGTCCCTAGACCCCGGCCTCGTCGAGAAACTCGACCTACCCGGCCACCTCGACGAGCAGTACCGCAGGGCACTTGCGGAAGTACCGGCCCTGACCGGGCCGGCCTCGGCCGATCCGCACGAGCGTCGCATGCGCGAGGTCTGCTATCTTTTTCTTACGCGTTACCTGCCGATGCTGCTTGACCGCAAGGACCGGATGAGCATGGCTTTGGGTCTCGAGGTGAGGGTCCCCTACTGCGACCACCGTCTCGTTGAATACGTGTTCGGCACCCCATGGAGCCACAAGACTTTCGACAGGCGCGAGAAGAGTCTGCTGAGGGCGGCCACCGCGGATCTGCTGCCGCAGTCGGTGGTGCAGCGAGTCAAGAGCGCACTTCCGGAAGTGCAGGATCCGACCTATGATAGAATGCTTCGCGCCCGGTTCACCGCGCTGCTGAATGATCGCAATGCGGCAGTGGCACCGCTGCTGTCCGTCGACAGGTCCTGCGTGTTGCTCGATGCGACCGACAATCGCAGGGGGGTAGAGCGTATCCTGGCCCTCGAGAATTTCCTGACCGATTACAACGTGAGCCTCACGGTCTGAGACGGCGGAACACACATAAGGACAGTAAAGGGCTCGGGGCGCCCGATAAAGCGTGGATCCATGGCCAAGTCTCCTTCCCGAACTTTCGAACCGGCGAGGGGACCTCCCGTAGCGTGGTGTTCGCAGAGGTGTGATGTGTGAGTCTCTGGATGATATTGATTTGTCCTGGAGACTGTATGCGCCATGTCAGACGAATGCACAATTCCTCCTGGCCCACACGAGGAACTGATCCCCTCTCATTCTGAGAGGAAGGATAAGAGGAAGGATAGATGACGACCGAGATTTTTGTGACTCCTGCATTGTTGAGGACGACGCAGGGAGACGATGCCGCCGGCGGAGGAAGTCGTGTCGATGGTGCGCCTGCACCAATGCGGCTGGGGCGCCAAACGGATCGCGAAAGAAACGGTTGCACGCGCAATACGGTTCGCCGCTACCTTCGCTAAGGCGGTGTCATTGCTTATCGGGGTCGCCCGCGCGTGTCGGCGCTCGCCGGGCTTGATGATTGGCTGCGGGAGCTCTTTTTCCGCCACGACGACAACGCGGACTTCATTCGCCAGGAATTGGCCGATGAACATGGGATCATTATCAGCCGCGTTCGGTGTAGCGTCGGGTACGTCATTGGCGCCGGAAGCTAACGGCGCAGAAGCGCGCGACGGTTCGCTTTGAGACTGCACCGAGTCATCAGAACGCCAGGCCGACTGGTTCGAAGGGAGGGAGGGCGCGTTTCTGCGGTTAGGGGGCGTTCCGGCGGAAGTCGTGATCGACAATGCGAAGGCGCTGGTCGAGCACCATAATGCGGTATCAGGCGAGGTGAGGTTCAACGCGCGGTTGCACGCCTTTGCCCGCTACTGGGCTTCACGCCGCGGACCTGTACTCCCTATCGGGCGTGCACCAGGAGCATGCATCACGATGCACCTTGTTGGAGTTGTTGAGCGACAATTAATCTGGGCGGACGACCACCATATCGACTGCCGGCGCCTTTTTCGAGTCTGACGTTGCCCGGTGGTTCGTGCAGGTATCGATGGTTGGTGGCGTATCGATGGCGTTTGAGAATGCCCTTTCGCCCGAGTTAGTGAACGGTCGAGACGCACACGCCAAGCTGCTTGGCTACTTCCTCGCCGGTGATCATGCCGCTCTCCCCAGCCGTTCGTACCGGCTCTTCAGTCCATAGGTGCGGAGCACGAGCATGACCTTCTTCAGCTTGAAGGGTTCGCCGCACCAGTTGCGCCAGAGTTCATTGAGACGGGCGGCGATCTGCCGGTCATTGGCGGTCTCCAGCAGCTCATTGATCAACGCCACGACCTGTGCCGGCGTCTTGCGTATCACTGACATGGGCCGCGGTCTGGTCAGACAGGCTCTGGTGCGACCGCCGCGCCAGCGGATATGGATGTTGACCTGCGCGTTGACGATCAGCGTCACGTCTTCGATGAGAAGGCCGAGCGTGCGCTTGCGTTCGACGGCACCGGTGTGTTCGTCGTTCCAGACGCGCGGGAAATCGGAGGCCAGCGTGCTGATGCGCTCCTGCGCTGGCTCGTCCAGCAGCGAGCGGTCGGCCTCGTTCTGGCGCTCGTGCTCGCGGTGCAGGCCGTCTGAGCAGCAAAAAACCGAAGGACGTGATCGCGGCGAAGCTTCTTCCTGAACAGCACCGCTCCCGACACGTCCGAACCGTGCGCTTGGAACCCGTTCTTCGCCAGATCCAATCCGATTGTGCTAACTACCAACATGGACGCCTCCCTTCAAGTGATGATCAACGACACCACTTTGGCACAGCGATGCCGTGAGGGGGCGTCCACCCCATCAATCTCGGCTCGCACAAGGCAAGGCCGTGCGTCACGCCATCCCCAAGGCCGGGGCCAAGCTCATTCTCCTGCTCAAATACTCACCCGACCTCAACCGCATCGAACAGTTCTTCGCCAAGCTCAAACACTGGCTTCGAAAGGCGGCCAAACGGACGGCCGAAACCGCCATGAGCCTGTCGGCCGCATAGCGCAGGCTCAAGCGGAAGCTGCGAATGCCGAAGCGGGCGAGAATCGCCTTGATGCGGTTGATGAGCCGCGTCCGCTCACCGACCAAGGTCTGCCGCTCGCGGTCGGCCTCAGCGCGTCCTCTTCGTCGAGCGTCGGGATCGCCGCCATACTGCAATGGCGCTTCTCGCCACGCAGCCAGCCCAGGAAGCGCGCATCAAAAGCTCCGTGTCGAGCCGATCGGTCTTGGCACGCCGGTGCTCACGCGACACTGCAACGCTGGCTGGGTGGATGGCATAGGCCTCGATGTCGCGCGCCCGCAGCCAGCGCGCCAGCCAGAAGCCGTCGTCGGCTGCCTCATAAGTGACGGCGATCCGCTTCATTGGATGCCCGGCCTAGCCGGCTTTGTCGCGCCAGTTCCTGCGGCAGCTTCAACAACGATGGCGCGTCGGCATCAATCTTCTTCAGCGGCTGGCGCTTGAAACCCGGAACAAGCGCGGCAATCAGCCACATCGCCTTGCTCATTTCGATGACGGCGACGATCGTGTTATCCGGCCTGCCTCAAAAGACTGCGACATCGGGTGCCTCCTTCTGATGGTGGATCCAACAGCGCCGAAGGATGCCACACCTTCGCCGCTCGCCCCATTGCATCCACATCCTGGGAGACGATCCCCCGCACCCGGCTCTTCCCGGGAGTAACCCGCGTCATATCCATGCTTGCGCCCAAGTTCGAGTGATGCGCGGAGTTGGCAGGGGGAAGCGCGCCGTCGGGGTCTCGAACTCCGACCAGCCCACGCGCCGGCTTTTCTGGCTGCGCCGTCTCACTGGGCATTTCGCAAAAGCCCGACAGGGATTCCCGGACAATGGTGGAGTGCACCCCAGACTGAGACAAGGAAAATCGCGGACAGTTTCCCCGCAGGAGAGGAAACTGGGGCATGGCCAGGCGGCAAGACTCATTCAGGAGGACCAAAAACTGGAGCTTCTCCAGCGCATAGAGGCTGGCGAAAACGTCAGCAAGTTGGCAGATGAGGTCGGCTCAGTCGTCAATGACTTTGCGAGTGGCGTGATCACCTGAGGCTATATGGCGATCTGAAGTCACGACGGCCCGGCCGGCCGGCCAGATCGACAGCAGGACTAGGCGGGGCCTCGCAGTCGCAGAATTCAGTTGATCTGCCGACGTCTCAGGAAAAGGCACTGACCAAGGCCAGGCGCCGGATCAAGGAGTTGGAGCAGAAAGTCGGGCAACAGCAGCTCGATCTCGATTTTTTTCGCGAAGCCTTGCGGCACTTCGAGGAAGATCAGCGCAGGAGCAGCGCTCCTGGCGAAACGCGATCTTCAAAGTCATCGAAAAAGATGACGACCGGCCTGTCGCAAGGCGAATTCAAAATTCGAATGTGCTGGCTCACTGGCATCAGTCGCGCGAGTTACTACCGCCATTGGCTAGATTCGGCCCGCGTCGGGCCGAGACAGGTTTGCGCGATCTCATTCAAAAGGTGGCTCTCGGCAACGCGCACTAGGGTTACCGCCGGTTCGGAGCCCTGTTGCGTCGGGAGGGGTGGCAAGTCAACCACAAGTGCGTTCTACACATCATGCGTGAAGACAATCTGCTGTGCCTGCGCACGCGCCCCTTTGTTCCTGGAACGACGAACTCGAGGCATGGTTGGCAAGTCGTGCCGAACCTTGCAAGGGGCATGATCCTTACTGGGGTCAACCAGCTATGGGTTGCCGATGTCGCCTTCCTGCATCTGGCTAAGGAGTTTGCTTTCCTTGCCGTTGTGCCTGACGCCTTTAGCCGCAGGGTGGTCGGGAGGGCGCTGGATACGCATCTCAGAGCAAGCCTTGCCATTGAGGCCCTCGCCATCACCGATCGCCGGCCTGCTCCTGGGGGTCTCGTGCACCATTCCGATCGCGGAGTGCAGGGCAGATTCAACCGTTCGCCGCAACACCTCGAACCAGGAGGTGTTTATGGCTACGGGAAGACGGAAATCGGAACGCTCTACGCAGCGTAAATTATCCTCGCCTGGTCGGCCACGGTGTGGCAGCGTGAGAAACCTTTGCCGGTTCTGGCGGGGAGTGGCGGCAGGCCTGTCGAGCGAAGAAGCCGCCGCCGAAGCCGGCGTCTCCGCCCCGTGGGTATCCGGTGGTTTCGGAGTTCAGGCGGAATGCCTCCCATACATCTTTCAACCACTTGGCGCCTGCTTCTCTATGCGAGAGATATCCAAGGTCGGGCGCATAGCCCGACAAAGAGCGATCCAGAATATCTCGACCAGTGCGCGCGAAAACATTCTC
>NZ_JAVIIR010000045.1:0-2500 GCF_033977325.1 Mesorhizobium vachelliae
ACGAGCAAGCGTTTGCTTGCGACTACGAGCAAGCGTTTGCTTGCGAGCTTAGAGGTAAGTTTGGTCTTACCGTATTCAAGGGGCTGCCAAATGAAAGGGCCGCTTGCGCGGCCCGGGCTCCCGTTTGGCGGGCCTTATGCATGTCGCCCAAAAGTGCCTGGCGGTTTTGGGACAACGACATGCATCACAACAATCGTAGAGAGAAGATTGAGGTGAACGTGCGCTTGGCAGACCTGGCAGCGACCTACTCTCCCGCGTCTTGAGACGAAGTACCATCAGCGCTGGAGCGTTTCACGGCCGAGTTCGGAATGGGATCGGGTGCAGCCGCTCCGCCATAACCACCAGGTCGGCAAAACGCACGTTCAAATCGAGAAGCTGTTCAAGCGCGATCCGTAGGATCGTCGCAGCACGATCCGAGGATCGTCGTTTTTGTGCCAAGGCGACGCCTGCGTTTTGCCTACGGGCGAAGCCCGTAAGCGCGACTGCGCGTCGCCGGTTTTCCGGCGCCCTCGCGGAGCATAGGCCCTGCAAGGGCCGCTCATGCGTGAGCGCTGGTAAACCATCCGACTTCGTCGGATGGATACAAGTAATGAGAACGATCAAGCCTATCGAACTATTAGTACCGGTAAGCTTCAAGCGTTGCCGCTCTTCCACACCCGGCCTATCAACGTGGTCGTCTTCCACGGTTCTCAGGGAATACTCGTTTCAAGGTGGGTTTCCCGCTTAGATGCCTTCAGCGGTTATCCCGTCCGGATATAGCTACCCTGCGATGCGGCTGGCGCCACAACAGGTCCACCAGAGATCCGTCCATCCCGGTCCTCTCGTACTAGGGACAGATCCTTTCAATATTCCTACACCCACGGCAGATAGGGACCGAACTGTCTCACGACGTTCTGAACCCAACTCACGTACCGCTTTAAATGGCGAACAGCCATACCCTTGGGACCTGCTCCAGCCCCAGGATGCGATGAGTCGACATCGAGGTGCCAAACAACCCCGTCGATATGGACTCTTGGGGGTCATCAGCCTGTTATCCCCGGCGTACCTTTTATCCGTTGAGCGATGGCCCTTCCACGCGGGACCACCGGATCACTATGACCGACTTTCGTCTCTGCTCGACTTGTCAGTCTCGCAGTCAGGCAGGCTTATGCCATTGCACTCAGCGAACGATTTCCGACCGTTCTGAGCCCACCATCGCGCGCCTCCGTTACTCTTTAGGAGGCGACCGCCCCAGTCAAACTACCCACCATACATTGTCCCGGACCCGGATGACGGGCCGCGGTTAGACATCCATAGTAATAAGGGTGGTATTTCAAGGGTGGCTCCACCTGAGCTGGCGCCCAGGCTTCAAAGCCTACCACCTATCCTACACATGCCACTACGAATGCCAATGTAAAGCTATAGTAAAGGTGCACGGGGTCTTTCCGTCTAACCGCAGGAACCCCGCATCTTCACGGGGAATTCAATTTCACTGAGTCTATGCTGGAGACAGCGGGGAAGTCGTTACGCCATTCGTGCAGGTCGGAACTTACCCGACAAGGAATTTCGCTACCTTAGGACCGTTATAGTTACGGCCGCCGTTTACTGGGGCTTCGATTCAGAGCTTGCACCCCTCCTCTTAACCTTCCAGCACCGGGCAGGCGTCAGACCCTATACGTCGCCTTGCGGCTTCGCAGAGCCCTGTGTTTTTGATAAACAGTCGCTACCCCCTGGTCTGTGCCACCCTCCCCTGCTTGCGCAGAAAAGGGTCACGCTTCTTCCGAAGTTACGCGTGCAATTTGCCGAGTTCCTTCAGCATAGTTCTCTCAAGCGCCTTGGTATACTCTACCTGACCACCAGTGTCGGTTTCGGGTACGGTCTATAAGGAGGAGCTATTTCCTGGAACCACTCCGCTGCCCTTTCAATCCGATAAGATTGGACAACTTGTGTGATCCGTCACTACCTCCAGGCCCACGAATATTAACGTGGTTCCCATCGACTACGCGTTTCCGCCTCGTCTTAGGGGCCGGCTAACCCTGCTCAGATTAACTTTAAGCAGGAACCCTTGGTCTTTCGGCGGGGGAGTCTCTCACTCCCCTTACGTTACTCATGTCAGCATTCGCACTTCTGATACCTCCACCGCCCCTCACGGGTACGGCTTCATCAGCTTACAGAACGCTCCGCTACCGCTCGTGATTGCTCACGAACCCTAAGCTTCGGTGTATGGCTTTAGCCCCGTTACATTTTCGGCGCAAAGACCCTTATTTAGACCAGTGAGCTGTTACGCTTTCTTTAAATGATGGCTGCTTCTAAGCCAACATCCTGGTTGTTTTGGGATCCTCACATCCTTTCCCACTTAGCCATAACTTGGGGACCTTAGCTGTAGGTCAGGGTTGTTTCCCTTTTCACGACGGACGTTAGCACCCGCCGTGTGTCTGCCGACTAGTACTCCCAGGTATTCGGAGTTTGGTTAGGTTTGGTAATCCGGTGAGGACCCCTAGCCCATCCAGTGCTCTACCCC
>NZ_JAVIIR010000046.1:0-5647 GCF_033977325.1 Mesorhizobium vachelliae
AGCTTCTTAGGTTGCGTTTCGACGCTGTATCTTCAGCGTCATCATTGTTGGGTAGTGTCGATGCACGACGTTGGCGCTGGTGCGATCCAGGCCGGCCGACGCGCTATCCAAAAAGCTGGCGGTGGCCGGCCTGGATTGCGCCAGCGGGCGCCGCCGTAGAATTTGAGGGGCGCAAAGTCGATGGTATCGATCATCCGAGCGACACCGGGCGAGACGGGTATTCCCGAGGGCTTCCCGATTCTGCTGGACGCCGACATGGCGATCATCGAACCGGCTTTCGCCTGGCTGATGGAGCATGCCGTGGTTCGCGGCCGCTCACGCGCGGGCGACACGGTGCGGACATATGGCGAACACCTTTATGACTGGTTCGATTCCCTGGAACAGTCGAACCGGGGCTGGCGTGACGCCAACGAAGGTGTAATCGCCGCATATCGGAACCGGATGCTCGAGGCGCCAAGCCCGCACACCGGCCGACCTTATGCCCGTTCGACGATCAACGCACGCGTCTCGACCGTCTGCCGCTTTTATGACTGGGCGCGGGACCATGACCTTGTCGCGGCCTCTCCGGTTCGGCGTGTCGAGCAGATCACGCTAGGCATTGGGGAACATCAATCTGGCCTGCTCCGCTCCGCGGTCAACCGGCTGACGGTGCGCAGTGCCGAGCGACTTCCGCGGCCCCTGCGTCGGGATGAGCTGGCCAGCTTGTTCAAGCAACTCGATCCGACGGCGCGGCTTGCTGCCGAATGGGCGCTGACGGCCGGTCTGCGGCGAAAGGAACTGTGTGGACTGAGCGTCGGGCTCATTCCTGATTCCTTCGCCATCGATCCGGAGTCGCAGCCTCTTGTGGGCGTACCGCTGACGATCACGAAGGGTAGCAAGCCGCGCACCGTTTATCCGCCGCTACGGCTGATCGACCGCACGAACTGGTATATCGGCGAGGTGCGGAGCGCCATTGTCCGGCGTGCCAGGAGCACGCATCCAGGCTACCGGGCGCTGGACAATCTTCTGCTCAACGCGCACGGCGTTCCGCTCAGCCGTGCACGCCTGACGGCGAAACTGGCCGCGGCCTTCGCCGCCGCCGGCATCGACGGGACGCTTCATTGGTTGCGCCACACGTTCGCGATGTCGATGCTGGTGCGCCTGCAACACCAGGCTCGTTCCAATCCCGATCTCAACCCGCTGAAGGTTCTGCAGGTTCTGATGGGACATGCCTCGATCAACACGACAGCGATATATCTTCGCTGTGTCGAGCTTCACGAACGCGACCTCGCCGAAAGCCTATCATTCCTTTACGGCGAGGTGATCCCGGATGAGGGCTAAGTCCAGAATCGACCGCCGGTTCGCGCCGGTCGACGAAACGGTGCCGCTCGCGGCGATGCCGGCCCGCGTCATCTTCAATGACGCGTGGGGAAATGTCGAACAGACCTTCGACATCGCCGAATTGGCGGGAGTGCCCGCCGATCTGGCGGCCATTCTGCTGCGCGCTTTCCATGTGCATGATCTCGCGGGGGCGAGGAAGACCCGGACGGCCCGATGGCATGCGCTGAAGGAAATCGCGGAGTTCCTGCGCGATCGTCGCGATGTCGAGACCGCGCGCGACCTCGATGACGCTTTGCTCCGGCGCTTCGCAGGCTGGATGGCGGAGCGGCATGACCGGGCCCGTGGTCCGCAGAGCCTAGCGGGGCAAGTGTCGCTGCTACGCCCCCTGATCGAGCGCGCCGCGCATGACGATCCCGACGTCTTCGGCGGTCCGCGCACCATCCCGGCCTATCTCTTCCCGAACTCGCACAAGCACAGGCAGCCGAAAAGAAGGCTGTCATCGCAGGACATGAAGGCGATCCTGGCCGCCTGCTACCGGGAAATCGACGAAGCCTGGGAGACCTTCCAATATGGTCAGGCGATCGCGGCGCTGCCGGAACCGCCGCCGCTGATCCCGCGGGGCATCGGCAAGGATCGCCTGATCTGGCTTCACCACCGCGCTGGTCGTGGCATTGCGCCAACTGTTGAGCAGATGCGGGCGCATGGCTTGGGCAAGGATACGCTGCTTCTCTACGGGCGGCAGCGCGGCTTTGCGCGGCACTACCATCTCATCACCGATACCCTTGTTCCGTTTTACATCGCCCTGGCAATCCAGACGGCGGCCAATCCCGACCCTCTGCGCCTCATTCGCCGGGATTGCCTGGTTCCGCATCCGCTCGACGAGGAGCGGATGTTCATCGAGTGGCTCAAGCCGAAGACGGGCGGGCGGATCAAACGCATGCAACGACGATCGTTCGACCGGCGCCGATCCAGATCGGCGCCGCGCCTTGTCGAGATGCTGCTGAAGATGACGGCACCGCTTCTGCCGCATGTCGGGGAGCAGGATCGGGATCGGCTCTTTCTGATCCGACGCATGGGAAGTTCGCGGGCGCGGGGCCACCGCCATCTCGCGGGCGTGATCCGCTGGGAAACCCTCGCCCTAGCCATCTGCCGGTTCATCGTCCGGTCGAACGAAAGGATCGAGGCCTGGAATGCTGCTCACCCCGAGCGTCCGCGACGGTTGTTGCCGGACTTCTCGGCCGGTCTGTTCCGCGGCAGCGTAGCGACCGCGCATTATGAAGCCTCGGAGGGCGATATCCTCGCGCCCAAGGCGGTGCTCAATCATGTAAGCGTCGCGACCACCAGTGCCTATATCGAGGGCGCTGCCGCTCAACGGATCGAGCGGGAAACAATAGCCCGCCTGCAGGAGCTAATGCTCGCGTGGGTCATACCGCGTCCTGTGGCGCCATCGGGCGCCGGTGAACGTCAGACGGCCAGCGTGTTGTTTGGGAATGATTGCCTGGCGCCCGTCAGCGGCGCCGGTGGCCTGTGCCCCAAGCTTGGCGGTTGCCTCGCCTGCCCGGGGCTCGTCGTCCCCCTCGACGCCGAACACCTAGCACGCATTCTTCAGGCGCGCGCTCATCTGGAGGAGGCGCGCGATCGGATCGATCCGCAGCGATGGGCCCTCTTCTACGCCTCGAGCCTGCGCGCACTGACACATGATCTCCTCCCGGACTTTCCGGACGAGCTCTTGCCTAAAGCCAGGCGCATCGCGGCGACTCTGCCGCCGCTACCGGATCTGGAGTAGCCATGGACGCCGATGTCACAGCCGCGCCCCTTTCCGCGCAAAGCGACGATCTGCCCGACTATGAGCTAGATATATGGCGCATGCCGGTAGGTGCGGCGCGCAGGCCCAGCACGGCGGTGATCGACTGGGGCTTTGCCATGCCGGATGGCAGTCGCTTTACCGCCTCCGAATGGTCGTCTCTGCGTCAGGCCGCCAAGGCGTTCCTGTGGTCGCTGCATGAGGACCCGCCGGGCAGCCAGCGCAGGCCCTTGAGCCTGCGCTCTTTGCCGAGCGCATTCCGCACCCTGAGGCTGATCATCCTTTGGATGGCGGCGGACAGGACGCGGCGCTTCGCGGATATCAACGAGCCCGCCATCGACCGCCTCTTGGCGGCGCTCGAACAACGTCGTGGGAACAATGGTGGACCGCTTGCCGCCGCAACCGTCCAGAATTGCCTCGGCCTTCTGCGCATGATGTATCTGCAGCGGGCCAAGCTCTCCGATGCCCCAGCCTGTGCACCGCACCGGAAGCCGACACGTGAAACCGGAATCTGGGCGCGACCGGTTCCGCTGCCATATACGCCCGATCCGATCGCGATCCCTCTCATCTCCGGCGCGCTGCGACTTATAGACGAGCCGGCCGACAGGATCATCGGTCTTCGCGATGAGATGCAGCGCATCTTCGATAACGCGCGTGCCGAGGGCAGAGCCCGTATGACCGCGCGCATCCGCATGATGGATGCCCTGAAAGCCCGGCTGCCCTTGTTGCCGGAGTGGGACAGGCCCCATGTGACGCCGAAGGGGGCGTTGCGCCAGCTCAACTTCCTCGCCGACCGCGTCACCGACGCCTGCTTCGTTGTGATCGCCTATCTGATCGGCGCTAGGGTCTCGGAAATCCTGACACTCAAAGCCGGATGCATCGAACATGAACGGGACGAGGCGGACAACAAGTCTCATGCGTGGCTGGTCGGGTCGATCCATAAGGCGTTCCCTTACGACAAGGGTAAACCGCATCGCTGGATTGCGCCTGAGGCCGTCCAGCGCGCCATCGATGTGATGGAGCGACTCTCGGCTCCGCTGCGGGTGATATCCGGGCAGAACCTGCTATGGCTCGTGCAATCGCCGCTGAACAGTGTCACCCGCACGTCGGACGCGCCGATCCGATCGATCACCGGACTGGCCATAAATCTGCGCCTCAACGCGCACTTTGCGCCGTTCCTCGGCCTGCCGGCTCATGAAGGCGCGCCCTGGCGCTTGACCACCCATCAGGGGCGAAAGACCTTCGCGCGCTTCGTGGGCCGGCGTGACCGCACCGGCCTGTTCGCTCTTCAAAAGCATCTCGGCCATATGACGCGGGCCATCACCGATCGAGGCTATGTAGGCACCGACTTCGAACTCGCCGAGCTCATCGATACCCATGTTGTCGAGGAGACCCGGCATGCGCTGGAAGAAATGCTGCTCGCGCCAAGGCTCGCAGGCAAGGCGGGGCGCAGGCTGTCGGAACGCTCACCGTTCCGGGGTCGAACCCGTGACGGGGAATTCGACGCCTATGTCGATGCGCTGCTGGCCGATACCGGCATGCGCTTGGGCGTCTGCGACTGGGGCTACTGCCTGTACCGCCAGGAAACCGCCGCCTGTAAGGGAAATGAGCACGGCCCGAATCCCGTGCTCAGAACCCAGAGCACATGCGCGGCCTGCTCCAACTTCGTGGTGTCCGAGAAGCATCGCCCAGTCTGGGCGGCCAGGCTGGCCCGCAACGAGACGCTGCTTCTGCGCACCGGTCTCAATCATGAAAGCCGCGCGCTGGTCGAGTCCCGGATCGCCGAATGCCGGCAGATCCTGACGACGCTGAATAGTGGAGCCGGGCGCAATGGCAGAGACTGAGAAACTCTCCCCACAGCAGCGTCGCCACGCGCGAACCAAGGCGCGCTTGCGCGATGCTCTTCTCGGGCTCTCTGCCGATCCGTCGAGGCCGTTGACAGCCGCGGCCTTAGCACGCGAGGCAGGTGTCGGCCGCAACGCGATTTATGTCGGCCACGCGGATATCCTCGGTGAACTGCGCGACCTGGCGGCGCGCCGGGCCGCCGGACCCGAGGCACGCCGGCGTGATGAGCAGGCAGACCGGGACAAAGTCCGCGCGCTTGGACAGGCACTCGACAAGCTTGCCACCCAGAATGCCGGTCTGCTGCGGCGCGCCTTGGAAGCCGAGGAGCTCTGGAAACGCAGCGAAGAGCGAAACGCCCAGCTCTCGCGTGAGCTCGCCAAACTCAGGGCGCCCACGCTCGTGACTCGCGAAGCTCCAAGGCGACCCGGCAAACAAGATTGACCGCTAACCTGGTCACGGCGCCCGGCCGGTGCGCGGCCGGGAGAGGCAGAGGGCGGCGGAGGGACCGGTCGAGCCAAACGGATCGGGAAAGAGAGGAATTTGGCGGTTCCGGCGACGTGGCATGACGCCTCCGAGATCGAAGAATACGTCCTCTTAGCCTCCGATCGAAAGGCTCGTTGCACATCAATGGCTTAACTTTAACAAGACGGGTTGACAAATGACCTATGCCTTCATGAA
>NZ_JAVIIR010000047.1:0-5084 GCF_033977325.1 Mesorhizobium vachelliae
GACGAGCCGCGTTCGGGCGGCGAGATCTGGATTTTCCCTCTGCAGCTCCTGCGCCAGAAGTTCGTAATCTCTCTGGATATGCTCATCGTTCAGCCATTCCGTGGCGCCTAGCGCCAGCCCGCTGCGGTCGTGAGACGAGGCTCGCGGATCGAGCGCCTCAACCTGAGCGTCGGAGGCTGTACCTGGAAATGGCGTAGAGTGAGCATCATCACGCAGCTCGGCCGGTGTGGACGGCAAATCGACCAGGGAGTCAAGACTGCGGTAGATATCAGACGAGCGAGCTGACGCGGACCGCCGAGCTGGCCCCATGTCTTGATCCGACTGCGGCGACCACTCTGACCAGGGGCGGTCCCGACCGGCAGGTCTTTGCCTTTCGGCTTGGTCCACCTCCTGCCAAAGCTGCGACTGATCGTAACTTTCCTGCGAGGCGGCGGGCCTTACCCCCAAATCGGCCTGCTCCCGCGAGCTAAGCTGTGGCCCGAGCTCCGTGGAACCCTCTCCAGGCTCGCTCGATGACGACGATGGCCCGGCAATCGATCTCGACCTGGCAGCGTCCGACCGCGGCGCGGAGCCGGCATCGTCGTGCAAGTCGACGATGTCATCAAGACCGGCATAGATCTGCGATGATCTGCGTGACGAGCCGGGCTGGGCAATTGCCGAGCCGGCAACTGCGGTCCAATGGCCCAAGCCGCTACCCTCCTCAGCCAGTTGCCCGGGCGCGAGCGCATTCAGATCAAAATCCGGACGCCGATAAGGTGTGGGAGACAGTGGTTCAAGGCCGGCGAAGGTCGAGGACGAGCCGGCACTTTGAGCAGGCGAGGACGGGGGCGGCACGGGGGCAAATTCTGGCGGCAGCGATGTCGTCTGATGGAACTGCGGCACATTGGTAGCCATTGGCGCGCCATGCTGTACGGCCTCTTCTTCATGGAAGGCTCGCAACACGTCCCAGGCCGGGTCGCCCGGGGACATGGGGATGGGCGAGAAGGCGACGGGTGAGGCGCTCTGGGCAGTTCCCATGGCCGGGCCGCTTGGCTGCTCGCGCGGGGCCGCTTGCCCATGGGCTGCCAAGCCCAGCGCATTGTTGGCTGCGACCATTTGCCGGTATTTCTGCAGAAAGCCCCAGGCTGTGCCGAAACGGGGGCCCGCGTTCTTCTTGTATTCGTCAACCGCCCGGCTCAGCACCGCGGGTTCAATCTGGGCAATGCCCTTGCCGAAGTTCTGACTGAGCCACTCGTTGAAACGACACAAAAGACTCCGATAGACTTTTAGCGTGTCTTTTCCGTACCTGCTTGCAGCTGCCCGACATGCATCTTCGATCACCTGGTTCTCTTCGTTGACGGGGCGAGTTTTAGCTGTTGTGACAGTCTGTCCGGCATAGGCTTGCCGCAGCCTTCCCAATGCCACGTTGATGTCGCTCAGTAGTACGGCATCGTTGCCCGCAAAGTTCTTCGCCAGGCCGTCCAACTGCTCGTCCTCAATCCGACCGTGGATTTGGCTCTGGTGGTTCTCGGCAAGCCATTTGCTGAACTTGCGCAGCGCCGCTAGATCGCCCCCCAAGGTTCGTGCTTTGATGCGGGCCACGGCTTTTGCCCGGTATTGGGCGAATAGTTCCTCATCGTCCTTCGTGCCGGGTCGAACAGTCGAAACAGCCGTCACAGGCTGTCCGGCAGAATGCTGCCGGAGCCTTCCCAATGCCACTTTGGTGTCGCTCAGTAGTACGACATTGTTGCCCACAAAGTTCTTCGCCAGTGCGTCCAACCCCGGGTCCTCAATCCGGCCGGCGATCTGGGTCCGATGGTTCTCGTCAAGCCATGTGCTGAACTTGCGCAGCGCCACTATATCGCCAGTGATCGAGCTTTCACTCACCTTGGCTGTTTTAGCCACCTCGGCACGGTAGGCGGCAAAAAGCGCCTCGTCCGGATGCTCGCGGCCGCGCTTGCGGCGGCGCGTTCGCTGAACGACGGCAGCCTGGTGCGGCGCCGCGGCCGGCATTGTATGGCGCGCGCCGGTCAAATCGCCCTGTTGACTGGCCGCAGGCCGATATGCGTCCGTGACGACGTGAGCGAAGTTCACGCCATCGGGTGCGCTTCCAAAGCCCGTGGCGGGCGGGTTGACCCGCGGCGGCATGGAACTCGAAGCTTCGTAACCGACCCCAATCGCTGCGCGGCTCCGCGGCTGATCGACACTTTGCGCCGGTGAGTGGACCACCCGCTCCGCATCCTGCCAGAACTGCGAAGCGAAACTTGCAGCCGCAAACGGCCCGGCGCGATCCGCGGCGGCAAAGAGCTCGTCCTGGTCAAAACTCTGCGCAGGTGAGTGAGCTGGTGGAGCAAAGGGCAAGTGCGAACCGCCTTCCCCGGCGCCCTCCTCTTGCAGCATGCTCGGTCCAACCGCATCTGCATGTGAGCCGGTCCGCCGCCTGGCGAGACGGCTGTTTGGAACAGCTTGCCGATGCTGGCCCGGCGGCAACGCGTTCAGATGCTCCTGAAAACGCGCCTGGTTGGTCTGATGCTGTTGCGAGCCTGAATCGTCTGTGCGGGCGAGATCTGAGACGTGGGACCGATTGATATTGTTAAAGGGATCCATCGTATCTCCCTTGCCTGTTCCGAGCAGCTCAAGCCGCCCTGGCGGCTGGAAACTGTTCTATGGGACTCAGCTGTCGACAGGCTGACGGACCGAGCGCGCCAGGACGCAGTCGAGATCATCACTCCAGGCGCGAAGGAGGAATTCGCTGCACGGCCCGCCGATCTTCCCGTTCGACAAGCCCCGTCCGGCCGCCGTTGCGAAGCTGTCGGATCTGGTGATGCCGCGCCTCGCCTATGCAGCCAAGCGGCGCGGCAACCTAGGTGAGCGTGCGTATTGCCTCACGTAACGATGCTCCGCGAGATTCAGGCGTTGCCTCATGCAAAGGTGTTTGCAGCCTCGCGGCAGCGCTTAAAGGCGCGGTTGTAAGGGAAGCCGACGAAAATTGGGGACCTAACGAACTAAGAACTGCCCGCCCCCATCTCCCAATCCGTTGAATTCTTATGAGAGCGATCCGAGTGCGGCGTGAACTGGGTCTGCAGAAAAATCAGGCTCTCCCTATCTAGCCGCCCGTGAACAAGGAAGCTCGTCAGGCTTCGAGGGATTTCGACCGGCTTTGGAGCGCGGCGAGGAGCAGCCACAAAAGCTGCCTGAACCAGTTGAGCAGCAGCGAGAAGTTGTAGCCGGCGGCGGCCAGGATGGCGTTGACGGCGTCGCCCTGCTCGCCGGCGAGGTAGTTGCGGTCCATCCGGTGTTCGGCCTTGATGTGGCCGATGGCTCGATCGCGGAGCGGCGGCGCATCTGCCGCTTGATGGCCGGTGTGATGCGCGGAGGTGAAGACCCTCATATGGGGTTGGCGATGTCAAGATTGGAACATATTCGACATCCTCATAAGGTTTCCGGCTCCAGGTTGCGGGCTCAACTACGTGACGCGGCTCGTTTTGCTGAGCCTAATCCACCTCATATTCGGTCGCCATTGATCGCGGCTGCACCAACATCCCGCTTTCGGCGGGCTGAGCCCAGGATGACGAGACCATTCTGAACTACGACATTTTTGCCAGGGTCTTCATAGGTTCGTCACCTGGATCCGCCGGGGCTCATGAGATCCCGGTAGATTTCGGAAAGGCAAAAGTAGCAAAACGCTATGCCTTTTTCATAATAGCACCTTCGATTACGACTCCGGAGGTTACGTACTTCCACAGGGCGACTAGCAGCTTACGTGCCAGCGCAACGATGGTCGGTTTCTTCATTCGCCCGCCATTGCGTTCGACGCGCGCCTTGTACCATTTTGCCAATGCCGAATCTGGCTGGTGTTGCAGCCATAACCAAGACAGTTGGATGAGCGTGGTGCGCAATCTTGGATTGCCAGCCTTCGACACACCTTGTTCCCGGTCGATCGAGCCACTCTGCCAAGGCGTCGGCGCCAGCCCGGCATAGGCGGCGACCTGACGGCGATTATCAAAATGCCGGAATGACCCTTCCGCCCAGAGGATATTGGCAAACTCCGCGCCGAGTCCCTTAATCCCCAGCAGCATCGTGACGGGCGACGGCTTCGTCTTGTCCGTGTTCTGCGCCGCGATAAGCGCCTCGCGCTCACCCTCGACCGCCTTGATCTGTTCCATCACCAGTTCCAGCCGGTCTAGTTCTCGACTGATCTGGGCCTTCATGTGCCTTGGCAATGCGTGCCCGTCTCCTGTTCGCAGGTCTTCAAGCCGCTGTCGCCGATCTTTATGAAGCGGCTCGTAGTCGGTGATGCCTTGCGAGAGCAGCAGCCCCTTGATGCGGTTGACACGGCCGATCCTCCGCCGATCTTCCTCTTCATGAGAGATGGCCAGCGGAGGTGCATTGTGGCCGCGGTTATCCAGTGTCGGCTCAACCCGATTGCCGCTGCGCGCCGCAGATTATCCTGCACCGTACTGCATGCTATTCCCAGCACGACCGCAATCTCGCGCGAGCTGATCCCGCTTCCGGCAAGCCGAAGCATTTGTCTCAACTGTCTCATGGTTAGCCTTCTCTTTGCCGGCATCAAAATGTCCTCGTTCATCGCGAGGTAATTGATGTCAAGGTTGCTGACCAGGAGGTAATCTTCAGTGCCGAAAACCGGCCGGTCTTTGGTTGGAATGGTGGCCGGCTTCAAACCGGAATGGCGGCCGGCTTCATATCGGAATCCGCATGCGCCGGCGGAGATCGCGGCAGGACGCAGTCGAGACGATCACTTCCGGCGCGAAGGAGGCACTCGCGGCGAGCCCGCCCATCTTCCCATTCGACAAGCCTGTCCGGCTGCGGTTGTGAAGCTGTCGGATCCGGTTGATGCCCCGCCTCTGTATGCCGCCCGTTGAACGATCCGCGGCCGGTTGCCTAAAACGTCGCTGTGACGGTCGTGGCACCGCTTAAATCGCCATCATCCGCTGGTCAACCAGGCCGGAGTGTCGGCGAGCCGTTGCCAGCAAGCTTCATGGACCGGAGCCGATAAGCGGCCTGAGGCGGTCCAGCAAGGCCTGGCGGTCGGCGACGAGGGTGTCGAGGTGGAGCGGCCGGCCGGTGGGCGGTTCGGCTTCAGC
>NZ_JAVIIR010000048.1:0-4274 GCF_033977325.1 Mesorhizobium vachelliae
TGATGGCTGGGCCGAAATCCAGCAAGACGGCTCCATCACCGGCCAAATCTGCTTCCACAACGGCGACGAAGCTGACTTCATCGCCCGCAAGTGGATTTCTTCAACAGCCTGTTAGAGAGCTACACGGAGGATCTTTTTGATGAGCTGGCGATAGAGACTCCCGTCAGCCTGTCCCGGGCATTGCCCATTCGTCGTGCCGAGTTTCTCGCCGGTCGAGCGATCGCTCGCGCTGCATTGCATATGCTGGGTCAACCCGCTCCCCAAATTCCCATCGGCCCAGACAGGGCCCCCCTTTGGCCTCCAGGTTCTGCGGGTTCGATATCGCATGCAAGAGGGCATTGTGCGTGTTTCGCCATCGCCGACGGAACATGCCAAGCAGGTGTCGACGTGGAGGCGACGGCCAGCGGCCATGCACTGGAATCGCTTCTGAGCACGACCGTCGACGACGATGAACGTGCATTGATAGCTCGACAGTCCGCTCTTTCTCCAGACGGCCTAGTCACTCTGCTTTTTTCCGCGAAGGAAACTCTCTTCAAAGCACTCTATCCGACGGCTAGGCACTTTTTCGGATTCGACTGTGCCCAAGTGCGAGCGGTGCCTCGAGACGGGCGTCTACGACTGCATCTGACACGAACCCTTTGTCGGGAATTGCCCAAGGGCGAACGCTTCGACGTTAGCTTTGAAATCACAGCGGGCCACGTTTTGACCTGGTTGGCGGTGCGCCGCCATGACGCGTCGATATAGGGCCGTGTTGGCGACCGTGATTCCATGGCACGGGCTGCAAACTTGTACACGATCAAACGGACGTCAGTTCCTCCTCCGTGGCGAGCCACGTGGAAAGGCGGACTTGGAAGTGCGGTCCACTGCAACAAACTTGTGCAACTTGCCACGTCTCACGATCATCTCTTGGTGCGAAAAAAGGATAACTCCAAACCTGGGCGCCTTTTGGTGAGAACGTCTGCGGCCAGCTCTATGCTTGATGTTGCTGGTGAGTGACCAGCTAAGAGGACTGGTTTGCCGGGCGAACGACGCCTAGGTCCACGTCTCATACGTTGATCCGGGCAGTCTAAATTTAACATTGCCATTTCCAGCCGCCGACCGATGCCCGAATGCGGTAACCGAAGACAGACGTCAGGATGGCACGTATATCCCTTCGATGGCCTTACGACTCTCTTCCAGCGGGAGGGCGTCATATTGGCGGATCATCCGCGACTGCTCCTTGGCCACTTCGCGGGCGAGGTCATCGACTTCAGCCGACAGAACGTCAAGGCCCGCGAATTTTGATTCGGAATCGAAGATTTTACGCGTGCCGTCTGGAACGTCGAGCGTGCGAGCATAGGCCTTGTTGTTCCGCAGCAGCTCCAGGAAACGCTGCGTTTCGGCAAGGATGGCCAACTCGTAAACCTGTCCGACTTTCAGCGCGCCTTGGTCTGCGTGGAACATTACGCCGGCGATATCGAAACTCGGGAGGGAGACTTCTCTGCCGTCCTCGATGGCGTCGTTCTTCACGTTTTTGGCAAGGCGTATTGCCTTCTTGAGACCCCCGCCCGCTTCAAGCTGGTCGCGATTGTCAACCCGATCGATGTGCAGAAATGGCATGTTGTCGATCGTCTCGGAATTCTTCTTATCAATGATTTTGACGCCGCGATCAGGCAATTGGAGAGTACGCTGGTATTCCACGGTATCGATCCAATGCGAGGGCACGACATCGACCGGACGCGCCAGGCTGCCACCGGCGATGCAGATGGCCTTACCCCCAGACGTATCAACATCGGCGGCAGGGTAGGCATCGACCAGTATTTTTTCGCATTCCTTTCTGAGCCGCAACAGTCGATCCCGAGACGTTTCGGTGGCGGGGGTGGAATAATATCCGGCCAGCGCCCTGGCGCCTGCGCTATAGTAGGTCAGAAAATCGGCATCAAGATTCAAGAGATCGACGTCGCTCACGCCGCGGATGTGGACATTCAGCGGCACGGAGCCTTGGAGCCGAAACTCGACAGACCATCCATTGGATTCGAGTTTGTCCTTCAGCTGCTTACCAACGCGTTCGGCGGTCTCGATGCTTTTCTGAGTGTAATCGGGACCAACCTCTGCCATGGCGCCGAGGGCGTAGCGTGTATAGGGCTGCGACAGGGCACGTTTCTGCCACGCTTCCTCCGCCAAGCTTTTTGACAACACCTCATGTTTTGCGACCTCATTCAGTCGGCCGAGCCGGTCCATGCCGAGGCGACGGGTTTTCAGCTGGCGGAGACGCCTTTCTATATCTCTTGCCATTTTTTACATCCTCGTAAGGGTCATCTTGCCGAAGGTGAAGCGGCCGTGCCCGTTGAAATATTCTCCATTGCCGGACCTCAAGTCCTTGGCGAAGGTGATGTCGGCCGAGCCCCGATGTGATCGCAGCTCGACCTCGTTGATGTTGGGATCGTTCTTGTAGGAGTAGAACAACCTAAATCCGTCGGCCTGATCGTAAATCAGCGCGGCACTTGTGCTATTTGAGCCAGATTGTGAGGACTTTAAACGAACCCGGATACGGTCCCAGCTCTGAACGATGGTGATAGTTGCGCTCCACTCGTGGCCATGGCTGCCGTCGGGGTTGATCGTCTGGCCTTGCACGGCCCATTCGCCGGCCAGATTGGGGACCTTCAGCACGGACGCCAGCGGCCACCATTTCCAAGCGTATTTTTCGAGCAACCAATAGAGCACGACAAAGACGGCCCCGGCGCTAACCAGCGACAGGACCGAGGGCGGCAAGTTTGCCGCAAGGCCAAATGTCTTGGCAATATCAATGGCGGAGAGCAGCAGGAAAACCACGCCAGCGGACACGACGCCTGAGACGATACCCAGATAGTGGCCGATGCGCGCACGGTTGACGCCGCCGAGCACGGTATATTCGTGTTCGAGCATGACAGATCTTACGAAGGTAAATTGCGGCGGCAGTGGGAGGACTGCCGCCGATTCCGATTACTTGGTTTTCGTAGGGTCGGTCAGGCGGTACTTCTGGCCGGGCGCAAGAGTAGGGGGGAGAGGTTCACCCTTCACCACCGTGCGCTCGACACCGGTGCCGCCGCCACGCGGTCCGGTGATCTCATATTGCCCCGACTTCGGGGCGGTTTCGCCAGGCTTGTAAAGATTGTCGTCGGTCATGGCCGTTAGTCCAGGTGGTTGCCATAGGGCGGCCATTCGGCACTAGATACCGACTCGCTGAGGGTGCGGACTAGCGTTTCGGCTGCAAACAAACGGCACCACCAGACCGCAGTTCAAAACCAAAAGATGGCAGGTGACGGAAACGTTCCTTGCGCCTTCTTAAGCATCGTATAATAGGATGTAAATACCAAACTGGCGTTTTGTCGCTCGCTTGTATTGGGGATTCTATCCCAGAAGCGGAAATAAACTCACAGGCCAGTTTACTTTTTTGCACGCTCTTAATTTCGGCAGGAATGCTATCGCTCACCCGAGACAACGCGGCATAACCGTGCCTAGGCGGCCAATGAGTTCCGCTAAGCAGAACGCTGACTTCAAGAGATTCCTGGTGTGGCACCAGATTTGAAAGTCGGAAGATGGTTCACGAACAGCGCCGAATGAAGCGAAGGCTCGGCAATCTGGATGATCAACGCGGTCGAGAATGGCACGCTGCCCTCGGCGGTAATCAGAAGTTGATTCGCTGTCTCGAAGCCGCTCGTGAGGCACCTTTCAAGTTGGTGCCCATGTTTACTCACTATTGGCAGGTTCGACGCAGATCAATTTCGATGCTTCGTTCGGGACGCATCCCACACCGTGCAACGTGATTTGAGACCCGGCTTGCCATCCGAATCGAGCAAGATGACGCGATCAGTCGCGCTCAACTTGTGCGCTTTTTTTGAAGCGACCACCCAGCCTATTTCTGCAAGACTTAACGGGCGTGAGCGAGCGTATTTCGTCCTGACAATTTCGCTTGGATGGCAGTCGATTTCTGCAAATTGGGGTGGGATGGCCTCGTCGTAAAAGGGATTTCCGGCAACTGGACGTGGGAAGCCAATTTGCGCGCGACCACGCTCGAACTTCCGGGAGCCGAGAGATGTCGTCGCCAAGGCGCGCGCCTAGTCTGAATGCCGGGCGGCGATGAGCCCGTCGTCGTCCGCGGAGGGGTAGAAGCATTGAGGGAGCTTTGAGGCTATGCAATTTGTGATCATGTCCCGGGATGTGGTGTAGCTGGCGGCATTGGTCGCCGTGCTCTCCGGCAAGCGCCGGAATGATCAGCGCGCCACTGCCGGCAGGCTGATGAGCGGATCATCGCT
>NZ_JAVIIR010000049.1:0-3421 GCF_033977325.1 Mesorhizobium vachelliae
ACGCCGCCTCAAGCGCGGCGTCTTCCATTCGGTCGTTGATCTCCAAGCCGCCATCAACCGCTTTCTCGCCGAGCACAACGATCACCCCAAACCCTTCACCTGGACCGCCGACCCGGACAAAATCATCGCTCCCGCCAAACGCGGGCACCAGGCGTTAGATTCCTTCCACTAGGATCAAAGGCAGCGGCAGTTTGCGCGCGACCGGGATAGCATTGGCCCGCAATGTCCACTTCAACCGACGCGCCGTCTAATTCGCTGACTTCACCTTTCAGGTAACCGAGACAAACTGGCCGCTTAACGCGATATCCGAAGCTGGCTGAGGTGACCCGTCCTCTTATCCCGCCATTAATTCGGATCGGCTCTCCACCGATCGGATTTGCTTCGAAGCCGGAGTCCAGAAGAATCGTTACCATATGATGATCCGAACGCTGCTTCAGCCGCCGCTCCAACGCGATTCGACCGATGAAGTCTATATTCTTTCGAAGCTTTGTCGCATGGATCAGTCCTGCTTCGACGGGCGTGTCGTCCGGCGTTATGTCGTGCCCAAACGACAAAAAACCCTTCTCTATTCTCATCGACGTTTGCGCTATTAGGCCTGCCGGCCGGATCTCCGATGATTGGCCACTCTTGCGCAGGATTCGGTACAAGCGAGGTGCGTCTACGGTACGGACGGTGATCTCCCATCCCGGTTCGCCAACATAAGATAGCCGGGCGGCGCGGACATCTATGCCACTCAAAGAGAACGTCCGATGCGAGAAAAACGGGAGATCACCGAGTGGATTGTACCCGTCACAAGCGCTGCTCAAGACATTTGCGGACGATGGACCCATCAACCCGATGACAGCAAATTCCTCTGTTACGTCGGCGATGGCAACGCGCTCATCATTATGCTGACGGTTCAGAAACCAAGCCAGATCGCGCAGGACGCTGTTTGTGTTTACATATAGGACATATTCGTCTTCAGCGATGCGCTGGGCAGTGAGATCACTCTGGAAACAGCCACGGTCATCCAAGAGCGCCGTGTATATGACTCTTCCAGGATCCCGCGCCATGTCGTTGGCGCAAACGCGCTGAAGGAACACTTCGGCATCCGGGCCGGCTACTCGTATCTTGCCGAACGTGGATTGATCGAATAATGCTGCCCGCGCATGAGCGGCCTCCACCTCCTCCGCGACGACGTCGTGCCATCCAGCTTTGCCAAACGTTGGTGTCATATCGACCTCGGCGCCGAAAAGAAGAGGTCGTTCCCATCCGAAGCGCTGACCAAATTGGGCGCCATCATCCAAATGGTCATCGTGCAGCGGACTGCGGCGGAGACCACGCCCGCTTTTCCACTCATGGCCCGGGAAAGAAATCGCGTAGTGCTTCCCAAGCACTTCCGGGGTACGCTCCCGCAAAAAGCCGATATCGCTCTCAACGGGCGGGAACCTGCGCGGGTCCACGCCCGTGAGATCCATCGGCACTCCGCCTTCCAAAATCCATTGCGCAAGAGCTTTGCCTGCACCCCCGCCAGTCGCGGCTCCAACGGAATTCATTCCACATAGCAGAAACAGATTGTCCACTTCCGCTGACGGGCCCAGTAAGAAAGCTCCATCAGGAGTAAAGCTCTCGGGTCCGTTCACAAGCATTCGCACCTCAGCATGTTCCAATGCTGGAATACGATGGATGGCGTTGTGCATCATGGGTTCGAAATGATCCCAATCCTCATTGAGGAGCCCAAATGCGAAATCGGTCGGCAGCTCTGAGACGTCGATTGGCTTTCCTCTCGGTTCAAAACAACCGACCAGAAGCCCTCCGCTTTCGTCGCGGATGTAAAGATGGCCATCATGATCCGAGAGGGTTGGCCGATGACGGATGACGCCATCTAGGGGCTTAGTTAAGAGGTAAAAATGCTCGCAAGCGTAGAGCGGTACGTGAATCCCTGCCAGGGCCCCGATTGCGGCGCTCCATAGTCCACCCGTAAGTACAACGGTTTCGCAACGAATCGTGCCCCTTTTTGTTTCAACGGCATCAAGGCGCCTACCGCGCCGCCTCAATCCTGTAACTGGCGTGTGTTCATGGACGCCGCCCCCGCGTGCACGAAATCCCTTAATCAGAGCAGCGCATAAATCACTTGGATTTACCCGTCCGTCATTCGGAGAGTGGATTGCTCCAATAACATCCGACACGTTCGCGAGCGGCCATGCTTCTGTGACCTCCCGCGCCTTAATTTCGTGCGCTGTTATGCCGAACGCTTCCGACAATGCAGCCTGGCGCCGTATATGGGTTAGGCGGTCTGGATTAGTTGCGATACTTATTGAACCAGTCTGCAGCCAGCCCGTGCTTTGTCCGGTTTCGGTTTCGAGTGCTGCGTAAAGCTCAGTGGAGTACTGAATAAGCCGCGTCAGGTTCTCTGTAGAGCGCAACTGCCGCACCTGAGCAGCCGAGTGCCACGTAGTGCCGGACGTGAGTTTGTCCCTTTCCAACAAAACAATACGCTTTGTGCCACCGCTCAGCTTAGCAAGATGATAGGCAATGCTGCAGCCCATCACACCGCCGCCGATCACGACAACGTCCGCGTCGCTTGGTACGGCTTCATTAATGCTCAGTGACTTTCGTGTTTGTTCCGCCAACATCAGATTTCCATTCCTCAGGCCACACAGGTCGTTCAAAGGCGTTTGTCCCATCGAACGACTTCTTGCCGCTCTATGTCAAATTTAGTATTGACCTGGTATCAAATCTTCAACCCTGTCGGGCAGGGAGGTGGGGAGGTGGTCATGCTGAGTATCGACCTTGGAAGGCGGGTGATTGCGGCTAACTAAAGAAAGCATCTCGCATGGCAGGTGACGTGCTCCATGATCTGGCCCCGCCTAAAGGTTAGCCCTGCTCACGCGGTGGTCCTTTCGGGGCGGGGTCGCGACAACGGCTAGATCGCGCAGGGAGGCCCAGCTATCGCGCTCGAAGGCTCGATGCGTATGAGGGCCTTATTATCCCTGGCGTCATCGAGGACGTGCCGGACATCACTCTTGCCGTAGTTGGGGTAGACCGCGCCGATCACCTTCCGCCGTTCAGGAAGGTCATTCATTGTGGCGATCATCACATCAATCCGACCCTGCTCAAAGATACTGCATTCGACTTGCTGCGACGACGGGAACCAGTTCGACATCGATCGGCTTGTTAGCCTCTAATACGCTTTTGAAAATCGCGGACTAGATCGATCTGGAGCCCAACAATCTGCCCTCCTTGTCGGGCATGCCCCAAGGTGGATAGTCCGTTTTGACGCCAGCGACGAGGCTCCCTTTAGATATGACATCCTGAAGCGTAGCCGCCCTGACCCGACAAAGTCTGGAGCGCAAAGAATGCCACAATCGCGCTCGTACACGACCTAAGAATTCCATGTTTCACTAAAGCCTCAACGGCCGGCTGTTCCCGATTGACTTTC
>NZ_JAVIIR010000050.1:0-3185 GCF_033977325.1 Mesorhizobium vachelliae
AACGTAAGCGGTGCACCAAGGCACCTTTCCCGAAGTCGCCTGATGCGTGTAGGGCGGTCAGCCGTTAGTCGGCACGCCAGCGGCGATCACTGCGGGCTGTCATAGCGGGTGACGTAGTGGAGTTCGCGAAGAGCGGGGATGACGAGGGCGATGTCTTTGTATGCCTCGTGCTCGATGAAGTGCGCGGTCTCGGGTCCCGGCCTGGGTTTGCCGAGGACGGGCCGCCCCTTTTTGTCGACGCAGTAGATCAGGATCGGAAGCAGCAGGCCGTGGTTGGGGTTCTTGAGGTCGAGGAGCCGTTTCCAGCGTTTGATGTTGAGATTGATGGCCGCGTAGAACCCTTGGCACCACGGCCGCGGGTCGATGCCGCCGCTGGGCTTGGTGGCGAAGCGGGGCGCATAATCGTGCGGTCTGTCGAACAGCGTCTCGTTGATCCGGTTGTGGATCCTGGCGAGGCTGGCAAATACGGCGTGATCGGTTGCAGAGCCTTTGGCCAGGACGTCACGCGGCAATCCCATGAGCGGGCACATCCAGTCTTGCGGGTCCCCGAACCGCGGCCCGGTGACCGCCGCCGTTACGAAGCCATCCAGCGCCGACATGGTGCGCACCAGCGGGCGGGGGTTGGTCTTGGCGGCCATCCAGGCCTCGAGGGCCTCGTCCGACAGCGCCATGTCATCGAGCGCGCTCATGCCGCCAGGGGGAGCGGCATCTCGTGGCGGCGCACCCAGTTCCAAGGCATCAGCTCATCCCAGCGCGAGGCTGGCCAGTCGTTCTGGATGCGCTCGATGACGTCGGCCATGTAGGCTTCGGCATCGACGCCGCAGAGCTTGCAGGTCTCGATGATGCTGAGCACGACCGCTGACCGCTCGGCCGCGGCGAAGCTGCCCGAGAAAAGCCAGTTGCGCCGGCCGACCGTAAAACCACGAATCGCGCGCTCCGCAATCAGGTTGTCGGGCTCGAGCTGGCCATCGTAGAGGAAGCGATTGAACGCGCGCCATCGCTTGGCGCCATAGGCAAAGGCCTTGGCGATATCGGCATGGCGCGACAAACCGTTGGCCTGGCGCATGAGCTGTCGTCGCAGCGCCCGCACCAAGGGTCGAGTTCGTCTTCGTCGTGCGGCCAATCGCTCGGCGGGCGGGAGCCCCCGTATCTCTTCCTCGATCCGGTAGATCGCCTGGATACCGGCCATCGCCGTCGTGCTGAGCTCGGTCGGCTGGCTGTCGTGAACGTCGAATATCTTGCGACGCAGATGGGCCAGGCAGGCAGCTTCCCGAATGGCGCCGCCTTTGTAGATCTGGTTGTAGCCACTGAATCCGTCGGCCTGGAGTGTGCCGGCAAATCCGGCGAGCTCGCTCATCACGCTCTCGCCGGCGCGGCCCATGGTGGCGCGATACCAGGCGATCGG
The DNA here is from genome assembly GCF_033977325.1 of Mesorhizobium vachelliae. NCBI lineage: Bacteria > Pseudomonadati > Pseudomonadota > Alphaproteobacteria > Hyphomicrobiales > Phyllobacteriaceae > Mesorhizobium > Mesorhizobium vachelliae. The sequence continues at coordinate 1,406 of NZ_JAVIIR010000050.1, forward strand.
CGGCTCCTGCGAACCCGAATTGCGGTCGTCGGCGACGTAAACCCAGAGCGCGCCCTTGTGCGTGGTGCCGGTGCCGGGCGCCAGGATCGGAAGCCGCGTGTCATCGGTGTGGAGCTTGGTGCGGGTACGGCCGATCTCACGGATGCGATTGTAGATCGGATCGAGCAAGGCGGCGGCATAGCCGGCGCTGCGCGCCAGCGTGGATCGCTCGATATCGACGCCCTTGGCGGCCATCATCTGGGTCTGACGGTAGTAGGGCAAATGATAACCCCACTTCGCCATCATGATATGGGCGAGCGCGGCATAGCTGAGCTTGCCGCGTGCAATGGCCTTGGCGGGTGCCGGGGCCTGAATGATTTTATCGCAGGTCCGGCAGCTGTATTTGGGTCGAACGGTCTCGATCACCTGCCAGGCCTGGACGACCAGGTCGAGCATCTCCTCGCTATCTTCGCCCATGGCGCGCAGGTCGCCGCCGCAGCCCGGGCAGCACGCGCAAGACGGCTCGCGAACGATCCGCTTGCGCGGCAGGTTGGGGTTGAGCTTGTGCACCGGCAGCACCCGGACCTTGTCGGTGTCGGCGACGATGGGCAGCTGGGCATCGGGCACGCTGGCGGCGGAAACGGTCTCGAGATCTTCGAGTTCGAGCAGCATCTGGCCCAGCTTCTCGGACGAGCGTCCGAAGGCCTTGCGGTTGAAGCGATCGATCCGCAGCTGCAGGCGCTGGATGCGAAGTGCGGCCTCGGCGCGCTCTCTGCGCAGCTGCTCATCGCGTTCGGCGATTGTGGTGTCACGGGCAGCAACGGCCGCCTCCAGAAGCGCGATCCGGGCGAGGAAATCAGCGGCTGAGGGAGCTTGTTCCGACACCCAAATTACATACCCGAAAGAGCTCCATCAAGGAAGCAAAATCGACACAAAATCAATAACAAACGAGAAAAATCAGCCAGCCAGACGCGGCCGATAAGTCTTGCTCGGCCGGCGCCAGTCGATGCCTTCCAGAAGCAGCGAAAGCTCCGCCTTGGTAAGCGAAACGGTGACCTGATCCTTGGTGGCGGGCCAGGCAAAACAGCCATCGGTAAGCCGCTTTGTGAACAGGCAGAACCCCTGGTCGTCATGCGCCAAAATCTTGATGATATGGCCCTTGTGTCCACGGAAGCAGAAGATCGCGCCAGTGTGCGGATTGAGGGCGAGCACCTGTTGCACCATCCGCGCCAGGCTGTTGATCCCGCGGCGCATGTCGGTCGCGCCGCAGCAAAGATAAATCCGGTCCGTCGGCACCACCGTGATCACCTGCTCAACTCCGCCAGGACGATGCGCAGCGCTGCCGGATCGACGGTCCCATCGATCCGCAATCGCGCGCCGTTCGCAAAGGCCACGACAATCCTGCCGGCCGGGCCCGGGCAATCGGCGACGGGGCGTTCGACCTCGGGCAGATCGTTCACCTCGATCCGTGCGAAGGTCGCCACCGCCTGGCCGACATCGAGCTCGCCGCCGGCCATCTGCTTGCGCCACGTATAGAGCTGCGAAGGAGCCACGCCGAACGCTTGCGCGACCTCGGTCACCGAAGACCCCGCGGCGCTCGCAAGGTCGACCAACGCGCGCTTCTCCGCGCAACTCCATAGCCTTCGTTGCCGTACGCGGCCGGGCATCGCTGCACCAGCTTCAGCCGCCGCGGTGGTGCTGATCTCGGCGACCACATCGCCCTTTGCACGTTCCAATGTCATGGCGCGAAAGCTCCATGTTCATCGGCCTATTGCAAGGTGCCTTGGTGCACCGCTTACGG
>NZ_JAVIIR010000051.1:0-3027 GCF_033977325.1 Mesorhizobium vachelliae
ATGTCACCCGTTATGATAACCCGCAGTGATCGCCCCGGCGCGCCGACTAACGGCTGACCGCCATGCACGCATCACACGACTTCGGGAAAGGTGCCTTGGTGCACCGCTTACCATGCATCGCATGTGGCTGGACAATAGCGAGTTCCAATGGACGCGGGAAACCATGGCGTCAGCCGTGTGACAAGAGGCGGGGAAGAAGAGGTAGAGAGTTCCGCCTGGCAGCGGAAGAACGTCCTTCGTGGGACGAAGGATGAGGTGAGTTTGCGATCATGGGCGTAACCGGTCATGTCATGTGTCATGTTGGCCAGGACGCGAATCAAATTGTTCCGCCTTATTCTCTCAATCCCATCAAGGGAGGTCCAACGGGGCCGATCCCGGAGAGAAGCACGACCCGCGAATGATGTCAGAAGCTGGTAAGGTAGAAAATGATGAAAGCGCTTGACCCCAAGCCGCCGAATAGAGAAGCCTGCTAGGTCATGCGACGAGGCGCCGGGCCTCGTCGGAAACGCACGGCCCGTTTTTGGAACAGCTGATAATGGTTGTCTTCTACGATCAGAGTAGCCCGCGTGGAATCGTCTCGGACCATTCTCGTGCAAAGACCTCGATTTCTTTTGCGCTCTCGGTGGCGCGCACCTTGCGGTGCACATAGAAGCACTTGGAGTCGCACCACATGCTATGTTCGGTCTTGATTGCGACCTGCCACTCGTCACGTTTGAAGCTGAAATGCCACTGGCTTTCGAATCGGGCCGAGGCTGGATCATTCGGATGGATACTGTAGTGCATACGGACATCGCGGCTGATGGTCATACGATGATACGGATTTGCTTCCTGGCCGAAATCGTCAAACGTATCGAGTACGATCTGGCCGTTCTCATCCACATGGCGCCTCGACGTGCTGCTGCCCTGACGCAATTGACGGATATGTAGTTTCGGATACTCTAGAGGTATTGGAGTGGGATTCTGCGGTGGGATCTCCTCGACCACTTTCCGAATTGGCAGGTGAAGTGCGCTACGTTCCAAGTACAGCGTAACAACCGCTTGTTCAGGCGCGGGCCAGACGAGCGGCCAATAGGAGGTCGATAGTGCCAGCCGCAGTACATGTCCAACCCTTAGCCGATGACCGCACTCGTTTAGCTCGATCTCGGCCTCGTACAAGTGCCCCGGTACGAGCGCTTGCGGGGTCTCATGACTGGCGAAATGAGTCAGGTTCAGGGGGCGATAGGTGATGCGCTGCGAAACACCCCCCGGTGAAACATCGCAGAGGCGTGCCACGATCTGGGCGACTGGCTTATCAACTGAGAAGGCAAACCTCACCTTCGGACGGCCAAGAAGTTCCACCACCTCAGCGAGTGGGGCGCTGTCGAAGCAAGTCGACAATGCATCGTCCGTTGCTTGATCCTCTGGCAATTCATTGTCGACGCGAATGGCTGGACAGAAGTAGCCGCTAGCCTGGCCAACGTGAGCGGGGCTTGAGATGCTGACGGTTCCAGATGATGCGTTGTCCTTCAAACCATCTGTTCCCAAGTAAAGAATTCGGTTGCTCAGGTAGGGTGAGGGCCACTCCTGCTCGGCCACCCAACGTCCCACCCGCGGGCCATATTTCTTCGTTGGGTTAAAATGCTCCTGTATGAAGGCGCGATAAGCGGGCAGTGTCTCCGCGCCATTTTGTTCTCTCTTAAGCCAGCGATCAAACCAGCGGATCGCCTCGGACGGAAAATCGGCGGGATGTAACTTGGAAAGATGGGGATAGCGATGTTCCCAAGGGCCATTGATAGCTTTGCAGGGCACCTGCAGGTTCGATGCCAGCGCCGGCGGCGCATTAACATAGCAGTCCGCCCAGCCGTTAATGGCCATCACTGGTGCCTCTATTCGGGACCAGTCCTCACAAACCGAGCCATGTTTCCAGAATTCGTCCCGCGTGGGATGGCGTAGCCAGCCACAGACGGAAAAAGGGACGTTTTCCAATCGAGCGATCCAGTCACCACGCCAGTCCTCGCGGAGCTGGGAATCCGCAGGTCTTGTCATGTAGGCACACAACTGGGCACCCCAATTGGCGTTGTCGGTGAGTAAGCAGCCACCCATAAAGTGAATATCATCTTCATAGCGATCAACAGTCGATCCCAGACTGACTACCGCCTTTAGCTCAGGCGCACGACGATAGGCCAGCTGCAAACCGTTAAAGCCGCCCCATGATATGCCGATCATTCCCACATTGCCGTCGCACCAATCTTGTGCCGCAATCCAGGCTAGAACTGCCTCGCCGTCGCTTAGCTCCTGTTCGGAATATTCGTCGTCGAACCGTCCTTCGCTGTCGCCTGTGCCGGCGATATCGACACGCACCCCGGCGTAGCCCGCTTCAGCAAAAATATGATACAGCAGATCATCGCGCGCGGCGGTCGTGTCCCGCTTTCGATAGGGAAGATATTCAAGTACTGCCGGGGTGGGTTTCGCGTAGTCCGGAAGCCAGATCTTGGCTGCCAATCTGCGCCCATCCGGAAGTTTGATCCATTGGTTTTCGATTACCTTAGTTGACATTGCCTTCACCAGTGCTTTCATTTGAGGTTATAGTCAGGGGCTGGCTCGATGCGCACGTTCGCCCCATCAAGCCCTGCCGCTCATAATGCCCCGGTTGACCTCGAGCTTCGTGATAAGATATTCCTCCTGGATTGCGGGCGATGAACGTACTCGAACCAAGACGCCTATCGTGGCCAAAGCTCGCATCACAATTCGGATTCGAGTGCATTGAGATCGCCCGTTCGGAGGCAAGAGAGACCATGGAGGACGCGCCTATGCGGCCACGGCGTTCGACGTGGCTCTGAGGCGTAGCCCCTAGTGGTTTCCGCCTAACATAAGAGTCCTGGGTGGGATTCCCATTTGCCTGTGCGCATGGGAACGCATGCGCACAGGAATATCTCTCACCGTCTCGCCTTCTGATCATCGGCGGCTGACTGCCCTGATCAGCGACCGCAACAATCCGCAGAAGTATGTCTGGCGTGCCGAGATCGTGCTGTTGAGTGCCGATGGTGT
>NZ_JAVIIR010000052.1:0-2813 GCF_033977325.1 Mesorhizobium vachelliae
CATTGCCCTGGTGGGCCCAGGTCTCGAGCTCGCTGACCAGCAAGGCGGCCAGTTCGCGGGCCACCGGATGCCGGGCCGCCTCGCCGTCCTGCCTGGCCCTCTCGAGGAGCCCCTGCATGGCCTGGCCGTCCGGCCGCTCTGCCTGCAGCTGGACGCGGATGTCGGCCCTGAGCTCATGGTGAATGCCCTCGTAAGTGCCGAAGACGGCACGCTCGGCAAACCAGCGTTGCGCTTCAAGCGGCTGCGCCAGGACGTTGCGCTGCAGGCAGCTGTAGCTCTCCAGCACCTGCTGGGTGGCCGACAGGATCTGCCGGGAGCGGCTGAACTGGTAGTCGCCGTTCTCGATGGCCGGCGTGTGCGACTTCGGCGGCTTCAGCGAGGCCAGGCCGCGCGCCTGCTCCTTCTGGTCGAACTGGCGCACATGCTCGTAGAGCCTGGGCCGGTCGCCGACGATGACAACGGTGTCGCCGTCGAAATCGCCGTCGAGCTTCTTTTGTTCGGCGCTCGGCACCGCAACCAGCGAGCCGGGCGCGAACACCTCCGTCGCCTGCAGGATGCCGACGCAGTCGAGCCCGGTGTCGGCCTTGACCCGGTCCTTGCCCTCGAGCCAGTGCGAATGGCACTTGACGTCCTCGGCCGACATCACCACCGAACGCTCGGCGAAGGCGGCCGGCCACATCCGGTCGGGCACCACGATCAGGATGCCCTTGGCAAACAAGGTCGGATCGTCGGCGGCAAGCCTTTCCCCCGACTTGTGCGCGACGTTGAAGCTGTACTGGAAGGCCACGCACCGGTCCAGGAACGCCGCGGTCGCGTCGCCGTCGCGCGCCGACCTGACCTGGCCGGCGGCGAACGGGCGCAGGTTCGGCTTGTCGTAGGGCGAGCGCCCGACAAGCACGCCGCCATCGGCGGTCAAGGTCTCGCTCTTGAGCGTCGGCACATAAAGGCGTCCGTCGCCGGACGGCACGGCGACGGCGCCCGGGCCGTCGATGTGGCCAGAGGTGACGGTCCGAAACAGCTCCTCGGCCGTCAGCCTCGGCTGCTCACGGCTGCCGAGCCAGGCCTCGGCCTTCTCGCGCGTCTCCTCGGCCACCGCTGCGTCGCGCGGATAATGCTGCAGGCCCGAGGCCGGCACCGAGGTTCGCTTGCCCTGGCCAAAGACACGCACCGGCGCGGCGCCGTCCGGGCGGACGGCCCGGGCGATGGCCGGCATGCGCTCGGCCAGCGAGGCCCTGATGAAGCCGCAGCCGTCATGCGGCCGCAAGGCGATCGGGCCGTCCGGCCCGGCGAGCCTGAAGGGATGCGCTGCCCCTGCCGGGCGGTCGGGCAGGAGCGACAGCCTGAAGGCGCCTTCCAGCGCATAGTCGTGCGGGCCAAGCCCGGGGATGTCCGGCGGCGCGGCAAAGCCGCGGCGCTGGGTGTAGTAATAGGCTTCCTTGAACGGCGCCCAGGCCCGCGCCAGCTGCTCGAAGGCCGTCCCCGGCGCCGTGTCGGCATAGGGGATCGCCAAAAGCTTGCCGCCGGTGGCCTCGTCGGTCGCGCCGGGCAGGCGGGCGGCAAGCTGGGCCAGGGACTTTTGCGGCGCCTTCAGCTTGCTGCCGCCGAACAGGTCCATGCGGTAGGGCACGCCCTCGACGCTGAGCGTGCGCGCCAGCATGAAGGCGCTCGGCTTGCCCGGCAGCTGCACCGCAACCACCTTGACAGCCCCCGAGGTCAGGCGGTGGAAGATGGAATAGCGCAGCTCCGCTTCGCCGGCCAGCGGCCGCCCCTGCATGTCGACCACCGGCAGCCGCATCAGTCCGGCATCGCCTTGCGGCGGCCGCGGCTCGTGGTCCATGGCCTCAAGCACGCCATGGACATCGAAGACGGCGGCGGCATGCTGGGCCTGGACGCTCGGCGCGTTCTGGGCCATGAAGGTGTCGAGCGCGTCGAGCGGCCCCTCCGCCTCGATCTCGGCGATCACGTTCCAGCTCATGTTGGAAAGGTCGGCCTCGATGAGGGCGCGGGCGCTGTCCAGGATCTGGCTGGTCTTGGCGTGCAGCTCTTCCTGGCGGCGCCGCAAGGCGAGCTTGTCGCCCTCGACATAGGGCCGCCGGTAGAGCTTCTCCAGCACCGCGCGGGTCTTGAGCACCTGATAGACCGACAGCGCCGGGCAGCGGCTTGCATTGGCGCCGCTGTCGCGCTCGGCCTGGCCTGCCTCGAGATGCGCCTCGATCTTGCGCTCCACCACCGGCTGGATGGCGTTGAGCAGGTTCAGCGCCGGCCTGCGGTACCAGCGCAACGCCGGCCGCGGGCTGCGCGCCAGCGGCAGCAGGGCGGCGCACAGATTGCCCATGGTCTCCAGGTTGTTGTCGCGCTCGAAGGCGGGCGTGGCGCGCAGCGCCTCCAGCCGCTCCAGCCCCGGCTTTGCCAGCACACCCAGATCGTCGGACAACTGCGCCTTGCTCAGGGCCTTGAAGATGTTGGCGATGGCCAGGACATCGGCCTGCTGCAGCCGGTCATCGGCATAGTGGAGATAATGCGCCAGCTGCTGCAGCCGCTCCTTCAGCAAAGCCGGTTCGGCCACCTCCCCGGCTTCCTCGCCCTGCAGGATACCGCGCGCCAGACTGTTGGCGATGTTGCCCAGCGCAGGCGTGATGAAAGCGCCGAAGCGACGGCCCTTGGGGCCGAGACCGCGGGCGATCTCCACCAGAGCCTGATAGCACACCGGCTCTTGCGTCCACTTGCCGAAGCCGTTCACCAGGATCGCCAAGCCTTGAGCAGTAAAATCGGAGAGCCCGACATCCGGGCGATCGGCGCGGCGAAGGACCTCC
>NZ_JAVIIR010000053.1:0-2578 GCF_033977325.1 Mesorhizobium vachelliae
GCTTCATGGACCGGAGCCGATAAGCGGCCTGAGGCGGTCCAGCAAGGCCTGGCGGTCGGCGACGAGGGTGTCGAGGTGGAGCGGCCGGCCGGTGGGCGGTTCGGCTTCAGCCAGGCGTGAAGTCAGCGCCCGGGTGGCGTCGAGGACGAAGACGCCGCAATCATAGTTGTTGTCCTGCTGGGCCATCAGCACCGGCTTCAAGCGGGCGCCCAGCTTTGCGGCGAGCTCTTGTGCCAGCGCGCTGTTTTGGCCGCCGGAGGAGTCGTAATGAGAGGCGAGCGGCTGGGAGCCGCGCAGATCGACAAACAGCAGCGACCAGTGGGTGCCCTGCTCGCCAAGCGCGGCATTGTTGAGGGGAAGGAACACGAAGTCGGTCCTGGCGTCCGCCAAATTGCCCCCGCCGCCGGCGATGCCGTGGAAGATGGCGGCCGCTTCGGCCTCGTCTTCGGTCATGCGCAACAGATGGGTCACCGAAGGCTCGACCAATCGGATCCGGGCGGCGATGTCGGGACTGGCCCCGTGCAAGGCCTCGCCAAGCAGCGCGTAATCGGCCGTGATATGGTCGTCCAGGAGCCATTGGGTGGCGCCAAGCGCCAGCCGATGCGCTGCAGCGGCTACCGGGGGAAGCCCGGCTGCCTGGCGCTCGGTCGGCCGAACGCCAGGTGGCACGTCGACTGCGATGCCGGGAGCGTCGGAGATGGCTGATGTCCCGGCAGCGGCGGGCGTCTCGGCAGCGGCAGGCGTCTCAGGAGCAGGCGCCTCGTTGGCCTGTGTCTCGTTGGCCTGTGTCTCGTTGGCATGTGTCTCGTTAGCAGGGGTCTCGTTGGCAAGGGTCTGTGCGGCTGCGTCCTCGCCGCCGCACAGGTAGGCGTGGAGCGCCTTCACGCAAGGCTCGGCGTTCTCCTTGTCCTTTGCGGAGGGCGGGACCACGGTGATATCGGCCTGTTGGTAGAGCGGCCGGCGCTCGTCGAACATGCGGCTTAGCTTCTGCTCGCCGTCGGGGCCTTGCAGCAGCGGCCGGCTGGTGTCGTTCCTGAGGCGCCTGCGGATCACTTGCGGGTTGGTGTCGAGCCAGACCGACACCGCCTTCTCGCCGATCAGGGCTCGATTGTTGGGCTCGATGAAGCCGCCGCCGCCGGTTGCGATGACGATCGGCCCCTTCTCCAGCTGCTTGGCGAGCTCTTCGGCCTCCAGCTGTCTGAAGTGGGCCTCGCCCTGGCGCGCGAACAGATCGCTCAGATTGCCGTGCTCGCGCACGATTTCCTTGTCGGTGTCGACAAACTTCACCCCCAGCTTGCCGGCAAGCTCGCGGCCGATGGTCGACTTGCCGCTGCTCGGCATGCCGACCAGCACCACCGGGCGCATGCCGAGGGCGGCTATGATCGCGCCGGCCTGCGGCGAGCGAGGGGCAGCGGGCTGGCTTGCCCGGTCGGCGGTGGCCAACCTGGAGGCCCCAGCCGTCCGCGACCGGCTGTGGCCCGCCGAGCCCCAGTGGGGGATGCTGGAGGCGTCGGGGGGAATGGCGACCTCGAGGCATCTGTCCCGCACGCGCTGCACGAGCTCGTCGGCCTTTTGCTCGGCGTCCGGCCCGGGATGGCGCCGCAGCCAGCCGATCTGCTTGTAGAGGTCGTGGTTGGCGAGCTTGGCCCGGTAGCTGGCCGGCGTATGGAACTCGACCTCGAAGCGATAGCCCTGCGGGGTGCTGAACACGGTGCGGATGGCGAGGAAGCTCGGCGTGCGCATCCTGAACCAGTTGGTGGTCTCGACCTCGCTGCAGCCGCGCTCCTCGAAGGCCAGCACGGCCGTCTTGAAGGCGCGCGTCAGGGCCGCGTCCGGGATCTCGAAGACATGGCGCACCGCATTGGTGAGCAGCTGGGCCTCGGGCGCGGCGCTCACGCTCTGGCCGGTGAGCCCGTCGGCCATCGAATCGCGCCCGCGCAGGCGCTGCTCGAGATGCGGCATGGTCACCTCGATGCCGGCCTGCCGCAAAAGCGCGGCGACCGCCTGCGCGGTCGCGGTGATGGCGCCTTCCTCCGCCGCGGCGCGCTGGGCTGCGCGCCTGGCGTGCTCCAGGGCCTGCTCGCGGCTCAGCGTGATCGTGGCGGCGGGGTCGTCGGCTTCCGCGACGTCCAAGGGGCTGGGCAGGATGCCGTTCGCGGCGGCAAGCTTGATCGAGGCCTCCATGACCGAGGCCGCCAGTGTCGGATTGTCCTTCAGATCCGCCAGGCTGGCGTCGACGTCGAAGCGGCCCTGGTGCAGCGTTGCCGCCAGCGCCTTGACATAGGGCGCCGGCTTCAGGCCCGGGACCTGCTGCAGGAGCCGCTGCAGATCGGCGCTCTTCTTCATGAACAGCCGCGCCCCGGTGTCGGACTTGTAGGCGTCGGTGCCGACCTTGATGCCGACGCTCAACAGGTTGATGGCGCTTTCGTGCAGATCGTGCGGGTTGTAGCCGTCGGGCCGCGGATCGATGCGCGCCCGGCAGTGGTCGAGCAGGAGCTCGACGCGCTCCCTGGCGTCCGCGGCTGCCGGATAGGATTCGGCAAGCTCGGGAAACAGCGCGCCGGCGGCGGCGCTGACG
>NZ_JAVIIR010000054.1:0-2564 GCF_033977325.1 Mesorhizobium vachelliae
TTGGATAGCGCGTCGGCCGGCCTGGATCGCACCAGCGCCAACGTCGTGCATCGACACTACCCAACAATGATGACGCTGAAGATACAGCGTCGAAACGCAACCTAAGAAGCTTTCCGCCTTCGCGTTGTCGTAAGGATTTCCGACACGGCTCGTGCTCGCCTGGATACCATGGAGGTGCAGAAGTTCGGAGTAGGCCCCGCAAGCGTATTGAACTCCGCGATCGGAATGATGCACGAGACCCCAGGGAGCAGGCCGGCAATCGGTTATGGCCTCGAGGGCTCGCAATGGCAGGGCTTGCTCTGAGATGCGTATCCAACGCCCACCCGACCACCCTGGGGCTAAACGCGTCAAGCACAACGGCAAGGAAAGCAAACTCCTCAGCCAGATGCAGGAAGGTGATATAGGCAACCCAGGTTGACCCCACTGAGGATCATGCCCTGGCAAGGTTCGGCACGACTTGCCAACCATGCCTCGAGTTCGTCGTTCCAGGAACAAAGGATCGCGTGCGCAGGCACAGCAGATTGTCTTCACGCATAATGCGTAGAACGCACTTGTGGTTGACTTGCCACCCCTCCCGACGCAACAGGGCTCCGATCCGGCGGTAGCCGTAGTGCGCGTTGCCGAGAGCCACCTTTTGAATGAGGTCTCGCAAACCGGTCTCGGCCCGACGCGGGGCCGAATCCAGCCAGTGACGGTAGTAGCTCGCGCGGCTGACGCCAGCGAGCCAGCACATTCTATCGATGTTGAATTCGCCTTGCGACAGGCCGGTCGTCATCTTTTCGATCACTTTGAAGATCCCGTTTCGCCAGGAGCGCTGCTCCGGCGCTGATCTTCCTCGAAGTGCTGCAAGGCTTCGCGAAGAAATCGAGATCGAGCTGCTGTTGCCCGACTTTCTGCTCTCATTCCCTGATCCGGCTGTCATACTGCACTTAAATGTGAGATTGCGCCGACCTCCCGCGACCACTGTACCTAATCTTGAGATTCAATGCCGCCGAGTCTCAATTCACCTGCAGCGGCTGAGAGTTTCTCGAAGCCCACATGCCGGCGCCGATTGCAATGAATCGCATGTAATGGCGCCAAGCGTTTGGCGCTTGAGTTCGGAGACTCACGTGGGCCCTGCCTGATAGACGATTGAATACCAGCGATCAACGCCGTGCGAAGTCCGATGGGCAAGATGGGTCTTGCAATCGTAGGTCTTGGGAGACCCTGTTTGGCTACAAGCTCATCGAAACCTTGAACGACGGCGCCAAGGATGGTGGAGTGGCGTATCGACTTTGGGCATCGTCTGATGAGCAGTAATCGGGCGATATCGATTGGCGATACCCCACCGACAGATGCTCCCCCCAGCGACTGATCGATGAGCTCCTCGCCATGAACGGCATTTACCCAAAGATACTCGAACGGCGATGACGTGCTTGCGACGGCAGATGCCCCCCTCCCTCGTCTCTTCCTGCCGTTGTCTGCAAACGGGACAGGTTATCCGCCAACCCTCGATCCAGCTTCGCTGTACCGCAGTTGCAGCTCCTCGCAATCTGTATTGCTCGGAGCAGGCGATGCAGCATTGAATGACGCGTGGCGCGACGAGCCGCCCTGCCGACTGTGGGAACCCAGACGTGGTCATTGCCAAGATTGTCGAAGAATTGAGATCGAAACAGCCTCGCAATGTGAACGGCGGCGGTTGGCCCCAGGTTTGTATCGGTTTGCCGCAAAGATGTTGCCTCGGGAATGGCATGGCGAAGCATCGTGAGCGGTGGGACGCCATGGAAATCGGCATGGCGCGTGATCCACGACGACAGGAGCTCATCGGGGACGGGTTTGAGAATGACTGAAAGCGGCCTTGTGCCGCTGAGCTCTCGTATCATGCGTACGGTGTTTCGGCGCTAACTGGCGGGCGCCAACTTTCCACAGCTTCATCGGTGATATGCTCTGGGCCGCTCTCGATCGACTCGGCTGCTAGACTCGTGATCGCCTGGAAAATATTTGCAGTGATGCCGCCGCTGATCTGCAGAATTCGGCGCAGAGATTTCGGCGTCAGCACCGTCGGTCGGCGAAGCGGCATGTTTCGCAAAATGGACGAAACTAGTGGTTCGAACTGTTCGTTGGCCGCCCACCTATTCAAGGTGAGCTCGCCGAATCGGCGAGATCTCCTTCTGTTATTCCTTCGTTTGACGCTTCGCCTCAAGCTGCTTTCACCGAAGGAGCGGGCGAGTAGAATGTGCTGTCCGAGAGCATGGCCTACACGATCCTCTCATTCTTGTTGGCGAGTGCGACAGCCGCGACATTGGGATGCGCCTTTGCCGCAGGCCGTCGAAAAAGTAGCTCGCCAGCGGACCGCAGCGGTGTTCCCTGGCTGCGAAGCGGATTTCCATGACTAGAGAAATGATCGAATGAGACGCATAGCTCGCCCATCGGTTCCGGCGCCAGGCTCTGCTGCAAGGGCGGGTAAGGAGGCCTAGCAGGCTGTTGAAGAAGTACTGGCGCGGTTGTTGGGAGCGTGATTCACTGGTGCCCTGATGATTTGGGGACCGTGGATGCGCGGATTGGACGAGCGGACGAGTTCACTG
>NZ_JAVIIR010000055.1:0-2398 GCF_033977325.1 Mesorhizobium vachelliae
GCGGCTGCGGATTCCGCTGACCACGCCACCGACACTGGCGGCGGCGATGGTGAAGGCGCTGGGCGTTTCATGATCCCGGTTCCGAGCCAGGTGCGGATCTGGTTGGCGGTCGGCCGAACCGATATGCGTCGCGGGATGCAAGGCTTGGCTCTGCAGGTTCAGGAGACGTTGGGCCGGGATCCGCATGCCGGCGATCTTTATGTCTTCCGCGGTCGCAGCGGCAATCTGATCAAGATTATCTGGCATGATGGGCTCGGCATGTCGCTGTATGCAAAGCGGCTCGAGAAGGGCCGGTTTCTATGGCCGTCGCCGGCGGATGGCACGGTTTCCATATCACCGGCGCAGCTGGCCTACATGCTCGACGGGATCGATTGGCGCAACCCGCGTCACACGTTCCGCCCTGAGCGCGCTGGCTGAGTTTTTCTTTGAGTTAGCGCCATTTTCCGCGAGTCAGCGGAGGCGTTTTATGATTCACTCCAGGGCATGGTTGCCACCGCCCAGGATGCTGTTCCGGACGATATCGGCGCGCTGAGGGCAGCGCTGGCCGCGGCGCTGGCCAGAGCCGAAGACGAGGCCGCGCGCGCTGCGCTGGTCGAGGCCGAACTGGCGGTCGCCAGGGCCAAGGCATCGGAGATGCGGCGCTGATCGCACACCAGGATCTGACGATCCGGAAGCTGCAGCGGGCGCTGCATGGTCAAAGTTCTGAACGTTCCGCCCGGCTGCACGAGCAGATGGAGCTCACCTTCGAGGAGCTCGAGAGCACGGCGACGCAAGACGAGATCGCCGCCGAACAGGCCGCGGCCCGGACCACCGAGGTGGCGCCTTATGTGCGCAAACGACCGGCGCGCCAGCCATTTCCCGAGCATCTGCCGCGCGAACGCGTGGTCGAGCCGGCACCGGCCGCTTGCCACTGCTGCGGCGGTCATCGGCTGCGCAAGCTGGGTGAGGATATCACCGAGACGCTGGAGGTGGTGCCGCGGCAATGGAAGGTGATCCAGCACGTGCGGGAGAAGTTCACCTGCCGCGACTGCGAGGCGATCAGCCAGGCTCCGGCGCCGTTCCACGCCACCCCGCGCGGCTGGGCCGGTCCCAGCCTGCTGGCGATGATCCTGTTCGAGAAGTTCGGACAGCATCAGCCGCTCAACCGCCAGGCTGAACGCTATGCCCGCGAAGGCGTGCCGCTCAGCCTGTCGACGCTCGCCGACCAGGTCGGCGCCGGCGCCGCGGCGCTGATGCCGCTGTTCAAGCGGCTCGAAGCCCATGTGCTGGCCGCTTCACGTCTGCACGGCGACGACACGACGGTGCCGGTCCTGGCCAAGGGCAAGACCGATACCGGCCGATTATGGACCTATGTGCGCGATGACCGACCGTTCGGCGGCGCCGATCCGCCGGCGGCGGTGTTCTATTATTCCCGCGATCGCCGAGGCGAACATCCCGCGGCGCATCTCGCCGGCTGGAGCGGCATTCTGCAGGCCGATGCCTTTGGCGGTTACGGCGATCTCTATGCGACGGGTCGTCAGCCGGCGCCTGTTCTGGAAGCCAGCTGCTGGGCCCACAGCCGGCGCAAAGTGTTCGAGCTGGCCGATATCGAAGCGGCGGCGCGCAAGAAGGCGCGCGGCGACAAGCCCAACCTGGTCTATCCGCTCGCGGTTGAAGCCGTGAAGCGCATCGATGCCCTGTTCGATATCGAGCGCGAGATCAACGGCCTGTCGCCGGCCCAACGTCACGCCGTGCGCCAGGAGCGGAGCGTGCCGCTGGTCACCGAACTCGAGCGCTGGATGATCGAGACGCGCGACAAGCTCTCGCGCGGACACGATCTGACCAAGGCCTTCAACTACATGCTGCGCCGCTGGCCATCCTTCACCCGGTTCCTCGCCGATGGGCGGATTTGCCTGTCGAACAATGCAGCCGAGCGAGCCCTGCGCGGCATCGCTCTCGGCAGAAAGTCCTGGCTGTTCTGCGGTTCCGATCGCGGCGGACAGCGCGCTGCCGTTCTCTACAGCCTGATCGCCAGCGCCAAATTGAATGACATTGACCCTCAGGCCTGGCTCGCCGATATCCTGGCGCGCATCGCGGCCCATCCAGCACAGCGGATCGATGATTTGCTGCCGTGGAATTGGCGATCCGCAAAACTGCGGACCCACCCAGCGGCGGCCTGATCATGCAGCGCAATAAGGTGCATCACGTCTCCACCGTCGAACGTGTCGCCAGCGACCTCGGCGTCAGCGAAGCGCTCATCCAGGACCTTACCCTCGGTCTCGAGCCCGAGGACGCGTCATCTGGGTCTACGGCGCCAACGATGACGACGGGATCCTGGCCTTCACCGATGAAGGCATCGAGGAGGTCAAACTCCTCCTCGAAGAATATCATCGCGTCTCACCATCGAAACCTTGACCCC
>NZ_JAVIIR010000056.1:0-2130 GCF_033977325.1 Mesorhizobium vachelliae
GCATTAGGCATCGGCTGCAGCGCCACATATGTGGAACGGCCACGCGGGCAAGCGCTTTTCATCCAGCGGGATCGGTGCGGTCATATGTCCGGCGCGCGGTCCAAGACCGCTGGCCTCGATAAAATTCGCGATGCGAGGGACTGATCAATCTGACGCGCTTTAAGCGCATTGTCGCGCCGGCCTCTCCTCCTCGGGATTTCGTCCCGTGGATCATCGTCTAATTTTGCACCTCGCCTCTGTCCGGCGTCGCGTCGGCAAGTCCGTCCTGGTCGTCATATCGGCTCAGGCGTGTGCTGCGCTGCTCGCCGCGCCAGTATTTCGATATGTCCCGCCCCTGGCGAGCAGCGCCCAGATGATCCTCGCCATCTTGTTGGCGAGCGCGATTGCGACGACGTCGCGCCACAAACGAGCAGCGAGCGGAGCGTCGGGTTGCCCATTTCGATATGCCGCCGAGCTGCTCCTTGCCGTCGCTCGAATGGGGCTTTGGCGTTAGTCTCAGCCAGGGGGCGAAGTGACGGCCGGATTTGAATCCGTCGGGATCCGGGATCAGCGCTTTTGACGGAAGCCGCCGCGATCGCTCCGACGCCTGGAATTGTCGTCAGCCGTGGCATGTCCTGGTCGCGCTTCGCCTCGCCGACGATCCCTCGTTCGAGCTTGTCGATTTGACGCGTCAGCGCCTCGATCTGATCGGCGATTTCAGCCAAAGCCAATCGAGCGGCTTTTGGCAGGCAAACGTCCTCCTCGTCCCGCACGATCTCGATCAACGCAGCCATAGCCGTGCCGAGGGCGGCAACAACCCCCAACTCCGACAAATGCCCGCGAAGCGCGTTGATCGCCTGAGTTTGCTGTCGGATCAAAAGGGCGCGCGTCCTCAGCACCATGGCCGCCGCTTGTTGATCAGCCGATTTGATCGGAACGAAACGCATGGTCTTGCGGGTGACGACTTCGCTGATCGCTTCGACGTCGGCGGCCTCCGTCTTGCGCCGTTTCACTAATCACGAGGTCTTCATAATGCGGAGGAATGATTCACGGATTTTCGCCATTTTCGGATCAGCTTGTTTTGCATTATTTCGTGCCGAACCTCTGCGGGTCAACCAACAGAGGAGTTGCCAATGTCAAATAGCCGTCACGACCTGATCGCCGCACTCAAATCCTCGCTTATCGGTCAGCGGTACAGCCCTGTCGTGGTGGGAGCTACTGCGCCTACGCGTCTGAGTTTCTCGATTATCTCGTACATCGGAGCATCCCGTCGCGGACGTGATCGACGTGCAGGTCGAGCAATACCTGCAGCATGCGATGGTACTGTTCGAAAAGCAGCGTGGTCGACGTCCCAGCGCGCGCTGGCTCCAGGTTCCGCGCTCCGGAATTCGAGCCCTGTTGCGGCTGCTCACGGTCAATGGCCACGAGCTATCGAGCCTACCTGCGCGGCCGATGTGGTCCGAATGCAATCTGCGACGAGTACGAAATCCGGCTGCGTGAGGAACGCGGGTTGGCTTGCTCCAGCGTCGCAACGTTGATGTGGGAAGCCCGCAACTTCCTTGCTTGGCAGACCGGTGGCGGCATCGACGGGTGGACGGGCCTCAGCAGTAGCGACGTTGACCGCTATATGGATTTGCGCGCGCCGAAACTGACGCGCTGCTCGCTGAAGGATACAGCAGAGCGGCTTCGCTTGCTGCTGCGCTACCTCCACATCACATCACAGGTCGCGTCACGATGGACCTGTCAGGGCACGTGATAGCCCCGTCGCTTATGCGTACGAAGGAGTACACCGTCAGTCCTGAACCGCGATCTGACAGTCGCTGTTTCGAGAGCGCGAAGAAACGAGACATCGGCGGGGCTGCGGGACCATGCGATCCCTGCAACTCCTTGCAACATATGGGCTACGGTCTGGTGAAATCCGCAATCTGCAGATCGAGGACATCGACTGGCGGACGGAAGCCATCCATGTTCGCCACCACAAGACGCGAGCCAGCACATCCTGCCACTGATGGAGCTGGTCGGCGAAGCGGTGCTCGCCTATCTGCGTTCCGGGCGGCCCATGACGGACGCCAGAGAAATCTTCCAGCGCACGCGCGCACCCTATCGCAAGCTCGACAAGCTTTACAGCGTGGTTCGCCGGCGGCTCCGTGA
>NZ_JAVIIR010000057.1:0-2072 GCF_033977325.1 Mesorhizobium vachelliae
ACGTCACATGGCTCATGCTGTGCTGCTAACTACGCTCGTAAGGACGACCTTAAGAGCGCAGCATCGCTACCGTGCCCTGCTCGCGCAAGGCGGCCCTCGCCGGAGGCGTACCCTGCAGGCGCGCCAGCATCTTCGCAACGATCGAAATGCGCCTGAAGCGTCGCCGAGACAGACCCGTCGGCCGACACGCCGGCCACTTCAGCATCAAGCGACAAGGAGCGGCAGAGCGACGGATGGTTGCTACTGCAATGATAGCACTCGCGGTTGTTTTGTAAGCGGTGCACCAAGGCACCTTGCAATAGGCCGATGAACATGGAGCTTTCGCGCCATGACATTGGAACATGCAAAGGGCGATGTTGTCGCCGAGATCGGCAGCACCGCAGCGGCTGAAGATGGTGCAACGATGCCCGGCCGCGTACGGCAACGGAGGCTGTGGAGTTGCGCGGAGAAGCGCGCGTTGGTCGACCTTGCGAGCGCGGCGGGATCGTCGGTGACCGAGGTCGCGCAAGCGTTTGGCGTAGCTCCTTCGCAGCTCTATGCGTGGCGCAAGCAGATGGCCGGCGACGTCGATGTCGACCAGGCGGTGGCGACCTTCGCGCGGATCGAGGTGAACGATCTGCCCGAGGTCGAACGCGCCGCCGCCGATTGCCCGGGCCCGGCCGGCAGGATCGTCGTGGCCTTTGCGAACGGTGCGCGATTGCGGATCGATGGGACCGCCGATCCGACAGCGCTGCGCATCGTCCTGGCGGAGTTGAGCAGGTGATCACGGTGGTGCCGACCGACCGGATTTATCTGTGCTGCGGCGCGACCGACATGCGCCGCGGGATCAACAGCCTGGCGCGAATGGTGCAGCAGGTGCTCTCGCTCGACCCGCACATGGGCGCGATCTTCTGCTTCCGTGGACACAAGGGCCATATCATCAAGATTTTGGCGCATGACGACCAGGGGTTCTGCCTATTCACAAAGCGGCTTACCGACGGCTGTTTTGCCTGGCCAACCACAAAGGATCAGGTCGCCGTTTCGCTCACCAAGGCGCAGCTTTCGCTGCTTCTGGAAGGGATCGACTGGCGCCGGCCGAGCAAGACTTATCGGCCGCGTGTGGCTGGCTAACTTTGCTCGTTTCTCATTGATTTTGTGTCGATTTTGCTTCCTTGAAGGAGCTCTTTCGGGTATGCAATTTGGGTGTCGGAACAAGCTCCCTCAACCGCTGATTTCCTCGCCCGGATCGCGCTTCTGGAAGCGGCCGTTGCTGCCCGCGACATCGCCATCGCCGAACGCGATGAACAGCTGCGCAGAGAGCGCGCCGAGGCCGCACTTCGCATTCAGCGCCTGCAGCTGCGGATCGATCGCTTCAACCGCAAGGCCTTCGGCCGCTCGTCCGAGAAGCTCGGTCAGATGCTGCTCGAACTCGAAGATCTCGAGACCGATTTCGCCGCCGGCGCGCCCGAGGTCGAGCTGGCCATCGTCTCCGACACCGATAAGGTCCGGGTGCTGCCGGTGCGCAAGCTCAATCCGAACCTGCCGCGCAAGCGGATCCTTCGCGAGCCGTCTTGTGCGTGCTGCCCGGGCTGCGGCGGCGCTCTGCGCGCCATGGGCGAAGATAGCGATGAGATGCTATCTGGTCGCCCAGGCCTGGCAGGTCATCGAGACCGTTCGACCCAAGTACAGCTGCCGGACGTGCGATAAGATCATTCAGGCCCCGGCACCCGCCAAGGCCATTGCACGCGGCAAACTCAGCTACGCCGCGCTCGCCCATATCATGATGGCGAAGTGGGGTTATCATCTGCCCTACTATCGCCAAATCCAGATGATGGCCGCCAAGGGCGTCGAGATCGAGCGATCCACGCTGGCGCGCAGCGCCGGCTATGCCGCCGCCTTGCTCGATCCGATCTACAATCGCATCCGTGAGATCGGCCGTACCCGCACCAAGCTACACACCGACGACACGCGGCTTCCGATCCTGGCGCCCGGCACCGGCACGACGCACAAGGGCGCGCTCTGGGTTTACGTCGCCGACGACCGCAATTCGGGTTCGCAGGAGCCGCCGATCGCCTGGTATCGCGCCACCATGG
>NZ_JAVIIR010000058.1:0-2049 GCF_033977325.1 Mesorhizobium vachelliae
GTCCGAGTGTCGCTCACGCGGCTCTCTTGAATTCTTCAGAGGGCAAACCTAGAAGCGAACTTCTCTGCCGCCAGCGGCGCACCGCCCTCGTTCGTGGGCCGTATATAGTCGCCACCCGATCGAACTGTCAACAGCCAAGATCGCTCTTTTTTCGATTTCTCGTAGAGATATCCACGGAGGGAAAATGGTAAGCTGGCTTGGTTGAATTTTAGCCGGCGATCCGTTGCCAGCCATTCCGGGCGATAGCAGCCACAACCATTCCGCCGGACGGATGCGTTCAACCCAAAAATCGCCTGCAGCGCTTAGCCGAATGTCGACTGCGGCGCCCGACCGAACCTCGATTTAGAGCCGTTCTTCGAGCAATTCGGGCGTGATGTTCCTGCCTGCGTAGAAGATGCCCAGGATCAGCACGCGCTCGCCATCGACAGCGAAAACGATACTGACCGCGCGACGATAACCGATGATCCGCAGCCCCGGCATGATCTCCACCCGCTCAGTGCCGCGCTGTGGAAAAGTCGACAAGCCCAGGCAATGATCGCGAATGCCCACGACAAAATTCCATGCAATCGCCGGCGACGCACGGTCGGCTATATCCTCATAGAGTTGCTGGAGTTCGGCTTCCGCCTTCGCGTGGAAGACAATCCGGTATTCCATCCCCTACTTGGCTTTCGCCTGCCTCGCGCGATGACGGGCCTCCAGCCGGGAAAACACCGTTTCAGCCGGGACTCCCTTTGCCGGATCCTGCTGAAGCTCGGCCATGCGCGATGGGATCTCCTCGCGCAGCCATTTCTCCCGCTCTGCCTCAAAATCCTCGAGCATACGCAGGCCCGCGCGAACGACCTCGCTGGCATTGTTGTAGCGGCCCGATTCGAGCTGCCTCTTGATGAAGCGCTCATAGTGGTCGCTCAAAGCGTAGTTAGGCATCGGAGTCTCCCGGAAAAATATGGAGCCAAGCGCGAAGCATAGCAATAGATAGCAAAAACTGACAGCCTTGATTGATTCGGACGCACTTCATCCTTTGCGATTCGGTGGAAGGCACCACCGAGTCGGGCAGCAATCGAAATGTCGATCAACGCCGACGCCCGATCGAGGATCGCGGCGCGCTTTAGCCGGGTGTACCCCGCCGCTTCAGCGCGCGGCCCACGCCAGCCCGCGGCGCAGGATGGTGCGCATCTGCGGCACCTCGAACTCCGCGGCCACATGACCCAGTGAGGAATAGAACACCCGCCCCTTGCCGTGTCTACGCTTCCACACCACCGGCATGACGACGCCGTCGATCCACGGCGCATATTCGCCGGAGAAGGTGGTCGTCGCCAGCACTTCGTTCGACGGGTCGACATGCATGTAATATTGTTCGGAGCGGTAGGGGAAATCGTCGATGCCTTGCATGACCGGGTCGTCGCGCCGCGTCACCTTTACATTATAGTCGATGATGTTGCCCGGATGCGCGACCCATTGCCCGCCGCACATGAACTGATAGTCGGGCGACTCGCGAAACGCGTCGCCCATGCCTCCATGATAGCCGCCAAGGCCGACGCCGTTTTCGACCGCTTTCGTCAGGTTGGCTTCTTCCACTTTGGTGAGCTTGGACATCGTGTAGATCGGCACGATGAGGCTGAGCTCGGCGATCGCCGGGTCGGCGAAGACTGCGGTCGTGTTCTCGACACGCACGGCAAAGCCTTCTTCCTCGAGCATCGCCTTGACGACACGAGCGCCGGCTTCGGGTTCGTGGCCCTCCCAGCCGCCCCATACGATCAGCGCCTGCCGCATCTTCCACTCCTCTTACGTCAGCGCCGCGGCCGAATGTATGGCGCTCGGGCGCCGAGCGACCATCGCTGCAAAGCTCCGCCGAGTCGAGTTGGAAAGAAGCGCAGGGCCAAACAACAAAAGAGCCCGCTTGATGCGGGCTTTTTTGTTGTTTGGTTGCGGGGACAGGATTTGAACCTGTGACCTTCAGGTTATGAGCCTGACGAGCTACCGGGCTGCTCCACCCCGCGTCACCAACGAGCAAGCGTTTGCTTGCGACTACGAGCAAGCGTTTGCTTGCGA
>NZ_JAVIIR010000059.1:0-1779 GCF_033977325.1 Mesorhizobium vachelliae
CACACCGGCTCTTGCGTCCACTTGCCGAAGCCGTTCACCAGGATCGCCAAGCCTTGAGCAGTAAAATCGGAGAGCCCGACATCCGGGCGATCGGCGCGGCGAAGGACCTCCTCGCCAATGGCGACCGTGGCCTGCCGATTGCGCTCCTCTTGCGGCCACTTGCTGAAACCGTTCACCAGTATGGCCAGCTGCTGATGGGTAAATCCCTTGATTTTGTCGGCACGGGAGGCGATCTCCCCAGCCATGGCAACTGCAGCCTGGCGCATGCCTGTCTCTTGCGGCCATTTGCTGAAGCCATTCACCAAATTGGCCAGGCTCAGCGGAGCAAAGTCGGAGAGCCCGACATTTGGGTGATCGGCGCGGCGAAGGACCTCCCCGCCGATGGCGGCCGTGGCCTGCCGATTTCGCTCCTCCTGCGGCCACTTGCTGAAACCGTTCACCAGTATGGCCAGCTGCTGATGGGTAAATCCCTTGATTTTGTCGGCACGGGAGGCGATCTCCCCGGCGATGGCGACCGCCGCCTGGCGCATGCCTGGCTCTTGCGGCCACTTGCTGAAGCCATTGATCAGATAGGCCAGCTCCTGACCAGGAAACCCGCGCAATCGGTTGGCGGCGCGACTGACCTCAGAGGCGATGGCGATCATCGCCTCGCGAGTGCTTGCCTGGTCCGGCCACTTGCTGAAACCGTTCACCAGATTGGCCAACTCTTGATTCGCAAATCCCTTGAGCTTTCCGGCTCGGGCAACGACCTCGCCGGCGATGGCAATGGTCGCCTCGCTCGTCTTCTGCTGGTCAGGCCACTTGCTGAAACCGTTCACCAGGTTGGCCAACTCTTGATACCCAAATCTGTTGAGCTCGCCGGCTCGGGTAACGACCTCGCCCGCAATGGAAACCGTCGCCTCGCGCGTCTGTTCGGGCCACTTGCTGAAACCGTTCGCCAGGTTCGCTAGATGTTGATCAGTGAATCCGCCGAGCTCTTTGGCACGCGCAACGATCTCGCCGGCGATGGCAACGGTAGCATGGCGCATGTCGAATTCTTCGGGCCATTTGCCGAACCCGTTCACCAGATTGGCCAACTCTTGATGTGGAAATCTATTGAGCTTGCCGGCGCGGCCAACGATCTCGGCGGCGATATCCGCCACAGCTTGGCGCAAATCCTGTTCTTCCGGGTACTTGCCGAAGCCATTGACCAGGTTCGACAGGCCCTGCGGGCTAAAATCGGAGAGCCGCTTGGCTCGGCCTGCAAGGCGCGTCACCTCGGTGCCGATAGCGCTAGTGGCTTTCCGACACTTCGCCTGGCTCGGCCATTTGCTGAAACCGTTCACCAGGTTCGCCAGGCCCTGCGGTTCGAAATCGGAAAGCCGATTGGCTCGGCCTGCGAGGTACGTCACCTCGGTGCCGATAGCGCTGGTGGCCTCCCGACACTCCGCTTGTTTCGGCCATTTGCTGAAGCCATTGACCAGATTGGTCAGGTTCTGCGGATTGAATTTGGATAATCCCTCCGTCTCAGCGCGGCGAAGAACCTCACCAGCGACTGCGAAAGTGCCCTCGCCACAACCTGGCTGGTCAGGCCACTTGCTGAAGCCGTTCACCAGCAGCGAGAGGTTTCGAGCGTCGAGCTGGCGAAGCACTGCTGGGTTGTCGCTGCAGAATTCGCCGATCCTGATTGTGCCGTCGCGGCATTCCGCCAGTTGGGGATATCGGCCGAACGACAATGCCAAGAGCGGCAACGCGCGAGCATCTACATCGTCGAGGGCGCTGGTAGAGCTCGATACCTTG
>NZ_JAVIIR010000060.1:0-1764 GCF_033977325.1 Mesorhizobium vachelliae
CACACCGGCTCTTGCGTCCACTTGCCGAAGCCGTTCACCAGGATCGCCAAGCCTTGAGCAGTAAAATCGGAGAGCCCGACATCCGGGCGATCGGCGCGGCGAAGGACCTCCCTGCCAATGGTGACCGTAGCCTCGCGCATCTTCTGCTGATCCGGCCATTTGCTGAAACCATTCACCAAGGTCACCAGGTGTTGATCGGCAAATCCGGCGAGTTGGCCGGCGCGGGACACGATCTCCTCGGCGAGGCCCACTGCAGCTTGGCGCACTTCAGGCTCCTCGGGCCACTTGCTGAATCCGTTCACCAGGTTCGCCACATGTTGGTCAGTAAATCCACGGAGGTGACTGGTGCGGCGGAGAATCTCGCAGGCAACTGCGGCCGTGGCTTCGCGCGTCTTCTCCTGTTCGGGCCATTTGCTGAAACCGTTCACCAAATTCGCCAGGTGTTGATCGGCGAATCCGGCGAGTTGGCCGGCGCGGGACACGATCTCCTCGGCGAGGCCCACTGCAGCTTGGCGCACTTCAGGCTCCTCGGGCCACTTGCTGAATCCGTTCACCAGGTTCGCCACATGTTGGTCAGTAAATCCACGGAGGTGACTGGTGCGGCGGAGAATCTCGCGGGCAACTGCGGCTGTGGCTTCGCGCGTCTTCTCCTGTTCGGGCCATTTGCTGAAACCGTTCACCAGTATGGCCAGCTGCTGATGGGTAAACCCCTTGATTTTGTCGGCGCGGGAGGCGATCTCCCCGGCGATGGCGACCGCAGCTTGGCGCATGCCTGGCTCTTGCGGCCACTTGCTGAAGCCATTGATCAGATAGGCCAGCTCCTGACCAGGAAAACCGCGCAATCGGTTGGCGTCGCAGCTGACCTCAGAGGCGATGGCGACGGCCGCTTCGCGCGTCTTCTCCTGTTCCGGCCACTTGCTGAAACCATTCACCAGATTGGCCAGGTGTTGATCCGTGAACCCACCCAGCTCCCTGGCGCGCGCAACGACCTCCCCACCGACGGTGACTGCTGCCTGGCGCATATTGAGTTCTTCGGGCCACTTGCTGAAACCATTCACCAGTATCGCCAGGTGCTGATGAGTAAATCCGCCGGGCTTGCCGACGCCGGACGCAATGTCCCCTGCGATGGCGACCGCAGCCTGACGTATGCCTGGCTCTTGCGGCCACTTGCTGAAACCGTTCACCAAAGTGGCCAGCTCCTGCTCAGGAAAGCGACCGAGTCGGTTGGCCTCGCGACTGATCTCAGAGCCGATGGCGATCGTTGCTTCGCGCGTGCTTTCCTGTTCCGGCCACTTGCTGAAACCGTTCACCAGGTTCGCCAGGTCCTGCGGTACAAAATCGGAAAGCCGATTGGCTCGGCCTGCGAGGTACGTCACCTCGGTGCCGATAGCGCTGGTGGCCTCCCGACACTCCGCCTGGTTCGGCCATTTGCTGAAACCATTGACCAGGTTGGTCAAGCTCTGCGGATTGAATTTGGAAAACCCTTGCGTGTGGGCGCGGCGAAGAACCTCACCAGCAACTGCGAAAGTGCCCTCGCCACACCCTGGCTGGTCAGGCCACTTGCTGAAGCCGTTCACCAGCAGCGAGAGGTTTCGAGCGTCGAGCTGGCGAAGCGCTGCTGGGTTGTCGCTGCAGAATTCGCCGATCCTGACCGTGCCGTCGCGGCATTCCGCCAGTTGGGGATATCGGCCGAACGACAATGCCAAGAGCGGCAACGCGCGAGCATCTACATCGTCGAGGGCGCTGGTAGAGCTCGATACCTTG
>NZ_JAVIIR010000061.1:0-1664 GCF_033977325.1 Mesorhizobium vachelliae
GAGAATGTTTTCGCGCGCACTGGTCGAGATATTCTGGATCGCTCTTTGTCGGGCTATGCGCCCGACCTTGGATATCTCTCGCATAGAGAAGCAGGCGCCAAGTGGTTGAAATTCCTTGGCGTTGAGTCCGACGCACGGGACGTTATTGTAACTCGCGGTGCTCAAGAAGCCATCTTGCTTTTACTATCGATGTTCACGCAGCCCGGCGATCCGGTTTTCGTTGAAGACCCTACCTATCTGGGGCTTTCGCACCTGCTGCGGCTTCGCAACCACCAAATGGTTCCTCTTCAATTGGATGCGCAGGGTGTCTCGCCAGAGGCAATCGAGCATAAGGCCGCCAGGTCGGGCGCCAAATTGCTCTTCCTGTGTCCTAACTTGCAAAATCCAACCGGGGTAGTGTTAACAACCGAGCGGCGCCATGCCATCGCTCAGGTCGCACAACGGTCTGACCTGCTCATCATAGAGAACGATCCGTTCTCCGCCCTTATTGAAAAAGACACTCGGCCACCGGCCATTGCATCCATTGCTCCCGAGCGCACGTTTTACCTAGCGAGCTTGTCAAAATGTACCGGGCCAGCGATGAGAGTTTGCTTCATGCGATGCCCCCCTGCGCACACGCAAGGGCTTGAGGGCGTGAAACACGCGCTGACGCTCGGAGGCGCATTTTTACAAGGTGAGATCGCGGCAGAATGGATCCGAAAAGGTCTCCTTGATCGGTTGTGCGCCTGGCAACGCGACGAGATTGCCCGGCGATGGTCCTTGGCGCGATCGATCATTGGCGACCGCATAGGCGAAGAATTGCGGCCTGCTCCGTTTGTCTTCATTCATCTTCCGGAACCTTGGCGAGCAGGTGAGTTCGTCAGCGCCGCGCGGCGGTCATCGGTTGTTTGCATCGAGGCCGATCGGTTCACGGTCGGCCGTGCTGGTGCGCCTCAAGCCATACGGCTGGCGCTTAGTACACCAACGACCGAAGGCGAGGTGCTGCGAGGTCTTGATATCGTCGCTGACCTTATGTCGACATACTCGCCTTCAGGCGCGACCCGCTACTGATCTAACAGCGCTTGGGAAGGGCATGAGGAGTCAAATCCCACGACATATCTCGCAAGCGCGCCGAGAGTCCCGCGTGGTGCTCCATCAAAATTTCGTCAGAAAATCTGGATCGCGTCATTGCCTGTTCCTTATCTGAGGAACAGGCTAGCCTCAATTTGACCCCAAGACAGGTCGGCAAGACCACCCTCGCTTTGGAAATCGGCGAGGAGACCGGTGCGTTTTATCTCGATCTAGAATCGCGCGAAGATCGAAACAAGCTCTCTGACCCCGTGCTCTTTGTACGCCTCCGGCGAGGGCCGCCTTGCGCGAGCATGGCATGGTAGCGAGGCTGCGCTCTTAAGGTCGTCCTTTACGAGCGTAGTTAGCAGCACAGCATGAGCCATGTGACGTTATTGACCGGGCCTGAGCGTCGTCGTCGTTGGAGTGAAGAGGACCAGTGCCGGATACTGGCCGCGGCATTCGCGCCCGGGTCCACGGTGGCGGCGGTAGCGCGTCAGTACGATGGTACGCCTCCGGCGAGGGCCGCCTTGCGCGAGCAGGGCACGGTAGCGATGCTGCGCTCTTAAGGTCGTCCTTACGAGCGTAGTTAGCAGCACAGCATGAGCCATGTGACG
>NZ_JAVIIR010000062.1:0-1519 GCF_033977325.1 Mesorhizobium vachelliae
GGGCTAGCGTGCGCACACATTTGCTTCGGGTTGATTTTGTGAGGCTAGAAGGAAGCCGTCTGTGATGGCATTGAAGCGTCTGAGGCCGTGGGTAAAGGTGATGGGCCCTGGCGGTCGTTCCTTTTCGTAGCCGTTCCAGCCTCCGAGCCTGGCGATACACCAGGCGGCCCAGGCGAGCGTGTGCATGGGGTGCGGGTTCTTCTGCTTTTGGGTCTTGCCTTCGAGCTTGGCGATGAGCGCTTCCAGGACGGTGATCTCGGAGGGATCGAAGAGCCGCGCAGCCTGGAAGTTTTGGCCCTGCGAACCACGCCCGTGTACGAGTTGCATGACCCTGGTGGCGACGACCAGAGCGGTGGCAGCCAGACGTTCGAGCGCGTCGCCGTCGGCAATGAGGCTTTCCTCCAGATCGATGGCCTGCGACTTCACGGTCCGGAACAGCTGTTCGACGATCCAACGCGAGCGATAGAGGTCGACGATGCGGCAGGCATCGGCGAGCGTTTCGACGCTGTGGGTGGTCAACAGCCGCCAGATCACCGCGTCCTTAGCCGAAGGTGGATCGATCTCACGCACTTCCACCATGTTGAGTGTGAGTTCGCGTGGATCGCGGCTGTCGGCGCCAAGGCGGGGCTGGCGCAAGCTTACCGCGGTGAAGCGAACGGCCAGTTCGACGGTGCGGGCCGGCCGGCCAGGGCGTGCCTGCAGCTCAAAGGCGATGCGGCCGGCTTGCGGCGTCTTGGCGATCGCGCCGAACAGGCGCTCGCCCCGCGTGCCCAAGGCCCGATCCCGTACAGCGCGGATGAGCACATGGGTGCGCTCGCCGGGCAGCCTTGCAAACACTTCGTAGATGTCGGCCTCGCGGTCGCCGATCACCGTCATCTGCGGCGTGTCGGTCAGCGCCTGGCATGCCGCCTTGGCGGTGCCGATCCATTTGTGGCTTTCCTTGGCTTCGATCGGCAGCGCCTGGTAGTCATCCGCCTTCTTTGCCTCGCGCCGCCAGATCGTGGCGCCTGCAAGGCCAAGGACCGAGCCGTCCACGGCATCCACGGCCAACGCCGGATGCACGAACAGCCCGATATCCTCGCCATTGCCGACACGACCGAGGCCGCGCTTGCGTGAAGCCTTGGCTTCATAGTTGATCTCGCTGCTGTCCTCGATGATCAGCACGTGGCGGCCTGCGGCCATTTCGGCGGTTCGCGCCGCCGCCGTGCGGATGATCTCTTGCGGGCTCACGTGGCGATTGCGGAACAGGCGCGTGAAGGCGACCTTCTCGGCGCGTGTGTCGGCCAGCCGGCGCATGCCCGTGCTGACACGCGCAAACATGCGCTCCAGAACCATGCTCCCCTTTTTTGCAAGCGCAGGTCGCCGAAGTAGCCAAGCAACGAAGCCATCGTCGAAACCTCCTGAATCAACAATGGCAGCTACAGAATCACATACGATTCAAACACTTCAAGCCATTTTCCGACAGCGCTTCTTCACACTTGACCACACAACGAAGCAAATGTGTGCGCACGCTAGCCCC
>NZ_JAVIIR010000063.1:0-1504 GCF_033977325.1 Mesorhizobium vachelliae
TAGCAGGCTGTTGAAGAAGTACTGGCGCGGTTGTTGGGAGCGTGATTCACTGGTGCCCTGATGATTTGGGGACCGTGGATGCGCGGATTGGACGAGCGGACGAGTTCACTGTTTTCCTATGTGGACCTTGAGGCGCGGGTCCGGCGCGATCATCCGCTTCGGGTGATACGTGAGATCGTGAACGCGGCTCTTGCGGAGATGGACGGCGATTTTGCGGTGCTTTATCGGCCCGGGCTCGGCCGGCCCTCGATCGCGCCGGAGCGTTTGCTGCGTGCGATGCTGTTGCAGGCTTTCTACGGCATTCGCTCGGAGCGCCAGTTGATGGAGCGGATGGAGTTCGATCTTCTGTTCCGCTGGTTCGTGGGGCTCGGCGTTGACGAGCCGGCTTGGGATCACTCGAGCTTCACCAAGAACCGGGATCGGCTGTTGGCAGGTGAAATCGCGGCCAAGTTTCTGCGCGCGGTTCTAGCGCAACCAAGAGTGAAGCGACTGCTGTCATCGGATCACTTCTCGGTGGACGGGACGCTGATCGAGGCCTGGGCATCGCTCAAGAGCTTCCGCCGCAAGGACGGCGGCGACAACGATCCGGATGGCGCTGGCCGCAACGCCGAGCGCGGCTTCCACAAGGAGAAGCGCTCCAACGATACCCACCAGAGCACGAGCGATCCGCAGGCGCGGCTCTACAAGAAGAGTGAAGGTCAGCCAGCGAAGCTGTGCTATATCGGCCATGCGCTGATGGAGAACCGCCACGGACTGGTCGTGGATGGCGGCGTCACCCAGGCCACGGGCAAAGCCGAACGCGAGGCCGCGCTTGCCATGTTGGCACGCCGGCCATCGCGGCGGCGCATCACGCTCGGGGCCGACAAAGCCTATGATGTGCGCCAGTTCGTCAAGGATTTGCGCGAGCACAACGTCACGCCGCACATCGCCATCGACGGTCACCTGAGTAAAACTGGCAAGCCTCGCGTGACGGCGATCGATGGCCGCACGAAGCGCCATCCGGGCTATGAAGCCAGCCAGCGCTGCCGCAAGCGGATCGAAGAGGTGTTCGGCTGGATCAAGTCGTCGGCCGGCATGGCCAAGGTCAAGCTGCGAGGATGCGCCCGTGTGGGCGCGGCCTTCACCCTGAACCTGGCGGCCTACAATCTGGTCCGCTTGCCCAAGCTTCTGGCGGCGCCGGCATGAGCATCGCCGGCCGCTGGCGGATTGTGGAAATGCCCGATTATGTCGAGGACTATGCCGACATGATGGAGCCCGCCTACATCGAGTTCGCGGCAGATGGCTCCGGCGAATTCGCCTTCGGCTGCGTCACCGGGCAGATCTTCGGCGGGGCCGACGGCAATCATGTCGCCTTCTCCTGGCAGGGCAACGATGAAATGGACGAAGTCCAAGGTGATGGCTGGGCCGAAATCCAGCAAGACGGCTCCATCACCGGCCAAATCTGCTTCCACAACGGCGACGAAGCTGACTTCATCGCCCGCAAGTGGATTTCTTCAACAGCCTG
>NZ_JAVIIR010000064.1:0-1419 GCF_033977325.1 Mesorhizobium vachelliae
GTAAGCGGTGCACCAAGGCACCTTTCCCGAAGTCGTGTGATGCGTGCATGGCGGTCAGCCGTTAGTCGGCGCGCCGGGGCGATCACTGCGGGTTATCATAACGGGTGACATAGTGGAGTTCGCGAAGGGCGGGGATGACGAGGGCGATATCTTTGTATGCCTCGTGCTCGATAAAGTGCGCGGTCTCGGGTCCCGGCCTGGGTTTGCCGAGGACGGGCCGCCCTTTTTTGTCGACGCAGTAGATCAGGATCGGCAGCAGCAGACCGTGGTTGGGGTTCTTGAGGTCGAGTAGCCGTTTCCAGCGTTTGATGTTGAGATTGATGGCCGCGTAGAACCCTTGGCACCACGGCCGCGGGTCGATGCCGCCGCTGGGCTTGGTGGTGAAGCGGGGCGCATAATCCTGTGGCCTATCGAACAGCGTCTCGTTGATCCGGTTGTGGATCCTGGCGAGGCTAGCAAACACGGCGTGATCGGTTGCAGAGCCTTTGGCCAGGACGTCACGCGGCAACCCCATGAGCGGGCACATCCAGTCTTGCGGATCCGCGAACCGCGGCCCGGTGACCGATGCCGTTACGAAGCCATCCAGCGCCGACATGGTCCGCACCAGCGGGCGGGGGTTAGTCTTGACGGCCATCCAGGCCTCGAGCGCCTCGTCCGACAGCGCCATGTCATCGAGCGCGCTCATCAGGCAGGGGGAGCGGCATCTCTTGGCGGCGCACCCAGTTCCATGGCATCAGCTCATCCCAGCGCGAGGCTGGCCAGTCGTTCTGGATGCGCTCGATGACATCGGCCATGTAGGCTTCGGCATCGACGCCGCAGAGCTTGCAGGTCTCGATGATGCTGAGCACGACCGCTGAACGCTCGGCCGCGGCGAAATTGCCCGAGAAAAGCCAATTGCGCCGGCCGACCGTAAAACCACGAATCGCGCGCTCCGCGATCAGGTTGTCGGGCTCGAGCTGGCCATCGTAGAGAAAGCGGTTGAACGCGCGCCATCGCTTGGTGCCATAGGCGAAGGCCTTGGCGATATCGGCATGGCGCGACAAACCGTTGGCCTGGCGCATGAGCTGTCGTCGCAGTGCCCGGACCAGGGGTCGGGTCCGCCTTCGTCGGGCGGCCAATCGCTCGGCGGGCGGAAGCCCCCGTATCTCTTCCTCGATCCGGTAGATCGCCTGGATACCCGCCATCGCCGTCGTGCTGAGCTCGGTCGGCTGGCTGTCGTGAACGTCGAATATCTTGCGACGCAGATGCGCCAGACAGGCCGCATCTCGAATGGCGTCGCCCCTGTAGAGCTGATTGTAGCCCGTGAACCCGTCGGCCTGGAGTGTGCCGGCAAATCCGGCGAGCTCGCTCATCACGCTCTCGCCGGCGCGGCCCATGGTGGCGCGATACCAGGCGATCGGCGGCTCCTGCGAACCCGAA
>NZ_JAVIIR010000065.1:0-1359 GCF_033977325.1 Mesorhizobium vachelliae
CCGGCCTTTGACAGGAAATAGAACCAAATGAATTTGACGGTGTTTGGGATTGGCTATGTCGGTCTGGTCCAGGCCGCTGTGCTTGCCGAGGTCGGCCACGAGGTGGTGTGCGTCGATATCGACGAGAAGAAGGTGGAGCGGCTCAACCAGGGTTTGGTCCCGATTTTCGAACCGGGGCTGGAAAGCCTCGTCAAGGAAAACCACGCGGCCGGCCGCATCCGCTTCACCACGGATGCGGCGGCGGCGGTCCGGCATGGCCAGATCCAGATGATCGCGGTCGGCACGCCGCCCGGCGAGGATGGCTCGGCCGATCTGAAATATGTGCTGGCCGTCGCCGAGACCATCGGCCGCGAGATGGACGCACCCAAGATCGTCGTCGGCAAGTCGACCGTGCCGGTCGGCACTTGCGAGAAGGTGAAGGCCAGGATCGCCGAAACGCTGAGGAAGCGCGGCCGCGAGGATCTCGCCTTCGACGTCGCCTCGAACCCGGAATTCCTCAAGGAGGGCTCGGCGGTCGCCGATTGCATGAAGCCGGACCGCATCATCGTCGGCACCTCCAGCGAGGACACCGAGATGGTGATGCGCGAGCTCTACGCGCCGTTCAACCGCAACCACGAGAAGATGATCGTGATGGATGTGCGCAGCGCCGAGTTCACCAAATACGCCGCCAACTGCATGCTGGCGACCAAGATCAGCTTCATGAACGAGATGGCCAATCTCGCCGAGCAGCTGGGCGCCGACATCGAGGAGGTGCGCAAGGGCATCGGCTCGGACCCGCGCATCGGCTACCACTTCATCTATCCCGGCCTTGGCTATGGCGGCTCCTGCTTCCCCAAGGACGTGCGCGCGCTGATCAAGACCGCCGAGGGCGTCAAGTTCGACGCCAAATTGCTGCGCGCCGTCGAGGAGCGCAACAATGCGCAGAAATCGGTCCTGTTCGACAAGGTCAGCCACTATTTCAAGGGCGCGCTCAGGGGCAAGACGTTCGCCGTCTGGGGGCTCGCCTTCAAGCCCAACACCGACGACATGCGCGAGGCGCCGTCGCGCACGCTGATGGAGGCGCTGTGGGCGGCCGGCGCCAAGGTGCAGGCCTACGATCCCGAGGCGATGCAGGAGTGCCAGGCGATCTACGGCCTGCGCGAGGATCTGCTTTTGTGCGGCACCAAGGAAGCGGCGCTGCGCGGCGCCGACGCGCTGTTGATCTGCACCGAATGGAAGAGCTTCCGCGCGCCGTCCTTCGACGCGCTCAAGGACGCGCTGGCGACGCCGGTCATCTTCGACGGCCGCAACCTCTACGACCCCAAGGTGATCGCCCGCTACGGCATCGAATATTTCTCGATCGGCAGGATGGCGGCGTGA
>NZ_JAVIIR010000066.1:0-1340 GCF_033977325.1 Mesorhizobium vachelliae
GGTAGTGTGCTGAGAGTTCTGCAAATTCGCCGAGAGAGGGCGGTCATGGCAGGCTGGTGATTGTTCACGTCACCGATTCCCGCGAAGGAACGCCACCATGACCAAGACTGAAGATAAATCCGCCATAGCCGCCGTCAAAGACATTCTGCTTTCGAACCCGGATGGATTGCACGAGGTGATCCGCGCGGTGATGCAGGAGGTGCTCGAGGCCGAGATGGACGAGGCGCTGGGCGCTTCGAAGAGCGAGCGCACGCCGGAGCGTCTTGGCTATCGCTCTGGCTATTACGGCCGCACGCTTGTGACGCGGGTCGGCAAGCTTGAGCTGCGGGTTCCGCAGGATCGGGCGGGCCGCTTCTCGACCGAATTGTTCGAGCGCTACCAGCGTTCCGAGCGCGCCTTGGTGGCCACCCTTGCGGAGATGTACGTGCAGGGCGTGTCGACTCGCAAGGTGAAGGCGATCACCGAGGAGCTGTGCGGTCATGCCTTCTCCGCCTCGTCGATCTCGGCCATCAACAAGCGGCTGGACGAGAGCCTGAAGGCCTTTGCCGAGCGGCCGCTTCAAGAGCCCTTTGCCTATCTCATCCTCGACGCCCGCTACGAGAAGGTGCGCGAGGCCGGCATCGTCACGAGCCAGGCGGTGCTGATTGCGGTCGGCATCGACTGGGACGGGCGGCGTCAGATCCTGGCTGTGGAGATGGCCAATCGCGAGAGCCGTTCGGCCTGGAAAGACTTTCTCGTCTCGCTGAAGGCGCGCGGCCTCAAGGGCGTCGAGCTGGTCGTGTCCGACGACCATGCCGGCCTCGTCGCGGCAATCGGCGAGGTGATCCCCGAAGCCGCCTGGCAGCGCTGCTACGTGCACTTCCTCAGGAACGCGCTCGATCATCTGCCGAGGAAGCATGCCGACGACTGCCTGCAGGAGCTGCGCTGGCTCTACGACCGGCGCGATCTCGCCGAGGCCAAAGCCGATCTCGCCGCATGGCTGTCCAAATGGTCGGGCCGCTATCCAAGGCTGACGACGTGGGTGGAGGAGACCATCGAGCGCACGCTGACCTTCTTTTGCCTGCCGCGCCAGCACCACAAGCATCTCAAGTCCACCAACATGCTCGAACGCCTCAACGAGGAAATCCGCCGGCGCACCTATGTCGTGCGCATCTTCCCCAACGCCGAAAGCTGCCTGCGCCTCGTCAGGGCGCTCGCCGTCGAGACCAACGAGAACTGGATGGAGGCCAATCGCTACATCAACATGGACGACCTGCGCGAGCACAAGAAGCTCGCCCTACGCCAAGCCGCATGACCAGCAACAGGGCCGCCCCTTTTTGCTGAACTTGACGCACACAACC
>NZ_JAVIIR010000067.1:0-1327 GCF_033977325.1 Mesorhizobium vachelliae
GGCATAAGCGCTAAGATAGTGTTGGCATGGACTGAAACTTGCGTTTTCGTGGTGGCTCACGCCAACGATGTCGCAAGGCATGGAGATTTTGACGCAGGGCTGCCAATGGCGGCTGGGTAAAGATCGCTGCGATCAGGGAAGCGACGATCTGACGGGTAGCGCGCCACAACAGCGGGCGCCCGTCGCTCAAGGGGGAGAGACACCCAACTCCTGCGAGAGGGGTTCGGTCATAAGCGCGATGAGGAAGTGGGCAAGAATCCAAGGCTTTGCGATCCTTGAGTCTTTGGCGGGAGGCGCTCGCAGCCCGATTAGGCTCTTCAGGCGCTTGAAGGCGAGCTCGATGCGCCAGCGCATGCGATAGAGCTTGAGAACCGTGTCGGCGGGAAACTCCTCCCGGTCCAGCGAGGTCACAAGGATCACGAAGCCGGCCGCAATCAGCGTCTGCGGTTGAACCTTGTTGCCCTTGGCCTTGGCTTCCTTGGTGATTTTGCGTCGCGCTTCTTGTGCTGCGGCCTCGGATTTGCGTAAGGCGATCAGGCGCATCTTCACAGGCTCGCCCTTCTTGAGGGCCAGCCGCACAGACGTTTCGAAGACGTCCTCGCGGCGGCTCTCCAGGTGGCCGATGAGATCGAACGCCTCGCCGTTGGCGTCGAGCCATCGCGCATTCTTCCACGATGCGCGCACGACAACGTCGCCGCCTTGCGCCATGACCTTTGCGATCCGCTCGGCCTGCAGATAGGCGCGGTCGCCGATGCGGATCTCGCCCGCCACCACCGGCACGCGATCGATAAACTCGGCCTCGCTCTGGTCGGTGATCTCGAGGAAATCGAACTGCTCGCGCTCAAGCTCGAAGGCGCAGTGCATGCGCCAAAGGCCATTGTTCTTCTTCTCATGCGCACCGGCCTTGGCAACCGCCGTCGCATCGAGGATGCGGATCAGCCGGCCTTGAGCCAACCCTTTTTCCTCGCGCTTCAAAAGATGCCCAATCAACTGCTGCAGCCATGGCCCTGCATTGCGCAGCCGGCCGAGCAAGGCCACGTCCGAGATGTCGGCAATCCCGCTCGCCGCCGCCCAGGCCACAACGCCTCGCATGCCCACCTTGCCAAGGCAGTAAGCCAATGTCAGGCGCAACAGATCGCTCGCCGACCGGATGCCGCGCGGGCGCAGGAACGCCTTCGTCTCGCGAGCACTTTCTGCGATCAATTCTTCGCCGCCGAGCAACTCAATCGTCTCGGCCCAGCCGTCATCAACAAGCGATTCGTGTGTCATCCCCAGCGTAGAATCACAACCGATTCCGCGCCGCAATCCCTATCTTAGCGCCTATGCC
>NZ_JAVIIR010000068.1:0-1265 GCF_033977325.1 Mesorhizobium vachelliae
CACCAGCAGCGGAACGATCCGATCGGTCTCGGCGACGGCGGGACGGCCGGAGTTGGCATAGGGAATGCCCAGCGCATCCCAGGTCTCGACCAGCGCGTCCTGCAACTCGGCGATCAGCGCGTCCGAATGGAAGGGTGTGGGCGTGATGCGCAGCCGCTCGGTGCCGCGCGGCACCGTCGGATAGTTGATCGGCTGGATGTAGATGCCGTGCACGCCAAGCAGCCGGTCGCTCGCCATCTTGCAAAGCTCGGGGTCGCCGACCAGCACCGGCACGATATGGGTGGCCGATTCCATCACCGGCAGCCCGGCCGCGGCAAGCACCTGCTTGGTGCGCGCCGCCTGGCGCTGCTGCGCGTCGCGCTCGGCCTGCGAGCGCTTCAGATGCCGGATGGAGGCGGTGGTGGCGGCCGCGATCGCCGGCGGCAACGCGGTGGTGAAGATGAAGCCCGGCGCATAGGAACGCACCGCGTCGATCACCGCGCTTGTGCCGGTGATGTAGCCGCCCAGCGTGCCGAAGGCCTTGGCAAGGGTGCCCTGGATGATGTCGATGCGGTCGGCCAGGCCTTCGCGCTCGGTGATGCCGCCGCCGCGCGGCCCGTACATGCCCACCGCATGGACCTCGTCGATATAGGTCATGGCGTTGTAGCGTTCGGCGAGCTCGACGATCTGCCTGATCGGCGCGATGTCGCCGTCCATCGAATAGACGCTTTCGAACACGATCAGCTTGGCGCGTTCGCGGCCCGCCGCCTGCAAGAGGCTTTCCAGATGCGCGACGTCGTTGTGGCGGAAGATCTTCTTTTCGGCGCCCGAGCGGCGCACGCCCTCGATCATCGAGGCATGGTTGAGCTCGTCCGAGATGATGAGGCAGTTGGGCAAAAGCCTGGCGATGGTCGAGATCGAGGCCTCGTTGGAGACGAAGCCGGAGGTGAAGACGAGTGCTGCTTCCTTGTCATGCAGGTCGGCGAGCTCATGCTCCAGCTCGACCAGCGGGTTGGAGGTGCCGGAGATGTTGCGGGTGCCGCCGGCGCCCGAGCCCATCTTGCCGGCCGCGGTCTGGAAGGCGGCGATCACACCTTCGTTCTGGCCCATGCCGAGATAGTCGTTGGAGCACCATACGGTGATTTCCTGGGCGCGGCCGTTGGAACGCCAGATGGCGCGCGGGAACTTGCCCACCATGCGCTCGAGATCGGCGAAGACGCGGTAGCGACGCTCGGCATGGAGCTGGTCGATCGCATCTTCGAAGAACCGCTGGTAATTCATGTCGA
>NZ_JAVIIR010000069.1:0-1190 GCF_033977325.1 Mesorhizobium vachelliae
CGCCGCTCGTCCATGTCCGTCATGTTCCACCTCCGATCCAGGCCAGAGCGCGCATGCCGACCGGCTGGCTGGCCGATTCGCAAGCGGAGGCATGTCATCGTCGCTCCCTCGGTCAGGGCCCCGCATAAGGAGTGCTGATGTCGCCCAGTTCCGCTCCAGCCAGCTCTATCAGCAGCCACCCCAGTCAGCGCCTCAGTCGGGTTTGCAGTGCCAGCCGATCGACAACGAGGTTGTCGAGGTGCAGCACGCCTGACCGTCCTCTTTGCGCCAGGCCCCTAACCAATGCCCGCGTCCCGTCCAGCACAAAGACACCGCAATCATAGCCGTTGCTCTGCTGGGT
This sequence comes from Mesorhizobium vachelliae, assembly GCF_033977325.1. NCBI lineage: Bacteria > Pseudomonadati > Pseudomonadota > Alphaproteobacteria > Hyphomicrobiales > Phyllobacteriaceae > Mesorhizobium > Mesorhizobium vachelliae. The sequence continues at coordinate 341 of NZ_JAVIIR010000069.1, forward strand.
CATGCGGGCTAGCTCCAGACGAGCGCCCAGCCGTTGTGCGAGCAGTGCTGCAGGCCCGTCGTTGTATCCCACGGCGGAATCGTAATGATAGGCAGCCGGCCTTGCCCGTTCGCGACGATCAACGAGCAGCAGCGACCAATGGCTGCCGCGGCGATTGGGATCCGAAGCACTGGCATCGCTCACTGGCAGGAACAGGAAGTCGGCTGTGTCATTACCATCGTGATCATGGACAATGTGCTGGAAGGCGCGCGTGGCCACGCTCTGGGAGCCCAAGCGCAGATGATAGTGGGCTATGAGCGGATCCACGAGCCGCGTCCGGGAGGCGAGATCCGGATTGTCCCGCTGCAGATCCTGAATCAGAAGCATGTAATCCGCCGCGATATGCTCGTCGCTCAGCCAATCCCTGGCGCCGAGCTCTAGCCCACCGTGGCCGTGGAACGAGGCTGTCTGATTCAACGCCGCTATCTGAGCATCCGCCGATGTGCTCGGAAACGCCGGTGCATAGTGAGCATCGTCACGCAACTCGTGCGGGGTGGAGGGCAAATCAACCAGAGGGTCAAGACCGCGGTAGATGTCTGATGACGGAGACCTCGCAGACGAGGGGAGGGAGGGCAAATCAACCAGAGGGTCAAGACCGCGGTAGATGTCTGAGGACGGAGACCTCGCAGACGAGGGCGTGGAGGGCAAATCAACCAGAGGGTCAAGACCGCGGTAGATGTCTGAGGACGGAGACCTCGCAGACGAGGGCGTGGAGGACTGCATCTGCGTGGTGAGCCAATCCCAAGCCCCCTCGAACGGAGTATGCGGAGCTGAGGAAAACTCTTGAAACGAGCTGGCCTGCTGGGCGCCT
>NZ_JAVIIR010000070.1:0-1188 GCF_033977325.1 Mesorhizobium vachelliae
GGTCCTGCGCTTGATCTCGCCGTTGAGACGCTCGATCGGGTTGATGCTGTGAAGCTTGACGCGGTGTTCTTTCGGGAAAGTCATGTAGGCGAGCACGTCGTGCTCGGCCTCATCCATGACGGTGGCGAGCTTCGGCACCTTGGGCCGGATCTGGTCGGCCACGGCGCGCCATTGCACGCTTGCGGCCTCGGCCGTCTCCTGGGCGAAGGCGGTGGCGATGAAGGCCGAGACGACGCGGCGGCCGCTCTTGCCGGCATGCGCCAGCACGTTCCTCATGAAATGAACCCGGCAGCGCTGCCAGGTGGCTGAGAGCACCTTCGAGACCGCCGCCTTGATGCCCTCATGGGCGTCGGAGACGACAAGCTTGACGCCGCGCAGGCCGCGCCGGGTGAGCTTGCGCAGGAACTCCGTCCAGATCGGCTCGGCCTCCGAGGTGCCGATCTCCATGCCCAGAACCTCGCGCCGACCGTCACTGTTGACGCCCACGGCGATAATGACGGCGACCGAGACGATGCGGCCGCCGCGGCGCACCTTGAGATAAGTCGCATCGATCCAAACATACGGCCAGTCACCTTCGATCGGCCGTTCGAGGAAAGCCTTCACCTTGCCGTCGATCTCTTCGCACAGCCGCGACACCTGGCTCTTGGAGATGCCGCTCATGCCCATCGCCTTGACCAGATCATCGACCGAGCGGGTTGAGATGCCCTGGATGTAGGCTTCCTGGATCACCGCGGTGAGCGCCTTCTCGGCCATGCGGCGCGGCTCCAGGAACGAGGGGAAGTAAGAGCCCTTCCTCAGCTTGGGGATGCGCAGCTCGACCGTGCCGGCCCGCGTCTCCCAGTCGCGCTCGCGATAGCCGTTGCGCTGGGCCTGCCGCAGCGGGTTCTTCTCGCCATAGCCGGCGCCCGTCGCCGTGCCCACCTCCAGCTCCATCAGCCGCTCGGCGGCAAAGCCGATCATCTCGCGCAGGATATCGGCGTCGGGGGTCTTCTCCACGAGCGCGCGCAGGTTCATCATGTCGTCGGTCATCGGTGGTTCCTTCGAATCAGGTTGGTCTCAGCAACCCGACCCTACCGGGGAACATCGATGACCGCTGCTATCGCCGCTCGCTCGCTTCAGCGCTGTTGAGGGGCGCGCTCGCGAGCGGCTTCGTCACCGCCGAGCTACACCACTCAGCGGGACACGACC
>NZ_JAVIIR010000071.1:0-1108 GCF_033977325.1 Mesorhizobium vachelliae
ATGCATGAGGTCAAAGCCCTTGTTGATGTCCTCGAGCTTCAGCGTGTGGGTGATCATCGGGTCGATCTGGATCTTCTTTTCCATGTACCAGTCGACGATCCTGGGCACGTCGGTGCGGCCGCGCGCGCCGCCGAAGGCGGTGCCCATCCAGCTGCGGCCGGTGACCAGCTGGAACGGCCTCGTCGAAATCTCCTGGCCGGCGCCGGCAACGCCGATGATGACCGACTTGCCCCAGCCGCGATGCGAGGCCTCCAGGGCCTGGCGCATCACCTTGGTGTTGCCGGTGCAGTCGAAGGTGTAGTCGGCGCCGCCGATCTGGTCGGCGCCGCGCTTGGTCAGGTTGACCAGATAAGGCACGATGTCGCCGTCGATCTCCTTCGGATTGACGAAATGCGTCATGCCGAACTTCTCGCCCCAGGCCTTCTTGTCGTTGTTCAAGTCAACGCCGATGATCATGTCGGCGCCGGCAAGGCGAAGGCCCTGGATGACGTTGAGGCCAATGCCGCCGAGGCCGAAGACCACGGCGGTGGCCCCTTGCTCGACCTTGGCGGTGTTGATGACGGCGCCGATGCCGGTCGTCACCCCGCAGCCGATGTAGCAGATCTTGTCGAAGGGGGCGTCCGGATTGACCTTGGCGACCGCGATCTCGGGCAGCACGGTGAAGTTGGAAAAGGTCGAGCAGCCCATATAGTGGAAGAGCTTCTCGCCGCCGACCGAGAAGCGCGAGGTGCCGTCGGGCATCAGGCCTTGCCCCTGCGTGGCGCGGATGGCGGTGCACAGATTGGTCTTGCGCGACAGGCACGACGGGCACTGCCGGCATTCGGGCGTGTAGAGCGGGATGACATGGTCGCCCTTCCTGACCGAGGTCACGCCCTTGCCGACATCGACGACGATGCCGGCACCCTCATGGCCCAGGATCGCCGGAAAGATGCCTTCCGGATCGGCGCCCGACAGCGTGAACTCGTCGGTGTGGCAGATGCCGGTCGCCTTGACCTCGACCAGAACCTCGCCCTCGCGCGGGCCCTCGAGGTCCACCTCCATGATCTCCAGCGGCTTTCCAGCGCCAACGGCTACAGCGGCACGCGTCTTCATGAGGCACTCCTCCCAA
>NZ_JAVIIR010000072.1:0-995 GCF_033977325.1 Mesorhizobium vachelliae
CACCGTCTCGCCTTCTGATCATCGGCGGCTGACTGCCCTGATCAGCGACCGCAACAATCCGCAGAAGTATGTCTGGCGTGCCGAGATCGTGCTGTTGAGTGCCGATGGTGTTGGCACCGTCGAAATCATGCGGCGGACCGGCAAGTCCAAGACCTGCGTCTGGCGCTGGCAAGAGCGCTTCGCTGAGGAAGGCTTTGAAGGGCTGCTGCGCGACAAGACGCGGCCCTCGCGCATTCCGCCGCTCGGCCCGGATGTCTTCGAACGCGTGGTGGCGCTCACGCTCGAAGACCCGCCCGCCGAGACGACGTACTGGACCGCCGACATGATGGCGAGATAGCCGACATCAGCGCCAGCGTCGTCCGGCGGATCTGGAAGCCGCACGGGCTTCAGCCCCACCGCTGGCGGCAGTTCAAGCTCTCCAACGATCCGAAATTCGTTCACAAATTGCACGATGTCGTCGGGCTTTACGTCGATCCCCCGGCCCACGCCATCGTGCTGTCGGTTGATGAAAAATCGCAGATCCAGGCGCTGGACCGGACCCAGCCTGGCCTGCCCATGAAGCGGGGACGGCTGGGCACCATGACGCACGACTACAAGCGGCACGGCACCACCACGCTCTTTGCCGCGCTCAGTGTGCTCGACGGCACCGTCATCGGTCGCAACATGCAGCGGCACCGCCACCAGGAGTTCATTCGCTTCAATGCCATCGACGCCGAATTGCCGGCCAGCAAGGCCGTCCACGTCATCGTCGACAACTACGGTGCTCACAAGCACCCGAAAGTGCGCGCGTGGCTCGACCGGCATCAGCGCTTCACCTTCCAATTCACACCGAGCTCGTGTTCGTGGCTCAACGCAGTGGAGGGCTTCTTCGCCAGACTCGCCAAACGCCGCCTCAAGCGCGGCGTCTTCCATTCGGTCGTTGATCTCCAAGCCGCCATCAACCGCTTTCTCGCCGAGCACAACGATCACCCCAAACCCTTCACCTGGACCGCCGA
>NZ_JAVIIR010000073.1:0-949 GCF_033977325.1 Mesorhizobium vachelliae
CGTCGGCTGGTCGTCGATGATGGTGAGATTGAGCCCGTTGGCGTTGGCGGCGACGCTGCTGCCGTCGGCGTCGGTCGCCTGGATGAGCGAGCCGACGTTGAAGCCGAACGCGTTCTCGGCCCCGAAGGTGGTGGTGGGAGCCGTGTTGTCCTGGTCGATGGGCGCCGACAGTGTGAAGGAGTACGCGCCCGTCGTCGCATTCAGCGTCAGGGTGAACACGGTCTTCGTTGCGGTCGCGGCGGTCAGGGTCAAACCGTCGGCCGACAGGGTGTAGCCCACCGCGGCCCCGTCAGACGTCAGCGTCGGCAGTCCGGAGGTGCCGGTCATCTTGTAGGTGAGCGGCGTGTCGGCGCCGGCATTGAACAGGCCGGTCACGGAACCTGTGGCAGTCGCGTTGTAGGATCCGGCCTCGCTCGCCGCGCTGACCAGCGCGTCCTCGTCCACGATCGCCGTCTGCGGGTTGTCGGCCGCCGTCGGCTGGTCGTCGATGATGGTGAGGGTCAGCCCGTTGGCGTTGGCGGCGACGCTGCTGCCGTCGGCGTCGGTCGCCTGGATGAGCGAGCCGACGTTGAAGCCGAACGCGTTCTCGGTCCCGAAGGTGGTGGTGGGAGCGGTGTTGTCCTGGTCGATGGGCGCCGACAGCGTGAAAGAGTACGCGCCCGTCGTCGCATTCAGCGTCAGGGTGAACACGGTCTTCGTTGCGGTCGCGGCGGTCAGGGTCAAACCGTCGGCCGACAGGGTGTAGCCCACCGCGGCCCCATCAGACGTCAGCGTCGGCAGTCCGGAGGTGCCGGTCATCTTGTAGGTGAGCGGCGTGTCGGCGCCGGCATTGAACAGGCCGGTCACCGAACCTGTGGCAGTCGCGTTGTAGGATCCGGCCTCGCTCGCCGCGCTGACCAGCGCGTCCTCGTCCACGATCGCCGTCTGCGGGTTGTCGGCCGCCGTCGGC
>NZ_JAVIIR010000074.1:0-895 GCF_033977325.1 Mesorhizobium vachelliae
GTGCCGTCGCGGCATTCCGCCAGTTGGGGATATCGGCCGAACGACAATGCCAAGAGCGGCAACGCGCGAGCATCTACATCGTCGAGGGCGCTGGTAGAGCTCGATACCTTGGCTGCCATGGCCCTGCAGGCCTGCATGCCCGGCTGACCTCCGAGTTCGCGGCTGACTGCGTTGGATACGGTCGCATATCCAAACGATTCTCCTTCACGGATGTCCTGTTCCCAGTTTGGCAGAAAGTGACGGGTGAATTGGACAGCGGCTCCTTGCAGGAATGCTGCCTGCTCTTCCTGGTCCCGCAGCATGCCGCTGTGGCGCACCACCGCACAGGAGAACTGAACGATGTCCCGAGCTCGACCAATGTCATCGAGGGCATTGTTGAACAGATTACTCGACATTGCGCGAGAGACGCGCTGCCGGGCTGCTTCGGAATGCCGTCCCGCTTGCAAATCGGCAGTTTGTCTATGCGGCGGTAGCCCGCCTCCGTGGGAAAGTCCGGACCGCTGCGCCTGGCGCGAGGGTCCGCCCTCGGCCCGCAAAGCGCCCGGTTGCTGCCGCGACCCTTCAGGCCGTTGAGAACCTATGCGGCGGCTATCGCGCGCGCTCCCATCGTCGCTGCGTGGCGGCCTGGCCTCCATGCCGGACGGAGTTTTTCCAAGCGAGGAGGCGGAGGTGTGTGAGCTTTCGGTGACGCCATCTCTGCGCCGCGATCCGGCATCGGAACCCGAAGGGCCCGGTTGCCGCCGTGAGCCGGAACGGCTATCGCGCGCGCCTCCATCGTCACGGCGTGGCGGCCTGGCCTCCACGCCGGATGGGTTTCGACCATGCGACGGGGCGGAGGTGTGTGAGCTTTCGGTGACGCCATCTCTGCGCCGCGATCCGGCATCGGAACGCGAAG
>NZ_JAVIIR010000075.1:0-875 GCF_033977325.1 Mesorhizobium vachelliae
TGGAGAAGACCCCCGACGCCGATATCCTGCGCGAGATGATCGGCTTTGCCGCCGAGCGGCTGATGGAGCTGGAGGTGGGCACGGCGACGGGCGCCGGCTATGGCGAGAAGAGCGCGCTGCGGACCGCCCAGCGCAACGGCTATCGCGAGCGCGACTGGGAGACGCGGGCCGGAACGGTCGAGCTGCGCATCCCCAAGCTGAGGAAGGGCTCCTACTTCCCCAGCTTCCTGGAGCCTCGCCGCATGGCCGAGAAGGCGCTGACGGCCGTCATCCAGGAGGCCTACGTCCAAGGCATCTCGACCCGCTCGGTCGACGACCTGGTTAAGGCGATGGGCATGAGCGGCATTTCCAAGAGCCAGGTGTCGCGGCTGTGCGAAGAGATCGACGGCAAGGTGAAGGCCTTCCTCGAACGCCCGATCGAAGGTGACTGGCCGTATGTTTGGATCGATGCCACCTACCTCAAGGTGCGCCGCGGCGGCCGCATCGTCTCGGTCGCCGTCATCATTGCCGTGGGCGTCAACAGTGACGGCCGGCGCGAGGTGCTGGGCATGGAGATCGGCACCTCGGAGGCCGAGCCGATCTGGACGGAGTTCCTGCGCAAGCTCACCCGGCGCGGCCTGCGCGGGGTCAAGCTCGTCGTCTCCGACGCTCATGAAGGCATCAAGGCAGCGGTCTCGAAGGTGCTGTGCGCCACCTGGCAACGCTGCCGGGTCCACTTCATGAGGAACGTGCTGGCGCATGCCGGCAAGAGCGGCCGCCGCGTCGTCTCGGCCTTCATCGCCACCGCCTTCGCCCAGGAGACGGCAGAGGCCGCAAGCGTGCAATGGCGCGCCGTGGCCGACCAGATCCGGCCCAAGGTGCCGAAGCTCGCCACC
>NZ_JAVIIR010000076.1:0-770 GCF_033977325.1 Mesorhizobium vachelliae
GCCGACACGCTGGCCTCGCTGCGCTATTGCCGCAAGGCCGGCATGAAGATCGGCACGGTCGTCAATGTGCGCGAATCGACCATGGCGCGCGAATCCGACGTCGTGCTGCCGACGCTCGCCGGTCCGGAGATCGGCGTCGCCTCGACCAAGGCCTTCACCTGCCAGCTTTCGGTGCTGGCCGCGCTTGCGGTGCGCGCGGGCGTGGCGCGCGGCACGATCTCGCCCGAGGAGGAAAAGCAGCTGGTGCGCGCGCTTTCGGAAGCGCCGCGCTTGGCCACCCAGGTGCTGAAGCTCGACGAGCAGATCGAACGCATCTCGCGCGAGCTGTCGCGCTACAAGGATGTGCTCTATCTCGGCCGCGACACCAACTTCCCGCTGGCCATGGAAGGGGCGCTGAAGCTCAAGGAGATCTCCTACATCCACGCCGAAGGCTATGCCGGCGGCGAGCTGAAGCATGGGCCGATCGCGCTGATCGACGAGAACATGCCGGTGATCGTGATCGCGCCGCATGACCGCATTTTTGAAAAGACCGTGTCGAACATGCAGGAAGTGGCGGCGCGCGGCGGCAAGATCATCCTGATCACCGACAAGAAGGGCGCGGCGCAGGCCGGCATCAAGACGATGGAGACGATCATCCTGCCCGACGTGCCGGAGATCATCGCGCCGATCATCTACGCCCTGCCGATCCAGATGCTGGCCTATTTCACCGCCGTCTTCATGGGCACCGACGTCGACCAGCCGCGCAATCTGGCGAAGTCGGTGACGGTGGA
>NZ_JAVIIR010000077.1:0-673 GCF_033977325.1 Mesorhizobium vachelliae
GGCGCCCCGGAGTTCGACCTACTGTTGGCGCCAAACCTTTCTGTTCTGTTTGCCGCCCGTGCAGCCGGCTTGCTCCCGCTAGGCTTCATAGGAAGCATCGGCGAGTTGTCGGACACTGATAAACTTCGTGAAACTGCAGTGCATGCGCGGCGGCTTGGCTTTGCCGGAGCCTTGGCGATCCATCCCACACAGGTGGCCATATTCAACGAGGCTTTCCCGCCAAGCGCCCAGGAACTCGAGTGGGCCCATAAGGTCGTCGCGGCAGAAAATGACGCCGCCACGCGTGGACTGTCCGCATTCTCGTTGAATGGCAAAATGATCGATCCCCCAGTGGTTCGGCGCGCTCACGAGATACTGGCTCTCGGTAGCAAAAGCTGAGCCGTTAATCAGCGGCCGGACAGTGCGACAGTTTTGTGGCTTGCCCGCCGGACGACACGTTTCGAGTAGTCGAAGTAGTCTCGGCAATGGTTGTCGAGGCCGCCGAAATTTCGCGCGAGCATATAGGCGGTGTGGATCCAGTCCACCACGAATGGCAGCACTGCGCGGTTGAGGTCGTTCGGCGCGCCATCATAGGGAGGCAATCCATAGTTCACATTCACGACGGATCACCGCCGGCGCCTGACGAGGCTTGCCAAAAAGCACCGCAACGGCGGCCTGATCGCCGCTTCAGGCC
>NZ_JAVIIR010000078.1:0-658 GCF_033977325.1 Mesorhizobium vachelliae
TTTCAACCACTTGGCGCCTGCTTCTCTATGCGAGAGATATCCAAGGTCGGGCGCATAGCCCGACAAAGAGCGATCCAGAATATCTCGACCAGTGCGCGCGAAAACATTCTCGAATGCTTGGCGTCGCAACGAGTGTTCCTGCAACGGCGTTGGAAGAAGTAGGCCGAAGTCTATCTGCGTCCCGATTTTGTCGGTCCCGCGTTCATTTCGCTCGCGAAGGGTTATGGGTTCGCGAACATCGCCGGGTTCTCGCACTCGCGTCCCGTGACCGACACGTGAAAACACCAGACCCCACTCTGCGGCGACATTATAGGCTCGAGAGACAGTTGCAGCGGTGACGCCAAGTTTCCACGCCATCTCCCGATGAGGCAGCAGCTTGTCTCCTGCCCTTAGATCGCCGGCTTGGATTGCATCCCGGATCGCTTCTGCCAAAGCACGATAGCGGTGCTGTGAGCCGCCACTCAGGTTGGGGATCCAAGTTGACACCATTGCAAATCTGGAATTGACCCTATTTTAGGACGCGCTCATTCTTGAGCGGGCCGGACCAGAAAGTCAATCGGGAACAGCCGGCCGTTGAGGCTTTAGTGAAACATGGAATTCTTAGGTCGTGTACGAGCGCGATTGTGGCATTCTTTGCGCTCCAGACTTTGTCGGGTCA
>NZ_JAVIIR010000079.1:0-609 GCF_033977325.1 Mesorhizobium vachelliae
TCGGTCGGTATATCGCTTTTTGACCAGCAGAGGCCGACATCAGCCCCGCAGTCGGTTTTGCAGTGCCTGCCGATCAACGGCAAGATAGTCGAGGTGCAGCCTGGCTGGCTGCCGCCTTTGCCCCAGTCGTCCGACCAGCGCCCTCGTACCGTCAAGCACAAAGACGCCGCAATCGTAGCCGTTCTGCTGCTGGGTGATACGGGTGGGCTCCAGGTGGGCTCCCAGCCGTCGTGCGAGCTGTGCCGCGGGCTGGGCGTTGAGCCGCCCGGCGGAGTCGTAATGATAGGCAACCGGCCTTTCCCGCTCGCGTCGATCAACCATAAGCAGCGACCAGTGGCTGCCGCGGCGGTCAGGATCGGTAGCGCTGGCATCGTTGACAGGCAGGAACATGAAGTCGGCAATGTCGTTGCCATTGCGATCATAGACGATGCGCTGGAAAGCCCTGAGCGCGGCATTGTCGGAGCCCAGGCGCAGATGGTAGTGGGCTATCAGCGGGTCGACGAGCCGCGTTCGGGCGGCGAGATCTGGATTTTCCCTCTGCAGCTCCTGCGCCAGAAGTTCGTAATCTCTCTGGATATGCTCATCGTTCAGCCATTCCGTGGCGCCTAG
>NZ_JAVIIR010000080.1:0-586 GCF_033977325.1 Mesorhizobium vachelliae
GACGTGCCCAGGATCGTCGACTGGTACATGGAAAAGAAGATCCAGATCGACCCGATGATCACCCACACGCTGAAGCTCGAGGACATCAACAAGGGCTTTGACCTCATGCATCAGGGCAAGTCGATCCGCAGCGTCGTGGTTTACTAGGTGAAGGAGGTCCGAATTTGCTTCATCGACCCCGATAAGTCGACGATCCATCGGATACGGAACTTCGGCGAGGACCTGTGGCGGCGTTTTCGGGACAACAAGCACGTCGAAATCGACCTGAAGGAGATCGATCGCGCGAAAGACGATATCGCCTATTTCGTGCATGCCAGGTTCTTGAGGAGGAGCTTGAGCGAAGTGCACCGGCTGCTGAAGGTGCACTTCATGGAAAGTGAGGTGGTCATCGACACTGGGTCGACATGACCGAAAAACATGGGAGGAAGTAGGAATGGCGGAAAAACTGCATCACTCGATAGACAATGGCCTGCCGAAGGAAAGCGCGAGCTTTGCCGGCGGCACGCTGGTTTGCCTGTGCACCAGCAAGCCGGTGAAGGTGAAGGTCAAGGGCCAGATCGCCCACAACCATGCCTGCGGCTGCACC
>NZ_JAVIIR010000081.1:0-575 GCF_033977325.1 Mesorhizobium vachelliae
CGCCGCATCAGGTCACGCCGCGGCAGAAGGTGGAAACGCGTTCAACTCGATTGTCGAGCGGACGCACCGCGAGCCGCAGGCTAGCGAAGCTTCCTCCAGCCGCGTCGCAGGCCGCGGTGACGATACCCCGCAGGACCGGTCCGCGCGCGTCCCCGTTGGTCAACCACGACTTTTCGCTTCCGCATTGCGCGGAACGGGCATGGCGCGGCGCCGTTTTCCTTTGGCGCGAGAAGGTGAAGAAGGCCAGGAAGAAAGCCAGGAAGAAAGCGCGCTGCGTTCTGACGGTGAGCCGGAACGCGGTGATCATGCAAGCGAAAGTTCTTACGCTCCGGTCCTGTCGCATCGACAAACCACGTCCGATAGGAACGCAGGGCCAGGAGAGCGACGTGCCGACGATGGCGTAGAAACCAACATCCGTCTTGGAAGCGAGCAGCGGTCTCATGGGGAAGGACGGCAAGCGATTGCTTCGCGTTCCGATGCCGGATCGCGGCGCAGAGATGGCGTCACCGAAAGCTCACACACCTCCGCCCCGTCGCATGGTCGAAACCCATCCGGCGTGGAGGCCAGGCCGCCAC
>NZ_JAVIIR010000082.1:0-502 GCF_033977325.1 Mesorhizobium vachelliae
GATTTATGACATCGACGGCAACAAGGTCGACCGCAAGCGCCAGCAGTCGCTGTCGACCAGTTTCATGGTCGACAAGGGCAACCGCCGGCATTTCATGGAAAAGGAAATCCACGAGCAGCCGGAGGTGATCTCGCACACGCTGGCGCATTACGTGGATTTCGTTTCGGGCAAGTCGAAGCCGCTCGACCTGCCGTTCGACTTCGCCAGGATCGGCCGGCTGGCGCTGTCGGCCTGCGGCACCGCCTATCTTGCGGGACTGATCTCGAAATACTGGTTCGAGCGCTATGCGCGGCTTCCCGTGGATATCGATGTCGCCTCCGAGTTCCGCTATCGCGAGATGCCGCTGTCGGCCAACGATGCGGCCTTCTTCATCTCGCAGTCGGGCGAGACGGCCGACACGCTGGCCTCGCTGCGCTATTGCCGCAAGGCCGGCATGAAGATCGGCACGGTCGTCAATGTGCGCGAATCGACCATGGCGCGCGAATCCGACGTCGTGCTGCCG